>JBHPMF010000019.1:0-38895 GCA_042563375.1 Elusimicrobiota bacterium | reverse complement strand
TGCTTTCATGGTAACTTTCAAAGATGTTCATAATATTCCTTAGTGCTGTACTGCTTGTCATATGGATGGAATTCAGGTGGATCATCCATAGCATCAGGAAACATTATGGGAAAGATATCCCCCCTTTATGGCCGAAACCGCTTTTAAGACATAAAAGCATCCTGGATATAGGATTAAATGTTGTTTTTTTCCTTGGAGCGCTATGCATCCTTTACGGACGCTTCATAGAACCGGGATGGATCGAGGTAAAAACCATCGGATTAGAATCCGCTAAGATCGATCCCACGAGCGCAAGCATCAAGATCGCGCATTTGTCGGATTTTCATTTTGATGAGCGCGCCTTGAACGCTGAGAAGATCATCCAACTTGTGAATAAGCAAGAACCTGATATTGTGGTCATTACAGGTGATTATTTCAATGATACATCAGGATTCGGACTGGTGGGCGAGGTCATCAAAAGACTGAAAGCGCCTTTCGGCATTTATATGGTCAAAGGGAATTATGATCATATGGATACAGGGATCAATGCTGTTTTAGCCGAGGCTCCTGCGACATGGCTGAAGCATGGATACAAGGATGTCATGGTCCGCAATACAAAACTGCGCTTAATAGGCATGGATGTGGGGTATGAGCCTCTTTTTGATAATCTGATGGGCACTTTGCCGCAAAAGGCTCAGGATCCATACTCAGTGTTCTTGTGCCATTATTCAGACTTTGTTTATAAAGCAAGTGAACTTGGGATAGACCTGTACCTTTCAGGACACACGCATGGCGGGCAAGTAAGACTGCCGTTCTACGGAGCAATGATGACCCTGGCGAAATTTGGGAAACGTTTTGAGTCCGGCATGTATAAAGTTGGCGATACAATACTCTATGTGAGCCGGGGTCTGGGTGTGGAAGGCGGGATCGCGCCAAGAGTGCGTTTTTTATGCAGACCTGAGATAGTGGTGTTTGAGATCGGGGCGGGAATCTAGTAGCAGCCTATGCCAGAATCACTTCCTCCATCAAGACATCTGGCACAGCTGTTTCTGCATTGCGAGCCACCCGGCGGCCGGTCTCTGGGGCAGCTGCTGTTAATAATGCACTTGCAGAAGCAATCATTGAAATTTATCCTATCCAACTCATGAGTACACTTAAATTGATTAGTTCCGAAAAACGTGTTTATAATATATTTGGAGTTCGCTTCTTCCACGATATCCGGTGTGGGCATAATAAACTGACAGTGCTTGCCACCTGGTTCATATGAATAAACGCGTATGCGCGTGGGTCCTTCGTTGGTGATTGAATATAGCGGTCTTCCGTAGCCTACAATGAACATGCCATCCGGATAATGTTCTGTGGGAGCATAGACTAGACTTGTGGAATCCGGTACAAGCCGCTCTGATTCCAAGGGCTTATTCGCAATATGCAAATTGACGCCACTTTTGTTCTTATTTTCTATGGTAAACGCATGCTGGCTCCGACCAATGTCATAAACTGTAATGCTGCCCAGTATCCTAGGCGAATTGAACATATGCTGCTTTTCTATCTTGCACTTCTCACATTCCCATTGTTCGCTCGCCTGGGAGCCTTCATTAAATACGATGAATGTGCCATCCGGCACTGATAATGAGCTAAATTGATGGTTTCTTAAAATGGTTAGTGTAGTAGTTTTTTGAGTTTCAGGATCAGTCTTAAATATCACATCCATCATTTTTCCTTTAGCAGTCAGGCCAAAATTAGACGTGCCTTCCGGGAAAAAAGCATCGTGCTCTACCCTATGACCGTCTTCATCATCGATGGGATCAGCAGGCGTTATTGTGAACTGTGCTCCACGACTGCTTATCTTAAATCCTTCCAGGAATTCCAAATCAACGCAGTTATACTCATTGTTGCAGAATATACTACCGCTGATCTCACCTTCGGAACGACCCGGATCTTCTGCGGGCATAGTGATAAGAACATTAAAATTAGCCATTGCATCATTAATATGCTTGTCCTTAATTTTTGTGAAGGCCGGGCTCACAGATACCGCGATCCATGCCAAGGATATGATGAATGTGTACATTTTAATTCGCATAGTTCCTCTCCTTGCTCATCCTATTTATAGTATTACGGAGAATCCCGATTTTGTCAAGGTGTGTTTCGGGAACTTCGCCCGGGACACCATGCGAATCTTGAGTATGGTGTCCCCGGGAGTAAGACTAACCCTTGATATATCCGCCCTGTATCAGCAGCTGGATGGCTGTGGAACAGGAAATAAATCTTTCGTCTTCAGGATCCAGCATAAATGGCGCGATATCCTGCTTTAGTTTCTTTTCGTCTTTTTGCTTAAGCTTGGAAGCAAGATCCTTAAAAACATCACCAGACGAAGCATAGTTCTTCTCGGGGTGGGTCTGATGCGCTGCGTTTTTAAACATGGTCATATTAAACGATACTTTCTTTTTAAGGAAAAAAATCAAATCGTAGATATCGCGCCCCTTATCATAACCCCTGAAAAGAAGCGCGTGAAGTTTTCCGGCGAAAAGCGAGGGTAGATCGAAATGATTGACCCAGAACATCACCGGGTCAGCGAAGAAATATTCTTCCAGCCCCCACCCTTTCGGAGGTTTCGTGTCGATCTCCAATTTGATGGAAAGCGGCTGGTCTTTATGCGCAGAGATTCCCAGCGGATAAAGCAGATCCTGGAATTTCATAAAAAATGAAATGACATTTCCTTCACTTTTGAGTTTCGCGATAGTGATCTGTAAATTGCAGCGCTGTATTGCTTTTGCGACCGTTGATGACAAATCCTTGGCATCAAGTTTTGCGCCTGATACAAGCGAAAAATCCAGGTCTTCGGAAAAGCGCGAAATTTTGAACACGGTGCGCAGAGCAGTTCCCCCCACAAAAGCCAGGTCCCTTCTGAACCCGGCATCATCAACCGCTTTTAGGATAAGCCACTGGACGTATTCCCGAGTGTGATTAAGATGCCGGTCTTTGGGAAATTGAGTTAAATAATGTTTCAGGTTATCATTCATCTACTTACCGCTCCTTATTAAACCGATTAAATTCCTTCCGGCCTTTTGCACCCTTTCATTGGAGAATCTTGCGGTGTACTCCCGGAATCGCTTGATCTGCAGTTTTTCAAGATTTTGGAACCTGTAATTGCGGATAAAAAGATCAGCGTTGACTCGGACTCCTCTGGGAATTGAAAGATGGATAAAGTCCAGAACGGCTTTCTCGGGGTCAGCGATCCAATATTGCGCTCCTCCCCCATCCTGGATGTTTTTGAAGCCAAAGAAATATTTCATGGCAATATTCTTATAACCGAATGTTCCCAGGGCATTCCCGCAATGACTAGTTTTAAGAGTGGTGACAGACGTAAAAGCTCCCACAGCTTCAGGGATAATGCCGTATGAACTAAGAGCGTACTCTAGGCTGATGTAGGACGGCCAATAGAGCTGGTTCGCAAGCCATAATGGTGAAAGAAGCTGCTTTCTTTCGCTTTCAGGTAAAGCATAAAGACCGCGTTTTAAACGGATTAATTTACCTTCCTTGACCCAGCGATTGAGCTGGATCGACTCATGGGCAAGTAAATTGCGCCTTGAGCAAATATCCTCAATCCTGAGGATGGGCGCGATTTTGGCTTTATTGACCACATCTTTGTAGTGCATTTAATTGCATCCTTGACTCAGATATATTTCCAATACTTATACATAATATATAAGTATCAGAAATAATGATTTATGTCAAGAGGCAATGTTTCCGGAAGGTTTGGGTCAGGGTTCGCGGGAGAGGTAGAGCTTCAGGGTTTGTTCAAGGGATTCTTTGGGGATGAATCCGGTTTGGGTTTTGAATGCAGTGGTATCGAGATAGGAACGCGATTGCGGGAGGCGGCATTCTTTGGGACCGGGCTTGGCTCCTTTGCGGATGATGATATCTGATCTTGTGCCCAGGAGATCATTAAGAGTGGAAATGAGTTGTTTCCAGGTTGTATAAGCCCCCGCGACATTGAATGCTCCTGAAACCTTGATATCCAATGAATCAACAATAGCGCGCGCAAGGTCGCGGCCTCCAATAAACGAGGATCCATAGGTTTCAAGGCCTTCCCCTGAATCAAACACAAAAGTCTTGTTCATGCGGCACTGTTCCACAATGCCGGGTAAAAATTGGCGGTCATTGCGGCGAATACCATCGCCGAAAAGAAGAGCCATTCGCAGGCTGATGCCAAACCCGCGGCCCGGCTTGGAACCGGCCATGCTGACCTGGAATTCATTGCACACCTTGCCCAGATCATACCAACAGCTGGTTTTCAATGGAGAAGATTCAGTCAGAGTTGATCCGGGTATACCGTAAACTGTCTGGCTGCTCATGTAGATGAAATTCCCCTTTGCCCAGTGATCCAAGAGTTTTGCAGTGCCATTGATATCCTCTTTAAGGACTATTTCCCTGTCATTGGTGCGCGGGCTCGCAAGATGTATGACCGCGTCAGCGCGTGTGATTTCATGAGCAAGGCGGTCGATATCTAAGAGATCCCCCTTAATGCCGCGGCAGCCCGGCAATTCTTCGGGCTTGCGCATCATGGCAATGGCTTCAAGCCCGCGTTGCGCAAGTTCAGGTATCACGAATCTTCCTGTGTTGCCTGTTGCTCCTGTGACAAAAATTGCCATTATTTCTCCACTAGAATAAGGGAAAACTTTATCCCCCCGCCTTAATCCCACTCTCCGGGCAGTCCTGCGAGTACTGGTATCTTTATAAACATGGAAACCTGTCCCCCTCCAGGGTGGCGGAAATATAAGCGGTTTTTGATGGGTCAGCGAATGGATTGCAGTCCATGGCTTTGAATATCGCGCCATGCCCGGTATTAAAATAAAAAGAAAGAAGGGTATCTTGGACAGAACCAGTAATAAGGTCATTCCATCCAAGCTCGCAATAAAGGCGCTTGCGCAAACTTGGAATAAGGCGATCCACAGCGAGCATATCTTCCTTGATCTCAGGTGCAGGTTCAAAACCATAATGCGAAGGCATGTCGCCTTTAGACGGCAAAGGCGTAATATCGTATTTCTCAGGTGTTCGCAAAACCGGCGTGTCAGGAAATAAAACGAACTTATTCAGGATGAACGTGGAATTTTCAACGCGTTTGAGCGTTTCAATCACAAAATCAACTGTTTCCCGGGCTTCAGAAGGAGTATCCCCGGGAAATCCGGCAAGAAGATTCACATGCGTTCCGACCCCTGCGCGGCCCGCGGCAAAGAACATCTCCCTGATGCACCGGGCATCAAGCCCTGCGACGTATTTATTCATGCGCTGCTGCATCCTCGCGGAAATGGTTTCAAGACCGAAAAGGAGCTCATAACAGCCAGATGCGCGCAAGCGAGTGAGCAGTTCAGGAGTAAAAGAGGTCTCAACCTTGGATCTGCACGCCCATTTGAATTTCAATGTTTTTTTCTCGAGCTCTTGGCAAAAGAGATCGAGCCATGCAGGAGATACTGCTTCATCTGAAAAATAAAAATTCCTGTATCCTGCCTTGTATAAACGTTCCAGCCTGCTTATCGCATGAGAGACTTCCTGCAGGGAAGCGGGACGGGGATCATCATATTTGTTGTTTTGAGCGCAAAACGCGCACTTGCTCCAATAACAGCGCCGCTTGCTCAATCGCGTCCAGAAAACAGGATAAGGCGTGAACGCGGGCACAGGAGGCGCAGGCGGCCCATATTGAAATGGCTTTTCTATTTTTGGAAATTGCGCGCTTCGCAAAAATCCCTTGATATCATTGTTTGCTGAAAGGGATCTTATCAAGGAGACAATGACATCATCGCGCTCATCTTTTGACTCGATGATCGTGTCGAAAACTCGCGACAAGGCGCCTGTGCCGCGCAAAGCCGCAAGATGGGGCTGGAGCGAGAAATTCTCATAACCATGATCACCCAGGCAAGCATGCATTAAAGGATTTTTCTCACGCAGAAGACGCACGCAGATCATTGCGCAGAGAAGGTCTTGCGCGGATGTGGCAGATACAATGAGCAGATCGATCTTGTCATGGCAATGATCAAGCGCGCTTAAGATAAGGCGCGACAACAGCGTATCTTTGCGCGCGTACGCGAGCATGGAAGAGCTGTCATTGTAATCTACCCCTGCTGCCAGAGGTCCGGCTTCAAATGAGAATCTTATGGATCTCTGGGCCTTATTTAGCGCTCTTAGATGCTCGTCCAGAAGTTCAATGGCTTGTTTGTAAGCACAAATCGATCTGTAAGTATCAGGATCGCGTAACGCATCAAGGGATTTGTCTGCTAATGCGCAAGTCCTGCGGATATCGAGTCCTGCAGCGCGCCATTGAGTGCGCAGTCTTAAGCTCTGCGACCAGGACAGACCGGCCAAGAGAGCATCCGGGGCAGATGCGCTGCAGATAATTTGCCACCAGGCAGCATTGGCGCTGAACCGAACCTGTTTGTGATCTTTTGAGAATGAAACACGATCCCACCATTGCCCCGGATCGGAAACAACCGTTGGGAAGCGTCCGGGAGGAGTGAGCGCGAGTATATTCATTTTACCCGCGAATACCGTAGACCTCCGATGCATGTTCCATTAACTGATGGTCCTTCGGGTGTTGAGAAAGCAATCTCATTTTCTTCAACTTCCATGCCTGATGCCGCGGGTTCCTGCGCGCCAGCCTGTGTTTCGGGACTGCCCAAGCCGAATACAACCATGGCTAATACAAGGATAGCGCTTAATGTCCTCATTGTTATATCCCCTATTGTATAAAAGACTTGGTTAATGCCATTTACCCGCGCACACCGAAAGCAACTTGAGTGCCGATCGGATCTCCGTGGTATGCAATGCCATCTTCCAATGGCTCTTGCCTCATTGGCATGGCAGCATCATTTTCCTGCGTATTCATGTTTGATGTCACGGGTTCCTGCGCAGCAGCCTGGAGATCGGATTTTCCGAAACCGCAGATCGCCATTGCAAGAACAAGTATCGTGCTTAATGTTCTCATTGTTACACCTCTTTTTGTATTAATATGACTGTTAAAACCATTTATCCGCGAACACCCAGAATGCCGGTGCATATCGGGCCTTTGCATTCAGTAGCGCCTTCACCTAAGGATCCTTCGGTCATGGAAAAAGCAATCTCATTCTCCTGAGCGTCCATGCCTGATACAGCAGGCTCTTGCGCGCAAGCCTGGGTATCTGAGTTGCCAAAACCTACAATAGCCATGGACAGAATCATGATCACGCTGAATATCCGCACAATGGTATTTGCGATGGTACAATCTTGTATTGTGTTTTGACCTCTGCTATTTTTTCGAGTTTTTCTTTTGATCTTAATCATGTATTGGAGTGATCAATTTTGATGCCAAGCATTATGAGAAAACAAGCAATATATTGCATTAAAAGAACTGACAAAGCATTATTGATAAATAGTATTTTCATATGAGAATATATATGAAGTGAATGAAAAAGGTATTTTTCTTATATGCGACAACCAGGAGAGGGCAAGAAAGGAAAAGTGTTATTATTCAGCGTCAGGAGTTTCAAGTCTTGGGTCCCCGATAGCGACTTCAAGAGCCCATGTATCTACCCGGTCGGGGTATGATACCGCAAACCTCGTCAGGAGCGCGCATTGGCCCATCCATGGATCGAATATAACTCCTTTTTTCCAGGCATCATCAATAAAAACCACAACCGCGTGATGCTCCAAACCCCTGCCCAGCCTGATCCTGGAGTAGTTCAATCTGGTATCTTGCAGCGGGCCCCTGCCCCTGCTGGCCATCACAGCGTAATATGTTCCATTCGACACCTGCAAACAACCCCTTGACAGGTCAAGCGATACGGTCGCAGCGATATTCACGAGTGTCGCACCCTTGGCAGATACGCACCCTCATCATCCATGAGGGCTTCAGCAGTATTAGAAGGATTATCCCTGAAATATTGCGACATTACTTTCTGGACATAGAATCCCATAAGCACCAGATCCAAGATATCCGTCCTCATCCAGATCGATTCCTCGAGAAAATCCTGGGTTTCTTCGGACAGGCTTGCAAAATACGATGAATAAATGCTTTCGCAGCTATCATCAATGTTGGAATCATCTCATCCTGGCTCTCCCTGTCCAGCCCGTTCCAGCAGGCTTCATTGCATTGCTGCGCAGCATATGCATCCCCGCCAACCTCAAGCGCTTTTGCATGCGCAAGACATCTCCATATTATGCCTCCTGCTTCGCTGTCTCCCCAGGGTATGGGCTCACCCGTATTCTGAACGCTTTCCGGATCGTTCTCACTGAAAAGATCGCAAGGCAAAAGTAATCCCAGGCCTAAAATGAGACATAATATCGTTTTAAGCATGGCGCATTCTCCGTTTAAACGCTCTACTATATAGATACCTCCTGGAATCGTTCTTGTCATGGGTTTGTTTTTTTGGGCGCATGGGTTATTTCGCCACCTGGATGACATTGCCCAGATGATCGACTATTTGCAGGACTTCGCCGGAAATGTCTCTTATCACGATCCGCTCTCCGGAGTTCAGGAACAGGTTGGGATTTTTCAAGTATGCGCCAAGTTCTGTTACGCTGTCAAATTTGCGGACCACATTTCCGGCCTCATCAGTCAGATCAATGTCCATTTTGCTGAAAAAGGCTTTTGCTTTTGCCGGATCATTGCTTGTGAAGACCTTATAAGCGTCCTTGTGGAATTGAGTAGGAGGTTTACTTGGCGGGCGAGGCTTGGCTCTTGTATGCTTGCTCACCTGCACTTTGACTCCATCATCAGCCTGGCGCACCACCTGTACTGTTATATCATCAGCTTTATCGCCAAGCCATTTTCTAAGGACTCTTCGCAAGCCTGCTTTGGCTGCTTCGCCGCCTTTGGCGCATAAATATTTTGGTCCGGGCACTTTGCACCATGGGATCAGGAATGTGATGGCCATGCCCGCTTCAAGCGCCATCATGAGGCCGTCAGGGTCGCATTGAACTGTTTCCTGCGTGAATGCCGCGGATGAAGCAAGGCTTGCCACAAGAAGCGCTGCCCCGCCGCTTGTAAAAGATACTACTGTAAATCCAATGCCAAGCACGACTTTTCCGGCTATCGTGTCTAAAAGGCCATAACCCAGAGCATCAGTGAATGAAGCTACACAGTGTATTTCAGAATCCTCATGCTGGCATGCTAAGGCAGACGCATTTCCCCTGAGCCTGAAGATATCAGCATAAGTGATCTTGATCTCCCCCTCATCGCTTTTAGAAAATCTTTCCATTATGATCGTTTTGGCATAGTCGCGGATGATAGGGTCATTATGGAGCTTGGATTGATCTTTAAGCGCTACCTGCATCATATGGTCAATAGCCTGATCAGTGGTACAGTATTGGAGGGTAATCCTGGGCGTAAACAGGAAATTGAAACGTTAAAAGGCCGCAAATAAACACAGACAACCATGTTCTCATCATGTTTCCATAAGGCCGGTGGGCCTTATATATAGCTTAACAGGGAAAAGAAAGGGTTTCAATCAGGGAACCAATATAGAGCGCGGGTCCCGGCTATTTATCTATTTTAATGGCGCGCAGCGTGTTCTGGTAGTCGCATGCTTAAGCGTGCGTCTTCCATAGAGAACTCCATCGCCGGGCAGCCTGCGTTCCTTTTAAAATGTAGTTCTTAATAAAAGACACAGGCTCCCCTTACTTGCAGTAAGGACTGCAGCGCTTAAGCCTGCGGCTACCGGGAAGTCAGAAAGGGAATTCGAAATCGCGGGAATCATAGATGTGCTATCTTATGTACCAATGAGCCAGAAGATCCGGTTTGGGGAATTCGTCAGGGAGATCTCCCTTCAGCAGAAACAGATCAGCTACAATGACGTGGTCCCAAAGCCCAAAAAAGATCCCAAGGGCCGCTATATCCCGTATCAGCCTCCCCGGGTGCGCCTGAAGTCCATAGATATCTACAGGCTTCTTGCGCCTTACACCAGTATCCGCTTTCTTGCGCAAGTAAAAACCGTAGTGCCGCTGGCTCTGTATTTAATGTTATTCCAGCTTCTTATCCTGCGCCAGCATGTGTCTGACGCATGGATAATAACAGCAGGATTTTTCGCGGTGATCGTGGGTCTCATGCTGTTCATGGAGGGACTCAAGCTGGGCTTGATGCCTTTTGGCGAAGCCATAGGAAATATCCTTCCGGCCAAGTGTACTTTGCCAACAGTGCTCTTTATCGCGTTGCTGCTGGGCATTGGAGTGACATTCGCTGAGCCTGCCATAGGCGCGCTCAAAACCGCAGGCTCCATCATTGATGTCACGAAAGCGCCTTATCTTTATGCTTTGCTTAATCAATGGTCAGGAAGTCTTGTGCTTATCGTGGGAACAGGCGTTGGACTTGCCGCGATCTTAGGGACCCTGCGCTTTTTGTACTCCTGGAGCTTAAAGCCATTGATCTATCTGTGCATGATCCCTGTTATCGGACTCACCGCGTATCTGATGTTCCATAATGAATTATCCAATGTGCTTGGTCTGGCCTGGGATTGCGGGGCTGTGACCACAGGGCCGGTGACTGTGCCGCTGGTACTCGCATTAGGCATTGGGATCGCAGCTGCCGCAGGCAAAGGAGGAGATAACCCGCTTTCCGGTTTTGGCATTGTAACGCTGGCTTCGCTCTTCCCTGTGATAGGCGTCATGCTCCTGGCGATCTACGTTTCAATGAATACTTCCCCACAGGCTATTATCGAGGCGGCTCAGATGTCTTCAAGCGCAGTTGCGCAGACTACGCCATGGTACGCGCGCACTCCGGGCGAGGAGATCATTCTGGGTATTCGCGCTATTTTGCCGCTCGCGGGATTCCTGTTCATTGTGATCAAGGGCGTGATGCGCGAGCCTATCCGGCATGGCGGGATCATTGCCTATGGCATCACCCTATGCGTTGCAGGCATGATCATTTTTAATCTGGGCCTGACCTATGGCCTGGTCAAGCTTGGAGGCCAAGCCGGAGCTTTTGTGCCTGCTGCGTTCACCAGCATGCAGGCTGTGGCTGCTTCCCCTTTGTATACTTTCACGTTCGGCATTTTCGTGGCTGTGATGTTCGCCTGGCTGCTTGGTCTGGGCGCCACGCTGGCTGAGCCCGCGCTTAATGCCCTGGGGCTCACAGTGGAGACCCTGACCAATGGCGCATTTAAAAAATCAATGCTCATGTATGCTGTATCCCTTGGAGTAGGATGCGGGATCGCGCTGGGTGTTTTAAAGATCATTTTTAATATACCGCTGGGGTATTTGATCATACCGGGCTACAGTTTTGCGGTCATCCTGACGTTCTTGTCCAATGAGGAATTCGTTAATATCGCATGGGACAGCGCAGGGGTAACTACCGGCCCTGTAACTGTTCCCCTTGTTCTGGCAATGGGGCTGGGCTTAGGCAATGCAGTCAACGCGATAGAGGGATTCGGGATACTGTCCATGGCTTCTATCGGACCCATCATATTCGTGATGGGCACAGGACTGTGGGTACAATGGAAGATCAAGAGAAGGCGGTCCGTGCAGGATAGGGGCATCAGGAGCGCATAAGAAGCAGGAGGATTTATGAAAACGCGTGAAATCGTGGCATTAACCGATGTTGTGCTGATCACTTGCATTGTGCAGCGCGGCCTTGCTGATGAGATCATAAAAGCAGCTCAATCAGCAGGAGCGCAGGGCGCGACCGTATATTTCGCACATGGCAGCGGAGTGCGTGAAAGATTAGGCATCCTGGGTGTGACCATTGAAGTTGAAAAAGAAGTGATCAATATTGTGGTGGCTAAGGATCAGGTGGACCGGGTGTTTGAGAAAATGTATCTTGCAGGCAAGCTTGATACTCCGGGAAAGGGCTTTATGTATACCACACCCCTTGAGAAAGCAGCCACTTATATTCCACCCCATATCCTTGCCAAATTCGCAGGAAAATGATGACGAACGAACCCCATAAGCTCATTACCTGCAACCTGCCCAAAGGCACTGCTAAGCCTGTGATCATAGCTCTTAAATCCAAATACGGGATCATCACAGCGAACATGAATTTTTCCAGAGGAATAGGTAAATTCACTTGTCTTATTGACAGAGGGATCGAAGAATGCAGTGAAAAGGAGATCCTTACCGTGATGGCGCCTGCCGCGCAAGCGGATGAGATATTCGAGTTTATTTTCCATGAAGCGCATGTTGACCGTCCGCATGGGGGCATGATGTATATGCATCCTCTTAAACACAATACTTCCTTTGCTCTTCCTGATCTGCCTAAAGAAAAAGCAGAATAATCATCTTTCCATTCCAAGGAAATACCCCGCAAGGACTGGCGTTCCAATAAATATAGTAATCTGCGTTCCGTTAATAATGGAGTCTCTATGCGCACCCATATCCTGTGTGGAATAACACCCTGTGGGGAATACCACAGGACTGCCCCCCTCCGAGAATACCCTGCGAGGGCCAGCATCTTTATAAGTATGGAGGCAGGTCTGCTGAGTCTGCAGGACTGCCCCCCTCCGAGAGTACTCTGCGAGGACGAGCGTCTCTATAACCATGGAAGCTTGTCTGCTGAGTCTGCAGGACTGCTTTGCTGAGGGTGCGACTACCAGAGGGGGGGGCAGAGAAGATCAGGCGTGGGCTTGAAATCCCAAGCTTTTGGCTCAATACTATATAGAGAGAGGAATCATGTACAGGTTAAGCTGTGTCTTTATACTTGGGTTATTCTGCCTTGTGATATTTGCGCCCTGTTCTTACGCGCGCCCTGACATGGGTGCTACCATGACACCGGGAGGCGAAACCGAAGAAACATTGCCGTTTCGCATGTATTCATTGCAATGTCCTGATGAAGACGATGAGCTTTGCAGAAAAGATGAGTGTGATAATGGACTCATGGTGTGCAGGCTTCTGCTTGAAGAAGATATCTTAACGCAAAATCTATGCAATCCTTCCAAGGCAGGGTGCCCGTATCATTCGTATGCCGGACAAGATGACGACAACGTGTATACGTACTATTTCGGAAATAATGCCTGTGCCGGCAACTGGCTGATAAATTATTACGGTGATTGCGCGCGCAATTTCGCGCGCGACATCGAGGATAAGTATGAGAGTTTCCTTAACCTGCCAATACGCAGTCTGCCCGAGATCCTCAGTGATAAGACTCCGGAATTCCTGGAGCAGGTGGAGAGATGGGTCGAACTTCGCAACAGTAATGTTGCCCGTTATAAGCATGGATGCGCGCTTATCATCTACAAAGCTTTAAGCGGTGATCTTAGATCAAAAAACAAGATCAAGGATCTGGATATTTTGCTTAATGAATGGAAAGATACGTTTGAGATCGAAGATCCAAAGGCGAACTCGATACGAAAGGAACACGCGAAACTCGGCAAGAGTTGTATCGCTGAGAAATCCCAAGTATGGGAAGCTTTCCCCGAAGATAAAGACACAGCACGGACCCTTGAAGTCCTGGATTTTATACTAAACCCCTTGTCCAAAAAAGAGCTGGGTATGGCCTCGCCAAGCGAGAATACTAAGGTGCCGGGGGTCACGACAGTGGAGTTAAGAGGCAAAAGCGACGGGACCATATACAAGCCGGATCCAAAAGTCACACTCAATATGGATGAAGTAGATATCGTGACTTTTGCAGAAATGGAAAATATGTCGCCGCATTTTGATTCCAAGGGAGAAGAACTCGGGCGCATCGGCGAACTCTATCAGCGCCGCATCAGAAAGAACCATGAATTGCTTGCTGAGATCAAACATGCGACTGAGGGAGGAGAACCGATCCTTGGAACGCTCGACGCGCTTATAAGCCAGGCTTTTTGGGAACAGATCGAGACCATGACCATCGTAGTCGTGCCCAAAGGATACAGGAGCAAAGCAGAATCCATATTCCTTGACGGAGTGGAGTTCTATCAGGACCTCAATATGGCGCAGGCAAGTTTTGTGGGAGATGTGTATTGGGATGAGTACGCCGCACATAAGCGCAATAATAATTATTCCGCGGCAACAGTGGCAGCGCTTAAGATCGCGGCCGGGAATATCGGAGGATTCTTCACAAGCTTGGGAGCGGGCGCAAGTAATATCCCCGCAGGGATCTTTGGCGGCAAAACAAGCCCCGAGGCGCAAGGAGTGGCAATGGTGATCGCCTATACCGCGGCGTTCGCTTTTGCGCCGGGCGCCACATCCGTAGTATTGCTTACGGGTAAAAGCGGAGACATAACTTACGCGAAAGTAAAACTTGATAAAGACCCTACAGGCTGGGATATGGCTGAACTCACGCTTTATGCCCTGCCTCTTATGTGCCGCGGGCCCATGAAGCCTGTTTGCAGCAGGGCCCTTGCAAAATTAAAAAGAAAACCCGCAGCAGCGCCGCCAAGCGAACCTCCCCCGCCGGCATTACAAGTGTTAGCGGAAACTGAAGAGGTAATAAGCACAGTAAAAGCCAACGGGGCCGCGTATAAATTCAAATGGCAGGAAGTAAAAGGACACATCGAAGGAGATATAAATCCCCATACGCCCAGCGGACCAAAAATAACAGGCGGGTGCCATACGTGGCAATGCCTTGAAACTTATGCTGAGTTAAACCCAGCTTTCAGGGGATATTTGCACACATCCCCCAATGGTGTCCAGCGTATCACGATCGAAAACATAAAAACGGTTTTTAATAAAAAATCGCGATCCATGATGAATGCTAAAGCAAAAATAAATCCGGAATATCCCGCAGGCGGAAAAGTATTCTTTCCGAAATCCTGGGGAAGCGACAAAATAAGAAGGGCGATCATCGAGATCCTTGAGAATCCAAACAGCAAGGTAAGCTCGTTCGGCAAGGACGCCTTGAAAGTCGAAGGAACTGTGGATGGGGTCAAAATTACCGTACTTATCAAAGGCGATGGAGCAGTCGGAACAGCATACCCTTCCTGGAATCAGTAATTACAGAGTTCATTTCAAAATATATGTCTGCTCGGTTTCGGCAGCCTCAGGCTACCGGAGAAAAGAAAGGCGCACCCGTAAAGTGCTACTAGGGATGAGTGGTTTCCCAGAAGAGTTTGTAGAGGGCAGCTGTATGGCGCATGGCTTGGGGCATGAGGACATCGCCTATGATACGGCAGTTTTCCTTGGAAACACCGCATTTCCCGGTTTTGCAGACATTTCTTGATCCCTTATCGATCTCACCGTCTTTATGATCACTGTCAAAATCATCAGCCATCTCAGCCATGCTATGGAAAAGTTCCTTAAGCGTTAAGGCAGGAGTTGGGGAGCCTTCCCCCTTCCATGCCCTGTAATGATCCTTTACGTATCCTTCATAACTATCTCCTAGAATATGTACATCCAAATGAGTGTGCGCAGGAACTGATGTGTCGATTAACAGATGCGCTACTCTTCCAAGCCAGTAATACGCATCTTTTTTATTTCCGGCCTTATAAGAAGGTATGACCTTGTCATCCCAGAGGACTTGAGCGCGTTTATACGAACTATCCCACTGGACCCCCAGATAATACAAGCCAGCGTCCGGATCAGGTTCGGATGTTCCTGTTGTATTCCAATAGTGGTGGCAATACGGATGGGATACAGCGTCTTTCGTGGAGGAATCCGTCCAGCCTAAGCATGGAAAGCAGGTCTTATGCGGATAGCACGCATCTTTTCCGAAATCATCATCTTCCATCCTGGATCCATAAAGGATCATGTATTTATCAAGCTCCGGGACATTGTCAGACCATGCAGGAGGCAGATAAGAATCTATCTCAGGGGTCGTCCATGTAGCGCGCGCCTGAAAAGCTATCCATTGGTGAGCGGGCGGATCAACAAAATGCAGGGGCGCGATATTTATAGCAGATAGATCCTCCGGTGAATTTACGCGAGCCGGGTTATTGCTGTTTTTCTTTTTAGTGGATGCATTCGCGCTGTCAAAAAGATCCGCTGCTTTCCCGCTTGGATCAGCATAGCCGGCAACAAAGACCATACCTGGCATGCAAAAGATCAAGAAGAGTCCAAGCAGAAAACATATGCAAGTCCTCATGGGTCCATTTTAAATCTTTACGCGGAGAAAATGGCGGATCCGTTTCCCGCAGGCGGACCCATAAAGGGTCCGACTACCGCTAGGACACGCGGGATGACAAAGGATGGAAACCAGGGTAAAAAGGGGGCTGATGTTTTCTAGAATTTGAGTTTATAAGGAGCGAATAAAAATGGCGGCAATAACTATACAAAGACCTGTCACTATTCCCGAAGATATACACAAAAGAGTAATCAGGCTTTTCAAAGACAAACATAAAGGCGTGGCAAGTAAAAAAGTCCTGCCCCTGCCCAAAGATCTGGGCACACCTCTGGCCTTGATCTCCAGCGACGCGCACGGAGAAGTCAGAAGGTTCCTTGACGCGTTCGAACTTCTGCCTTTGCATTTGATCCCGCGCCATATTGACTTAGGAGACAAGCTCGACCGTGGCCCCGAACCTGAAGCCATGAATTTTCTGCTGGCAGCGCTCGGCGTGCATAGATTACTGGGAAATCATGACGCGATGTGGCTGGCAGCAGGATTGGGAATACCCCGAGTCGCTATCGAACAGATCAGATGGCTGGCACGCTACGGGGAAGAAGATTTTCTTGAAAGCGCCATGGGTATTGATCTTTCCCCTTTGGAAAAATACGCGGGAAAGCGCTTCGGCGATCACAGGATCAACTGCAAGTCAAAGAGGTCTGTGCCTATGGAAGCTGCTGCGACTTACTTGAAAATAATCGCTGAAGCTCCTTACCGTTTTCCCGAACATAAAGAGACGCGTTTATCCGGTTCGGATCTAAGAATAAGAAAAGCATTGTTCCATAAAGATGCGTACTTCGACCTCAAGCCCGCAGAACAGGATATTTTCAAGCGATTAACAGCTGATGCGCTCTTGGAGGAGAAGGATAAGGAATATTTTTACAGGCTGATGGGAGGATTACGGGAGTTTAATGATGAAGAAGCAGCGGTTATGGATCACTTTGTGCGCGCATTTCAGAACAACCATGCTTATCTGCAGCTAGTGCTTAACATGGTCGGCCGCGGAGACATTTATACTAACCTGCGCACGAATCACGGCACGCCCGTGGATATATTATTCACGCATGCCGGAGTACTGATCGATGAACAGGGCAATCTCGCTTCATATAACGGCAAAACCGGAAGGACGATGTTCCGCGACTTAGCGGATGATATCCGCGGCGCATTGTTCGCATGGGAGCATTACATACATACAACTGATAAGAGTTTTTTTGATGCCATGGCGCCTGCGATCGATATGATAGGAGATCTTGCGTGGGGAGCCAATTCCCCTCTTTACATGCGCAGCATGCAAACCGCAGCCAGGGCAGTCCTATCCAGGGCAACCGGCACTTACGATGAGATTGAGAGAGCATACCACACTAAATTCGTTGGCTCTGAAGATCCCGCGTTCGTTGATCATGTCTGCAATGAGGTTGGAAGGTCTTTTGGAGTTGACCCGCTGCGCCTGCTGATCGTTCATGGCCATAAGCCTATTCTGAAAGGACACTTTGACATAAGCGCTTTTGACAGGACTAACAGAGGGCATGACTTGAATATTGACGCTGGAATGTCTGATGCGTATGGGGCTCATGGCGGATTCTTATTGATCGGTACGGAAAACCTATATAGATTCAGCGCGGATACGCATGAATTTATCAAGCTTAATATAGTTCGGCAGAAATAGAAAAACGCAAAGTCGCTGAGGCAGTCCCGAAGGGCAAGCCTCTGTTTGCCTGCCTGTCATCCTGAATTTATTTCAGCTTCAAGTCTCATATAGACGCAGTCTCAACAGCGCAGTCCTGTAGTATTCCCTACAGGGCAGTCCCCTTTAGGGGCAGGATCTCATAAGGTTTTCCCATCACAACTTACTCTGTTATCCTGAACTTGTCTATGCCGATACTTTCTATATTGAGCAAAGGCATGGCGCTGTCCACTTCTATATTTCAGAGCAGTGCGGAACGATACCGATTCATAGAATAAGCGGTATTCTCATTGAGATCCTGTGGATCCCGGACCAAGCCCGGGACGACTCTGCTGAGTCGGTTCAGGATGACAGAGAGGGCAGGATGGCGGCGCAGCGCAGTGGAGCAGTGCTATTTCCATAATTCACATACAGGGAATAGCGCAGCGGAGCAGAAGTCTTGGGCTTAACCTTTTATTTGCGGACTTTTACTTTTCGGGTTTTACCGATATTCTGCTGGGTATCTTTGGAAATCCTTCCGATACGTGTAAAGCTCACTTTAACGAAATATTGCTTTGCGTCTCTTAGGCTCTCCTTGAACTCATGAACATACTTTACGAAATCAATATTGTACACATCGCTCGCAGGAAGCATGATCTTCTTTTTCAGTATTTCCTTGTAAAAGGGATCTGAATAGCTTTTTCGCAAAGAAACCGTGATTTGCGTTTGCTCGCCCGCATAATATTGGGCCCATCTATCAGTCAGGGCCAATTTGAAACTTTTAACTTGAGGATCAAAGTCAAATGAACTTATGCGGATCCCACGCGGATCAGGCTTGGAAGCAACCTTATGCAGAGCATGCGCTTCAATGAGCGAGCCCTGGAAACGGGAATCCAGGTCATAATCATGAGAAGCCTCAACTACATAGGCATTAACATAGTACCCCTGGAGACATACCCTGAAAACATCAGCTTCCCACGGGAACATCTCGCCGCGGTTGATGATACTCACGCGCACTGTTCTGCGCTCAGAGCGCACATATCTGTCATAGCACTGATACCTGCCATCATACCCGTCATAGCGGCAATCCTCTACGTAAAAGTCGCTTACCAAAGTGATTGGCCTGGATGTAAGCTCATCTTGCGGAGTGAATGTGACTATCCTGCAGTCATTAGTGGAATGCTCCCTTCCAGGCGGTCTTGGACGAGGGCGCGGATCAGGACGCGGCCTGGGGCGCCGTTTGGGAGGACGCGGCGGCCTCGGGCGATAGCGCAATGTACTCATGTCATGGCGCGCTTCGTGTATATTCTCAAAAACAGCGTCTGAGGATGATTTAAGGCTAATGGTTTTGTCAACTTCATTGGCGAAACATTGATTATTATTTGCCCAAAAACCCAACATCGCGAACAATGCGATCATTACAATGCCACTACGTTTCATGGATTTGCCTCCGGTAAGCTTAATGATTTCTGATTCCACTACGAGGACATTATAGTGTAAAACATGATGCAATGGCAAAGATGCGGCCGATATCGAATTAACAATGCGGAATGAATAGCAGAGAATAAAGGATAAACTTTATCCCCCCCGCCTTAACCCTATGGGGCATACCATAGGGCTGCCTGCTGGGCTGTCCTCCCCCTGGAGGGGGAGGAAAAAGAAGGCAATGGAAGAGGGCGTGAATCTGGAAAGTGAAAATGGAATTTTGGTGGGATTATTATAAACTCTTACACGGTGTATAAAGAACTCAAGCTCAGGATACTGGCGAGGTTTATCTGGCTGTATATGCAATTCATGGGCAGGACTTCCAGGCTGATCATCAAGAATCAGGAGATCGAAACAGAGCTTTATAAGAAGGGCCAGACATTCATCTACACTGCATGGCATGGGCGCCAGGTGATATTCCCATACACCCACAGAGGCAATAACGCGGCGCCTTTGATATCTCCGAGCAAGGACGGCGAGATAATCGCAAGGTCATATGAGATATTCGGTTTGCCTCCGGTAAGAGGGTCTTCAAGCAGGTCTCCGAGGAAATCATTGATCCATCTGCTGCGCACAGCGCGAGAAGGCCGCAATCTTGCCTTCACGCCTGACGGACCTCTCGGGCCTGAACGCAAGGTGAAGCATGGGATCTTGTATGTAGCGCAGAAACTACAGATACCGATCATGCCGATGGGCTGCGGATTAAAAAGAAAGATCGTGTTCCGCGGATGGGATACTTTTCTTTTCCCCCTTCCATTTGGCCGCATTGTCCTTGTTTATGGAAACCTGATATGGGTCCGCCCGGACGACAATATTGAAACAAAAGCTTTGGAGCTTGAAGCTGCGTTGGATAAAGCTACATTGGAAGCGGATGAACTTGCGGGAGGCGAGATCCCGTATCCAAACAAGGTGCTGCAGGAAAAAACAGGAAAACACATATGAAGTTCCTCAGGAGAGTGAAAAACATAGATGTTTTTGAAGCTCCGGATATCGAGGATATCTCGGACAGCAGTCTCGCGGATATCGCGTGGCCGGAAGACATCAGGGAATACGCTTTTCGATTTAAAAATCCCATAAAAACCGGGACGATAAACCTTCTTGAGCAAAGACTCTCATCATGCTACATGGCAAAAGTCGGGTTTGTCGCGCACAAAGACAAGATACCTGATATGAAGATCGACCCTGAACAAGATCATATAAGATGGAAGGCGTTCAGCAATATTGATACTTTGCGCGCGGAAACGAAAAGAACACTTCTTGAGAAGTTGTATTACCCGAACACGCAATATTTAGACAATAGCTTTGCCAAGGATATTGATGATTACGCGAAAAAATACGTGACGATCGATGGCTCAAGACGCTTGATGAAAAGCAATGAAGCGATAGGAATCGTGACCGTGACCAATCTGCATGATTGCAGCGGACATGCCCTTGATCATCTGGGTTGGATCTTAATAGACGGAAAGCTTTCAGATGATGAGCGCAATACTGCTCACGCCAAGCTTGCTGCGTGGCTTAAAACATACGCAGCCGGAACTATCCAGGCTTTTATCCATCATTTCAATCTGCGTTCGCAAAAGTTCTTCTCAAGACTGGGGTTTGAGCCTGTTTGCCTGCATGTGTTCAAACCGAATAAGTGAAGTTCGTTCCCCTGTGGCAGCCGCAAGTCTTACGGCATGGTGAGCGCTTCATAAAATCATAAAGTAGAGATAGAATGAATATCATTACCATACTGCTCATTGCCGTGGCTTTAGCCATGGATTCATTCGCGGTGGCCATTGCGTGCGGAATTATTATCCGACAGATAAAGATCTTCGATATTCTCAGGATCGCTTCGTTCTTCGCGTTATTCCAGGGAACCATGCCGATCGCAGGGTGGTTAGCCGGAATCAGGGTACGGGCATTGATCGCAGGCATTGACCATTGGGTAGCTTTCGGGCTTCTTGCAATCATTGGCGCCAGAATGATCTATGAAGCGCTCAAGCCAGGCTTCGCAAGAAAAGCATTCAATCCATTGCACACAGCCACTTTGCTGGTCCTTTCTATTGCCACGAGCATTGATGCTCTGGCTGCGGGGCTCAGCCTTGCTATTCTTAAAATTCCCATAGTGTTTTCCGCCATAATCATCGCGATCACAACATTTATTTTTTCGTTTATCGGGGTTCGTATCGGGAAAAAACTTGGCGCGGCTTTTGAGAGGAAAGTAGAGATCTTCGGCGGAGCCATTCTGATCAGCATCGGCGTGAAAATACTGCTTGAACACCTGCGTTGAGCGGATAACACCGGGCGCGCTGCCGGGAAACAAGAAGATCCCGGATAAAGGTTCGCAAATATTTAATCGCCCTTTTCCGGAGCCAACCGCGGAGGAAACAGCCGCGCGGATGACAAAAGCACTCCTTCGACTTCGCTCAGGACAAGGGAGATACTGAGTAAAAGAGGAAAAACTTTATCCCCCCCACCCAACCTCCCCCTCCAGGGGGGAGGAGAAAGAGAAAAGAAATGACGAAAAAAGATGGGAGATTTATTGCTTGGCTCGGGCGCTTTCGAATACCGCGTAATAGGCGCCCAGGTAAAAGGCGCTTGCTGTCGCAGCGCCTATTGATATTGAATTAAGGATAACCAGCGGCGAGATAACGCTCCACGCGAGAAGACACCATTTGTGCCAGGCAAGACTCGTTAGAGCATTGAGCCTCACTTTAAGATCAGCACTTGCGTCAAAGGGAAAGCCCAGGCCGGTCAGATGCCACATGTAAACACAAACATCAAAGACAGCGAAGTATATGAACCATTTCAGGATCAAGGCGTACAGGGAAGCATCGCCGATATTGGTATACAGGAACACGCAATAATAAACACCCACGATAAGAGCGAGTATTCCAACACCGAATGGAAGCATGACCATCCTTCCATTCTCTATTTTGATAGGTTTTTTCTTTCTAAGAGATTTCATTGATTATTTCCCCTCCGCGATATTGATCAGATCAAGCACTTTATCCATGGGCTCGACAAGAGCGTATCTGAAATTCTGGCTGCCGGGCCGGCTGATGATCCCCAGGCATTTGAGTTTTTTCTCGAACCCATACGTTTTAATTATAAACACAGGGTTTCCAATGTTTTCCGCGCGCACCCGCAGATCCGCGATCAGTAATTTCCTGTTCTCATCTTTTCCTGAGATTATGCCCTGCTTGAATAACGGATGTTTATGCTCTTTCACCATGCTTTCCAAGGAATCGGAATACAGGGGGTATTCCAGCGTGAAAATGTCATGCATAAGCAGGGCCTCATCAAAGAGTATGGCGGCTTTGCGAGGCAAGACCCTTATCCTTTCTTTTTTTGTCCCTTCAGTGATACGGATCAGTTCGACATTGTCAACAGGCGCCCATTTTTTCGCTTTCTTATCTTCTCTTCCGAGCCTGATGATCATTAACCCGTTCTCATCGTAAAACATCGTCTTATCGATCAATTCATGATCGAGATCAATGGACATGGCCATATCAAGGGTCCTTACCACTTTGCCCTTTGAGCCCAATTCATGCGCGTAGAATTCAGTTCTTATGCGTTCGAATTTGAACTTATCATCTTCCATCAATACGTTCTTGCCTATGACAAGGTACATCCAGGAATTCTTGATCTCTTTTAAAGCTCCTGTCATATGCAGGCCGGTGCCGATCGTGTGATACTGCGTTGTCTTGCCGGATAGGTCAGGCGCTTTTAAAGCTGAAACAAAAAAGTACGTGTCTTCGGGTTCGCGCACAGAGAAAAAGTTAGCGCCGAATGCCCGGCCAAAACACACCATGCAGATCAACGCGGACAGCAAGATAAATCTCATATATACCCCCTTAATCCCGGATAAGGCCTTGGCTATAAGCCCGATGGGCCGGATGCCTGGTCCTGAACCAATCTTATTTCCTCCATATAGATCCCTTCGACTTTAGCGCGCTTCCATCCCACGAAGCCGATCTCGAAAAATCCATTGACAATAACAGTCTTCCCGACCAAGCCGGGGAAACCATTCTTACCCCCGATCCCCTGGAATCCGATCTCATTGAAAATGTAATACTGCCTGTCCTCGTGCTTGATTTTATATAAACGATTCTCGCTTTTTGTGCCTTTTGCGGTCACAACCTCGAATATCGTCCCCTCAATGGAGATCGAACGGGGTTCTTTAAATCTTTTGATCAGCTTGATAATGCGGAAATTCTCACCATCCTGGAATTCTTCGTCATTCATCGAACGAAAGTAGCCTTTTTTGAACACATTCATATAGCGGCTGCCGCGCGGAAAATCCCTGAGCTCACATTTACCCTTCGCGCTTGTGGAGCACGGGCCATTACCATCGCCAAGAAATACCAGCGCGTTTTTGATCGGCTCTCCTGTGCGGTTATCCGAAACATCAACATGAAGCGTTGCGGAACCGCGGTTTATCTCAACAAGATCGTGCTCAATATTGGCCAGGTTTTTGATGATAACAGGCTTATGTATTATGACAGGCTCAACAGGCGCGATCTTGCACCCGATAATGGCGCACATGCACGCGACAGGAATAAGGAATAATGCGATCTGTCTCACGGATTCAGTTTAGCAATTGAGGAGAGCGGGGGAAGAGCTACCGGGGAAAGAAGAAAGAGCGGATATCCCGAATCAAGCTTAGGGATTGTTCCGGACTTGATCAAAACAATGGCACAGGGTTATTGCAGATACAATTTGTTGGTCGGATCAAGGCTTAAGCGCTGCAGGAAGAGGGTGAACTCGTCAATGGATTTTACTTTGAGGAATTCGCGCATGATCTCATTAAGGTTCTTAAAATCCACAAAATACCATGATACGTGCTTGTACATCTGGGAGAATTTCCATCTGGGGCGCATGAACTCAAAACACAGGTCAAAGTGCTCTTTCATGGCTTTTTTGGCTTTTTCAAAGCGCTCTTGAGGAGCTTGCGTGTCCGTCAATACCCCATTGTAGATATCATTAAATATCCATGGCTTGCCCAAGGCTCCGCGAGCCAGCACAACAGCATCGCAATTGGTTTTTTTCTTCAGATCCATGACATCTTCCAGACTGAAAACATTGCCGCTGGCGAAAATCGGGATGTTCACGTTTTCCTTTATTTCCCGGGTTATTTCATGGTCGGGTTTCCCCTTGAATTTCTGGTCCCTAGTGCGGGGATGGATGCATATGGCGCTTGCTCCTTCGGATTCAATGATCTTGGCGATCTCAAGGTAATTTTTTGTTTTTTCACTCCACCCGCTTCTTATCTTGACTGTTACGGGGATGCTGAGCTCCTTAACAAGCGCCCCGACCAGGCGTCCAAGTTTCAAAGGATCCTTTAAAAGAGATGCTCCTTTGCCGGGGCTCACTATTTTTTTTGCAGGACAACCCGCATTAAAGTCCAGCATGGGATAGCCCTTGTCCTGGCAAAGCTTTGCTGACATTATGAGCGTGTCAGCTTCCTGCCCCATGATCTGAACGCCCAATGGCTCATCTTCCTTGGGATGATCGAGCATTCTTAAGGTCCTGGCATTGTTGTAATTTATGCCATTGGAGTCCAGCATCTCGGTAAAAGCGAATTTGCACCCATACCTGCGCATAAGTATCCTGAAAGGAACATCTGTTACCCCTGACATGGGCGCAAGGAACACCACAGCATCCATTATCTGCTTTATGGGATCAGGCGCACGGGAGCGTAAAGCATGCTTGGATTTTGAATTATCTTCTGTAATGATAGGTGATGTCATCTAAACAGTATTTTATCGTATTGGGAGATAGATTAGGATGATCGCAGGTTACGGATCATTCGTCATCACCAAGTGATCGGAGGTATTCAGCGTAAAATTCCAGTGGATCAGTGGTCAAATATGTATCCCAAAGATCCCCGAACAAGCCTGCGCCCTTATTCCATTCGATAGACTCGTATATCTCGGGCTTTCCATTAAAAAATCCATCAAATACCACGCCATCTTCCCATATTGTTTTTATGCGGCCATCTATAATAGTCCGGTCATTCCATGTGTCCTTATCCTCAGGATCAGCAGTGATCGGCTTTGGCCAAACCATTACAGCATGATGCGCTGGTTTATTCAGCCTTTCAACGATTTTTGCTCTCCAATGGGCAAAAGAACCTTTGCCAAGCACCCTGCCTTCCTTGTCAGTGCATCCGGGCAATGCGCCGCAAACAGCTAGTGACCAGTTAATGCAATGACCCATAATACTATCCTGCTTGTATTGCTCATTGGACCCTCCGGTGAACACGTAGTATTTATTGCCGTATACCCAGCCTTGCATGCGCTTTTGCTTCACAGCGATCTCAAGATATGGGACAACTTCATCATAGAACTCATCAACAACCGCATCCGGTAATCTGTGGAATTTCTCATCGAGCCATTCCTGATCAGCGCCCTTACTTGTCTTAAATTCATCAGGATATTTATAGTGATCATGTCCGGAAAATTCACTGAATATTACCCTGCACACTGCGCTTGCGCGATCAAGCCCATCCGATTTAGAGGACCCGAAGATCAGATTCATGGCATTGCATATAGCGACCCGCTGCTCCTGCGTGCCCACATTATCCCAGTGCTCTTCATTGTACTCATGGGTAGATTCGAGATAATCCCATATTGCATTGCTATGGGAAAGATCAATAATAGCATCATCAAGCATTACTATTTCGCTTTCCTGCCATGGTATCGGTACATCAGGCAGCAGCCTTTCCCCGTCTATTGAACGCAGCTGGGACTCATAATCTTCATCACAGCGCACTTGTTGAGATAAAGCAAGATCCACACATAGAATAGCGAACAAAAATAGAGCGATATTAACGCATATATTGCGCATATTACATAGATAGCAGGAAAATCCAGGTATTACAAGGTGGGGTTATTTAAGGATTGGGAGGCACCAGGATCCTTGAACAGATAAATATTGCGATCGTGGAAGCTGGACAAGTACGGGGTTTTTTTCGCTGTTGAGTATAGAAATCAGTTCTTGCATATCTGTCAGAGCGAAAGCTGTGCATCCTGAGGTTGGCTTGCCTTTTTTACTCTTCACATGCAGGAATATGCATGACCCATGCCCGGGTTTCGCATTACTATTGACCCTATTATGGTCCACGACAACAGCGTATTCATATGCCGCGATCTTGAGCTTCTCAAAGCTTTTCCAGTCTTTCTCAACTTCCCGCTTGTCATAGATCACAGAATTGTAATAAGCGGAATTAACATCATCAACACAGCGCGACTGTTTATCCGTTTGATGATAAGTAAGAAGGGTTTCCACTCGCGAGGATGGATTTGTGCCAAAAGAATCCAAAAGCCTGAAAATTCCGGCAGGGGACCGCCCATCTCCTTCTTTTTTCACGTACCTGCCCTCAATGTCCTCATGCAAGCCTATTCCCCATCCCATGCCATTGCGCCCGATGATGGTGTCCAGGGGTTTTGTGATACTCACCCATTGGTTATCCTTGTTTCTTTCAAATAATTGGGCTTTGCCGTGAGCTGAGTTCCAGCTGTCTGTGAGAGAAACAAGGACCTGTTTAGCCAGGGGCGCAGGGCATTGGGCGAAACAGGAAAAAGGTAATGCGGATAAGACGGCGATTATGATCCATTTGGAATTTCTCATAACTAAAGCTGTGCATATTATAAGAAAAGGGCGGGCAAGAAGAAATGAGATCCTGAACTAAATTCAGGATGACAGAATTTAAGAAACACCTCAAGAACTTCCGGGGGCGCGTTTGCGCCCCCGGAAATTGATCTTAGTTTAGAACCTGCTTATTAGCTCGTTATTGAGACTGCCGAGCTTACCCGCGTTGACTACACCCATACCCTGCTCACTTGCGGACAAGCCGGGTATCTTCTCAGCCGCGCCATTGAGAACACCAAGGACTCCTTGGATGCCTCTAGCGCCCTGCGCAACAGCCAGAGCTGCCAAGCCCGCCACATGAGGACAAGCCATGGAAGTCCCTGAGTACGCTTCAAACCCACCGCCGGTTACTGAAGAAAGGATCTTCACACCGGGAGCGATGAAGTTGATCTCAGGACCGCGGCTTGAGAAATACGCGATCGTGTCATCTTTGTCCAGAGCTGAAACAGCGATCGCGCCGTCATATGCTGCCGGAAAATTAACAGCTTTGCTGTTGTTTCCGGCTGCAGCGACCATTACAACTCCCGCGTCGCGTACAGCGTCAATGGCGTATTTAAACAAGGCGTTTCCCTGTTCTGCTCCAAGGCTCATGTTGATGACATCGATGTTGTTTTCAATACACCACATTAAGCCGCCGATAATGCCGAACATTGAGCCGCTGCCCTCTTTAGTAAGAACTTTGACAGCGTATAGCTCAGCTTTTGGGGCGACCCCAACGACTCCTTTTCCATCAAGAGTTGCGGCAACTATCCCGGCGACATGAGTACCATGGAAATGATCATCAGCCCAAGGCTGTTTTTCATCAATGGCATTATGTCCTCCGCGGATCTTGTCTTTTAACTCAGGATGGTTCGGATCGATGCCTGTGTCCACAATAGCCACTTTTACCCCTGCTCCCTGATTTGAAGCCCAGGCTGCCGGCGCATTAACGCGCTCAACACCCCATTGGACTTCTGAGTCAGATGGCTCATCGAGAGGATCGAGTATGGCATCAGGCGGAAACATGCTCACCGGAGGCGGCAGCAATTTTCGAGGTTGGCTGATAAGATTGTCAATCGATGCTGCTTGCTCTTCCGGACTAGGCGCTATATCAATCCATCTCCTGTAGTAATCGTGCGCGATGAATTGAACTTTCGGATCATACTGGATGCTGCTTTCCGTCATCATCATTGAGAAGCCTGATCTGTGACGAACGATCAGAGTATTAATGGGCCTGAACACTCTGAGCACTTCCAGGTTGCTTGCTTTTGCTGTTGCCAGCTGATCCGCTTCAGAAACATCATTGGCGAAAACGATGGCGAAGCGATCATTAATACCGGCAGAGCTTAGCTGGTTGGTTCCTGCGAGGACGGGCGTAATAGCCCACAGTACAAGAAGGCATACAAGAATACTGTATCTCCCTTTCATCATCCCCTCCTAACTGCAACGTTTAAGTTTACAGCCTCTTCCACGAAAAACTATACATAATTACAGTAGCATGTCAACACCTGAGTTTTTGGGGGGGCACGGGGGGGCAGTGGAAAATTATGCGGGCCGGAATGAATGATCCACCTCTTTGGTAGTCGCACCCTTCAGCGAAGCAGTCCTGTAGTATTCCCTACAGGACAGTCCAGCAGGCAGTCCTGTAGTATTCCCTACAGGACAGTCCAGCAGGCAGTCCTGTAGTATTCCCTACAGGACAGTCCAGCAGGCAGTCCTGTAGTATTCCCTACAGGACAGTCCAGCAGGCAGTCCTGTAGTATTCCCTACAGGATAGCCTGCGTCTTTAATTTAAAGCTACATTTTAAAAGGAACGCAGGCTTCCATATTTATAGAGATGCCAGTCCTTGTAGGTATTACCGGAAAAGGCAGGCTGAAGACCTGCGGCTACCAGGGAAGAGCAGACACAGGCCTGGATCGACGGAGTTTATGCTGAGTGAAGTCGAAGTACTCATCACTGGAAAGCCTGAGGCTACCCAGCGAAAAAACTGAAATAAAAAGCAGATTATTGCGTCTTGCGTCCAGCAGTTTACGATATGCAAGCCTACTTCTTCCTAACAGGACCGAAACGCGGGTCCTGCTCTGCTGTGCAGTCCCTGTCCGGGTGGTAGCCCTTTTTCCATATGCCCAGATAGTCTCCCATACATTTGAGCTGCACGTCCAGATCCAACAGTTCATCTTTTTTATATGTTCCCATCGCATGCTCTTCGATCGAACACGGGAGAAAGATCTTCCACTTGGACTTCGAAGCGCTGTACGTACAGTCTATGACTTCAAACGGTTTATCAGATCCTTCATCTCTGTTGGCCCTGGGTCCCAGCGTTGAAATGAATTTTTCCGCGTTCATGTCGATCGCGAGGACTTTAAAAGATTGATCTGGAAATTTTTTGAGAATATGCAGTTTGATCTGCTTATTAGTGAGCCAACCCTTGCCGCGCATCTCAAGCATGCGCGCATGTACGGCCTGTTTTACGCACAAAGCGTAATCCTCGCAATCACCCTTTTCATTAAGAGGCGCGCAATTGTCAATATATTCGGTGAAAGCGCGAGAGTCAGAGGGAAATAGCGCACTCATTTCCTCGCTGTTGATAACGTCGCATTGGTTATTTTGCGCAGATGATTCCTGCTTGCGGCATTCTTCCCGGCATTTTTGCCATACATCAGGCGAGCCGCCTTCATCGGTATGGATTCCCTTTACGCATGTGCTGAGGCATGATCCGTAGTCCGCATCAAGACTTGCAGGTATTACACACAGTGCCGTCAGAGCACATACGATAGTTACAGAAAAAATTGCTTTTTTATTCATGATATCCCCCTACTCAGTCATTAATATCCATCTCCTAACAGAATTATGACCCCAAAACCAAAAAAATCAAGGGTGGATTTTTTAGCGCGTTTCCCTGCGATCTCAGCGCGCTTTCTCTCGTACGATAAAGGATGGTGGAAGATCGATGAAAAAGATAACGCCGGGTCCTTAAAAAGGAACCCGGCGTTATGATCTGTTTTTAAACGCTTTACTGTTTCTTTTCTATGGCTTTCCCCGCGCTCCTGAACGCGTAAAAGAAAACAAGAATGAAGACTACCAAGGAAATAAGGTAGTATTTCTCAGGAATAAGCTCATTCTGGACGATAAGCAGGCTTATCAGCCCGCCGATGACTATCCCCGCGTATGACCACATTTTTATTCCGGACATAATTACCTCCTCGAGCTTATACCATTGCATGTAAATCATAATGGAAAATAGTAGATCACGGCAACCTTATAGATGATATTTGTAAAGCCGTGAACAAATATCGGAATAAAAATATTGCGGGTTTTGCTGTATGCAATAGTTAGGATCAGACCTGAAGTGAAGTAGAGCGGGAAAGCATAGATATCCAGGTGCACAAAAGCAAAGGCAAAACACGATAAAAATACCGCCCAGGATTCCTTTACATTCCTCCGCAATACATTATACGCTACGCCCCTGAAAAATAATTCTTCAATTATCGGACCGACAATGCCTATATCAAAAAGTGTATATGTCCAGCCTAATTCATGCGCTACAGAATACGCGACAATGTTCGACTTGGTTGAATATAGGCCATAATGAAATCGCATAAGCCAACAATGCACATTGTCTAACAGGAATGTTATCCATATTGCATTAAGCGTATAGGCAACTAATACTCCGGCATTGTGAAATTTAACCCCAATTTCTTCACGGCTGAGCCGGTAAACATGAATGCCGCAAATTACAAGGCTGAAATTTATGAGATCCTGGGATAAATTCTGAGCTAAGGCGCCATAGAAGTACTTTCCTGCTGCCTCAAGATATCTCGAAGTATCTAACCCCCCCAGAAATCTTGCATGGAAAAAATCAATAAACATTCCAGACAGAGGGCCGATTGAAAGTAAGGCTAACGCTGCATAAAAACCAATCGAATAGATGAAAATCAGGAGAAAAACAGGCCCAAAGTCGAAACGCCTCTTGTCTTTTGGCAACTCGTCAAGAATAATCAGATTTAAAATTCGTTTCATGCTAATAATTCACGGGGGATCTCCAGCGATCCCCCGTGCAATGATTATACTTACTCTTCTTTTTTCTCATCTGTAACAACAGTTGTCGCAAGATTTTTGGCAGCATTGTTAACCCAGCCGCTAGGAAGACCATTCTGCCCAAGCGGCGATGCTTGAGCAGCTCTTTTAACCGCTGTTTTCGCTGTATCGCCTAAGTTTGGGTCGGTAGCGACATTTCGCGCAAAGTCTTTTGCATGCTTTGAACCTTCCACGACCGCACCGGTGCGCACTGCGTCATCCGGCGACACCGTGACTTGAGATATGCGCATTGTGCGCACATGGATATCCGGAACGCACCTGCCGCATTCCTGCCTGTATCCTTGTGCGCAATCGAGCACAGGATTGAATTCGCAGTCTTCCTTCCCATAATCCGGAAAATCCGGGAATGGAAGGATCCTGTAATCCTCTCTTTCTTGCGAATTTACCGGAAAGTAGCCGCCTTCCCTTTCTTGCGCCCCTGCGAATGCCACGTCCAGAGAAGATATGCTTTCCTCGTGTATGGCATTCATTGGGTCAATGCCCATGTCGAGATTCGCCCATAAAATCGGCTGAAATCCAAGAAGAAGTCCAGCTGTTATAGCGAACTTTGTTTTTTTATTGATCATCATGCTTTTCCCCCTTTAGTTTTTCGAGTCATTTTTGTTTGCATGTCACTAACACGTGATCAATTTTTATGCCATAGGATGCTGCTGCACCACCTATGCCTGATGGCTGGCAGGTTTTTCTTTATGTCGGGCATTCTGCTCCGCCTCTTGGTAGCCTCAGGCTTTAGCCTGTGTCTGCTCTGGTAGTCGCACCCTTCCGCAGGTGAAGTACACTTCGGCTTCGCTCAGCATAAACTCCGTCGAATCCAAGCCTGTGTCTGCATGAAGAACTCTATTTTTAAAGGAGCACAGGTATAAAGCCTGCGGCTACCGGGAGGATAGAACAGCACACAGATAAGAGCGGTGCTTGGCACAGGCCGTTTTAGGAAGGGAGAATGATCAACCTATGACTACGCGGACAGCTATGTCAGAAGCGGCTTTGGTTGGAGTTACAATGCTTTTGCCGAAAAATATAACAAGGCTGACAACTATTATCGTAAGAATGAATCTGACATATGTGTTACTTTTCATTGCATTTCCACCTGTTATTTAGATTTTTTGTAGAGCATGCGGACATAGAGGACAAGCGGGATCAATGGGCCCAGGAGCAATGCTCCCATGCCCCATAAGACCTGCCTAAACTGGCCGCATTCTAATTCCATGGCCCATTTTCCTGATATTATCGCGCAGAGCAGAACAAATGAACCATAAGTCACGTAGTTTCCCACTATTGTTTGTGTGGTTTCCATATTTACCTCCATTAAGCGGTTTGCTATTGCCACAATAAAGATCGAAAGCACGGATTCACTATGTATAGTTTAATAAAAGGTATGGCATTGATCGTCATATGTGCGATCATAGAGGCATTTAAAGATCTGAATCCAAGATATACGCACGCCAGCATGACTCCTGTGGCAAAGTAGCTGAAATAATAATATTGATGACCCAGGGAGTGGACAAAAGCGAATATCCCTGAACTTACAGCCACATATACGATCATGTTGAATTTATCCGACCCCCACACAGCCCTCATTGAAGAGATCGCGCAGCCTCTGTATAAAATTTCTTCAATAATACCGGGCATAAGAGAGCTGCCCACAAGAAAACTCAAAATCGTCAGTTTGGGAGAATCAAAATTCGCCTTTTCCGCAACATAGATCGCTCCGCGATTTATATCATCTCCGATACCCGATACGGAAGCGATATAAGCAAGGGAAGTGTCGTGAAAATAATAAATCACAAAGCCCGCTAATATTCCCCATACCAAGTCATATATCCTGAACTTTTGAATAAAACCAAGATCGTTCATGGTTATTTTGTCCTGTTTAAGGAATACAGGTATTATAAGAGCAAGGAAAACAAGCTTGATCGAGTCCGTCGCTATTGCCAGCCATTCAAATTCACCAAAAATCACTGACATGAATCCGGGCGCACCTTGGCCAAGAGCAAAACTAAGCAGAAAACTCAGAAAAATTATTAAAAATCCTCTGGGTAATCTGAATGTTTGAGGCGTGATATCGATCCCCGGGACAGAGGGGGTCTTTACGACCCCCTCCAGAGTTCCCGCATATGCGGTGTTCATTTCGGGCAGTTCCCATTCATACGGCAGCCGCCGTATTTTTTAGCTGCCTCGACTGCGCCGCGCCTGCTGTTGTCGTATTTGTCTTCGATCTTTTTCTCAACATGTTTTACCACGGGATCTATAAGGTCTTCAGCGATCTTGGTGAATTCGCTTTTATTGTTGTTATCGCTTCCGGATGACGCCAGCATCATCACAGCGGAACCGTTTGAATCCATGGAAAGCGTCTTTGGCCTTGGATACGGCTTTTGCGGGTAAGGAATCCTGATATCCGGGACGCATCTTCCGCATTCCTGTTTATATCCCATCGCGCAATCCAATACAGGATTAAATTCGCAGTCTTCCTCTTCGCCATAATCCGGAAAATCCGGGCATGGAAGAATCCTGTATGTACCGTCTTCCTGAGAATTTACAGGGAAATAACCACCCTCCCTTTTTTGCGCGCCTGCAAATGCCACATCTAAAGAAGAAATGCTTTCTTCCTGTATGGCGCTCATGGGGTCAACACTTAAGTCGAGTCCGGCCCATAGGATCGGCTGAAATCCAAGAAGAAGTCCAGCTGTTATGGCTAATTTTGTTTTTTTATTGATCATCATGTTTTTTACTCCTTTGATTTTTTGAAGTTTCTCTGTCTGCATCATGCCAATACGTGATCAATTTTAATGCCATATGGATATTTTTACGCTAAGCTCAGATGGCACGCAGGATGATAGAAAGCGTAGAGGATAAGAAAGAATGCATAGGGCATAAGAAAATACGCGGGATGGCAGATGAAATGAAAATTAAAAACGATTAATCACAAAAACCTTGATAATAGGCACAGCATTGATCGTCGCATGAGCGATCATTGCCGCATTGAGGGATCTAAAGCCAAGATACACGCATGCAAGCATGACACCCGTGGCAAAATAGATGAGATAATAATACGGATGAGCAAGGGAATGAACAAAAGAGAAAATCGCGGAACTCACAACAACATATATCATTATTTTGAATTTATCAGACCCCCAAACAGCTTTCATGGAGGAGATCGCGCATCCTCTATATAGGACCTCCTCGATAATACCGGGCATTATGCTGCTGCCAATAAGAAAACTGACCATTGTAAGCATGGGAGTATCGAAATTCGCATGCTCAACAACATGAACTGCCCCGCGATTAGCTCCATCAACAATCCCCCGGATAGACTCAATATAGGAAATAGAAAAACTATGGAAACAGTAGATAACCATGCCGGCAAGAATCCCCCACGCAAAGTCGCATGCCCTGAATTTTGGGATAAACCCGAGATCATTTACCGTGAGCTTGTCCTGACGCAGAAGAACAGGCATCGCAAGAGCCAGAAAAATAAGTTTCGCTGAATCTACAACTATTGCCGACCATTCATATTCCCCAAAGATCGAGGACATAAATCCGGGCACGCCCTGGCCAAGCACGAAATTGATCAGGAAACAAAGAAAAATTACTAAAAAACCTCTGGGCATTTGGAATCCTTCAGACGAAGGAATTATACCCGAAACCGGGGGAGCCTTCACGGCTCCCCCAAAGTTCCCCGCGTATGCGGTGTTCATTTCGGGCAATTCCCTTTCATTCTGCAGCCGCCGTATTTTTCAGCTGCTTCGACTGCGCCGCGCCTGCTGTTGTCATACTTGTCTTCGATCTTTTTCTCAATATGATCGAAAACAGGATCTGTTATATCTTCTATAACCTTACCAACATCGCTTTTGCAGCCTTCTTTATCTCCGCATGCAGCAAGCATTATAGGAGCAGAATTGCTTGAGCCCATGGACAACGGCCTTGGTTTTGGAAAAGGCTTTGGCGGAAACGGGATATCATCATCGTCGTCCCAAGGGTTATCCGGAACGCATGCTCCGCATTCCTGCATGTATCCGGGGGCGCACTCAAGGATCACCTCAGGGCAGAAATCATACCCACCCCTTGATGGAGGCATCCATTCTCGATCTCCAGGTTCTTTGAAACTCTCCCATAAAGCAACCGAGTCAGGTTTATCCCTCAGGGCCTTTGCTCCCGCGAATGTCACGTCCAGGGAAGAAATGCTTTCTTCCTGCATGGCACTCATTGGGTCAACGCCCAGGTCAAGACTTGCCCAGAGACCTGCTTGAGCTCCGAGTAAGAGGCTTGCAATTATTGCAAGCCGTGTTTTTTGCGTACTTATCATTTTTCTTTTTCCTCCTTCAGTTTTTTGAATTTGCATTGTTTGCATTTCAATTAATGGTGATCAATTTTAATGCCAAGAAGCGCTCCACGCACTACGCCCAACAAGAACCTTACAGAATAGACTATCGGACAGAACCGGTGCCAGGCACGAACCGTACACAATGGTTTATGCTTATTTTATGGGAATACTCTATAAAGGAAGAACCTATAAAATTAGGGCCTGTCCCCATTAACTGATCTAGTTTAGCTCTATCACCCCCCTGGCCCCTCCCAGTGCCTGACACTGGAGGGGGCCAGGGGGGGTGATATGCTCATATGAGAATGTAGGATTTTGATTTGAGAATATTGTGGTATAATGGTGGTATGTCAAAATTATTGATTCTTGTTATTGAAGATAATCCGCTTGCGAGGAAATTAATGGAGACTCACTTGCAGGAGCATAATATTGAGTTTGCCAATGATTTCGCCTCAGGCAGACAAAAGCTTGGAAGCGCCAAATATGATATGTGCTTCATTGATCTTAAGCTGGGTGATAATGATGATGAGTGTTCAGGGTTGAAACTTATTCCCCTTGCAACAGAAAAGAAGATATATACGGTTGTGATGTCAGGGCATGATTCAGAAACATATATTGAAAAAGCTTATGCACTGGGATGTGATGATTTTTATTCAAAAGGGAATGAAGAGACTAATGTTAACGGGCTTTTGAACAGATTTACCAGGCGTCATGATGAACCAAGCGAAGACAACCTGTTCACAGAGCGCTTTATAACCGAGGACCATGCCACAAGAGCAAGCATATGCGATGCTCTGAAATATGCCGGTTCTGATCTGCCGGTTCTGATCCTTGGAGCTTCAGGAACCGGAAAAACAAGCCTGGCCAAGCTGGTTCATGATCATTCAGGCAGGAACGGAGCTTTTGTGTCTATCAACTGCGCTGCTTATACTGAGGATCTTCTTGAGGCTGAGCTTTTTGGATATAAGAAAGGCGCGTTCACAGGCGCTGCGGATAAACGGCAAGGCAAACTCATGGCAGCTAATCAAGGAACTCTTTTCCTTGATGAAATAGGAGCAATGAGCCTTAAGATGCAAACAAAGCTTCTTAAGGCGATAGAGGAGAAGACATTTTTCCCCCTTGGCTCAGATAAGCCTGAAACCTCGAACTTCCGCATTATTAGCGCGACATTGGAAGATGTGCAGGGAATGGTAAAGAGCGGAAAACTGAGATTTGATTTTTTCCAGCGTGTTCACGGGCTTACGATCAACCTCAAGCCTCTCGTAGAGAGGAAAAACGATATATTTCCGCTTGTGTCATTTTTTACCAGAACAGGCAAGCGGCTCGGGTTTGAGCCTCAAGCCAAGGACGAGCTTTTGGCGTATGGCTGGCCCGGAAATGTGCGCGAGCTTAAGAAATTCGTTGATCTGGCTGTTGCAGGAGAAGAAGGCCGCGTTTGCGCGGATACAGCGCGCGCACTATTGACAAAGATCCGCATTGAGGATAACCAAGGGGACCTTATAAGCGACGCGCAATATCAATATGCCCTGCGCCACGGATTAAACAAGGCAGTCGATTCATTCGTGGATGAGATCGTGAAGCGCAATCTTGACGTTAATGAAGGCAAGAAAACAAAAGTCTTGGAAGATCTGAAGATCTCCACCAGACTGCTTTACTCCTCAATGGACAGGGTATTAAAACCAATGAAGAAGGAAAACAAACATGGAAAATGAACAGAATCCACAACTTAATCAACTGATCCACGATGTAAGGTCAAAATGCAGCAGCTTGATCAGCGCGGCTGAGATGCTGAGGAAGAGTTCTCCGGAGAAAGCGCAGGAGATGCTCAAACTCATGGTTGAGCAAGTGCACACATTAGAAAACAGGCTCGCCAAGCACGTTAAATAAGGCAACCACTAATGAGATTCGGGATAACAACCAAAACTAATACAAGCATACTGGGCGGGCTGAAGCTGGCGAGGCTCCTTGAGATGCCGGAGAAGGATTTTGAGGAAATACTGCGCAAGCTTGAGAAAACCGATTTATTTGGCCGCCTTAAATCTTTTGGCGTGCTTTCGATCGATTCCCCCCAAAGAACGCATTTTCTTAACCGGCGCTTCAGCGGGTTCAATGTCAAGTCTTCCAGTGATGATGTTTCAGGGCTTATAAACGGCAATAGTGATACGGTTGCGCTTATGCAGAAGATCGGAGAAGCCAAATTTAAAACGTATTTCCTTAGCGAGGAAAAGTATTCAGATGAAGAACGCGGTCAGGGATGCGATATTGCCGTTGAGCAGGTCCGCAAATTGCGTGAATTCATGGATGAAGTTTATGTCCAGGAAGAATTCACGGATAAAACCGCGCAAACGCCGCTTAAGCATGTGTGCAGCGCGGTAGCCGGAATTGAGATCAAGGATGATAGACCAATGCTCGGGTTTTTCCATAGGGATATATGGAAAGGCGCATACAAGGTAAACTCCAATAAATTCGAGCAACTCTTAAGAGAGATGCCTATAAATGATGCCAAGCGTGCAAGGCAAGTCATTAAGAATCTTGAATTCTATAATCAGCGAAAAACCACGCTGTACCGCGTTCTTGAAGCGCTTTTAGAAAAGCAAAAAGACTATCTTGTTTCAGGCGATCCAATGAAGAGAAAGCCTTTTACCCAGCGGGAACTTGCTGATGATCTTGATGTCGACACAAGCGTGCTTAACAGGCTCATCTCGAACAAGTCCATACAGCTTCCTTGGGGGTTCGACGCGCCCATAAAAACGCTTTTGCCCAGCACAAAGACCTTGATGAAGGAAAATCTTTATGGGATCGCAAAAGAGAATCCTGAGCTTTCTGATGAGAAGCTGCGCGGGGAATTGAAGCAGAGATATGGGATTGAGCTGTCAAGGAGATCGATCGCGCAGTATAGGAAAGAATTGGGGATAATAAAGCCGAATTCTTAATTGCAGAAAGCAGAGTAAAGAATCTTTATTTAAGTGCGTTCGTGAAAATTTCGCAAGTTCCTATTTGATAGTTTTCGCTTAACTCTTCAGCTGTAAGCCCCATGTATCCCCTGCTCTTGATCGTTTCCATGATAGATTGGTAGGAATAATCTTTTTCTAACAAATAGGCGATAATAGCGGTTCCATTGGCGACGGCTATGCTGTTTCCGGTGGCTTTTGGGTGTTCGCGCACGTTTTCGGGCAAGTTATCATAATGGATGAAGTCCTTTGAGAAAGTTACTTTTTGGTTTTCTCCCGGAACCATGAAATCAACTTCGCGGCTATAGTTGGAAAAGGATGAGAGATCCCCGTCTTCCCCGTGTGAAACAACAGTAATGATATTTTTTAGATCAAAAGCTGAAGGATATGCCGAAGCAAACTCTCCGCCGGATTTGCTCTGGCCAAGACCGGTCACCAGAGGTATTTTAAGTTGCGCTAGCCGGGTTAAAGCGCTCTTCCAGGCAGCTTTTTCTTCACTTGTTAAGTCAGATTCCGCTGAGACCAGAGATGCATTCACAATGCAGTGGTATCCATGCTCTCTATAAATGGGCGCTAAATAAGCAACAAGCCGGAATGCTGTTGCAATAATGAGGTCATCTGTAGCGCGGTATTCTTCCTTTGCTTTTTTATCGGAACCATCTATGATATGCTGAGCTCTAGCCAATTTTGCGTAATCAGTTACCTTGATCGGAACCACATTGATCTTATTGAGCTTGCCTGCGATCAGGCTGAAGACTTTGGTGCCGTGGGAAATATCGTCTTTGAATTGGTCAGATGCCGCGC
>JBHPMF010000002.1:0-147781 GCA_042563375.1 Elusimicrobiota bacterium | reverse complement strand
TCGCTGCGCTTGCTCACCACAGGAAAGCCTGAGGCTACCAGAGGGGTATCGCAGACACGTCGCTGAGCGTTCAGGAATTCGTAGAATAAAATCATGCAGATACTTAAACAAAATTTATCATGCAAGGGATGCACCATCCTTAAGCGAAATAGTGGACCGGCAGTCCCACCGATACTGCATCGGGGGCAGTCCTATGGTATTCCCCATGGGGAACAATCCCTTTTTCTTGATATTAACTGTCGTATCACGGGATGCCAGCGATCTGATCGCTGCAGATCATTCTTCGTAGGTTTAAGTTTATGAGTAAAACAATAATGAGGTGCAAGGGATGGCATCAGGAAGCTGCTCTTCGCATGCTTTTGAATAATTTAAATCCTGAAGTCGGTGAAAAGCCTGAAGAATTGATCGTGTATGGAGGGAGAGGGAAAGCTGCCAGGAACAAGGAGTGCCTTGAAGGAATTAAAAGGGCTCTTATTGATCTGGAAAACGATGAAACTCTTCTTGTGCAATCAGGCAAAGCAGTGGGGGTTTTTAAAACCCATCCTGAATCCCCACGAGTGTTGATAGCTAATTCAAATCTTGTAGGGCATTGGTCCAATTGGGAGGTTTTTGACAAATTAGAGGCCATGGGGCTTATGATGTATGGCCAGATGACAGCTGGGTCGTGGATATATATAGGCACGCAAGGCATTCTGCAGGGCACATATGAGACATTCGGGGCATGCGCTAAAAAACATTTTAATTCAGACCTTTCAGGTAAATGGGTGCTCAGTGCCGGATTAGGCGGCATGGGAGGGGCTCAGCCGCTTTCAGTTACTATGAACGGAGGAGCAACTCTTATTATTGAGGCTGATCCAAGCAGGATAAAAAAGCGTTTAGATACAGCGTATTTGGATGAGATGGAGACTGATTTGGATAAAGCTTTGGAAAGAGTCATGCAAGCTGCTAAAAAGAAGGAAGCTGTTTCATTAGGGCTTCTTGGAAATGCAGCTACGATCTATCCTGAGATCCTGAAGCGGGGAATCCTTCCTGATATCGTGACAGATCAGACTTCGGCGCATGATCCTGTTTGCGGGTATATTCCTGAGGGTCTCGATATCGCGCAAGCTGCGGATCTGCGCAAAAAAGATCCCAAGGACTATAGAAAAAGAGCGATTTCCTCAATAGCCAAGCACGTAGAAGCAATGTTGGGATTTCAAAAGAAAGGGTCTGCTGTGTTCGACTATGGCAATAATATCCGGACCATGGCAAAAGAAGGCGGAGTGGAGAATGCCTATGATTTCCCGGGATTCGTTCCTGCTTACATAAGACCGCTTTTCTGTGTTGGAAAGGGTCCGTTTAGATGGGTTGCTCTTTCGGGTGATCCAAAAGACATTTGGGCAACTGATGATCTGGCATGCGAGATGTTCAAGCATGATGAAGCTTTGATCCGCTGGATCGAGAAAGCAAGGGCAAAAGTCAAATTCCAGGGGCTTCCTGCTCGCATTTTCTGGCTTGGATATGGTGACCGCGCGAAATTCGGTCTTGCTATAAACAAACTTGTGCGTGATGGAAAAGTGTCAGCTCCTATAGTTTTCGGCAGGGATCACCTCGACAGCGGGTCCGTGGCGAGTCCTTACAGGGAAACCGAGAGCATGAAAGACGGCTCAGATGCTGTGGCTGACTGGCCTATACTCAATGCGCTTCTTAATACAGCGAGTGGAGCCTCATGGGTGAGTTTTCACAATGGCGGGGGAGTGGGAATCGGATATGCAATGCACGCGGGCCAGGTATGCGTGGCTGACGGCACAAAAGAGATGGACAAGCGCCTTGAGCGCGTTCTGACCAATGACCCAGGCATAGGAGTAGCCCGCCATGCTGACGCAGGGTATGAGGAAGCAATAGATTTCGCAAAAGAAAGGAAAATAAAAATTCCCTAGAGATTGTCATTCCCGCGAGCGCGGGGGCTTGTCCCCCGCTTCCGCTCCTTCCTTTTCCTCCTCTCCCTTGAGGGGAGAGGTCGGGTGAGGGTGATAAAGAAATTTCCTCTTGCAGCGGAGGGAATACAAGCTCCCACGCTACAACAGATTTTTTAGACAAAAAAATTCTATATTTGATAGTGGCGCTGGATTCCCGTTTCCATCCTCCTTCGCTAAAGCTACGGAGGACAAACGGGAATGATAAAAAGGGGGATTATATGCTGGACACACCTGTTCGCCATAAAGAACTTCTGGTCTTCGCTGTTTTCGGCTTTCTGATATACGGGGCAACCCTTATCGCTGAAAGACTTACTATTACTTCTTATTATCCATCTCCTTATGGGGCTTACAAGGAACTTCTTTCCACTAAAAACACTTTTCTTGCCACTCAGTCCGGCTATGTGGGGATCGGTTCAGTGGTTCCATCCGCTACATTGCCCAGCGGAGCTTTATATGTAAGCGGCGGTGATGTAGGCCAGTGGTCGGGTGTGGCTGATATGATACGATCATGGATCGGCAGATGCCCTGCCGGTTCTGGGTGTGCATCCGGGATCGCAGGAGACCACTTTGCTATTTCGGGTGTTTCAAATTCAAACTATGGAACGATAAGTTATGGCGCGGGCACAAATGATGTAAGGCTGTTGACCCTTTGGGATACGGTGTTGGTCCCGCAGGGTAATGTCGGCATAGGGACGATAAGCCCGTCACGAAGGCTTCATATTCACGGATCGGATGGCATGAGGCTTAAACCCTCGTCTCTTCCCGCAAGCCCCGGAGCAGGGGATATAGCGGTAGATTCAGATGATAGCAATAAGCTTAAGTGGCATGATGGCACTTCATGGGTTTCCGCTGCCGGCGGCGGTACATTGATGATAGACAGGGGCACTATTCCGGGAGAAACCACATACATGTGCAACACAGCCATTCCTGTTCTTTTTAACAAGTCTTTCGCTGATGTTCCTTTGATAAAGCTGTACCATAATCGTGATAGTTCTTATTGCCCTGGCACCGGAGTATGCGATATGCAGACCACGATGGACTCGACAAGTTATCCTAACGGCATGTATATTGCCGAGGCAAGCAGCACGGGGTTTACCCTCAGGCTTTGCTCAAGCTGCGTCGGGAAAACAATTTATTGGGTAGCGATCGGAGATTAGTTTCAGTTTACACAGATTGCTCAAAATGAATCCTCTTCTTATTAAAAACCCTAATCAAATCATTACAATGGCGAGCCGTCATAAGCACGGCCCGAGAAAAGGCAAAACTGCCATGAATGATATCGGAGCATTGGGCAAAAACCATTCAATTTTGATCGATGGCGCAAAAGTAGGGATGATCGGCGAAACCCCAGCGGTATTAAAGAATCCCAAAGCCAAAAAAGCAAAAGTCATAAATGCTGAAGGGAAAATAGTGCTCCCCGGATTCATTGACAGCCATACCCATATCGTGTTCGGAGGGGAAAGGCTTGATGATTTTGTTCTGCGCAGTCAGGGAGCGAGTTATGAGGAACGCGCGAAAAAGGGCGGGGGGATACTCAAAAGCGTGCGCGATACAAGAGAAGCGTCGAGGGAAGAGCTTTTGGAAAGGCTTGAATATTGGTGTTCCCAGGCTCTTAAGCACGGCGCAACAACAGTGGAGATCAAAACAGGTTATGGCCTGAGTTTTAAAGATGAGAGAAAACTCCTTGATGTGATAAATGAAGGCATGAAGACCTTTCCGATCGAGATCATTCCCACGTTCCTTGGTGGACACGCTGTGCCGCCTGAATTCAAGAACAAGCGCAATCAATATATAAAACTGGTCATAAAAAAGATGCTGCCTGCTTTTAATCAAAAAGCCAGATTTTTTGATGTGTTCTGCGAAAAGGGCTATTTTACGCATGAAGAATCCAAGAAAATGTTCGAGGCTGCGAAAAAACTTGGGTATTCTTTGAAGATCCATGCTGAACAACTCAATCATACAGATGGCATCAAAGCGGCCATTGATGCTGGGTGTGTGAGCGCGGATCATCTTGATTTCGCGGCAGATGATGATATTAAAGAGCTTTCAAATTCCAATTGCATCGCGACCCTGCTTCCGGCGAGTAACTTGTTCCTAAAAACCGGGGCTTATCCAAAGGCAAGGGCTATGATAGACGGGGGAGCAGCTGTGGCATTGGCCACAGATTTTAATCCGGGAACTTCGCCCACTCTTAACCTCGCTTTTGTCATGTCCCTGGCTGTGACCCAGATGGGCATGACCCCGGAAGAAGCGATCGCTGCCGTAACAGTGAATGCTGCGCACGCGATAGAGAGAGGGGAGGATTTGGGTATCATTAAAGAGGGGAAGCAGGCAGATATTGTGATTTTTGACTGCAAGGATTATCGCGAGATCCCCTATTATATGGGGATGAATATGGTTTCGGGAGTAATAAAGAAAGGCCACCCCTTTCTTTCTCCTCTCCCTTGAGGGGAGAGGTTAGGTGAGGGTGATAAAGAATATTCCTTTATCAGAATAATGGTCTCACCCCCACCTAGCCTCCCCCCTCAAGGGGGAGGAATGTAAAATGGAATGAATGGAAGAAAGAATATAAATGAAAAATAAACTCCTTGTGTTCGATCTTGACGGCACTCTTGTATTTTCAGGGGGAGCCGGGGTCAAGGCGATCGATAAGTATTTCATCAAGTATTACGGGCTTAAAAACGCGTTCAAGAATATCGACGGAAGAGGGAAAACAGACCCGAATATCATTCGCGAGATGTTTGTAAAAAAACTTGGACGGGAAGCCACGTCGTTGGAATTAAAACACTTTATCAAGGTGTATCCGCGCTTTCTAAAGCCTGAAGTGAAGGTCAGCCGGAAATACAAGATGTTAAAGGCAGTTGATAAATTCCTGGCAAGGATATCAAGGCTTCCGGGAGTTTTTCTTGCTTTAGGCACGGGCAATCTGGAAAAAACAGGGAGAATAAAGCTCTCAAGAGCGAATTTAAACCGCTTTTTTCCTATCGGCGGGTTCGCCACTGATTCGATAATAAGAGAGAAGCTTTTGAAATTCGCTGTAAAAAAAGCCAATAAGCACTATAAAAAGAAGTTCAAAAAGAAAGAAATCTATATTGTTGGCGACACGCCGCTTGATGTGAAAGCCGGGAAAGCCTGCGGATTTAAAACAGTGGCTATAGGCATCGGAGCTGTGAGCAGGAAAAAGGTGATCGCGTCAAAACCTGATTTTTTCTTTGAGGATTATTCCAAGCCTGATCTGTGGATCAAGAAGCTTGGATTGAAATAGCTGCTCTGCTGCGTTGCGCTGTCATTCCCTTGTAGTGTTAGCGGTATCGAAAGGAAAAGAAGCGCTTCCTAGCTGGCGCTGGCCCCGGATTTGGCCTTCTCTACTTTTAACTTTTGATAAACCATGTGCCGGACATCGTCTGTAAGTTTGAAGACCTCGTCCTTGAGCTTAAGCGCTTCCTTCATTGTCTTTTTGTTCCAGGCATCATCCTTGATAGACTCAAGGTTTATAGCCACGTTGAGAAAAGCACCGTCAGCCGCGGCTCTGGCGCAGGCAGCCGCAACTCCTCCGTCACTTAAGGTCTTTTCAAAGCCCTTCTCCGCTACTATTTTGGCGAGTTTTGTTGCTTCCAAAGAGCGTCTCAGGACTTCGAGCGGGACTTGCGCGGCACCTTTGGTCGCTTCCTCAACAGCATCCTCCTGATCCGGGCCGCCGGAGCGCATGGCGCTGAGTATCCCAAGGAAGGCCTCAGTGTCACGGTCTATATCTTCAATAAGGGCATCCTTGAGCGCTTGGGCTTTCAGGCCGACATCGCCCATCTCTTTCCGGACCTTAGAGTAAGCAGGATTATCGTATGTCAGACCAGCCACCATTGCAGAGAGCCCGGCTGAAAGACCTCCTGCGAGAGCTGCCACGCTCCCGCCGCCCGGGGCAGGGGATTCGCTCGCAAGCTCATCAAGGAACTCGCGCTGGGTCATCGAAGCCAGAGGTTTTTTGGTCCTGAAGCGGTACTCGATGATCTTCTGGGATGGGTCGAAGGGCCCGACGTCCCTTAGACCCATGGATTGGACCGCGCATTCAACAAGGCGCCCCTCTGATGCTGCCGGGGACTTCCCCTGCTTCTCAATGTAGAAACGTCCTGCCATGAGCATGGCCTCAAGAGGGATCAGGCCCACGACTTCACTGCCTGTAACGATCAAGCCTCTTTCAGCGGCTTGCTTGCGGCATTCCTCGAGCACAATGTGTATAGGTGTGATCTTGTAGTTTGTGAGATTGATCGAGATCTGCGAACGATTGTAGGCAGGGATGGTCCAGCCTACTGCCTTACAGTTGGAGAATGTCCCGGGAAGCATGACTTTCTTACCCTTCTTGTCGAAGAAGATCTCACCCTTGTTGTAGTAGGGCGTGGGATTGGAAACCCTTTTAACGCGGCCGCTCTCGCGGATGCTGCAGGCGATATCCGAAGCTGCTTTCTTGTCCATGGTATTGAGGCTCACATTGTAGGCGATCAGGAATTCCCTTGCGCCTATGGCGGTTGCTCCGGACTTGGGATTAAACTTGTTCTCTCCGAAATCCGGGGCCATCTCAGGTTTTCCTTCACGCTCTTTGAGCCCTTCGTATTCACCCTTCCTACATACTGCAAGGTTCTTTCTTCCCGGCCGCTTCGCTGCATGTTCATAGAGATAGACAGGGATGCCTAGTTCTCGGGCCACACGCTCGCCGAGGATTGCTGCGAGTTTGGCGCAGTCTTCCATGGTGGCGCCTGAGACCGGTACGAATGGGCAGACATCGGTCGCCCCCATCCTGGGGTGGGCTCCTTTGTGCTTGGTCATGTCAATAAGCTCGGAAGCCTTTTTGATCGCAGCGAAAGCTGATTCAACAACGTTTTCCGGGGTGCCGACGATCGTGACGACTGTGCGGTTGGTATCTTCGCCGGGATCCACGTCCAGGATCTGCGCTCCGCCGCTTTCAGCGGCTTTTACGATCTCGTTTATGACACTTTTGTCCCGGCCTTCGCTAAAATTTGGCACACATTCGATCAGCTTTAACATAATCATCTCCTCACTGGGTATTTCTGCGTTCAGCAGTAATTATTAAAGCAATTTTGGCCAGTTGAACACAGGTGTCCTATAGCAGAACAGTCGCCCTTATTTGGATGCAGCGGGTCCAAAGCATAGGCCTGATTAGAAGCGGAGCGCGCGAGAACGTGCTCATTAACCTTGATTCCATTAAGGATGAGAAGTTCGCAGCTAAAAGTAAAATCCGAGCTTGACACAGCAGCTGTTTAAGATATCTGAGCGCCTGGCACTTTGTTGGTGCCAGGCGTTCTCTATTGATTTTTCCGCCAAAGTTCATATTAATTCTCTAAAAGCACGTTTCTCCTTAAAAAACTCCCTTCTTGATTAAATTCGTATTTGATGGTATAAATTAATAGGGTATTTTATGCGTATTTCAAGACATTTTGCCGTATATGTTTACCTGGCTTTGATCTTGGCAATGCGCATTGCATTGCCAGCTGGTCTTGGTGCCCAGAAAGATGATAAGCCTAATGCCGAGGATGGTTATGAGCCTGATGCAGTGGCCGCAGAGTATGCGCTTGATAGCGCTGAGGCCGGAGACAGGATCGCTGAGATGGTGCGGCAGGAGTTGGGACTTGAGGAAGACGACGGGTGTGATGGTGTTGATCTTCCGAGAGGTTCGGTGGTAGATTGGGTCAAAATGCCCTTGAGCCTGCAAAGGGTCACGGAGTCGTTCTCATCGTATAATCAAGACCCTATTAGATATTCCTGGGTTATGAATGAGGGTGAGAAATTTGTGGTCGGTTCCGATGCGGGCGCAAAAAATTTCGATTGCCTTTACCAGTGCGCAAAGATCGCAAGGGAAGCCGGTGATAATGAACAGCAGGATGAGATCCATCGCAAGATCGCCGATGGCGAGCTTAAGCTTCATAGTTGTTGCACAGAGGCGGCAAGTGAAAATTTACTTGGATCTGATCCGCAGTACGACTTGTTGATGTGGATTTATGATGAATTCGATCCTGACGGTGAAGAGAAGATCAATCCGGTGGATTTTTTCGCAGAAGCGGTTGATATTACAGAAGGCAACGTAAGCGCTGCTTTTCATGTCAGCCATAATGTGATGAAACTTTTTGGCAGACTTATGGGGACCAATTATAAGCGTTCCAGGGGGATCAGCGCCAATGATAGTCCCAGCGATTTCACACCTTTTACGCGCAGATTCGAGAGGATCTGCGATGTGGGAAATACAAGCTGTTGGTACCATTTCTTTGGAGCGGCGGCATTCGCTGATGTTTTTGGCGCGTTTATGGCCAAGGGCGCAAGCATTGTTGACGAGCTGCTTAATGAGATGTGCGAGAATTCCAACTCTGAACAACGGGTGGACTCCGGTCTTGCTGGAGCGAATTTTTATAAAAGCATGTGTCCGTCGCTATTTCCCGTTGAGATCGATGATGTCTGGTCTTATTTCCCTTGCCCGCCATTGGAAGAATAAGCGCAAAACTAACTCAAAGTAGATTCGAGTTTGACACTGTATTGGTTTAAGATATACTGGTGTCTGCGCAGCTTCGCGCCAGACATTGCTATTTATTTTGGAGGGAAAGCAAATTGCTTAGGTATAGCCGCTTCGCATTCTTTGCTGTTTTTTTCATTTCTTTGTCTCTCCTGAATCTTTCAGATCTAATGAAAGCGAGGCGGATCCCGGTTTCATCGATTTTTCTTTTTGACGATTTGCTCAGTTAGCTGAACAAATCGTTGAATGTGTCCTATCCCTTTAATATGCTGTTGTGTTTTTTATGACAAGCATACCTTCATTTTACCGGTGGGACACCCAAATCTCAACAGGCTCCCTCCAGAGAATGGTTATTTTAGGAGGTGGTGGCGAGGTCAAGAGATAAGGAAGAAGAGCTTATTGAGATCCTGCCCCCTCCGTTTCACTGCGGGGACCAGCACCTCAATGAATATCGAAGCAGGAATCAAGTTCAGGATGACAGAGGGGGGTTCAGGATGACAGAGGGGAGTTTGGGATGACAGAGTTGGTGTTCGGGATGACAGGGGAGAGGTTTCCGCCTTTTTATAAACTAGTCAGGTGTGAAAACAATAAAGATTTGAAGTTAGCTGTTTGGGAGGTGGATTTATGCAAGTAGGAATCATTGGTTTGGGAAGGATGGGGATCAATATTGCTCGCAGGCTTTTGTTGGGCGGGCATAAGGTTGTGGCGTATAATAGGTCTCCTGAAAAGGTGAAGCTGATAGAAAGAGAAGGGGCTATTGGAGCATCAAGCCTTGCTGTTTTGATCAAGAAGCTTGAAAAACCCAGGGTGGTATGGGTCATGCTTCCTGCCGGCCAGGCAGTGGATAATACAATAAAGGCATTGGCTAGCATGCTTTCCCGTAATGACATCATCGTTGAAGGCGGCAATAGTTATTACAAAGATGATCTAAAGCGAATAGAGGACTTAAAGAGAAGAAATATCCGTTATGTAGATGCAGGTGTTTCAGGAGGTGTATGGGGCTTAAAGCAGGGGTTCTGCATAATGACCGGGGGTGAAAAAGCTGATTTTAAAACAATAGAGCCTATACTTAAAACACTTGCTCCAAAGGATGGTTATCTGCATTGCGGCCCAATAGGAGCAGGGCATTTCGTGAAGATGATACACAATGGAGTGGAATACGCGATGCTTGAGGCCTATGGTGAGGGTTTTGAACTTCTTAAAGCATCCCCATACAACAAGTATCTGGATATGGAGAAAGTATCGCACCTTTGGAACCAGGGAAGCGTTGTAAAATCATGGCTGCTTGAGCTTCTGGAAAGAGCGTTCAGGGAAGACAAAGACCTCTCAAACATTAAGGGGTATGTGGAGGATTCAGGGGAAGGCAGATGGAGCGTCCTGCAAGCCATTGAATCCGGTGTTCCTGCCACGGCCATGGCTCATGCGTTATTTAAACGTTTTCGCTCAAGAAAAGAAAATACATTCTCAGACAGGGTTATTGCTGCTTTGAGGAAGCAGTTTGGGGGACATGGGATCAGGAGATAATGGGAATTAGAAGAAGGCGATAAACGCGAAAAAGGCGAAAAAGGCGATAAAAGAAAATAAGCAAGAAAAAAGCAGGCATACAGTAGGCGGTAGGGAGTATTCAGGGAAGAGTGACGGAGAGATGGAATGAGGGGCGAGGGGAAGCTTTATAAAATAGCGGGGCCGGATCCCCGCACCCTGCGGGCACAAGCATCTCCATGATTATGGAAGCATGCCTTCGCGGGGATGGCAGAACTTAGTAATTCATGTCGAATCAAAACATAACTCCTTTTATTGCAAGGCCGCATTTAGAAGTGCAGGGGGATTTTTGTGCTGATGTAAAACAGCCGCCTTGTTCTTTGATCATTTTCGGGGCTTCAGGCGATCTTACCTCAAGAAAACTTCTGCCGTCAGTATTCAATCTGTTCCTCAAGGGCGGGGGTCAAAAAGGTTTTTTTGTGCTTGGATGCGCCAGAACCGGGTATGATGAGCAAGAGTTCAGGGAAAAAGTCTATGCATCTATTAGATCAGGGGTCAAAAACGCTCCTGATCCCAAGATCCGGGCTTTTTGCAATATATGTTTTTATGTGTACGGTGATTATAACGGCCATGATCTGTATTCACAAATATCAAAAAAGCTCAAAAGCCTTGAGAAAATATATCAAAGCAAGGGCAACAGGCTTTTTTATTTGGCGACTCCTCCGCGACTATATTCCAATATAGCAAAGCAGCTTAATGCATCAGGATTGGCTAAAGATCGCAGATCTAAATCATGCTGGTCCCGCGTCATAATCGAGAAGCCTTTTGGCAGGGACTTAAAAAGCGCAACAGAGCTTAACTCTGTTTTACGCAGGGCGTTTTCAGAGGACCAGATATACAGGATCGATCATTACCTGGGAAAAGACACAGTGCAGAATATCCTTGTGTTCAGGTTTGCTAATTCAGTATTTGAACCTATTTGGAACAGGGATCACATCGATCACGTGCAGATAACTGTTGCTGAATCCCTTGGGGTTGAGCATAGGGCGGGATATTTTGAGAACACAGGACTTATCAGAGACATGTTTCAGAATCATATGTTCCAGATGCTTGCTTTGACAGCCATGGAGCCTCCGAGATCATTTAGCGCTGATCATGTGCGCGATTCCAAGGTCAGGCTTTTTAAAGGTATCAGGCCTTTTTCCTCGGGACACTTAAGTAAAAGCATGGCAAGAGGGCAGTATGGAAACGGCATAGTAAGCGCAAAGCGCGTGAGGGCTTACAGGGATGAGCCCGGCGTATCGCAAAAGTCTCAGATCGAGACTTTTGCTGCTTTTAAGATGCTTATTGATAATAAACGCTGGAAAGGAGTTCCTTTTTATTTAAGGTCAGGCAAAAGATTACCCAAGAAAACAAGCACAATAACGATCGTGTTCAAGAAAGTCCCGTATTCAATGTTCAAGACGTTTCCCGGCGCAGGCGCGCCTTTCAACGTGCTCACTTTTAATGTTCAGCCTGATGAGGGGATATCATTGAAGATCCAGGCTAAAAGCCCGGGCTTAAAGTTATGCATGAGTTCACTTTTAATGGAATTTAAATACAAGGATCTGTTTGGCGTTGAGATGCCAGAAGCATATGAGAGACTGATCCTCGACGTTATGATAGGGGACCAGACATTGTTTATCAGAAGAGATGGGGCTGAGGCTACGTGGTCGCTTTTAACTCCGGTCCTAAAAAAGATCCATGATGCAAGACCTGGGTGTCCGCTGCATGTGTATCCGTCAGGGAGCTGGGGGCCAAAGGCAGCGGATAGGTTGATTGAGGGGGATGGGAGAAAGTGGATTTGAATAAGCATACTGCATACAGTAGACAGCATACAGGGTAAAAAATAAAGGGCAGATGAAACAAGAGATTTATTCTTTTAAAAATCTTGAGGAATTGAGCAGGGAAGCTGCCGGGTTGTTTTCCGAGCAGGCGAAAAACTGCATTGAGGAGCAAGGGTTTTTTACAGCTGCTCTTTGCGGCGGAAGAACCCCGAAATTGCTTTACGAGATGCTCGCGCAAATGCCTGCCATGCCGTGGTATAAGATCCATTTGTTTATTGGAGATGAAAGGTTCATCCCGATAGATAATCCTGAGAGCAATTTCCATATGATCAATGAGCTGCTGATATCCAGGATCGCTTTGCCTGCGGATAATATTCACAGGGTTCCCATTGAGATCGGGCTCGTTGATAAGACGGCGATGTCTTATGAAAGGGATATGCGGAAGTTTTTCATACTTGCCAATGCCCGGAAATCTTGTCATCCGGAGGGGGCTTCATCGCGCGATGAAGATCAAGAATCTAAAAGAGATCCTTCGCTGTCGCTTAAAATGGAAGGGCAATATTTCCCTGTATTCGATTTTATGCTGCTTGGTTTGGGCGAAGATGGCCATACAGCGTCTTTATTTCCCGGGGATCCTGCTGTTGATGAGAAGATCAGGTGGACTGTGCCCTCCATCGCCCCCGGAAGCATGGCGGTCAGGCAGCGCATAACCTTGACCCTTCCTGTGATAAATAACGCCAGGTGCGTTGCGTTTTTGGGTTTTGGTGAAAGCAAGAAGAAAGTGGTTGAACTTATATTGAATAACAGGGAAGAGGCAAGAAAGATTTATCCTGCTGCGTTAGTTGAGCCTGTGGGCAGGCTGGTTTGGTTGATTTGAGCGCGAATTAAGCACGAATGGACACACGAATTAACACGAATGGAAAAAAGTGCGTTTTAATATTCCGGATAACCTGATAGAGTGGAACGCACCCATAAAGGGTGCGGCTACCACGGAAAGGATAGGTGGGATACCCTTCGACTTTGCCCCTCGGGGGTACTCGGGACTCATTCCAGTCGCTCAGGACCTTCGGCAAGTTCCCGCGCTACGAAGATCAGGGCCTAGCGCTTTCTTTTGCGTTGACGCTGTTTGCGATGCTGTGTGCGCTTCTTTTGTATTTTCTCTTGCCTTTCGTGTTTTCCTTTTCTTAGATGCTTTTTCATCTTCTTTTTCTTAAGCTGTTTTTTAATACGGTGTTTTTTCAATGCTTTTCTCTTGTGTTTTGCTTTATTGCGCATCAGCTTTCTTTTGCCGGGAGGCATATTTTTGAATTTTTCAGCCATCTTCTTGTGTTTCTGGCGGAATTTGGCCAGTCGCTGCTTGTGTTTCAGAAAGCGTTTAAGTTTCCTGGGTTTTGGCTTTGGACCGCGTCTGATAAAATCGATTTCCTGATCATTTTTTACTCTTAATTTGGGCTTATCAGGATGAGAAGTAAGCTCAGCTTCAATCTCACCTTCGTATACAGCCAGGCCCCCGAGAGTATCCTCATCAGCGCTTGCATCCACTGAGAATTCAGTGCCCCTTATGGCGAGCACTGCTGTCGGCGTTATAATATTGGTTCTTCTGCGCTTCTCGATAGCTTCCTCGAATTTGGCGAGCAATCTGCCAAAACCCAGAGATAATTTCGTGAAAGTCTCGCTTATGTCAGTGAGCTCGAATTCACTGTTATCTTCTAGGTCAATGGTATTATCATCATCTATCTGGATCGTGGCTCGACCGCCTTCGTTTGTTTTTACCCGGTCTCCCTCTGAAAGAGAGATTTCCTCGATTCCCGGCTCAACCGTATGTATTTCGCCGTCATTCGTCTCGATGAAAACCTCTCCCTCGCTTTCCACTATATAGATTTGTCTTTCCTCGGTCTCTGCCTCGGATTCTTCGTTCATATCCGTGGCTGTTTCAATATATGGATTTCCGCTTTGGATCATATCGTCTTCCTGCGCATAAACGGGGGGAACTAGAAATAATGCCGCAATAACAAGATTAAATATTAATTTCATGCCTGTCACTCCTTTTTATCTTCGTCTTTATTTTCTTCTGTTGTTTCATGGGTTTTTTCACTATTTTCATCATTCTGGTCTGTTGGTTCTTCTAAATCCGGTTTTTCTTGTTCTTCCTTAGGTGGTTTTTTTAGCTCTCCGGTATCCTGCGCTTTCATGGATTTTTGCATTCTGAAGAAAGTTTTCCGATTTTCCTTGAGATTTGAATTGAATGTTTTTTTGGATCCGGTCATTTCCCTGCGTTTTTCCTTCATTTTCTTGATGCGCTCGTTTTTGGGCAGGTCAGCTATGCTTTTGCGGAAATCTTTCCATTCCTTATTCTGGGAACTTATGAATTCCTTGCGCTGCTTTCGCTGTTCGCTCTTGAATTGTTTTGCGTTCTCCTTCAATTGCGCGTTAGCGCTTGGATTACTCTCATCCGCAAAGCAGAGTATGTGCATGAGTAAAAGTGCGGGCAGGATCATAAGTTTCGCTAGTTTATTATTCATATAGATCTCCTTCAATCGTGTCATCCTGGGCATAATGGTCAAAATTGTTGCTAATTTGTTGGTTCCAAAGCAGTCACAGCCTGCAACAAATCACACGAAATCTGCCCCTATTTGTCTATCTGTCATCCTGAACTTGATTCAGGATCTCATAAAGTTTTCCGTCTAAATTTCCCAAAATGGAACTGGCTTATTGAGATCCTGAAATAAATTCAGGATGACAACGAAAAACAGGTTTCCGATAGAGTTGTCTGCAATGATGTAATGCACCTTCCTTGAACCGTTTAAAGGAACTATGGCTTTTAAGCCCGCGTTTCCGTCGAGAAACAGTTTATTTATAGCAACAATTTTGACCATTATGCCCATCCTGAACTAAATTCAGGATGACAACATAGGAAACTATAAGATTTATAGCATTTTACTTTTAGGTTAAAGCTTGCTTTATCGCTTTTTAGTGCGCTGCTTTTGCCTGTATTCTCTTACAATTTTCCTGTATCTGCGCTTGGCTTGTATCAGTTCTTTCAGGGTTTTGGTGAATTCATGGCTTCCATCGCCTTTGCTGACAAAATAAAGATAATCGGTCTTTTGAGGCCAAAGAACAGCTCGTATTGTTTCTTCGCCGGGATTAGCTATGGGCCCGGGAGGCAGTCCAAAATTAAGGTATGTATTGTAAGGGGATCCGCGTTTGAGGTCTTTGTATGAAAGTCTTTTTTTCCAGTACCCGATTGCGTATTGAATGGTCGGGTCTGCTTCAAGCCTCATATTTTTCTTAAGACGGTTTAAAAATACTCCGGCTATAATTGGTTTTTCTTTGGACAATACCGCTTCTCTTTCCACTATAGAGGCAAGTGTTACAATATCATGCTTTGACATGGATATCTGTTCAGCGCGATCCGCGAATTTCTCCTTCCAGATCCTTTCAAAAAGAGCATTCATGTCTTTGGCAGCTTTGGATGCGGAAATATCCATTTCAAGAAAATACGTGGTTGGGAAAAGATAACCTTCCAGTTTTTTCTTTTGCGCGATAGATTGGAATTCGTTGGCGCTGGAGATGATATCCGCTTCTTCAAGTCTTTTTGCGATCTGCGTTGCTCTCCATCCTTCCGGGAACGTGACTTTCACCTTGTAGGTTTCTCCGTTTTTAAGCTTCGAAACCAGCATCTGCCATGCTTCCTTTTTCCTGAAAGAGTATGTGCCCGGCTGTATCCTGGTATCCCATTTGAATGTTTCAAAGAGCCATTCAAAAAGCATTGGGTGATCAAGCGCGCCTTTTTCATGGAGATCCGCAAAAACTGACTTTGCGGGAGTATTAGGCTTGACAGTGATAAGCACTTGTTCATCACTTTGCGGCACAAGGGGGATATAGTGAATAAGAAAGAGCGTGCCGGCTGCCAGGGTTAAGAGCAGCATAAGTATAAGGATGATCAGTTTTCTATGTTTCATTGATCGCGCTTGAATGAGAATCCCTGTTGGGGGATATACATGGAATGCGGTCTTTGAAGCCTGCTCTCAAAAAGAACGAAACTTCCAATCTTCCATTTCCCGAATGATTCCTGTTTATTGGCGATAACTTCATCGAATCCATGCGCTCTTTTGGGATCTCTTATCCTGGCGACGGTTAAATGAGGCCTGAAACCTTTTTTATCATCAAAAGCTATATTATGCCGCGCAAGAGCGTCTGAAACCTGATTATAAAGTTTTATTAAGCTTGCGCTCGCGTCTTTGGCTCCGATCCATATGATCCTCGGAAATTTATGATCCGGGAATGCGCCTGCTCCGTATAGTTCAAGATCAAAGGCATTGATATCGAATGAAAGAGATGAGAATGTTTCCGTTATCCGGGCGAGTTCTTCCTCTGTTTTTTCTCCGAGGAAGGCAAGCGTAATGTGGAGATTCTCAATGGGTACTGCTTTCGCTTTGAGGATAGGCATCTGCCTGACGATGCTGTTAGCGGCGTCAAAAGCTCTTTTCCGGATCTCAAGAGGGCACTCGATAGCGAAGAATAGCCTCATAATTAAGAAGAAATGCTAAATGCTAAATTGTGAATGCTAAAAAACAATGAGTTCTTTGTTTTAGTCATTCTTTTCTGCCCCCTGCTTTTTCGCATTTAGCATTTTTTAGTATTCCTATTTCTTTCAGGCTCGCTATCGTGTTGTCAACGTGCGAGCCTGCCCAGAATATTTTTCTGCATTTGGGGCATTGCGAGAAATCGTTTATCGTCTCGAGTATACGCGGCGGAACCTTGCCTTTCCTTATATTGGACTTCGCGATTTTCTTAACAGAATGATTGCATTGCGTACATCTTGTGAAAACGCGTTTTTTATCTATGCGCTTTAATTTAAGGATCTTCCACAGCTCCTTGATCTGGTCCTGCCAGTGTTCTGTTGTGATAAGCGCCAAGCCGAAGGAGTGGGCCGAGGCAAGCTGGGTTTCGCGGGTCAGGATTGTGCGGTTCTCAAGGAAGCTCCTTTCAAGCAGTTTATTCCTTTGGCTTTCCTTTACCTGCACAGCGTCAAAATCAAGAATCCTCAGCCAGGTGGTAAGCCTGCCAACCATGGCATCAACAAGGAATTTATGCTGTCTCTTGCGTTTCTGTTCCATCATTTGTTCTGCGATACAAGCATTTTAAATAAGTTTATGCAATGTATAACGTGTTAAGAAAGGAATTATACGCATCAGAAAGAGGCTGTCTTGGTTGACAAATCACGAACTCCCTTATAAAATAACTTTGTTAGCAAGATGTGACATTTAAAAGGAGTGTCACAATCTTTGAAGAGGGAGGATAAATGAGAAAGACCATTGCATTTCTGTGCGCCTTGTTTTTACTTGCCGGATTATCTTTAGAAGCCGCCAAAGCTGCCAAAAGAAACAAAAAAAAGAAATCTAAACAAAAGGTGGAAACCGTGTTGCCAACAAAACCAGGACTTTACGCGATATTCAATACAACGCAGGGAACATTCATAGCTGAACTTTTTGAAAAGCAGACTCCGATAACAGTCGAGAATTTCGTGGGGCTTGCCACCGGTGAAAAGCCATGGACAGATACTAAGAGCGGGAAGACGGTTACAAAGCGTTTTTATGATGGATTGATATTTCACAGGGTAATAGCCGGATTCATGATCCAGGGCGGATGTCCGCTCGGCAATGGACGGGGAGATCCGGGCTATAAATTCGAAGATGAGATCGTTGCGGGGCTTACGTTTAAAAAAGTGGGCAAGCTTGCGATGGCCAACTCCGGACCCGGCACAAACGGCAGCCAGTTCTTTGTAACAGTGGAAGAAACAACATGGCTTAATGGAAAGCACACGATATTCGGCCAGGTTGTCAAAGGCATGGATATCGTTGACAAGATCAGCGCTGTGAAAACAAGGAGTGACACGCCCCTTGAGGATGTTGTAATAACAAAGCTTGACATAAAGCGTGTTAAGCCGAAGAAAGCTGAAAGCAAGAAAAAAGATAAGAAAAAGAAATAAGACCTGAGAAGTAATACAAGTTTTTCAAAGTTTGAATTGTAACCGCGTATAATTTGTTCTTTAGACTGTGATCTTTGAGCGATCAATATTACTGTTAGCGCGTTCCTTCTAATATCGGATCGCTCAAGCATTCAAGCTAGCGCCAAGCTGCGCGTGGTCGCGATTAAACAAATCTTTGCATGCAATAAGGAGGCATTATGTTCGCTGAAGGGTATATAGGTATAGCAGGAATCATTGGAGTGGGCAAATCAACGATGACCGTGGATCTGGCAAGGCATTTGAATTTTGAACCGATTTTAGAAGAGGTGGATGGGAATCCGTATCTTGAGCGTTTTTACGGGGACATGAAAACTTACGGGGCTATTATGCAGATATGGCTCTTAAACCATCGTTTTAGGCAGCATAAGGAGTTCGTGGCAAGGATCAGTGTGGGAAGAGTACCCGGAGTCGTACAGGACAGAACAATATGGGAAGACACGATATTTGCTCGCATGCTTAACAACCATCCGGACAAACTCATTTCTGACCTGGATTACGCGACCTATCTTGACCTTTTTGACAATATGGTCCTGCATGAGCTTGTGTATCCGCAGATTTTAGTGTACCTTGACTGCTCTCCTGAAACAGCGCTCGAGCGCATACAGATGCGCGGAAGGGGAATGGAGCAAAGGATATCATTGGATTATCTTAAAGCTCTCAGGGATAATTACCTGCAGTTTCTTGAAGAAATGGAAGAGGCAGGCGTAAGGATTTTGCGGCTTAATTGGTCGGAATTTCTTACAACCGAAAAGGTAACAGAGATGATCCATCAGTTCAGCCTGAGACCATCAAACTTCACAAAGTGGGTAAGGCCTTTAAGGGCGAAAAAGAGCGCTTTTCCGATGCCGCCGAAGAGCAGTCCGGTTGAGAAATCAGACAAGGTCAAAGTCTGAACAGGCTGCCAGGTAATAAGATAATAAGTTGATAAGAACAGGGGGAAGCGCGTGAATCTGTCAACTTTATACTTATCAACGTATTAACGCAGCAACTTATCAGCTCTAATATTTTTCCATGAAAGCAAAGGGTGCGCTTTACCTCGAACATTGGTCCGTGGACCCGGCCGGGTCTTTTCTATACAGCCAGAATCTGAAAAAAACATTTCCGGAAATAAGCATTACTGTTTCTTGTAAAACTGCCGGTAATATGAAAACAGTTGCTGTAAGAGAAAAATGGCTTAACAACATCGGATTATCATTGTCTTCGGTCGCGCTTGCTTATCAAGTGCATGGAAAACGTGTCATAGCGGCGGATGACGCCTTTAAGATCGATCATCATGACCGACCCAAGGCGGATGGCTGGGTAACAAGACGCGCGGATCTTGCCTTGGGGGTGTCCATAGCGGACTGTCTTCCGCTGTTTTTGTTTGATATAAAAAACAAGATAAAAGGCGCTTTTCATGTTGGGTGGCGCGGATTAAAAGAAGGTATGGTTGAGGAGGCCATGGCAGCGGTTAAAAATATCGGAGCTAAAAAAGAGACATTATCAGCCGTGATAGGGCCTCATATCAACCAGTGCTGCTATGAAGTGAGAGAAGATATATCCGGATATTTTCCAAGCGAGCATCTGATGGAAAAAAATAATAAGACATTTCTTAATCTGAAGAGTTGCGTTATTGATAAGCTCAATGAGGCCGGGGCCTCATCGATCTATGCTTCTCAAGACTGCACGAAATGCATGCCTGAACGCTATATTTCCTATCGGAATAAGGATAAAGGCGTAATGCTGGCCCTGGTAAGAAATTAGTGATACTTCATTTTTTATAAACTTTCACAACATGAATACATTAAACACAGAAATCCTGAAGAGAAAAAAGATCATGTTTTCATCCAACCGCGATGCCGGAAAACTGATCAGCAGGTATTTCGGGAAAATAACCCACCTTGAAGCCCGTGCTAAAAAAGAACGCTTAAGTCTTGTGAGCGATGCTGATGAATTTGCGCAGGACCTGATAGTCAACAGGATAAAGAAACATTTTCCAAAGGATCATATCCTTGCTGAAGAAAGGGACCTGGCCAAAGTATCAAGCAGCATGAAAGAGGGTTTTCTGTGGATCATTGATCCTCTTGACGGCACTATTAATTTCCTGCATGGTTTTCCGCTTTTTTCCGTGTCTGTCGCGGTCGTGTTTAACGGCGATGTGGTGCTGGGTTCTATATTCGATCCTGTGCGCGACGAGTTCTTTTGGGCGCAGAAGGGCAAAGGCGCGTACCTTAACAAGAAGAAGATATCTGTTACAAAAACGAAGAATATCGAAGATGCCTTGATGATCACGGGTTTTGCTTATGACAGGGCCACACGCGCTGCTTTCTACTTATCTTTTTATGAGAAGTTCGTTCGCGTGGCGCATGACGTGCGAAGAACAGGGTCAGCTTGCATCGACCTGGCCTGGGTGGCTTCAGGCCGTGTTGAAGGATTTTGGGAGTGGAATTTAAATCCATGGGATGTGGCGAGCGGGGTTGTGCTTGTGAATGAAGCCGGGGGAGACATGACACATTTCAACGGCAAACCGTATTCAGTCTTCAACACAGAAGAGACCCTGGCTACTAACGGCAAGGTCCATAAGGGTTGCCTTAAAATCATCAGTTCGATAAGGGCAAAGCACGCGCGCAGCGCTAAATGAGAACAAGCATTATCAGGATCTCAAATAAAGCAGTGTTATTGGCGCTATTCGCGCTTATAAGCTGCACATATGCCCGAGGATCTCACAGCAATACCTGGAATATTTCCCTGATCATTCTGAAAAACCTGTTATTGCGGAAAAATCCAGGACTTTGCCAATCATTTTAAGCGTGTTCCCCGGGGTCACGTCTAAAGTTTCAAGTTTTTGTTGCAAAACTTGAAACTTTAGACGTGACCCCGGGGTTTCAAATCAATATAATGCGTATAAATATTGCAGGAGGTAATTTCAAATGATTAAAGTTCCTCATCCCATTAATGAGACTGTTTTGAGCTATGGCCCGGGCACCAAAGAGAAAGCTGAGATAAAGGCAGTATTCAGAGAGCTTAAATCCAAGCAGATCGAGATACCCTTGTGTATCGGGGGCAAGGAAGTCAAAACCAACAAGCTTGCTGATTGCAGGATGCCTCATAATCATAAACATATTTTAGGGCGTTATCATAAAGGCGGAGCCAAGGAAGTGGCAAAAGCTGCTCAGGCTGCAAGAAAAGCCAGGGTTGATTGGACTGCTATGCCGTGGCACGCACGAGCCGCGATATTTTTAAAAGCAGCTGATCTTTTGGCAGGGCCTTACAGGAAAGTGCTTAATGGCGCTACCATGCTTTGCCAAAGCAAGACTGCTTTTCAGGCTGAGATCGATTCAGCGTGCGAGCTTATAGACTTTTTAAGATTCAATGTTCATTTCGCTGAAAAGGTCTACGAAGAGCAGCCCATATCATCGCGTTTTATCTGGAATTACATGCAGCAGAGGCCTCTTGAAGGCTATGTGTTCGCTGTAACGCCTTTTAATTTCACTTCGATCGCCGGCAATCTTCCTACAGCTCCGGCTATCATGGGGAACACTGTTGTATGGAAGCCGGCATCATCCGCTGTATATACCGCTCATTACCTTATGCAGCTGTTCAAAGCAGCGGGTCTTCCCGATGGAGTGATCAACATGGTTCCCGGATCGGGTGGGGAAGTGGGAACCCCTGCTATAGTGCATCCTGAATTCGCAGGCGTACATTTCACAGGTTCGACTGAAGTGTTTCAGGGAATGTGGAATATCATCGGCTCCAACATCAAGAAATATAAGTCTTATCCCAGGATCGTGGGCGAGACAGGGGGCAAGGATTTTATATTCGTGCATCCAAGCGCGGATATCGAAGAAGTGGCAACAGCTATGGTGCGTGGAGCTTTTGAGTATCAGGGGCAGAAATGTTCAGCGGCTTCCAGGGCTTATGTGCCCAAATCAATGTGGCCCAAGCTTAAACAGATGCTTGTGGACCAGATAAGCCAGATCAAGATGGGTGATGTGGAGGATTTTACGAACTTCATGAACGCGGTCATTGATAAAGCAGCGTTTAACACAATAAAGGGATACATTGACTTCACAAAGAGTTCTGCGAAATCCAGAGCAAAGATACTTTGCGGCGGAGGATGTGATGATTCAAAAGGGTATTTTATCGAGCCCACAGTGATCGAAGCGTTCGATCCTCATTTTAAGACCATGGAAGAGGAGATATTCGGGCCTGTGTTCACAGTGTATACATATCAGGACAAGCGATATAAGGAAACCCTTCGCCTTTGCGACAAAAGTTCGCCATATGCCTTGACCGGAGCTATTTTTGCGCGCGACAGGAAAGCCATTGAACAGGCAAATGACATACTCATGAATGCTGCGGGTAACTTTTATATAAATGACAAGCCAACAGGAGCTGTTGTCGGACAGCAGCCTTTCGGAGGAGCCCGCGCTTCAGGCACGAATGATAAGGCAGGCAGTATGATCAACCTTATGCGCTGGGTGTCTCCCAGGACCATAAAAGAGAGTTTCGTGTCTCCTACGGATTTTAAGTACCCATTCATGCAGGAACCGTGAAGCGTAAGACGTAAGACGTGAAAAGCAAAAAGAAGAAAATTAGAAGCTGTTTTCAGGCTTTATGAATTTTGGGATCAGTAATCAGAAGGAAACAGCGCTGCATGAGAAGATGCAGCGTTTTAATATCAGGGAATCTGACATTGAAGAGCAGTTTATCTGTTCAGGGGGGAAAGGCGGGCAGAATGTTAATAAAGTCGCTACCTGCGTTTACTTAAAACACATTCCAACCGGAATAGAGGTTAAATGTCAGCAGGAGCGTTCACAAGCTTTAAACCGTTTTCTTGCAAGGCGCATCCTTGTCAGCAAGATAGAAAACATGGTGCTTGGCAAAAAGAGCGAGGAAAGGCGCAAGATCGAGAAAATACGAAGGCAGAAGCGTAAGCGTTCCAGGCGTGCCAAAGAGAAAATGCTTGATGCTAAGCATCGCCGTTCTCGATTAAAAGAAGGCCGCAGTTTTAACTGGAATAAAGAGGGGTAAGCATTTTTATATTTCCTCCCTCCTTGAGAGGGAGGATTAAGGTGGGGGGTAATAGAGGATTCCTTTATGCGTCCCCATCCGTACCCTCTTCCGTCAGCGGGGAGGGAAATTCTTGAAATGGAGTAATCACTATGAATATTAAAAAAGTATCAGTGATCGGGAGCGGGACTATGGGCAATGGGATAGCCCACCAGTTCGCATTATCAGGATTTGATGTGACTCTTATAGATATCAAAAAAGAATTAGTGGATAAGGCATTAGCCACCATTAAAAAGAACCTTGAGCGCCAGGCTTCGAAGAACATCATAAAACCCGAAGAAGTCCAAGTGATTTTAAGCAGGATAAAGCTGTCATCGGACATGAAAGACGCAAGTGATTCCGACATTATTGTTGAGGCTGTGTTTGAGAATCTTGATGTTAAAAAGGAAGTGTTTAAAACCCTGGATTCGATCTGCAAGAAAGACGCTATCCTTGCTACAAACACTTCTTCGATCTCTGTTACTGAGATCGCGTCGTCGACAAATAGGTCTGAGAATGTGGTTGGAATGCATTTCATGAATCCTGTGCCCATGATGAAACTTGTTGAGATCATCAAGGGGATCAATACTGCTGATGAGACATTTAAAGCGGTAAATGATCTTTGCGTTAAGCTGGGTAAAACTCCTGCAAAGGCAATGGATTATCCGGGTTTTATCTCAAATAGGATATTGATGCCGATGATAAATGAAGCATGCTATACGCTGATGGAAGGCGTTGCCACAAAAGAAGATATCGACACAACCATGAAGCTCGGGATGAACCACCCAATGGGGCCTCTGACATTGGCTGATTTTATAGGGCTGGATGTTTGCTTAGCTATTATGAACGTGCTTTATGAGGGTTTTTCTGATTCCAAATACCGCCCTTGTCCTTTGCTCCGAAAGATGGTTGAAGCGGGCCGCTTGGGTCGTAAAACCAAGATCGGTTTTTATGATTACCGTTAGTTTTTCTATGCATATTAACGTAGCGCGGGGGCAGTCTCAGCGGAGCAGTCCTATGGTATGCCCCATAGGGATTGTTCCCCGCTTTTCTCATCTCCTCCTGAGGGAGAGGTTTGACGAAGGGAATAAAGCTACCGCATGAAGAGATGCTTGAAATCATGGATGTTTTCGAAGAGGCTTCTAGCTCAAAATTAATGGGCGAGATCGGCCGTGCGCGGGCAGCATATCAGAAAGGCCGCGCAGTCCCAATCAAGTGGAACAATCTTAATGTTTCTGCTAAACTCTGAATAATCGTTATGCAAAACAATATTAGTGTTATTTCGAGAAATATTACGCACGGCGAGGACCTTGTGGTCCTGAGTCGTAAGGAATACGATCGCATCCAGGCTCATCTTAAAGAGCTTAAAGATGTCCTGCGAAAGATCGCACGCGGAGAAAAAGAACTTCGGTCAGGGAAAACCAGAAAGGTTTCCTCGTTAAAAGAGCTTCTTTAGTCCTGCATTGAGACTTATCCGCATAGTCCACACGACCTCTGGTTTCAGAAAGTCGTTTAAAAAACTGCCAAAAAAGCTCCAGGGTAGCGCTGTAAAAAAAGATCTTGTATTCCGGAAGAACGCTTTTGACCCCAGGCTTAAGACTCATCCGCTTAAGGGTGACCTTGAAGGTTATCATGCGTATTCGCTGAATGATAAATACCGTATTTTGCTCAGGTTTATAAGCTCGGACGAAGTGATCTATTATGACATTGGGACTCATGAAATTTATCGTTGATCATAAAGGGAAATATGAATTTTGAATTAACAGAAGATCAGAAACTGATCAGGGAAACAGCCAGGGAGTTTGCCGAGAAAAGACTGAAAAAACTAGCCGGCAAATTTGACGAAGAAGAAGAGATCTCAAAAGAGGTCTATCAGGAAGCAGCGGAGCTGGGGTTTTTCGGCATGCTCGCGCCTGAGGAATTCTCAGGGCTGGCTCTTGATTCAGTGAGCTATATCGCTGCCATGGAAGAGCTTGCGCGCGGGTCAGCGAGCTTTCAGGTGGGCTTATCAGTGCATAATTCTCTTACATGCGGCGCAATCGTCAAGTACGGTAATGATCCCCAGAAGAAAAAGTATCTTGAGAAACTCGCCAAAGGGGAGATGATGGGAGCCTATTCCCTGACAGAGCCGTCATCGGGAACTGATGCGGGGAGCTTGAAGTGTTCAGCAGTGCTAAAAGGTGATAGTTATATTTTGAATGGCACAAAATCCTGGGTTACGAATGCGGGCCTTGCTGATATCTTTGTGGTATTTGTATCTACGAACAAAGACGTTGGAAGCAAGGGTATTTCATGTTTGTTAGTGGATAAAGGCCTTGAAGGGTTCACGATAAGCGCGAAAGAGAAGAAGATGGGAATGAGAGGATCTGATACGCGCGAGATCTCTTTTCAGGACTGCAAGGTTCCAAAAGGTGCCTTGTTGGGAGAGGAAAACAAAGGATTTAAGATCGCTTTAAACCTTCTTGACAGTGGCAGGATCGGCATAGCTGCCCAGGCTATAGGAATTGCCCAAGCTGCTTACGAGGAAGCTTTGTCTTATGCAAAGACAAGGGAACAATTCGGCAAGCAATTAGCGGATTTCCAGGCAATACAATTTAAGCTTGCTGACATGGCATTGCAGATCGACGCTGCCAGGCTGCTGCTTTATCGCGCTGCTGCGAAATCTGATACGGGCGTGCGGTTCAGTCAGGAAGCTTCAATGGCCAAGCTTTTCGCCTCAGAGATCGCCAATAAGATAACTTATCAGGCAGTCCAGGTCCACGGAGCTCTGGGTTATAGCCGCGAATCAGCAGTGGAGCGCTATTACCGCGATGCCCGCGTTACCGAGATCTATGAGGGCACATCTGAAGCCCAAAGAATGGTAATAGCAAGAGAGATCCTTAAGTAATCACGCTTAGCCTATAGCAGGTCAATGGGTATGAGTAAAAAGTTCGCAGTCGGCATTTGCGGATCGGTCACAAATCCAAGCAAAAAGTACAATCCATTGATCTATTGCAGGAGCAATGAGGGGAAATCCCTGTTATGGACTCTTGCGCATAAGCCTAAAAACAAGACTTTCATTAATAAAGAACTTCTCAAAGGCCTTCTTCTGATAGAAGCCGTAAGGATTGAAAATGGCAAATGCTATATAAATTTCCCGTATTTTTTAAAAAAGGACAAAAAGATAATAGAGAATGTCACGAAAAAATACGCTATTAAACTCGCGGAAAAAATAAAACAGAAAAAAGGCAGATTTAGCAAGCTTTCCAAGTCTGTCCAATATAACAAAGTGTCCGCAGATAAGGTTCTGTTTATTGCTGTTGGGTGCGCTTGCCTGGATTGGCGGGGCTTGAGCTTGTTCGCTGAGCAAGATTACCTGTTAGAAGGTCCTGCGAAACCAGGAGGTAATAATTACACTCTCTGGGGGCAGGAGGAGATCAAAGGCAGTCTTAAAGAGCTTTATTGGGGGAGCCATAATGAGGAATGCGGCAAGTATACCCTGACATCTTTTGGCGATCATGAGACAAAGAAGAGAGATTGCTTTCCTGATATATTCTGGAATATGGTGTGGGATAGGAATAAATTCAAAGAGAGCAGATTTGAAGATGAATTGTATGCAAGTTTTAAGGATTCTCTTGGAACATGGGGCGAGCGAATCGCTTCAGAGCTATTGGACTTCAAACCGTCAAAGGAAACCGGTGTAACTAAGCTCTTAAAAAAACTTTTCTACATAAAAAATAACAAGATCAATATTCCGATATTGGTAAAAAAAGACGCTCCTGTGATAAAAGAAATAAAAGCATGCATGGATGAGCTCATACTGGATTGGGCTTATGACAACTATGACGATCTGAGAACGGAATTATCCGCGATAAGTCCGAGCAGAAACGGGGTGGATTATAGGGATACTTTTTTGCAGATCTGGCATTATGTATTCGGGTATACGAACAAGTACTTAGCCAGAGAGGGTATTATTTTCAATCCCTATGCCGCGGGGAGTGATTTTAAAGGATATCTTCCGGCTGTTCATGAAAATAGATTGAATTTGTAAGGAATTAATAGTTCTTGTGCTAATGATCGGTCATCGCAAGGAAGTATATCACTAGGCTGATAAATTTTATTCCTTTTGCGCGTCTTCCACTATTTCTTGCATGTTGTTGAATATATCATCAGTGCCCATCTCGCTTTCGTCTTTGTCGATCAAGTCTTCTGCTTTCGGAGGGGCCTGGAGTTCGTGGATCTTCAGGATCAGTTCATTGTGCGCTTTCTCAAAGCTTTCTTTTAAGAATTTGGTTATCTTGTAGCCGGGAGGGGAATCCCACTCGCCTTTTAAGTGCAATTTGTATTCATTCTGCCAGATGACCTTGTCATCAGGGAGTTTTATGGCTTCAAGGGTGAAATGAAGCTTTATCTCATCCTCCTTGTTTTTCGGCTTGTTCCTGTTTATGTACGTGGCTTCTTTGAGAATACCCTGGATCTTGAGATCCTTATGTTTAAGCATTCCTTTTTTGTCCGCGAATTCGGTTATCCTGAATATTTTTGAGTTATCCAGGTCTGTGAAGTAGAATTCAGCAAGATGCGCGGCTGTAAAATATATTGAACCTCTCTTCTTGTATTGGGTCATGTTCGCTATGAAATACGGGACTCTGAACTCAGGCCTTTTGATCTTGAAATCCTCGGTCTCGTCTTTGAACGGCGCTACCCCGACTTTCATTTTGATCAAATACTTTTTGGCTAATGGGGGGTTTGGCTTGTAGTCGAGTTTTTTGGCAGCGTTTGCGGAAGGTGCTAAAGCGCTAAGGCACAAAGCTGCTAAGCACAAAAGAATATGGGATCGTCTTTGACTTTTTTCCATTATTTGCACCTCATTTTATTTTTGTCATATCCCGTTTCATATTTCCCATGCTCAGAAGAAGAAGTTATATTTAAATAGCTGTTATGAATTCCCGCCTTCGCGGGAATGACAAAAAGAGATTAAAGCTTCATTACCTAACTACTAGCTCCTGTTTCTTTCTGTCTGCCGAGAGGGGGAGTTGAACCCCCACGACCGCAAGGGTCATAGATTTTTGAGACCTACGCGTCTGCCAGTTCCGCCATCTCGGCTCTATCATGATTTTAGTTTTTTAGGGACGCAGGTGAATAAGTGATTTTCTATAACAATCGCTTATTCACCTGCGTCCCTGGTGTCAATGGGAGCCGGAATTGTGAGATAATATATATACCGCAAGGTAGTAGGCATTCACAAACATGTCTGAGGGCACGCCTTAGCGCAATCATTAGGAGGTTTTATGAGTGAAATAAGCAAGGAAGCTGTGGAAGCAGCACTGAATGAAGTCAGGCCTAATTTACAGGCAGATGGCGGAGATGTGGCGCTGGAGGAGATCACCCCCGATGGCATAGTCAAAGTCAAGTTGCAGGGAAAATGCGGATGCTGCCCGATGTCTCAGATGACTCTTAAAATGGCCATTGAGAGAACACTGAAAGCAAAAATCCCGGCTATTAAGAGCGTGGAGAGTGTATAAAGAAGAAAAGAGCTAAGGGCTGAATGATGAAATGGGGAAGATCAGATACGAATAGAATGCTGTATTGATTGCTTAAAATGAAAATATTGGATAAGAAGATCGTGCCCGGGCTGGCTGCGCTTTATCTGGCGCAGGTCAGGAACAATCCTGACTGCTTGATCGAGCTTGTTGATACCCAGGATCCTGAAATAAAGAAGAAGACCAAATGGGTGATGATGTTCTCCACCCAGTTCGGCTGCGCAGTGGGATGCGCCATGTGTGATGTGGGCTCGCTCGGATATCTCGGAAACTTGACTAAAGACGAGATCATAAGCCAGGTCCGCTTTATCATCGAGGCTAATCCTGATCTGGACATACAAACTCATCCCAAGGTAAAAATGCATTTTGAGAGGATGGGTGAGCCCGCGTTGAATCATGATGTGATCGCCGCCCTTGAGGACATAGGGGAAAAGTATCCTTATAAGGGGGTCATCCCATGCATTTCCACGGTAGCCCCGAAGACGCCTCTTGTTGATAAATTCCTTGAAGAGCTGATAGCGGTAAAGGATCGTTATTTCAAGCGCGGGAGATTCCAACTGCAATTCTCTATCCACGCCTCAGACGAGGAATGCAGATCCGGCATCATTCCCATAAAGAGATATTCGCTTGAAGAGGTAGCGGCTTATGGCAAGAGGTTCGTGAAAAAGGGCGACAGAAAGATAACGCTTAATTTCAGTATTTCAAAGCACCGTGATATAGATATCGAGGCGCTAACAAAGATATTTCCCGCGGATAAGTTCTTATTCAAAATAACCCCTATCAATCCGACGCAGGCGTCTGACGCGATATCATTGACATATGTATGGAAGACGGTCCCGGCAAGGCTCAAGACGATCTCGCGGGCACTGAAGAAAAAGGGATTTGAGGTTGTGGAGTCGCCGAGTCTTAAAAAGGAGATCGAGGCAGAAACATCATGCGGGCAATTATGGTCCGGTGTTCTAAAAGAGCGCGCAAGGATATTTCAGCTGAATCTTTCAAGGGAAGCGCAATGTTATGTTGCGTGCGCCAATATAGATTCGAAGTCGCTTAAGTGGATCAGCCATGTATGTCCGGATCGTGTCGGCTATGGGAACGCGGAACTGACCGACTCCGCGCTTATCGTATTAAACATGCATGAAAAGCAATTGAATCCCAGGAGTACGCAATATTTTCCTCCCGCGAGGGCTATTTCCGGTAATATTGCGCGCATCATCCATGCCTACAGGAAGATGAAAAAACCGATCTTTTATTTGATCGACAGCAGAAAGAGCGCTACCCAGATCGCCAATGTGTTCGATCATACACGCTATGATGAGAGCGTGTTCGAGAAGATAGGACCAAGCGCATTCATCAATCCAAGACTTGAGAGGATACTTTCAGACACCAAGACAAGGACCCTGCTTTTAGTCGGGACATCGACCAATACGGATATCAAACTTACGGCCAAGGATGCTCTTAGGAGAAGATTCAAAGTGGCCGTGGCTGTGGATGCGACCGCGGCTAATGATGAACAGACGCATATAGCCGGGCTTAAAGAAATAACATATAGTGATTCCAGTCTGCTAACCGCAAAAGAGATTATCGAGATAGTGTCCGGATCAAAGCCCGGAACACAAAACAAGGAGGAAAGTTATGCCGCAAGCTGAAGCGCTCAATACACAGGGGCAGGCGAAAGCAAAAGACGAAGTGATTTCTTATAATCCCGCGACCATGGAGGAGATCGGAAGGGTAAAGAACATGTCGCGAGAGGAAGTTTTAAAAGAAATGGAGAACGCGAAGAAGGCCTACGATGAATGGGCTGCTCTTTCATATCGGGAAAGGGGGAGCTTTATCCTCAGAGCGCGCGCTTACCTCCTCGAGCATCTCGATGAGCTGGCTGAAGCGATCTCAAAGGATAATGGCAAGCCCAAGGTGGAGGCTCTGGCTTCTGATGTGCTTCCCATCTGCGATCTTATGCAATATTTCGCTCATAATACAGGCAGGGTGCTTGCGCCTCATAAGCTTAATATTGGCGTATGGGAATATCTGCTTCGTTCCTCTTATATGGAATATCACCCATTGGGAGTGGTGGGCATCATTGCTCCGTGGAATTTTCCTTTTTCAATACCCATGGGCCAGATAGTCATGGCCTTAATGGCAGGCAATTGTGTGTTGTTTAAGCCCTCGTCATCGACTCCTATAGTCGGAGCCAAGATCGAAGAGGTATTCAAGGCTGCGAATCTTCCAGACGGAGTGTTCACGCATCTGTCAGGGAAAAGCCATGTAGGGAGCGTCCTGGTAGAGTCCGGAGTGGATAAAATATTCTTCACCGGAAGCGTCGGGATCGGTAAAAAGGTCATGGAGATGGCAAGTAAAAACCTTACTCCTCTGAACCTTGAGCTGGGAGGCAAATGCCCCATGATCGTGTGCGAAGACGCTGATCTTGAGATCGCGTCTTCAGGAGCTGTTTGGGGAGCTTTCTTTAATTGCGGGCAGGTGTGCGCGTCTGTCGAGAGAGTATATGTGCATCATGCGATCGCTGAGAAATTCATCAGTCTTGTTGTTAAGAAGACAAAAAAGCTCAGGCTCGGAGAAGGCACGAATCCTGATATTGATGTGGGGCCATTGACGACCGAGGGGCAGCTTGAATGCGTCGTAGCCCATGTAGAAGACGCGAAAAAGCGCGGCGCCAAGATATTAACAGGCGGCGAGAAAGAACCGAGCTTGAAAGGATATTTTTACAAGCCCACGGTCATCACGGGAATCGATCATAGTTTTGCCTGCGTGAAAGAAGAGACTTTCGGGCCTACCATGCCCATCATGACATTCAGGACTGAAGAGGAGGCCATAAGGCTTGCTAATGATACGACATTCGGGCTGACAGCATCGGTCTGGACCAAAAGCAGCGCGCGCGGAAAATCAATAGCAAGAAGAGTGCGCGCCGGAACAGTTATGGTGAATAATTGCTCGTATACCCATGCCATATGCCAGACGCCTTGGGGTGGCAGTAAAGAGAGCGGATTCGGCAGGTCACATTCCAATATGGGACTCTTCGAGCTTGTTGAGCCGCATCACGTGCATGTTAACGGCACTTATTTCATGAAGGAGTTCTGGTGGTTCGGATACGGCAAAGGCCTCTATGCAGTGTTAAAGAAGCTTTCCTGCACATTAACAGAAGGTTCTCTTTGGGGTCTGGTAAAAGCCTTGCCGTCGCTCATCAGAGGACTTTTGCTGCCGAAATATTGATTACTTAAAAAGCGATCTTGTAGAAAGACCGCGTTTCTGTTGTTTTTTCGTAGCGCGGGGGCTTGTACCCCGCTTCTGCTTTTTACAGAAGCGGGGTACAAGCCCCCGCGCTACGACAGGATTCCCCTCAAGGGAGAGGAGGGAAAGGCGGGTCCCAAGGGGCGAGGGAGTTGAAAACCGCAAATTTTTATAAAAAGAATTCGCGTTAATTCGCGTATTCGTATTCGCGTTAATTCGCGTGTTCATTATGGTATTAAAATTTCTTTCCTACAACTGCTCAGCTTTGCCATTGCTTACGCATAATGTGAGCGAGCGGTTGGAGAAATTCACTGTTGAGGTCGCCAAATATAACCCTGACATCATTGTTCTTCAGGAGCTTTCATTCACCTGCTATCTTGAGATGCTTAAAAAGGGGCTCAAAGACTGGCCCTATGTGTTTTGCGAGCCAAGGATCTTGGGCGCGATCAGCGGGGCAATAGCCGTATTCTCAAAAGTACCTTTTTCCAAAACAGCTTTTCAGGCATATGAACATCAGGGCACTTATTTCGGCCATTCCATTGTGGCCAAGCTAAGCAAGAAGGGTTTGATCTGTGTTGAATTTGATAATCCAAAAATGAGGCTTATCCATACTCATCTGATACCTGATTACCGCGAGGAATATTCTCCGGGAAAGTATTTCTCAGGTATTCTTGAGGACCAGATGGAAGAAATGCTGTCTTTCATTGAGGATAAGAATCAGCATGAGCCAAATGTTCCTGTTGTTTTATTGGGGGATTTAAATTTTCCTCCGGAAACGTATTTGTATAAGCGCTTGAAATCAAGATTCGATTCAGTGGATTGCATGGAAAAAGCCGAGCCTCCGCCGCATTTCTCGAATGATCAGTTCTGGTCCGCTCCGGGCGTTCCGCTTTGCAAGGGCAGGCTTGATTATGTGCTTTTAAATCCACCGTCCGCATGGAAGGTCGTTTCATCGCAATTTGTGTTTAAGGAATCATTTAAGACAAGTTCCGGTGTTACAACCATGATAAGCGATCATTTGGGTGTTTTGGTCGAGGCGGAGTTAGGAAAGGGCAAAACAAAGGGCTAGATATCAGTGCGGGTATTAACATTTGACTTCTCAAATCATAGAATCGTTAATTGGACAGACAGGAGGTCTTTATGAGTAAGCCAACCGCTTTAGTAACAGGTGCTTGTGGTTTTGTGGGTTCCCATATGGTCGACCTGCTCCTTTCTGATGGTTTTGAAGTGTGCGCCACAGACAGGAAGAATGCTCCAAAAAAATATTTATCCAAAGAAGCAAAATTCATAGCTGCTGATATCACGGATGTAAACAGCCTGGAGGATCTCTTTGACGGCAATCAATTCGACAAGATCTATCATATAGCAGCGCTCTATGATTACATCGCTCCATGGGAGAGGCTCTACAGGATAAATTGTCTTGGCACGAAGAACCTCATGGATGTGATAGCGAAGAAAAATCCAAAGGCATCGAGCGTGATCATCTGGAGCTCAGGAGCTGTTTTCGGGGACAGTTTCAAGAAGGAGCCCCTCAAGGAAACGGATTTTCCATGGCCTTCGAATGAATATGAGAAATCCAAGTATATCCAGGAGACTATCGCTCTTGAATATGTGAAATCCCACAATATACCTGTTACAGTGATCCGGCCTTCTGCGATATACGGGCCGAGAAGCATGTACGGGATCTCTGTGCCCGTGTTTTTAATGAAAAAGGGGATACTGCGGTTCATTCCGGGCCCGGGAACAGCCAGAGGAGCGTTCGCGCACGTGGAAGACGTAGTGGGCTCTGCCCTGTTTTTGAGCAAAAAACCCGAAGCTTCCGGAGAAATATTCAATGTGTGCGATGACTCGCCCGTAACCATGAGGGAAGCATTGCTGACTGTTGCGGCTGCTCTTGATGTCATGTTCCTGGATGTGTGTTTTCCGCTTTGGCCTGTCATGCTCTTGTCCCATATAAATGTGGCGATAGCCAGAGTTTTGGGGATCCGGCCCTTTCTTGAGCCTGATCTGAATCAATATATGGCAGAGGATTTCTGGATGGATAATAATAAGCTCAAGTCTTTTGGTTATAAGCTTCGACAGCCGGATATCAAGAAAGGGCTTGCGGGCGCGATCGCGTGGTATAGGAAAGAGGGAATAATATAAAGAAAGTGATAAAAGTGAAAAACGTGATAAAGGTGAAAAAGGTAAGAAGAGAAAGCATGCAGAAGAGAAAGGAAGATAATTTTTAATTGCAAAGAGGAGCGTAAAACAAAATGGAAATAAAAGAGGCGAGTTTTGCGATCGATATTCCGATTTTGCTGCCGCTGGCAGGATATCTGACAGCTTGGTTTGCATGGAAAGTGCTTAATGGGAAATACGGGGAGCTGATCTTAAGCGCTATTTTTGGCGTGACCTATCTCATAGCAGGAGGATTATATATTGATGCCATTGATTTTCCTTTTCTGGGAGAAGCAGGATATGGAAATCATTTTATGTGGAATTCAGGCATTGAGATAACAGGCTTGCCGAGCATTTTTAATTTTTCCGCTCCCACATACATTGATTTCTGGTCGCTGCCCAATATGCTGGCGATTCTCATGTTTGCTGTTGTGTATCCCGCTGTGCTTATCCTGGGTTATCAATACGGACGCAGAAAGTTCGCTCCGCCGCATCGTAGATAGAGTAATTAGTAACTAGCAGGTAGCAAATAGTAAGAAATAATAAGAAAAAAGCGAGAAATTACCAATGAACATATTCGACGTTATATACGGAGTGATCACCTGGACGCTTGTACAGGTGTTGGGTATTGTTGTCGAGGCGCTTGAGTTTTGCGGTTTTAAGATAAATGACAGGTGGGAACCGGGTAAAAAGCTCCAGATCCTGTTCCTCGCTTATTCAGGGGCCAGGAACACAGGCGCTGAGGTGCGCGTTGCCGAGTGCATAGATCAGGTCAATCAGGTTTTGGGTGAGGATAATGTTGACGTTAATATGACCACTCTTGATATCGCTGAGGCTAAGGAATACTTTAAGGCTAATAAGGTCAATCTTCATATCATGAGTACCGTGTTTTTTGGGGACGTGTTCAAGCTTTGCCTTAAGAATCATGTTATTGTTCTGGTCGAGGGATCGTGCTGGAAGGAGAATTTCGCCACAGCGCTTTTGCTTTATTTTCTCTATGGCGCAGGTCTTGCCGCAAAATTCAAAAAGCCATGTTTTTCATACGGCGTTGACGCAGGCACCATGAATGGATTCAACAATCTGCTTTCAAGGAGCCTTTCAAAGAATATGACGCGCCTGATAGTCAGAAGCGGGGACTCGAAAAAGGTCCTGGATTCGATAGGGCTTAAAGGTTCGGTCGTCAGGGTGGATACCGCGTGGAGTTTGCGGGCGGATTCTCTTGAGCGGGGAGCTGATATCTTGAAAGAGAGGGGATGGGACGGCAAGAGTCCGCTGGTAGGGCTTGCCATGCAGAATTTTTTCTGGTGGCCCATCATTCCTGATTTTGTGCGGTGGCTCAAACGCGACAAGGAGTATAACTACAAACTCCTTTATTACTACGACTACAGCGAAAAAGACAAGCAGGCTTATAATAAATGGAAGGATACTTTAGCCGAGTACATGGATTGGCTTAAAGAAAAATACAATGCTCAGCTCGTTGTGGTTGCCATGGAAGCGCTTGATGATGGCGCATGCAGGGAGCTTATGAGCGTTATGAAGAACAAGGCCATACTGATATCATGCAAGGAATTCGTGGGCGTGCAGATGGCGGCTATTTTGCGCAACTTAAACATCCTTACCACAACCAGGTATCATGCAATGGTGCTGAGCATGCCTGCGGCTGTTCCTTTTGTGGGTCTTTCAAGAGATGAGCGAATCAGGGGCGTGATGAGGGAAACAGGGCTTTATGATGACTATTATGTGGATTATTCCAGGCCTGATCTCGCTGAGGCCCTGCGCAGCCGCACAAGCAGATTGCTCGAAGATAAGGCGGAGTATGCGCGGGTAAGCGGGGTTATTAAGAACAATCTTCCTTATTATTTCGCGCAGATGGCCTTACTGGGACTCGACATAAGGAATCTCATCAAAGAGTCATTCCCAAAGATCTCTCTTAAAACGATCGATGAAACCAACCCATCTTCTTTGACTCCTTATTTTCCAGCGGAAATGAAGCAGGATGTGGAAAGAGAATTCGTGAAGCTTCAAAAATGATCACGCCTGATAAAGCACTGAAAACCATACTTGATAATATCCCGATTCTGGATCATGAAGTAATCTCTTACAGGAGATCACTCGGCAGGATCCTGGCTGAAGATATAAAAGCAAGGAATGATGCGCCGTGTTTTGATAATTCCGAGATGGACGGATTCGCTGTTAAAGCCCAGGACCTTGCGGGCGCTTCAAAGAGTTCTCCGCGTGTATTAAAGATCCAGGGCATTGTTAAAGCGGGCGACGCTCCCGGCCTTGAGGTCAATGATCATGAAACATTAAAGATCATGACAGGCGCTCAATTGCCCAAAGGCGCCAATGCTGTTGTGATGAAGGAGATGTCAGACGAGATAGGCGGAGGGGTTGTCAGGATCTTCCAGGAGCCCAAAAGGGGAGAGTTCATCAGGAAGCGCGGCAGCGATGTGCGTCATGGGGAAGTGATCATCAGGGCGAATACGCGTATCCGATCTTATGAGATCGCGTTTTTAGCTTCTCAGGGCATACATAAGGTGTCTGTATACAGGAAGCCGAAAGTGGCATTGATAGTGACGGGAGATGAACTGCTTGAGGAGTCTGAGTCTCTGAAACCCGGAAAAATCAGAAATTCAAACGGTCCGTCTCTGGTGTCAATACTCGAGAGATGGGGCGCTATCCCGTTAAACAGAGGTTTTGTCAGGGATGATGTGCGCTTGCTTGAATCAGAGATCAAGAAATCCCTTAGATCATCGGACGCAGTGCTCGTATCCGGCGGGGTTTCCGTGGGAGATTATGATTACACGAAATCCCTGCTTGAGAAGATCGGGGTAAAAGTGATTTTATGGAAAGTGGCTGCCAAGCCCGGAAAGCCGCTTCTTTTCGGAATATATGAACCAAAAGCCCATCAACATTTGGGAAGCGTTCGGACTAACAAGCCTGTGTTCGGGCTTCCCGGTAATCCTGTTTCAGTGCTGGTGAGTTTCGAGGAGTTTGTTCTTCCTGCTTTGGAAAAAATGCAGGGTTATGTATTGGGGGTTCCGGCTTATAGCCTAGCCGGAGAGGCGGAAAACAATTTTAAAACACCGAAGGACAGGCAGCAGTTTTTATTCTGCGAAGCCAGAAAAGATAACGGGAAATTCATCCTGAAAATAATCGATCCGCAGGGATCAGCAATGTCAGGCAGGGTGTGCAGGGCTAATGCCCTGGCAAAGGCGCCCATTGGTCCGGGAATCGTTAAAAGCGGGGAATCCCTTCCTTTTAGATGGCTTAAGTAAGCATTCATACCAATTTATGATCGATTCTCTTGAGCGAAAAATAGATTACCTTCGTTTATCAGTAACTGACAAGTGCAATTTAAGATGCATCTATTGTCTTCCCGCAGGTAAGCGGTCAGCAGCCACAAGGCATTTCAGGGAAGAATGTGCGGACAAGTCATCAGCGGATTCATTTGTCCATGATTATCTGACTAACAAGGAAATAGTGCATATCGCCTCCATCGCCATAAAGCTCGGTATCAACAAGTTTCGCATTACCGGAGGCGAGCCATTGGTCAGACCCGGAATCTGCGATTTAACATCTGATCTTATTTCGCTAAAAGGTGTTAATGATGTGTCACTGACCACGAATGGCGTTCTACTTAATGATTTCACCAGGGACCTTCGAGCTGTTGGTCTTAAACGGATCAACATAAGCCTGGATACTCTTAACAACAATCGTTTTAAGGAAATCACAAGATTCGGAGACTTGGAAAACGTGATCGCGGGGATCGAATCTGCCATAAAAGTCGGATTCGATCCGATAAAGATAAACGTGGTTGTCATGAAAGGCATAAATTCCGCGGAGATACATGATTTTGTCAATTTTGCCAAGCAATACAGAGTGCATGTGCGCTTTATTGAGTTGATGCCGATAGGAGAAGCCGGTTTTTTAAGCACTGACAGATGGCTGTCCCTGCCTGAGATCATGAAGCGTTGCGGCCCGCTTGAACCTTTGGAGGAGAGCCAATATCCAAAAGGGTTTGGTCCGGCTATATATTTTAAAGCCCCGGGTTCTAAAGGCACTATTGGATTCATCGGGGCTTTAAGCGCGGCTTTTTGCCAGAATTGCAACAGGCTCAGACTTACATCAAAGGGAAAGCTTTTGCCATGCCTTGCTTCGGATATAGGCATTGACTTAAAAACTTTACTGCGCAGCAGGGCGGCTGATCAGGATCTTGCCAACTTGATAGTAGAGGCAGTTTCTTTAAAGCCGGGCAGGCATGACATGAAAACCACATGCAATAAAACAGCTTATCCGTATATGTGCATGCTCGGCGGCTGACCATTTTTCGTAGCGCGGGAGCTTGTATCCCGCTTTCCATTTGTTTCCCTGCCCGCTTGAGGGGGGGGTTAGAGTGGGGGAATGAAGAGCGGCATACAAGCTGCCGCGCTACAGCAGAATAGACGGAAAATAGAGGTTCTTACGGGAGCCATAAAGGTTTCTTATGACCGGAAAAATACTCGCGATCTGTACTAGCTCTAAAAAAGGCGTGAAAAAACAAAGCGTTAAGCAGGCGCGGCTTGTTGAGAATCATGGAATCGAGGGAGATGCTCATGCGGGAGATTGGCATCGCCAGGTGAGCCTTTTAGCGGTTGAGAGCATTGATAAGATCAGGGCCAAGGGTCTGGAAGTGGGCTTCGGGAGTTTTGCCGAGAATATAGCCACCCAGGGTATTGATCTGGTTTCTCTTAAGATAGGCCAAGGCTTGCGCATCGGGAATGAGATCGTATTGGAGGTCGCTCAAATAGGCAAAGAATGCCATGATAGATGCGAGATATTCAAGGCAGTGGGTGATTGTGTGATGCCGAGAGAAGGGGTGTTTGCCAGAGTTATTAAGGGCGGATCAGTTAAACCGGGCGACGTAATAGAAACGCTGGATGTCAAAGCCTAGGAGAATATAGGGCTAAATTATAAGGGCTAAGGGCTAAATGAAGACAGAAGGGAAAGAGCTGTTTTTTTTCTGCTTTTTAGCATTCAGCCCTCAGCCCTCAGCCCTTCTTTATAATTAGGCAATCTGGTAAAATCATATATACTCGGTGAGTAAACCACCTTATCCTCGCGGAACCTTTCCAGGGGAATAGAAAGAAAACCAAAAGCAATGTCATTAGTTGTCGAACAAACACAAAGAAAAGACCCGTCTATGAATGTAAGCGCAAGTCTTGGCAGGCTTATTATTGTGGGCGTTAATCATAAACGCGCCAACATAGCGGACAGAGAAAAGCTCGTCATTGAAGACAGCAAGCTCAAGGCTTTTTTGGATGAATTCCATAAAAAAGACCTGTTCCATGGGCTCACCGTGCTTTCGACCTGCAACAGGATCGAGTGTTATGGAAGCGCTGTGGATGACGTCGCCGCGGAGCAGTATTTCAAGGATTTCTTCGTTGAAAGATGTCCGGGTATCGAGAAATATGTTTATGTTTTGCGGGATGAACAGGCGGTCAATCATCTGTTCCGCGTAGCAGCAGGGCTTGATTCGATGGTCGTAGGCGAGCATCAGGTGCTTGGCCAGGTTAAATCTTCATATCTGAAATCACAGGAATCCGGGCATGCTGACAAGGTTTTAAACAAACTTTTCCAGAAGGCTCTTAATGCCGGCAAATCAGCGAGAACACAGACAGGGATCGCGCAGGGCATCACAAGCTGCGGAGGAGCAGCCGTGGCCCTTACAGAGAAGGTGTTCGGCAATGTGGATCAGATTAAGATAATGCTGATCGGCGCCGGTAAAATGGCTGAGTCAGCAGCTGAACATCTCCTTTCCAAGAACGCCACATCGATCATCGTGTCGAACAGGAAAAAGGAAAAAGCGCAAGATCTGGCCAGGCGATTCAATGGAATTGCCATGGGACTTGAAGAGGGCATGCGCAAGGTGCACGAAGCAGATGTCATAATCGCTTCAACAGCGTGCCCTCATTATATTGTCACTAAGTTCCTGGTTGAAAAGGTCATGGAGATGAGGAAGGGTAAGCCATTGGCTCTTGTGGACTTGGGGGTTCCCAGGAATATAGATCCAAAAGTTGAAAGCGTCAAAGGCATACATCTCTACAACATTGACAGTCTGGAGCTTGTTATTCAGGATACTTTGGATAAGAGAAGAACAGAAATTGAAGCCGCAGAGAAGATCGTAAAAGAACTATCAGATGAATTTGTCCTGAGGACTGCTTCGCTGTCATCGAGAGAGAACTAACCGTTAAGTTGTTAAAAAATCTTTCCTATAAAACATTCCAGAAAGCCATCATGGGCGGATAATATGCCAAAACATGATAAGAGAGCCATGATGGTCGCTTCCAGGGCCAGTAATCTCGCATTGCTGCAGACCAATCTTGTGATCAACTTATTGCGCCGCAACAATGCGGACGCTGAATTCATTATCAAGGAGATCACGACAAAAGGTGATAAGGAGCTTGATAAAGATTTAACGCAGATCAGCGGGCAGGGGATATTCATCAAGGAGCTTGAAAAAGCATTGCTTGAATCCAAATGCGATTTTGCGGTCCACAGCCTCAAAGATATGCCCACAGAGATCGCTTCCGGTTTAAAGCTGGCAGCGATAATCAACAGAGATGATCCGCGAGACGCTCTTGTTCTGCGCACGGGCAGTAGTCTTGAAAAATTGCCCGTGGGAGTCAGTGTGGGCACCTCAAGCCCAAGGCGCCAGGTCCAGATAAAGGCTCTTAGGCCTGATATCAAAGTATGTCCGCTAAGAGGTAATATTGATACGCGTTTGCGCAAGCTTGACGAGGGTGAATTCGACGCGATAGTCCTCGCGTCAGCCGGGTTGCTTCGCATGGGGTTAGGCCACAGGATATCGCAGTATCTGCCTGTGGACGCATGTCTTCCTGCTGTGGGGCAGGGCGCGTTGGCTGTTGAAGCAAGGTCCAATGATAAGAAAACCCTGGATCTGCTGGCAGAGCTTGACCATGAAGCGACCAGGATATGTGTGAGCGCTGAACGCTCATTCTTGCGCACACTTGGCGGGGGATGCAGAGCTCCCATAGCTGCTTTGGCAACGGTTTCAGGGGATTCTCTTGAGCTTAAAGGCATGGCAGCTTCGCCTGACGGAAGTTCTGTGGTAAAGGATTGCATGGGCGGACCTGTTTCAAAACCTGAGGACCTTGGGAAAATATTGGCCAAGGAATTACTTAAAAAAGGCGCCCAAGATTTTATTCATAAAGTATGATTTATTCTGTCGTAGTGCGGGAGTTTGTATCCCGCCTTCCACTTGTTCCCCTCGAGCGGGGTAGAGTGGGGGAATAAAGAGCGGCATACAAGCTGCCGCGCTACGAAGAACAAAGGATATGAAGACATGAAAACCAATAGATCGGAAAAACTTTTTAACTCAGCCCAGGTTTATATGCCCGGAGGCGTCAATAGCCCTGTGAGAGCGTTCCGTTCTGTCGGGGGGAAACCTCTGTTCATAAAGCGAGGCAAGGGATCAAGGATATATGATGAGGATGGCAACAGTTTCATAGATTATGTCTGCTCATGGGGTCCGTTGATCCTGGGGCATGCGCATCCTGCAGTGGTTAAGGCTTTAAAGAACACGGTTCAATCAGGCACGAGTTTCGGGGCTTCCACTGAAAAAGAGATCATTCTCGCGGATATGATCAACAAAGCCATGCCTTCCATGGAAATGATGCGTTTTGTGAATTCAGGGACTGAAGCCACGATGAGCGCAATACGCCTTGCCAGAGCATTCACGGGCAGGGACATGATCGTTAAGTTCGCAGGCTGTTATCATGGGCATTCAGATGGTCTTTTGGCGAAAGCTGGTTCCGGTCTTGTGACGTTGAGCTTGCCTGAGTCCCCCGGAGTGCCAGCGTCTTACACAAAGCACACTCTTATTGCTCCATACAATGATCTGGCTGCTGTGAAAAGACTTTTTGAAATTCACGGGAGAAACATCGCCTGCGTGATCATCGAGCCTGTGGCCGCGAATATGGGAACGATACTTCCCTTGGTCGGGTTTTTACAGGAACTGCGCAGCCTTACTAAAGTAAGCGGAGCGCTTCTTATTTTTGATGAGGTGATAACAGGTTTCAGAGTAGCGTTGGGAGGAGCGCAATCTGTGTTCGGAGTTACCCCGGATCTGACCTGTCTTGGGAAAATCATAGGAGGGGGGCTGCCTGTCGGAGTTTACGGAGGCCGCAGGGATGTGATGGATAAAGTCGCTCCCAATGGCCCTGTTTATCAGGCAGGCACATTGTCAGGCAATCCATTGGCAGTCACTGCAGGTATTGAGACCCTAAAGGCATTGAATAAAAAGGGTGTTTACAAGCAATTAGCGAAAAATGCCACTGTTTTGGTCAAGGGATTGAATAAAGCCGCGCAGAAAGCGCAAGTAAGTGTTCGCGTAGCCGGTATCGGCTCGATCATGACTGTGTTTTTTGCGAGCAAGGGCGTGATCGATCTTGAAACAGCTAAATTAGCTGATACTGAAAAATACAACAAGTTTTTCTGGGCTATGATGGAACAGGGTATATATCTTGCTCCATCTCAGTTCGAAGCAATGTTCTTATCTTTAGCGCACAGCAAAGAAGATATTGCTCATACCATCAAATCCGCTGAAAAAGCTTTTCTTGCAGCAAAGTAAATCATATAAACAGGCCTTTCATGGTTTTTTCCAGGTCCAAAAAAGCCAGCCTCAGCCATAAATTTTTCATTCCTTTCTTTCATGGTTTTTTGGTAATTATTTTTGATGTTTTTATTTCTTGATTGTCTTACTAGTTACTATGCTGGTTTTTTAGCAGATCCTGGGCAATTGTTCGCCTTCCATCATCAATAAAATGCGTTCTCCGCCAATTGAGGTTTTTATCCGTACGGATTTGGGATTTAATTGAAGTTCTCCTATTAATTTGAAGCCTGTCCCTTTTAAGCGCGTTTTAATGAGTTTATTCGCGTGTTTTTTTGGCATTATGGCGATGAATTTACCTTCATTTGCCACATAAAGAGGGTCAAGGCCTAGCAGGCTGCAAACTGCCCTGGCTGCTTTGTCAATCGGCACTGATATTTCGTTTATCAATATGCCCAAGCCTGAAGCTTGCGATATCTCATTTAAAGCAGTTGCAAGCCCTCCTCTTGTAAGGTCGCGCAAGACATGTATATTTTTTGTCGCGCGTAACATTGACCCGACTGACTTGTTCAATGGTCTGACATCACTTCTGAGGTTTCCTGAGAAGCCAAGATCCTCCCTTGCGTTCAAAACAGCTGTTCCATGCTGAGCTATGGGGCCATTGATCAGGATCACATCCCCTGTTCTGGCATTCTTGCCTGAAATATCGACTCCATTCGGAATGACTCCTATTCCTGATGTTGTTATAAAAAGCTTGTCAGCTGCGCCTTTTTCCACGACTTTTGTATCGCCTGTTACTATCCTGCAATCCGCTTCTTTGCAAGCGCGCTTCATTGAAGAAATGATCCTGCGCAGTGCCTCCATCCTGAACCCCTCCTCGATGATAAAAGAAGCTGACATAGCCATTGGTTGAGCTCCTTTCATTGCCAGGTCATTTACTGTTCCGCATACTGCTAAGCGGCCGATATCTCCGCCCGGGAAGAAAAGGGGTTTTACCACGTAGGAATCTGTGGTGAAAGCGAGTTTTTTGCCTGCTTTTATCGCGATCTCAGCCGCATCATCAAGACAATTGTGCTGGTTTGCCCCAAGTTCTTTAAGGAATACGTCTTTTATAAGGGCATGGGTGAGTCTTCCGCCGGAGCCGTGGGAGAGGAGGATTTTTTGGTTGCTATTTGATCCCATAAACTTGTTTAGGCGCTAAATATTTTGGGAATTTTTTGATCAATGATTTTCGAGTAGCATAGCAGGCATGGCAAGCGCTTGCGAATTTTGCCTCAGGTTTTACGTGGTATTTTCTCGCCAGCAGCGCTGGTCCGCCTTTTGCTAATTTCGAGCAGATCGCATGAGAACGCCAATCATAATTTTCAAGGATGGATGACAGCGGCTTTTTCCACATGTTTCCTATTGATATGCCCTGGCAGATCTGAACATGGCCATATGGGTCAATATGAACGCGTTTGGGATCGCGTATCTCTTCGTCTAGGCATTGCGTGAATTTACTGCATTTGCTTTTTGCCAGGCCTTTAACAAGCTTGTCCGCGGCTCTGCCTCTTAACAGGGCAGCTCCTGAATTCTTGCGTTTCGGTCCTTCAACACAGATAACACCCGTGGGTATGCCCAGTTTTTTTGCTGCCAGCATGGCATTTTTGGTTCGCTTGTCTTTTTTATCATCCAGATGAAAATCATCTTCACTGATGCTGAGATCCGAAATACCGAGCTTTTTAAGCGGTTTGAGCCATATCCGGGCATCGCTTTTCGATGTGGCCCAATAGCAATTGCTTACTATCCCGACTTTAAAGCCTTTTTTCCTGGCGAGCCTGATGCCTTCAAGTAATGTCGGGTAAAACAGGAATGCTTCGCCGCCTTCAAAATATATCCATTCAAGTGTTTTTATTCTGGAAGCTTCCTTAATGACGCGCTCTATTTGTTTTACCGTGAATGTTCCTTTAGCATACGGACCGCAATGCAGGAAACAATGATCGCATTCCATTATGCATGTGTATGTTAATAGGAAGTGAATTTCTGTGATCATTTGCTTAGCGATGCTTTCTTTATGCCCCTCACCCTAACCATCTCCACTCCTTCGCCAAGGCTTCGGAGCATCTGTGACCTCAAGGGGAGAGGGGAAAAAGGGGGGCCATATCTATATTCCGCTGCGCAGGCTCCCTCAGAAGATACCATACACGGGCCAATGGCTTTTGTCGGAGTGCATGATTTTCCAAAGTGCTTGCATTGTTTAGGTTTTGCTTTGCCTGTGAGGATAGCTCCGCATAAGCATCCCTTGGGTTCCGGCGTTTCCTTATATCTGATGTTAAATCGTTTGAGTGCGTCAAATCCTATGAATGGTTTTCTGAAACTTAAGCCCGAACGCGGTATGGTGCTGATCGCCCTCCATCTGGCATCTGCTTCCTGAAAGACCTCATTCATCGTGTTTATCGCCACGGGATTGCCGTTCGGCTTAACGCAGCGTGAATACTCGATCTCAAGCCTTGGTTTTTGGCGGATAAGCTGTTTGAGGACCATCAGGATCCCCTGCAGGATGTCCATCGGCTCGAAGCCGGTTATAACGCAGGGCACTTCATGGTCTTTCACTACGAATTCATAAGGCTTAGCTCCGATTATGGCGCTCACATGCCCAGGCAGGATGAAGCCGTGGATATTATGGTCAGTGCCGGAAAGTATGGCCTTGAGAGCAGGGGGGACAAGCTTAAAGATCGGCAACACAAAAAGATTCTTGATCCCATTCGCCCTGGCTTGTTTTATTGCGCTGGCGATCGCGGGGATGGTGGTTTCAAAACCAACGCCTATGAATATCACGTTTTTGTTTGGATTCGCGCGCGCAAGTCCAACAAGCTCAAAGGGGGAATATATGATCCTAATGTCATGGCCATCAGCTTTTGCGTCCTGGAGTGAACCGGTACTTCCTCTTACTTTCATCATATCCCCGAATGTGGCAATAATGGCGTTATGCTGATCCGCAAGATCTATAGCCATGTCGATCTCGCCTGTTGATGTTACGCATACCGGGCAACCCGGTCCTGAGAGCATGTTTATTTCTTTGGGCAAAAGCGAGCGGATACCGCTGGCTGCGATCGCCATTGTGTGCGTTCCGCATACTTCCATGAGGTTTATCCGAGCTTTCATGGTCTTTTTCGTGATCTGTTTGGTAAGTTTTTTGATTTCAGGCAGAATGGATTGAGCAACTTGTTGGTTTTTCATTGTTTCTAGTGATTACCCTGAGCTGTGCTTATCGTCGAATCGTGAAAATCGATTCGGTTCGGGTAGTCGCGCCCTTTATGGGCGCGTTCTTTTTTGCTCATACTAAACGTAAAGCAAACGCACCCATAAAGGGTGCGACTACCGGAGATAAAATGCGAAAGTTTCATATTTTGATAATCCCGTACTTCCGGAGGTCTTTCATGGTTTTTTTCGCTTCTTTTTGGTCCAAAGCCTGAATCGCGTATCCAACATGCACGATCACATAATCCCCGGTTTTTGCTTTTGGCAGAAGGTCCAGGCGGGTATTTTTGGTTATTCCGTTAAAATCCACTCTGGCGAGCGGGCCTTTTTTTGAAATGATCTTGCCGGGAATAGCTAGGCACATATAGAGAAATTACAAATTATAAATGCTGAATGCAAAAATAGAAGATTTTTTTGTTTCGGTCATTTTTTCTGTTTTTTCCATTTAGCACTTAGCCCTTGGCATTTAGCATTTTCTGCATAGCGATCCATGCCTGGCCGAGGGAGATCCCCGCGTCATTGGCGGGGACTTGCGTGTTTGTGAATGTTTTTAATCCTTTTTGTTTGAGTTTCGGGATGGCCAGGTTCAGAAGTGTTTTGTTTTGAAATACTCCGCCGGATAAGGCGACTGTTCTGATCTTAAGTTGGTTGCACAGGGTTTTTGAGATTTCCGCGATCATATTGGCGACACAGACATGAAATTTTAAGGATATTTCCTTTGATGGTCTTTTTGACTTTAGGTCAGTCAGGATGGAGGATATTGCTGGGGTTGGGTCGATTATTATGGGGAGATGGGGGGAGGGGGAATATTTGAAAGTGTAAGAAGGTGAGGCTTTGCCACCCCCGCCTAGCCTCCCCCATCCAGGGGGAGGAAAAGAAGAAACAGGGATTAGGAGACTTTCGAGTTCCATGGCTGCTTGGGCCTCATAAGTTGTTTCGTGGCGTACGTTGATCAGGGCAGCGACTGCGTCGAAGAGGCGGCCCATGCTGGAAGTCAGAGGGGAATTTATTCCTTTTTGCATCATTTTCCAGGCGAATTCTATTTTTTTAGGGTCGATGTCTTTGAATAGGTTTTTGGTAATGTTTAGCGGAGCTTCTTTATTCACCCTCACCCTGCCCTCTCCACTCCTTCGCCAAGGCTTCGGAGCATCTCCGACCCTCAAGGGAGAGGGGAAAGAAGAGAGATGGATTTTTTCGATCCATGGGAGGGCGCATCTCCAGATCTCGGTTGCTGCGATATCGCCTCCGGGAATTCTGACAGGCTTTAGATGGGCCACTCTGCGAAAATCCGCTCCATTTACTTCCAGGAATTCTCCTCCCCAGATGGTTCCATCCGTGCCAAGGCCTGTTCCGTCAAGAGCTATGCCTAAAACTTTTCTATCAAGCTTATGCTCTGCCATGACGCTTGCGATGTGAGCGTGATGGTGCTGCACGGGAATCAAGCGCGAGGCAGGAAGTTTGAGTTTTTTAGCTTGCTGTTTTGCGATGCGCGTTGTCAGATAATCAAGATGCGTATCATGAGCGATGATCGCGGGTTTTATTTCGAGAAATTTGCTCATCCGCCCCAGCGCTTCTTCGTAAAAATCAGTGGTTTTTTGGTCTTTCATGCCGCCGATGTGGGTTGACGGGAATGCTTCGTTGTCTCGAGTTAAGCAGAATGTGGTTTTGAGTTCTGCTCCGCAGGCTAGGATGGGAGTAGCAGAGGCGGTTCTCATCTCCACAGGGTCAGGCACATAGCCTCTTGCTCGGCGGATGGGGATACATTTATCCTGATGAATGTATACAACAGAATCATCACAGCGGTTCCTGATAGGCCTGTTATGGGTCAAAAACGCGTCAGCGATCCCGTTTAATTTTCTTAAAGCTTGTTCAGGCGTCCTACATATGGGCTCGTCGGAGATATTGCCCGAGGTCATGACGAGAGCGTCCGTACAGCTTTTCAATTCCTTAAAAAGAATTGAATGCAGGGGGGTATAAGTAAGCATAATGCCCATGGTATTTAAGCCCGGGGAAATGAGTTTTGAGAGACCTGAGCCATGGTGTTTTTCAAGCATGATAACAGGCGCCCTGGGCGATTCAAGAGCTGATGCTTCCCGGCTCGTTATTTCGCAATGTTTTTGAGCGGTATGTACTCCGGTCAACATGACGGCGAATGGCTTATGTGGCCGGTTCTTTAAAGCGCGCAGTCTCTTGACTGCCTTATCTGAATAAGCATCGCATGCCAGATGGAATCCGCCGAGGGATTGGATGGCCAGAACCTTGCCTTGACCAATAAGTTGAGCTGCTTTTTTAATAGCGTTTATTCCTGTTTGAGATTGCTTCGTCGCTGCCGCTCCTCGCAATGACAGTGAGGCAGTGTTATTTCCATTATTGTTACAGAATGGATAGCGCAAAGAACTTTTATTTTTTCTTTCCCTTAGTGGCTTAAATTCTGCAATTGGTCCGCATTTTGGGCATGCATTGGGTTGGGCGTGGAATCTTCTGTTCAGGGGGTCATTGTATTCGCGCAGGCAATCAGAGCACATGTGGAATCCTTTCATGGTTGTTTTTGGGCGGTCATAAGGCAGGTTCTCAATGATCGTGAATCTTGGGCCGCAATCCGTGCAGTTTGTGAACGGGTATTTATAGCGGCGATCGTGCGGGTTGTTTATGTCTTTGGAGCATGCCTCGCACAGGCCCAGATCAGGCGGAAAAAGTGTTTTTGACGGCTGGTTTTTTGAGCTCTTTAATATCGAGAATCCATAAAGTTTTTCAGACGGAGCAAGGATCCTTTTCTCTATACTCTTAATAGCGGCTCCGGGAGGCGCTTTTTCCTTTAGTAGCGTTTCAAATGAAGCAAGCTTATTGACGGGCCCCTGCAGGTCTACGACAACGCCGTCATGGGTATTTGAGACGCTGCCTGCGAGGCCCAGTTCCAGGGCATAGCGGTAGGCAGTGGGCCTGAAGCCTACTCCCTGGACCCTGCCTTTTATGGTCATTTTCTGGCGTTTGAGCATGTCTCAATTTTAAGTTATAGATGAGGTTGTTTGGGGCCGGCTATCTAAAACAAGCACAGGCTTTGAATTGATGATGATTTATTTTACGGCGGAAATCATTTTCTCGTAAGGAGAAGCTTTATCACCCTCACCCTGCCCTCTCCCCTCAAGGGAGAGGGGAAAGAGGGGATTAGAAGGTCGCTATTCAGCCCGTATTTTATTGTCCATTGCTATTGACAAGGGAGGGGAAAAAAGTAAAAATTTTATTCTAGAGCATATCTAGAAACGAGGGAGCAAAGACCCCCACCGATCTTCGCCATCACAAGGGTTTTTACCCAAACTAAATACTTAAACAAAGGTAGGAAAAATGTCTAAAAACACACTGATCTCACCTCACGGTAGTGATAAGTTAAAGGTTCTGCTTCTTGAAGGAAAAGAGAAAGAAGAGGGTCTTAAAAAAGCTGAGAAGTTAAAGAAAATCGTTGTAACTTCCCGCGAAACAGGCGACCTTATTATGCTTGGAATCGGAGGATTCACTCCTCTTGACGGCTTTATGGGTCAAGAAGACTGGAAAGGCGTTTGCCAGGACATGAAAATGAAGAACGGCACTTTCTGGCCGATACCGATCACCATGTCGCATGACGAGAAGATTCCCGCAGGAACAGAAGTGGCTCTTGTTTCAGATGAAACAAACGAGACCATGGCTATCCTCAAGGTTACCGAGTCATACAAGATCGACAAGGAATTCGAGTGCAAGAATGTCTTTACAACAAACGATATGGAACATCCCGGAGTGAAGATGGTGATGGGACAGAAGGAATTCAACATCGCCGGCACTGTGCAAGTCTTGTCAGAGAGCTATTTCCCGACGAAGTTCAAAGGTCTTTATCAGAGGCCGTCTGAGAGCCGAAAGATATTTGAAGAAAAAGGCTGGAAGACGATCGCTGCATTGCAGCTGCGCAACCCTATGCACCGCTCACATGAATACCTCGCGAAAATCGCAACAGAAGTAAGCGACGGGATCTATATCCACCAGCTCGTAGGCAATCTTAAACCCGGAGACATTCCCGCTGATGTTCGAGTCGACTGCATCAACACCCTTGTTGATCATTACTTCGATAAGAACAGAGTGGCTGTCGGCGGATATCCTCTTGATATGCGCTACGCAGGTCCTCGCGAAGGATTGCTGCACGGACTTTTCCGACAGAATTTCGGCTGCTCCCATATGATCATCGGGCGCGACCATGCAGGAGTCGGAAACTACTATGGACCATTCGATGCCCAAGAGTCATATCACAAGCTCTGGGACGGAGCGCTCAAGTGCAAGATGCTGCCGATCGACTGGACATTCTGGTGCTATACATGCGGAGGCATGGCTTCAATGAAGACTTGCCCGCATAAAAAAGAGGAAAGGCTGTTTTTGAGCGGCACTGCTCTTAGAAAAGCGCTTTCAGAAGGCGGCGATGTTCCCAAGGAATTCAGCCGACCTGAAGTTCTTGAGATCCTGCGTAAGTATTACGCAACTCTCACCGAGAAAGTCGAGATCAAGCTGCACGGTCATGCGACCGGTACAGCTACTCAGAAAAAATAAGAAAATTTCCAGGATTTAAACTGGGAGAACTTGCAAAAGCTAGCTTGCAAGATAAAAACTAACTAAGGAGGGCATATATGCCAAGTTACGTGATCACCAGCAAATGTGACGGGTGTAAAGCACTCGACAAGACAGCTTGTCAACACATTTGCCCCAACGACCTTATGGCTCTTAACAAAGAGTCCATGAAGGCGTTCAATAGAGACCCGGCCATGTGCTGGGAATGTATGTGCTGCGTTAAGATCTGCCCCGTACAGGCAATCGAAGTTCGCGGATACGCTGACTTTGTTCCTATGGGCGCAAGCGTTACGCCGCTTCGCAGCTCTGATTCCATTATGTGGACAGTAAAATTCCGCGGCGGAACACTGAAGAGATTCAAGTTCCCGATCAGAACGACTCCGGAAGGTTCTGCAGTACCAGACGGTGGTTTTAAATCGACGGACGATCTCAACAGCCAATTGCTCTATACTGAGCCCGAATCAAACGGTATGAAAGATCTGGCGCAGGTAAAGCAAACGGCAGGCGTAAAGTAACAACCAAGGAGAACATATAACATGCCAAAATTCGAAACAGTTGAAGTAAAAAGCGACATCCTGATTCTTGGCGGTGGTATGGCTGCTTGCGGCGCTGCCGTTGAAACTGCATACTGGGCCAAGAAACATGGACTCAAGGTCGCCCTGGTTGACAAGGCATCAATGGAGCGCTCCGGCGCTGTTGCGATGGGCCTTTCAGCCATCAATCAATACGTTGGATTGAAAGACGGCCAGAACACATTGAAAGACTACATTGACTACGTGCGAAACGACCTTATGGGCATCACCCGTGAGGATCTCGTGGCCAACATCGCCAGGCACGTTGATTCATCAGTCCACTTATTTGAGAAATGGGGATTGCCAATCTGGAAAGATGCAGAAGGAAAGTATGTGCATGAAGGCAGATGGCAGCTCATGATCAACGGTGAGTCATACAAGGTAATCGTTGCTGAAGCGGCAAAGAACGCTTTGGGCACCGAGAATATCTATGAGAGAGTCTTCATCGTGGAGCCTCTCGTGGAGAAAGGCCGATGCGTAGGTGCTGTTGGATTTAGCACCCGCGAGAACAAATTCTATGTCTTTAAGGCAAAAGCAGTTCTCGCTTGCATGGGCGGAGCCGTACATATCTTCAGACCGCGATCAGGCGGCGAAGGTCTCGGCCGTTCATGGTATCCACCGTTCAACTCAGGAGCCAGCGCGTATTTCACGATCCGAGCCGGCGCTGAGATGACATGCCAGGAAGTGCGCTTTATTCCGGTGCGCTTCAAGGATGCTTACGGACCAGTTGGAGCGTGGTTCTTGCTATTTAAGTCCCAAGCAACAAACGGACTCGGCGAGAATTACATGCAAACCAACAGACCAGAGCTTGAGAAATGGAAACCTTATGGAATGGTTAAGCCCGTTCCGGCTAACCTAAGAAACTGGCTTATGATGCTAGATGTAAAAGACGGCAAAGGCCCCATCTACATGAGAACAGAAGAAGCCATTAAGAACCTTTCTTCTCAGGTCCCTGACGAGAAAGAGAGAAAGAAAAAGCTCAAAGAGCTCGAGAGTGAAGCATGGGAAGACTTTCTTGACATGACGATCTCTCAAGCAATACTTTGGGCAGCAACAGACACAATGCCAGAGCAGAAGCCATCCGAGATCGCAGCTTGCGAGCCTTACTTCATTGGTTCACACTCCGGCGCCTCCGGCGCATGGGTGAGCGGACCTGAAGATATCGCTCCGAAGGGCTATTTCTGGGGTTATACAAACATGACCACAGTTAAAGGCCTTTTCGCGGCAGGCGATGCCACGGGCGCTTCCAGCCACAAATTCTCCTCCGGCTCACACGCTGAGGGAAGAATTGCCGGCAAAGCAATGTGTAAATTCGCGGTTGAGAACAAAGACCTTCCGGAAGTCGACGCTAAAAAGATCGAAGCTCTTAAAGAGAGGATCTTGCGACCTATGGAACTCTATGAAAAGCACAAGGCTGAAACAACCGACCCCACAGTCAACCCGAATTACATCAGTCCCAAGCAGTACATGTTCAGGCTACAAAAGCTCATGGATGAATACGCAGGCGGAGTTTCAACAAGCTTCACCACCAATGAAAAGCTTCTTACAAGGGGCCTTGAGTTCCTTAATGTCCTCAAAGAGGACTCAGAGAAGCTTGCAGCAGAGAACCTGCACGAGCTTATGCGCTGCTGGGAGAATATCCAGAGATCATGGCAGGCTGAGAGCCACATGAGAACCATGTTGTTCAGAGATGAGACTCGCTGGCCGGGATACTATCTCCGATCAGACAAGCCTCAGATGAAGGAAGATTGGAAGGTGTTCGCAAACTGCACCTACAATATCGAAAAGAACGAATGGAAAATGGATAAGAGAGAAATTCTCTCTGTTCTTTGATCAAGGCATCCTAAGATAAACTACTTTGAGCCCTCCGGGCGCGCAAGCGTTCGGAGGGCTCGTTGTTTTTACTCCTCTCCCTTGAGGGGAGAGGTTGGGTGAGGGTGATTAAGAGGAAGCCCACCTCACCCAAAATGAAATGATGGGGGATGAGTGGCAAAATATAAGCGGAGAAGCTCTATCACCCCCACCTAGCCTCCCCCCTCAAGGGGGAGGGAATATGGGGAGAAAAGCGAGGAAAAAGATGGGTGGGGTCAAGGCCGGAGGGGGCCCAAAGAGGTAAAATATAGACATATGCCAGACGACAAAGACGCTAAATGCCCGCATTGCGGGGTAAAGATGCTTAAATGGATGCCGCCGGAGGGCGCGTCCTGGGACCGCGTAGGCCAATACGTGTGTTTTAATAATGAGTGTTCTTATTATGTGAAAGGCTGGGAATGGATGAAAGAGAAATACAGCCACACTGTTTCTTACAGGCACCGTTATGATCCCAATACCGGCGAAAAAGGCCCTTTGCCGGTATGGTCCGAGGATGCCATGCGTGAAGGGATAATAAAAGAGTAATCGATTTTGCTGTCATCCTGAACTTGATTCAGGATCTCATAAAGTTTTCTGCTTTATTCCGTGAAAAAATCAATAAGGAATGTTCTTATTGAGATCCTGAACTAAATTCAGGATGACAGCGTGGAAAAATGCCCAAAAGGAGACAACACAATGGAAGAAGAAATTAAACGACTTAAGGAAACGATCTTAAAGGAATATCCGAGGCTTACTGAAGATTCGGAATTCACGTTTGAATGCCACAAGAACGTGAAGTGTTTTAATGATTGTTGCGCTGATGTGAACATCTTCCTGACCCCGTATGACATCATCCGCCTTAAGAACGCTTTGGGCATGGTAGCAGGGGATTTCCTTAAAAAATACACGATCCTGCCTTTTGACAAGAATCTGAAATATCCTGTTGTGCTTTTGAAGATGGGGGATGATGAGAAAAAAGCCTGCCCCCTTGTCAAAAAAGACGGCTGCAGTGTTTACAATGACAGGCCATGGCCGTGCAGGATGTATCCTCTTGGTCTGGCTTCGCCTAAGGATGGCGGTTCGGAGCTTGATAAGGAATTCTACTTTCTTCTAAGGGAAGGCGGATGCGAGGGGTTCAACGAGACCAAAAAATGGACAGTCGGCGAATGGCTCAAAGACCAAGGGATCAATGAGTATAGCGAGATGGGTAAGGAGTTTAAGTATATCACCCTGAATAAGTTCTTTTATGAGGGCGAGGGTCTTACTCCCAAAAGAGCTGAAATGTTTTTCATGGCGTGTTATGACATAGATAAATTCAGAGAATTCGTTTTTAACAGCAGTTTCCTCGATAAGTTCGAAATTGATGAAGAAACAAAGAAGAAATGCGAGACAGATGATACAGAGCTCCTGAAATTCGCTTTTAAATGGCTGCGATTCTCACTTTTTGGTGAGCTCACCCTTAAGATAAAAGAAGAAGTTTTTAAAGAGAAGAAGAATAAACTAGAAGCGAAGAATAATTAACCAGGAATAGCCTTTCTGTCATTGCGAGTTCCGCGTCCCTGATATTTATAAAGAAAGCGGGGCGTGGCAATCTCAAACCCAAATAATACGTAAGAATATGATGTTGTGTTTGCTATAGTGTTATGCGCAAGGCAGGGGCCTATTATGAGCTTTCCGTGTTTTTGAGATTGCCGCGGCGCTTCTCCTTAATATAGAAGAGCGGTAAAGCGTCTCGCAATGACAGACTAAGAAGTGAGTCCTTATCCCTATCTTCTCGCTGTTTTCCTGCCCGTAGGTTTCTTTATCATGGCTTTCATGGCGTTTTCCATGTCCCGCATGATATCAGAAGGGCTTTCAAGGCCGATCGAGAGGCGTATGCCGTGGCTTTCCTTCTTATCGCCTTCGTCTCCGTAAGCTGAGTGGGTCATGCAGGAAGGCACCTCTATCAGGGTCTTAACATGACCAAGGCTTACAGCAAGCGTTATAGCGTACGAGGTCCTCGCGATCTCATCCACGAATTCAGCCGGATCGAGCCTGGACTCATCTACTTTGAAATAGATCATCTGGCCCGGAGAAAACTCGCCATCGAAGTTTATCATCTGCTTCTCAGCGATCTTTCTCCACTTAAAGCTTCTTAATCCCGGATACCGCACTTCCTTGGTCCAGTCGCAGTTCTCAAGCCATGTTGCTATCTTCATGGCTGAATGCTGCTGGCGCCTGAGGCGCACCGGAAGGGTGGGAAGGCCGTATGCCTTGATGGTCCAGGCTGATTTTGAGTTCAGTACCCCTCCGAAATCCTTGCGATACATCATCAGGTCTGTATACATGCTTTTTGGGCAGATGACTGCTCCGCCGATTTCAGTGCCGAATCCGCTGAGGTTTTTGGTCAGGGAATGGATCACAATATCAGCTCCGTGTTCTATGGGTCTCTGGCAGAAGGGTGTGGCGAATGTGTTGTCGATCACGATCATGACCTTGTCTTCAGGCTTGCGCTTGGCATTGGCCGCATCAGCGATCTTCTTTAGCTCGCCTATATCTATGAGTTCGAGAGTTGGATTAACAGGTGACTCAAAATAGAGGATCCTCGTGTCCTTGGAGATCGCTTTTTTAACAGCTTTCAAGTCAGAGAAATCAGCGCGCTTTACCTTAAATCCCATTTTTGGATACCAAAGGGTAAACAATGAATGCGTGCATCCATAAACAGTGTGGTGCGCTATGACCTCTTTTCCCTGCTTCATCAAAAATCCCATGCCAGCGGAGATCGCGGCCATCCCTGATGAGAATGTCGCTGCCATTTCCCCGCCTTCCATCTTGGCCAGATCGCTCTCCAGGAGTGAGCGGATCGGCTCATCCATGCGCTCATAAATGTATATAGGAGCATCGCCTTTATCGCTCATAGGGGTTCCATATTCGGAAAAACCGCGGGCTCCGCGCTTTAATGATTCCACCCTGTAAGCTGTGGTACACGACATAGGGGGAACAACATTATGCGAAAAATCCCATTTCCCTGATTTCCCGGGCCCATGCACGAGCCAGGTAGTCTTTTTATATCCGTCGATCTTTTGTGTTTTATTATTGTCCATGATAATGCTCCTATTGGCTAAGCCCGTGGAAACCAGGGCTTGCCGTACCCATAAATCCTATAAATTCCGGGAATAAAGTACCAGTATGAATAAAGGGCTAAATAAAGAAGGGCTGAATTATACCTTGCGGAGCATACCGCTTGGGCACAAAAGGGTGTGCACATATCTTATCTGTCATCCTGGACTTGATTCAGGATCTCAATGAGAATACCGCTCTTTTCAAGTTTCTCGGCGGAAACTTAATGAGCAGAAAGAAGAGGGGGCAGGGCAGAAGAAGGGCGAAATTATAGATGGCAGATTTTTCGTAGCGCGGGAGCTTACCTTTTACGGGCGAAGCGTCTTTCAAGGACTGGCTTCTCTTTGGATATGGAAGTCTGTACCCCATTTCTGCTTTTCTTTACCGATAATAAGTCAAGCATAAGTCAAGTTATGGGTCAAGCGGCTATGCCAGGACGTATTTCCCTGACTTTCTGGTGCCAATCCGGCGGATAAGCCCTGCTTTGATCATGGGATTGAGCAAGTCCATGGCCCCTTGCTTGGAAACGCCTATGCTTTTGCGGATCTCCGCCGGAGTCAGGCTTTGTTTGTCTCTGAGTATTTGGAGAAGCTGTTCCTGTTTTGGCCGTAAAACGATTTTTTTAGACTTTTTACTTGCTGAAAGACGCTGGATCCGCATCCATACTTTTTTCAGGGTTAGATGAAGCGCTTCGGCTGTATATTCCAGCCATCCTGATATGTCCCCATGCTCTCTTTCCGCCATGGATAGGGATTTGTAATAGCGTTGCCGGTTTTCCCAGTAAGCTTCATCCACGGAGAAGATGTGGTGTATGTCAAAGTCCCTGCGATACAGTTCCCATAACGCGAGCAATCTACCTGTGCGGCCATTCCCGTCAGCAAAAGGATGGATCGCTTCGAAGCGGTAATGCACAATGGATGAGGTAATCACAGGCGACCATTTATTTGATTCTTTATTCCACCAAGCCAGGAATTCGGACATGAGACTGAAAACATTCTCCGGCGGAGGTGGAATATAGATGCCTACGCGGACCCTCATGGAGCGGTAGTGTCCTGACGCGCCTTGATCCATGACATTGGAAGCGATGATCTTATGCAATTGAAGGATATCTTGGTGATCGATCCGCTTTTTCGCGGCATGTTTCTCGATAAAACGAAGTCCGGCGAAATAATTGAATATCTCCCTTTGAGAGCGCTCAGTCTCGGTGGCCAGCTTTTGCCCTTCTTCTAAAAGGCGCGCTTGCTCAAGAGTTAGCGGGTTGCCCTCGATCGCGGTTGAGCTGTGGGCATTGCGGATGCGGGTGTCTTTTTGAAGCATGGGGATCCAGGGTACTTGGATGGTTGATGAGAGGATCTTTTCCCGGAATGTGGAGATATCTTCAATGATCTTGAGTAAGTGGGGGGTAATGGTGAATATGGGTTTATAGGGCATATATAAGCCTACCATCAAAACGATAATAAGTCAAGTATAAGTCAAGTTATCGGTCAAGCTGTTTTCGTAGCGCGGGACTGTCTACGGGGACTGGCATCTCTATAAGCTTGGAAGCCCGTGTTTCTTTTAAATGGAGTTTTTATTAAAGGTGCACCCATAAAGGGCGCGGTTGCCTTATATCATTCCCACTTAACAAAAGGTTTTTTAATGCCGACCATGGCGTTGACTATGAGTTCCACTAATCCGCCGTAGGCTATACTGGATTTCTCCATGGCTTTGTAGTAGTCGAGCAGGTCGCGCAGCTGGCCTTTGCAGTTTGAGCATGGGGCGCAGAGGTATTTCTTGGTCTCAGGCCCTGGCTTATCAGCGAAAGCATCAATGACCTGTTTGAATTTTTTCCTGCCTCCAACCGAGATCCGCCAATCCGCGAAGTTGTTGGGGCTCATCACAGCGAATCCTGAACCTCCGCCGCAGCAGTAGTTGTCCGCTCCGTGGGGCGTCATCTCCCTGAATTGCGGGCAGATGTAGCGAAGTATTCTGCGCTGAGGTTCGATGATGCCTAGGTTGCGGGTGATATTGCAGGGATCATGAAGGGTCACAGGAAAGTCGTTTTGCTTTGGGTCAAGTTTTAATTTTCCGCTGAATACGATCTTCTCCAGAAGCGGTAAACAGCTTTCGCGCTTCACATTCATGTCGCCCACTAATACGCGGTCAGCTATGGTGATAGTTGCCTTGTGCTGGTGTCCGCATTCGCCCATGACCATCTTATTGGACTTGAGCTTCTTGGCTGTTCCGGCGTGTTTTAAAGCGATCCTGGCAAGCTGCATGTCATCGTAGAACAGTCCATAATTGACTCCGTCATACGAAGGGGAATCCGATGAAAGCGTCCAGCTGATGCCGGCTGCGTTGAAGATGATTGCGAATGCCGCCACATTCTCAGGCCATGCAAGGATCTCGCCCGCGTTATGAATGAGCAGTACATCAGCGTTCTCCTTGTTCCACGGAATCTTGGTGTCAAACCCGGTTTCTTCCGCAAAGTCTTCTTCGATGAATTCAATATTATCTTTTACAACCAGAGGGCTCATTCCTGTGGATGAACCTACTTCAAGCTGCTGTACAGTGCCTTTTTCATGCAGTTCTTTTGGGGCCCAGCCGAGCTCCTGGCTGAAGAGTTTTCTGAGTTCATGTGTAATAAGCCCGTTATCAACTCCCATTGGGCAGGCTTGAGCGCAACGGCGGCATAATGTGCAGCGATAAGAAAGCTCATAAAGTCTTGTTATCGTGGTCCAGTTAAGATCAATATCTCCATGCTTGAATTTCGCGAGCCACTGCGGACCATCTTTTACATATTTATTGACAAGACGTCTCCATACTTCAGAGCGATAAGTGGGCCTGTATAGGTCGTTATTGCCGCTCATCTCATACGCGGGGCATGCGTCATTGCATGTCTGGCATTTTGCGCAGTATTCAAGGGACATTGTCAAAGGCTGTAAGAAGGTCCAGTTGTTTTCCTTGGTAAGGAGCTTCTGCAGGCCTGCTACGAATTTATCCACATATTCCTTTTCTTCTTTCTTATCCTTTGGCTTGGGAAGGCTGCATGCCACGACTCCGTCGAGATTACAGACCATCTCTTCTTTGTTTTCAGGTTTTATTTCCTTCCATTTCGGCTGATCATCGATCTTGTCGTATGGAGGGGGAAGGGGAACCAGCTCTTTTATATCAACGCTTGTTAGTTGTTCGTTTTCGTGTTTTCCAAAATCTTCGATCTTTAATTTCTTAGGCATTTTTATCCTCCTTCTTGGGCATTTCAGATGTCGCGATATCCACCCAGTTCTTTTTCTGGCCTTTGTTGGCGCCCAGGTGCGGGGCAGACCATGTGACGGTTTGCGACAACAGGATTTTGACTTCCTCCTGCATCGCCGGATTATCGCCCATGGGCTCGTCATTCCAGCGTATCTCGTGATACATGAAATATTTAGCCACGAAATGCATCATGTATGTGAATGGAAGGTAGATAAGAAAAAGCATCGCGAAAAAGATGTGCGCTGATGTTGAAGCGCTGATCGCGACGCTTGCGTTAGCCGTGAAAAAAGCCTTGGCGAACATGGCGAGCTCATCAAGGAAAGAGAAGTTGAATATCAAGGCTGTTAAACCGCTTGCAAACATGGCCCCAAGCACTATAAGGTTGAAATAGCTTGACAAGCTGGTAAATGGTTTAAGTTTCGGGTCGAACATGCGTTTTGCCAGTAGGCCCAGGGTTCCCATAGTTCCCATTACATATCCTAGCGCGCCCATGCTGTGCGCGATCCCGAAGATCATTATCGCGGCAGGCACGCCGAGCGCCAGAAGGCTTAAATGACCGAGAACCATGAATCCTGCCATGCCTGCGAGCATGTATAGCCCAAAATGAAACGGGAATGAGAATATCCATAAGGAGCGGTTATGTTCCCACACGCCTTTAAGAAACACGATCTCCTTGAACATATAAACCGCTTCATTGATAAGGGACTTTTCCCTTTTTTTGGTCCACCATTCGAATTCTTCCAGGTAAGACCCTCCGTAATGCGCTTTGCCTTTTTCATGGGGCACAGGAGCCAATTCCCAGCGAAGATGCATGGGCATTGATTTGATCTTTAAACCTCTATAAATCACTCCAATTATGAATACAAGTACTGCTATATAGCTCAGTATCATCAACATCGGATCCTCCTATTGTTTGCGTTTGTCATTTAAAATCTTGCGCACTTCCCTGTTAAGGTCTTTTTGCCCTGAACGGGTATAAACGAGGCGCTTAATATCCTCCGTACATTGAGATCCAAATCTGTACACTACACAGTGCCGGCATTCATTGGCTGTCGGACTGCAGTTTCCGCCCTGTGATATCCAACACGGTTTGGAATTGTCCCGGTGATACGCGGGGCAGCGTTTGCGTTTGCTGCTTGAGCATCCGGCCAGCTCCCAACATGGCAGGAGCGCATGGAGTCTTCTTATGCCTTCCATGTTGAGGCCGAGATCCTGGATCATATGGCGTATGATCTTTACGCGCTCAAAATCTTCGTATGAGAAATAGCGGTAACCCGAGGGCGTTCGGTGGGGGATAAGAAGGCCCTCCGCCTCATATTTCCTTATGGCCGATACGGACAGGCTCGTTCTCTCGGCCATTGTACCTATTGTTATTACCGGATCAGTAAGCGCTTTTGTTAGTCCTGCCATTATTCAAACTCTACACTATCCAGTATAGATAAGCTATACTGGATAGTCAAGCTAAGTAGCCTATTAAACTGCACCATGTGTTGATTTGGTCGGGCGAAAGTATTATAAATGACTTTATCGCTTCAATGCAAGCTCGGTCGGCTACGCGCAGGAAGCCTTAACTGATTTTTATGGGGAAAAAGATACTTATTATCGATGATGAGCCGGATATAATATTCTATCTCGAGACCATACTCGGCAACAACGGATACGAAGTTGTATCGGCGAGTGATGCGATGGGGGGATTAGAACAGGCCAAAAAATGCGTACCTGATCTTATATGCCTGGATATCATGATGCCGCGGCGGTCAGGAATGTCCATGTATAGGGATCTCAAGAAAGATAAAAGCCTGAAGAACATCCCCGTGGTGATCCTGAGCGCTATTGGGAGCGCTTATGGGGTTAAAAGTCCGAAGTTCCGCAAGCTTTTTCCGGAAAAGGAAGTCCCGAAGCCGGAGGCTTTTTTTGACAAGCCTCTCGATGTCGCAAAATTCTTAAAGTTCATCGAGAAACTGCTGGAAACCAATAAAAATAAATGAAAAAGACAGCGATCAAGAAAATACTGTATGACAGGTTGCATGAGAAATTATTCGGCCAGGCTCCGCTGGGTATCGCTGTGGTCGACAGGAAATATAATGTCGTTGAGGCGAATAAGGAATTCACCAAGACTTATGGAAGCTGGAGAAACAGGAAATGCTACGAAGTATACAAGGGGAAGCGGCATCATTGCCAGGCTTGTCCCGCGACGAAGACTTTTAAAGACGGGAAAACTCGTGTATCCGAAGAAAGCGGGGAGGACAGAAGGGGCAACATCAGACATTATGTGAACCATTTCTTTCCATTTAAGGATAGCCGCGGCAAGATCCCCTATATTGTGGAGATGGCCACGGATATCACGGATCGGGTCAATATTGAGAAAGAATTGCGGCTTATTTTTGACAATGCCCCGTGTTACATATCGGTTATCAATCGAAAGCTGCAAGTGATCGAGGCGAACAAGCTTTTCTATGAGAAATTCGGGAAAAGGGGCGCTAAGTATTGTCATCAGATGTATAAGCGAAGCAATAAGCCTTGTTTGGACTGTCCCGCTAAAGAGACCTTTAAAACAGGCAAAGCGCATAGGTCTTTGCAGGCAGGGATCGACAAAAAGGGGAACAAGTCCCATTATGTGGTCACCGCGGCTCCGCTTGATACGGCAAAGGGCAGAAGGGACAGGGTTATTGAGATTGCTCTTGATGTGTCGGAGCTGCTTAATTTGAAGGAGCGGCTGAAAAAGAGCGAGAAAGCGCGCATCGAGAATGCCCGCTTGGCTGCTGTGGGGCAGACCGTGGCCGGGCTTGCCCACGGGATCAAGAATGTGATCATGGGGCTTGAGGGCGGGATGTATGTGGTCAATTCCGGTTTTAAAAACGAGGATAGAGAGCTGGTGAAAAAAGGCTGGGGGATGCTTGAGAATAATATCTCCAAGGTTTCAGCTTTTATTAAGGAATTCCTGAATTTCGCGAGGGGCACGGGGCTTAATACCAGGATGGTAGATCCTGCTGCTATCGCAAAAGAGGTGGCAGCGCTATTCAAGCTTGGCGCAAAAAGCTCAGGGGTGGAACTTGTCTGCGATTATTCCAACTTCATGGAGAATGTTCAGATGGATCCCAAGGGGATCCACACATGTCTTGCCAACCTAGTCTCAAACGCGATAGATGCCTGTCTTGTAAGCGATAATAAGGACCTGAGAGTCACGTTGTCTTGTTACGAGAAAGACGGAAGCGTCTATTATGAAGTGCGGGATAATGGATGTGGAATGGATTATGAGATAAAGAAGAAGGTATTCACAAGCTTTTTCACTACAAAGGGTTCCGGTCAAGGTACCGGGATCGGTTTATTGCAGGCAAGAAAGATCGTGAACCAGCATGGGGGAGCGATCAACGTGGAGTCATCTGTGGGAAAGGGTTCCGCGTTCAAACTCGAATTTCCGAAAAATCGTCTTTTGGAGATGTCCAAAATATCTGATACACGAATTAAGCACGAATGAACACGCGAATAAAGTACGAATAAAGAATAAAATACGTAGACATTCAGTTAGAGAGGTGGGAAAATGGAAGATACCAAGGGAAAGACAATATTGATAGTGGATGATGAACCTGATATCCAGCTGTACCTTCAAACGATCCTTGAGAACGCGGGTTTTGGCGTGGCTGTGGCAGGGAACGGGAACCAGGCTTTGAACAAGGTGACTCAGCAGAAACCTGACGCCATCTCTCTTGACCTTGTGATGCCGAAGATGTCGGGCCTAAAATTTTTCAGATACATAAAAAAGAACAAGGATAGGGCGGATATTCCCTTTGTGGTTGTTTCCGCGCACGGTAAAGATGAGTTCGGAAAAGGCGATCTTGATAAGATAAAGAAGGAATCGAAAGGAGGGTATATCGACTTTGTTGAAAAGCCGGTAAAACCCTCGCTCTATGTGGATGCTATCCGCAAAGCTGTTGGGCTTGCCGCACTTGAGAGCGCGACGGATGAGAGATATTCCCTGATGGCTAAGCTACAGGATGAGATGAGGTCGGCAGACAAAACCAAGCTTAAAAAGGCTTTGGATATATTCGGAAAAGAGAAGGAGTAAATCACATGAAAAAGATATTAATAGTTGATGATGAGCAGGATGTTGTCACATATTTGGACACCCTATTAAAAGATAACGGATATGAAACGATTTTGGCGCTCACAGCCGATGAGGCAATGAAATCTGTGCGTGAGAAATCTCCTGACTTGGTGTCGCTTGATATAACAATGCCGGGCAAGTCCGGCATCAAGGTATTCAGAGAGATGAGGGATGACGAGAAGCTTAAGAATATCCCAATAGTTGTGGTCACAGCTATCACGGGTTCTACAAGCCCGGATGAATTCAAAAATTTCCTCAATTCCAGAAAGCATTATAAGGCTCCCGAAGGTTTCGTGCCCAAGCCCATTGATAAGGATGAGCTTATCAAGATGGTGAAAGGACTTATCGGGTAAGAATAACCCTGAATTAACCCTGCCTTCCTTTTTGGCTATTCGTGCGCCTGAGATTGCCTCGCAATGACAGAGAGGGTTTTGTTTGCCGGTTTAGCGGATAGCGCCTATTTCTTCTTTTCTTTGTGGCAGGTCGTGCAGTCGTTGTGTTTTTCTAATCCCATGTTGGTATGACAGCCCATGCATTGGAGGTGGTAGGCGCCTTTTAAGCCCGGCATGCTGATATCAAGATTCCTGCTGTCAAATGGTTTGCCGTGACAATGACTGCATTTGGCTGGCTTGGCATCTGCGGGATTGTTATGATGGCAGCCCAGGCACATGGCGTTCTCGTTTTCGTGAAATGTCTTGGCAAGGTTGCTTTTCTTGATCTTTTTTCTCAGATGATCAATGATCTTGCGATGGGGGAAAATAGCTGGTTCGTATTTTTCACTTAGTTGGCTGATCTTTATAGTTTTCTCAATTTCAGTATTGTTCCAGGAAAGTTTTGAATAATTTCTTTTAGCAAGCATCTTCAGATAATGCGCTGACATCTTACCCTTTGATTTAACGGTTTTTGGCATGGGGCCTCTGTGGCAGGTTTGGCAGTTCTTATCGCTTAGTCCGCCCTGTTTCATGTTCTTGTGGCATCCCGCGCAATCCGTCTTGACCTTTTCGCTGTTGTGGCATCCTACGCAGCTGTGTTTTGACGCCATATCATGCATTGACATGGCCAAGGTCGTGCCTTCCGCCTTGTCATCTCCGAAGACCGTGTGGCAATCTTTGCATGCCTTAAGACTCTCGTGATGGCATGCGCGGCAGGTGTCATTAGCTTGTTCGTGCACTTTGTGATTGAAGGGTACTGTTTTCATTCTGCCTTTCTTTAAATCTATGGGGCATACCAACGCTATGTCAGGTTGGTTGCGCTTAATCCGTGGTACGCGCTTTATCTTTTTATAAGCAAGCTGTTTGCTCCTGTCGTGACACCCTTCGCATGATACGGGGCCTGTGTCTTTGTTCTTTGAGGCATTGATTTTATGACAGGATATGCATTGTTTGTGGGAGGCTGTGCGCATGGAGGAAATCTCGGAGTTCTTGATACCCCTCACCCTAGCCCTCTCCCTCAAAGGGAGAGAGGAAAGAGAAGAAGCTTCGCTTAAGGGGCGAGGCGAAGATAGGGAGTCCTCCTCTATATGGCAGTCGCGGCAGGAGCGTTCTTGGCCTTTGGCGTAATAGATCTTTTTATTTTTCTCATTATATTCATGATGGCACTTATCGCATTTATCCTTATGCGCTTTGACATGGCGGTAGTGCAGGGATTTATCCAGTTCCACATCCTGTCTTAGCGCGGAGACTTTAGGCTCGCGTATGTGGCATATGCCGCACTCATTGGTCGTGGCGGGGCCTGCTTCAAGTCCTTGATCCGATCTTTCCTTATGGCACTCTACACATTTGGCGTGGTAGAGGTCCATGATTTCTTGTTTGCCTGTTTCTTTGTTGCGCAGGAATTTAAGCGAGCGGTATTCGTTATTGGCGCTGTCCGTTAAATGGCAGACATTGCAATCCTTGTTCTGTTTTGCCAGTTCGCTGACATGTTTGCCATGGAGAAATGTGACAGGCGGTCTTTCAAGAGGTCCGAACTGCTCTGCAGCGTTTATTGTGATGACTCCGGCCCGGTTGTTTGCCAGGTATTCTTTTACTTTGGCGATGGATATGGTGCTCAGAGAAATAAGAAGGAAAAAGATCAGGATGTTTCGTTTAATTTTCTTCATTGCTTGTTAGTGCGCCATAGAACCATATAAATCCGATCAATATCATAACAGCAACCACATACATCACAGCTTCAGTGTGGAGTAAGAATTCCTGGAGAGTATGTATGCTGCTATGCTCCATTTTAATGGGCTTCCTTGTAGTCAGGATGCTCGTGCAGTATAGGCATCCTGTTTACTATAAATCTATACACAAGTATCCCGACCGTTACTATGAACACTGATATGCCTATTTCCATCCAGTGCGGTATATATCTTTGGCTCCATGGCAGTTGCCAGTTGAAGGCGAAAAATGTCATGTTAAATCTGTTGAACATTATCCCAAGTACTGTAATAACAGCTGATATCCTTATAAGTCCCAGATTTCTCTCTTTGTAGCCGATCGTGAAGAGAAAACAAGGTAAAAGCACGAATCCCAATATCTCAGTAAGGAATAGGGCTCCGTATGGCGTTAAGAGCAGGCCCCAGTGATTGCTTTCAGCCACTCCTATCATCTTGATCGCGAAATATCCGGCAAGAACCATGGCTGAAGCTTTGCCGAATGTCATGGTCAAGCTGTCGTATTGCTTGTGATGATGCTCATCCACCTTGAAATATCTATGAGAAAGCAGTCCTTCGAAAAGTACCATGGAAAGCCCGGCTGCGATGCTTGAAACAAAGAAAAATACAGGCACAAAGCGCGAATACCATAGGGGGTGAAGTTTTCCGGGAGCGATCAAAAGCATGGCTCCCAATGATGACTGGTGAAGCGTTGAGAGCACGACACCGAAGATCGTAAGCGCTATCGTAAATTTGCGTATCAGGCTCCTTAGTTTTTTAATGCCGAGCCACTCGAGGGCTGCGGGCGAGAATTCAAGGAAAAGCACGGAAAGATACATGGCAACGCATGCTGCCACCTCGAACATCACAGATGTGACTCCGCGGCTCATGATAAAGGGGTAAGGCAGGCGCCATGGTCTTCCAACATCATAATGCAAGGCGAATACGACCAGCGCGTAGCCCAAGAATCCTGTGAGTATGGCAGGGCGCACAGCTGAATGGTGTTTTTTCATGCCGAAGATATACACAGCCGCGCTTGTCACATATCCGCCGGCAGCTAAAGCGACTCCTGTGTACAGGTCGAATGATATCCAGATACCCCAAGGGGTATTGTCTGAAAGGTTAGAGACTGAAGCAAGGCCTCCGGTGAATCTTAAGAACGTAAGATAGATGCCCATGAGTACGATGAGGCCTGAAATGATGTTGAACGGGGTGAAGATGACTCCGGTTTTTAAGTATTCGATCTCAGATGCAATGATCTCCTTGATCCTGGCTATAAGGGCTTTTATGTCTATTAAGTCGGTCATAGATTGGATCCTAAAAGGAATGACCTGTTGAGATCCTGAACTAAATTCAGGATGACAGAACGGGTGGGCATTAATTGTTCTGAGGTCATTTCTTTTCCTGATTTTTTCCTTGCTCGCTCAAAGCTTTTTTCACGGCTGTTTCCACTGCTTTTTCCTTTTCCTTCTTTAGTCTTTCAGCTGTTGCAGCGGCTTTTTTGGATTCCTCTTCGCGCACTTTGGCCATTGCGCTTTCAACAGAGTTTTCTTTGTCCAGTTTGTTTTCCTTATCTTTGTTTTTGTTTATGGCATACATGCCCGTGAGGAACGTGAGCCATAACGGGATCACAACAGGCACGGCCGAGAGGGCGCCATGCGTGAGGTCCGGAGCCGGGGTCTTGCCAAGGTTGGGCAGGCCCAGTTTTTCGAATGGCACACCTGAGAGATACATCCAGCTTGTGCCGCCCATATCATGCTCACCGTATATCTTGTTTATATATCTGTCCGGATGATCTTTTATGCGCGTGCGCGCGATCTTTAGAAGGTCATCACGCTTGCCAAATGTAAGCGCTTCAGCCGGGCACGCTTCAACGCATCCAGGGAGTTTTCCTTCAAGGATCCTTGGGAGGCACATTGTGCACTTGGTGATCTTTGGGTCAAAAGGGCTGTTGTATGAGTATGTTGGCACGTAAAATGGGCAAGCCACCATGCAGTATCTGCATCCCACGCACACATCTTCGTTATAACTTACAGAGCCCTGTGGAGTTTTCTTAAACGCGCTCACAAAGCAAGCTGAAGCGCATGCAGGCTCTAGGCAATGATTGCATTGCTGTTTTCTAAAAATCGTTAAGGTCTTTTTTTCGCCTTTTTTTGTTTTCTTTTGGACTTTATATTTATTGACAACAGTGAAAGTTTTGTAGTTCGTGCGGCGTGTCGCATCAAGTATCTTTTCATCCTTAAAGGAAGCTTCGGGTGCCGGGAGAGCATTTACTTCATTGCAAGCTTCTTCGCATGAACGGCAACCTACACAGCGCGTGGTATCATGAAGCACGCCCAGACTGTTCGCGTACCCTTTGAATTCCTGCATGGCGCGAGTAATATCGGGCAGGGCCGCGGTAGCGGTGCCGGCTCCTAGGATGCCTAGGAATTTACGCCGTGTTATGCTCATGGCTGCAGATCCTCCGGTATTTCCATGGCTTCCACAAGGATCTCGCTTATGAATTTGGTGTGCATGCCGAGGCGATAGTGTTTGATGATATCTTCGAGTCCGCTGTGGCAGTTGTGGCATGGGGTTATGACAACGTGCGCCTTTGTTTCTGCGAGCTGTTCAGCCTTCACCTTATTGCTTGTCATGCGTGAGATTTTCCATGGAGGACCACAATTGATGATTCCGCCTCCGGCTGCGCAGCAGTAGTTGTGTTCGTGATTAGGGCTTACATCGATAAAATTTTCGCATAGCGCGTCTATGACAAAGCGCAGTTTATAACCTAAACCGCGGCCGCGCACTGTATTGCACGGGTCCTGCACAGTGACGAGTTCCTTGTATTTCTTCTTGATCTTGATCTTTCCGCTTTTTATCAGGTCATAATAAAATTCGATAGCATGCACCATTTGTATGGGGGGGTATTGCCAGCCGAGCCAGCGGGGTCCGTCATATACTGCTCCCCGGAAAGCGTGTCCGCATTCACCCATAACTATTTTTTTCACCTTCAGCCTTGCTGCTGTTTCCCAGTGAAGTCGTTCAACGCGGCCCATGATCTCAAAATCCCCTGAATACATGGCCATGTTGCTGTTGTCCCAGCCATCAGTGGCCGGCATGGTCCAGTCAAGGCCGGCTACTTTCATGATCTTGGCAATATTACCCAGCAACTGGGCCAGGATCTTGGGCTCAGGCCCAATGACTGAATACATAATATCAGCGCCCTCTTTCTCAAGGGGGATCACAGCGCCTTTCATCTCCATCTGAGCTTCTTCTTCCTGCCATTGCAAGGTATCTATCCACTCATCAGCTTGAACCCACATCTGATTGAAGGTCACTGAGTGGCTGTTGGTCGTATCTTGCAGATAAAGCGGCACAACGCCCAGAAGGTTGCATATCCTGCGCACCACTGTTATGAGATAGGAAATATCGATCCCGAACGGGCAGTACATGCTGCAGCGGCGGCAGCCGCCGCATTCGGTGAACACGATGCGCGCCATCTGGCGCACGAATTCAGGGCTCACATCGCCATTGCTTTTAATAAGTTCCAAAAGCGTATTTTTTACCTTTGATACAGGAGCGAACAGGGGATCGCGGTTGCGCGAAAGGTATGTATGGCAGGCTTCAGCGCAAAGCCCGCAGCGCACGCATGTGTCTTGGTAGATCTTCAAGCGCGCGCCTGTTTCCTTGGTTAAGACATGCTGGATAACTTTCTTGATCTTCTCGGGAGTGAGTTTTTTTACGGTCTCGTCCAGACCGGGGTCTATGACCTTGCTTTCCGGAGTGTCGAAGATCTTCATATTAAATTTTTTCAGCCTTCTCTTTTCTTGTCGTAGCGCGGAGACTTGCGCCCCGTTGATTGCCTTTATTTTTTAAAAGGAAACCCCTCACCCGCGCTTCGCTTGCCCTCTCCCCCAAGGGGCGAGGGGAAATGCGGGGTGTCACATTCTTCATTACCAGTCCCTCGCGTTGCGCACCAGGCCGAATTCACAGCCCATGTAGGCTCTGGTTAAGGGGAAATAGATCATATGAATTACTCGCGTGAAAGGAATAGCCATAAGCCATATCGCGCCTGACCAGATATGCAGCGTCATTACAGTCGCATAATCAAAGATCTGGTAATAAGCCATGATCCCTGTGATAAAAGGCAGCAGCACAATGAGAATAAAGCCATAATCAGTCCATTCATTGATAAAGCGCAAAGTGGGGCTGACCATCCTTCTTAACAGGAAAAAGAATCCGATTATTACAACAATGAACGCCATTACATTGGTTACTTTTTCCGGGAAACACCACCATGAGATCTCAAAAGCTTCTTTCCATAAGAGATTGTGCCCCAGAAGGAATATCGGTGCGGCTATAAGGCAGAAATGGAATATGAAGGAGAGAATAGTGAAGACAGGGCGTATCCTCATATTCTTACTGCCAAATGGGATTACCCAGTGAATGATAGAGCGCATGCCGTATTTAAGGTCCATATACGGGAGGACCACTTTTTCCTTTTTGACCTGGGTATATGCGGTCACGATCTTATAGATGGTCCCTCCTATGAATACGAGGAATGCTATCCAGATCAGTGGGCCGCGCGTGAATTCATACATGGATAGATGCTCCGCATGTATAAGGGCTGAGGGCTGCCCTATGGGGCATACCATAGGACTGCTTCGCGGAGGGCTGAGGGCTAAAAGGAAGAAGGAAATTCATTTGAGATCTCCGAAGGCTGCAACTTCTCTGAAATATTTTCCATCCTCTACATAGCGCAGCAATATTTTTTCGCCATCCGGGCTGAATATGGGGTCCCAGAGTTTCTCATAGGTTTTTGGGATGATATTGCCGTTGAGAACGATCATATACTTTTTGTCTTTTTCTGCCTTGGCAGCGACTGATCCGGAAGTGCTCAATGCCGGGTCCCAGATCATATCGAAATCTTGTTTCCATGCTTTTCCGTTGACTGCGATCGTCCATTTGTCATTATCCTTAATGATGGCTGCAACATTCTTGCTATCAGGGGAGAATATGGGGGATAGTACCATGTCAGAGTAGGTATCGGCCCATGGCTTATCATTTACAGCTATGGTCCATTTGCCGAAACTGGGTGCCACTATTGCTGCTATTTTTGAAGCATCCGGACTGAATTTATGCTGCCAGATCTGAACATATCCGCCCCATATAGGACTGCCGTTCTCCGCAAGCGACCATTTCCCCTGGTCTCTTATGGGAGTTATGACCGAGGAGCTTCCCGGCTTGAATATAGGCGCCCAGACGCATCCGAATTTCGTATCCCACGGTTTATTATCGAGCGCGATCGAGTATTCGCAGATGCCTGTGCGTATCTCAGCTGCCACTTTTGAGCTGTCAGAGTTGAATATCGGGCTCCAGCAGTTAACATATTTGCCGCCCCATGCGCTGCCGTCGACCGCCACGCTCCAGACTCCCTTGAAAAATCCTTCGACATCAGCTTCCTTCAGGGGGTCTATCTGGACTGTTGCTGCGGCATGCTTGCCGTCGGGGCTTATCGCATAATCACGGATCGATAAAAACGTGTTTTCCCAGAACTTGCCATTAAGGCTTACCCCGTATACATTGTCGCGCTTGCAGAGAAGTCCTATTGTCTCTCCGTTTTCGCTTAATTTCGGGTTCCATGCATATTCGAATTTCTCAGGCCAAGCTTCGTTATCAACGGCAAGCGTCCACTCTCCATCTATCTTGACCAGAGCTATGAGCTTACCGTTTGGAAGGAAGCGCAGGTGCCACATATATTCATAGGTGTTTGACCACAGTTCACCGTTCACGCATGCCGTGAACTGGCCTTCCTGGTTTTTTACAACAGCCGCGATCTTCTCGCCATCAGGGCTGACAGCGAATTCCTGGATATTGGGATATTGCTCCAGGATCTTTTTGGTATCCGCGACCTGTTTTTTATTTTTATTCCAATCTAAATCTGCCATCTGTATAACTTGTAAGAGTAAACCAAATTAAGATTGATTCGTAAATGTTCAGTGCGTATCTGTACGAATTCAAACTTTAAACTCTACAAATTACAGTATAGACAGTCTAGATTAATGAGTCAACAGTTATAATATAGTCTGTTGAATCTAATTTGTAGTTGGAGGGCACATGGCGAAAATCGCAGTATTATATTGCAAGAAAGTGAAGGATCATTCCTGCATAGCGTGCGCCAAATGTTACAAGGGTATGCGGGAGAAGAACGGCGAGTATGCCCAGCATGATGATATCAAGCTTATCGCAATGACGGATTGCGGTGACTGCCCAGGGCTTGTTGTACCGCGCATGAAACTTCTCAAAGAGATCGCAAAGAATCTGGATCAGGACATAGAAGTTGTACACTTGGGCACTTGCATGAAGCTCGCCATGGAGACAGCGAAATGCCCCATTGATTTTGACGAGTTAAAGATCCTTCTTGAAAAAAAGTTCGGGGTGAGGGTGGTTTTGGGGACTCATTCGTATTAAGGAGAGAGTTTGCTTTTCTTGCATCATATGCTGATAAAAATTATCATAGATATCTGATGGATATGGTTAAGATAAAAAAACAATTTTTGCGCCTGGGTCTCTTCCTGGCGTTCACGTCATTTGCCGTCATGGCATTCCACATCGCTCACCATGGAGATGACTATTCCGATGCTGCTGCTTCTCATTGCTGTATCCTATGCCACAACGCAACGATCAGTCCCGCTCCGGGGATCGCTCTGGGTGATCCGGAGGTATTCACCGAGCATTATACATTCGCATATTCGCAGTCTGTACGTAAAGTGTTTCATTTCTTCCACGGGGATTCCCGCGCTCCTCCTCTTATCTGATTTACTTACAGCTAGTTTAAGTAACCCGGATAATATTCACAGATAAGAAAAAAGGAGGCGATCATGAAAAAATCAATACAGGTAACAATGATTTTTACGTTTTTGTTGTTTTCCTGCGCGACCATGCTGCGCGCGCAGAAAAAAGAAGGTTCGTCTGTCATGAAAAGCGCGACCCCGCTTCAGGGGCAGAGGGGTGTGCCGGCTAATCTTCCGGATATCAGCATGATAGGCAATATCATGGGGACTTTCAGCGACGATAAGAATGACTCACAGCGCGGTAAATTACTGGTGGATGAGATAGAGCTGGCTCTTCAGGGTTATATCTATCCTAAGATCAGGGCTGACGTGTTTCCGGCCTGGCACCGTCACGATGACACTGTGGAGGCTGAGATCTGCGAGGCTAAGGCCACATTCCTCAATCTTCCGGGAGGATTGGGCGCTGAGATAGGTAAAGTGCATGTTGGGTTTGGAAAGATCAACAAGATCCATACCCACCGCAGGCTCATGGCTGATCAGCCCCAGGTTATAACGAATTTTCTCGGAGAACACGGGCTTGTGGGAGAGGGCGCTTCTCTTAATTATCTGGCCCCTTTGCCGTTTTTTGCTCAGATAGAAGCCGGCGCTTGGACTGTGCCTGATGCGCACAGTCATACCGAGGATGAACATTCGAGCGATTTCAGCTTGGCCAATAAAGTCTACACGGGCCGCGCATGGACGTCTTTTGCCGCTACGGGAAAATCCGAACTTGAGATCAGCGGTAATTTCGCCAAAGGCAGTGGATCGCACTTTGATGATCATCTGGACAAAACAAGGGCTTGGGGAAGCGATCTGACGTTTAAATTCTGGCCCTCGGCATATGGCCGCTTGATCGTGCGCAATGAGTGGATATATCTGGAGCGCAGAGTTCCTGTGGGGAAACTGCGCAGGCACGGTTTCTACAGCTTCGCGAACTACCGCTTTGATAAATATTGGGACATAGGCGCGCGGTATGATTACGCTGATAATGCTTTGCCTGCCAGAGTAACGGACCGCTCAGCTTCAGCTGCCATAGCTTATCACTTCACGGAAACGACTCTGGCCAGGGCTCAATATAAACGCAAATTCTTGAATCCCAGTGATACGCATGAAGCGTATCTGCATTTTATATTCGGGATAGGCCCGCATAGTCATCAATTGGAGTAGTATCCGCGTGCTGACATTCCCGGAAAGATCTATATCTAAACAATGGAACTGGATCCCCGCCTTCGCGGGGATGACAGAGTGGGTGTGGAACTGGATTCCCGCCGGAGCGTGTTACGTCCCGGACTCGATCCGGGACCCTCTTGGGGGATGACAGAGAAGAAGGAGGCAGGTTAAGATGAAGAGAATATTGTTATTCGGTTTATTTCTTTTTATCCCGTTTGAGGTTTTTGCCAAGCTTGATGTTATTTGTGCGACCGAGGATCTGGCTGATCTGACGCGAATAGTGGGAGGCTCCAGGGTTAAAGTGGCTGGCTTGTCGAGCGGTGAGCAGGACCTTCATTTTGTTGAACCGCGGCCGAGTATGGTGTTTAAGCTTAAGCGCACTGACATGGTGGTCAGGATCGGCATGGATCTTGACATGTGGATGGATAGTTTGATCGGGGCATCCAAAAACTCGGATATAGTTTTTGGGGCGAAAGGGTATGTGGATGCTTCTGTGGGGCTTGAACGCCTTGAAGTGCCTGAAGGTAAGGTGGACGCGAGTATGGGGGATATCCATTTATACGGTAATCCGCATTATTGGCTTGATCCCATGAATGCTGTTGTTATTACTGACAATATCTTAAAGGGTTTAATACGCTTGTCTCCGGAAAGCTCTGAAGAATTCCGCAAGAACAGGGAAGAATTTCTCAATACGCTTAAAATAAAAATTGCCTCGTGGGAAAAGCGGATCAAGCCATATAAAGGAACAAAGATCATGACTTATCATAACAGCTGGCCTTATTTTGCCAAGCGCTTCGGCTTTATTGTTATTGACCACATGGAACCAAGGCCCGGTATTCCTCCCACGCCTTCCCATATAGCCAGGCTGCTTAAGAAGATAAAAAAAGAGGACGCGAAGATAATCCTTGTTGAGCCTTATATTTCACCGAAGGGGCCCAACTATCTTGCGCAAAAGACCGGTATCAAGGTGATGGTTGTGCCTCCTTCAGTGGGCGGGGCCGAGGGGGTTGAGACTTATGTAGGTCTGTTTGATCATTTGATCAGCAGATTGGCAGTGGAGCTGGAAAAAATCAAATGATGAATCATGGATAAGGAGGTTTTATGTTCGATCTGATGTTATGGCCTTTTCTTGCTTGTCTCGTATTGGTGGGGATCCACGCTTATCTGGGAATCCATGTTATTGAGCGAGGGGTGATATTCGTGGACCTGGCGCTTGCCCAGATCGCGGCTTTGGGAGGCATCATCGCCATATTGTTCGGGTGTGATCTGCACACCACGCATGCTTATCTTTTTTCCCTGGGATTCACATTTTTGGGCGCTACCATCTTCTCCTTGACCCGCATGCGCAGGAAGGATGTGCCTCAGGAGGCCATCATAGGCGTGGTTTATGTGGTTTGCGCCGCGGCAAGCGTGCTGGTTCTTGACCGGATGCCGGGTGAAGCGGAACATATCAAGACGATGCTTGTCGGAAACATCCTTTTCGTGAGTCCCGCTGAGGTCGTGAAGGTATTCGTTCTTTATGTCCTTATCGGAATATTGCACTTTTTTTGCAGGAAGAAATTCATCCAGATCTCGCTTTATCCTGAGCGAGCCAGAGCAGAGGGCGTCTCGATCCGTTTATGGGACTTTCTTTTTTACGTGACATTCGGTTTTGTGGTTACGAGTTCTGTTGAGGTGGCAGGGGTCTTACTTGTGTTCTCATTCCTTATAATGCCGGCTATCTGTGCCATGCTTTTTACCAGGGATTTTGCCACAAGGCTTGGCGTGGGCTGGACTCTCGGGGCAATAACGAGTCTGGCGGGGATATATTTCTCTGCGGCGCTGGATTTACCAACGGGAGCCACTGTGGTATGCGCGTTTGGATTTTTGGTATTGCTTTCAAGTATTTGTCGTTACTTTATCGGGGGCAAAGCGTAGCGTGATTCCTGAATTTAATATGGGGCGGGCAAAAGAAGTATCATAAATTGTCGGCAAATGTAAATCTGCAGAATTCAGCCTACGAAAAATATGCGCGAAAAATGTCATAGTCATAAACAGAGTAGATGATTATGCGTAAAACCAGCGACTTTCACTTTCCAAAAGTTCTTAAGAAGCCGTTCTTTAAATTCCTGGCTTCTGTGAAGCTCTTGTTCTGGCTTATCCCGATGATCATGCTTTTGTCTTTGATAGGCACGCTCATCCCCCAGGGGGAGAGCCAGGCATGGTATTACCAGCGTTACGGCAATTCCCTTGCTGATGTTTTTATGTCAGCGGGGCTTACTGATGTGTATCATGCGTTTTATTTTGTGGGATTGCTTTTTGTTCTGGCGCTCAATCTCGCGTTATGCTCTCTTAAGAAGATCAGCGATCATGGTTGGCGCCCTGGTTTTTTTGTAACGCACACAGGCATACTGATCATTCTTATCGGAGGCATGATAAGCGGTATATGGGGCAAGCACGGGATCTTGCCGCTCTATGAAGGTGAAAGTGGAAATCAGGTAAAAGTTTCCGGGGGAAACTTTGCACTGCCGTTTCATTTGCGGCTCAAGAATTTTACTGTAGAGTATTACGAGTCAGCAAAGCACAGGCTGATGATATCTTCCCTGGAAGACAAGTGGAGCGAAGTGTTTGATATAGAGCCTGAAGGAATGTTTGAGCTTAAGTCTCGGGGGCTAAAGCTCAAGATCCTTGGTTATTATCCGAACTTCATAATGGGCGATGACGGGCCTGCTAATCGTTCGCAGACTCCTGAAAATCCAGCTATCCAGGTCAATATTTCAGGCAATGGGGTGGATGAAGATCATTGGGCTTTTGACAGGTTCCCGGAATTCCACAAGGATCCAAAAGACCGCTACAAGGTCTCATATCGATTCATGTCAGGAAGGATCAAGCAGTTCAAGAGCCATTTGGAGGTCATAGAAAATGATTCAGTGGCCCATGCCAAGACCATTTATGTGAATGAGCCATTGAAATGGCGAGGCTATACAGTGTATCAATCAGGATATGACCCAAAGGATTTAAGATTTTCCAGCCTTCTTGTCTCAAAAGACCCGGGAGCATGGGTTGTTTACGCGGGTTTCATTATTTTGCCTGTTGGATTGCTCTGGACTTTTTATGGGAAAAAGAAAAAAGTGCGCAATGCATGAGCTAAAGAAAACATGGTCAAAGGATTTTCAGGATGACGAATAAGTTCATTAATCTGGCTTTCATCCTTTATATACACAGCTTGGTTTTCTACGCAATAACTTATGTATCCGCAAAACCCAAATGGCGCTATGGGGCTTTGGCAGCATTGGTCACAGCCTGGATATTCCAGAGTATTTATTTATTCATGCGCTGGCATGTGGGAGGCCATTTCCCTCTGGCTAATCAATATGAGTCCCTGGTAAGCATGTCTTGGGCCACTACTCTTATTTTCCTGATGTTATATAGGAAGTCTCCCACAATATGGTTTGGTTTCTGGATATCAGTCATTAATCTGGTAATGCTTGCAACATGTTCTTTTTTGGACAGCTCGATCTCGCCTCTTGTCCCGGCGCTTCAGTCTAATTGGCTTTTATTCCACGTTGCCGTTATCATGATGGGATATGCTGCCTTGGCCATATCTTTTATTGCTTCTTTGGTGTATCTGGTGTTTTACTCAAGAAAGCCAGCTAACAACAAAGCGAATGAGCTTGAGAAATTCAACATGAGAACCATGATCATCGGATACATACTTTTAACCGTGGGTATTATCCTGGGCGCGGTATGGGCTAATGAAGCCTGGGGTTCATACTGGTCATGGGATCCTAAAGAAACATGGTCTCTTGTCACTTGGTTTGTTTATACAGCAGGTCTTCATTTCCATAAAGCCCGAGGCTGGAAGCAGGCCAGGATGGCATGGTTCTCTGTGGTTGGATTTGCTTTTGTGTTATTCACATACTTTGGCGTTAACTACCTTATGAGCGGTTTGCATTCGTACGCGAATTAGGGTTCTTGCATTCTTTGTTGGTGCGGCTACCGGAGGGCAGCTTTAAATACAAGACGTGGGATAAATTTGGTGTCTGACACTGAAAATGATGGAATTTAAACGCATAATTTCAATAAAAACACACCTAAATTTGACTTTAATGGGTCAAAATTAATTAAATGTAAACACACAAGCCAGAGACCTCTGATTCGCCCGGAATTCTCAATCTTGTAAAAGTTCAGTGGAACGCAGATGTATTCTTGATGAGATCCTGAAATAAATTCAGGATGACAGCAGGAAAAGCTTTATCACCCTCACCCGGCCTCTCCCCTCAAGGGAGAGGAGGAAGAGAGGGCATCTCCCTCAAGGAAAGAAAGCAGAAGGGGATGACAAAAAATAGGAGAGATCAAATGGGAAAAGGACGCGTAATAAATACAGACCTGGATTTTATCAGGACGATAAAAAAAGCAGGAGGGGATGACTTAAAGAAGTGCTATCAGTGCGCCACGTGCGCTACTGTGTGTGAACTTTCACCCGACAGCAAGCCTTTCCCAAGAAAAGAAATGATCTTGGCTGGTTGGGGGCAATCTGATAAGCTCATCGGTGATCCTGATATTTGGCTTTGCTATCAATGTAATGACTGCGCCACGTATTGTCCGCGCGGAGCCAAGCCGGGCAATGTTCTGGCCGCGATCCGTTCCTATATATACGAACACTATTCTTTTCCGTCTTTTATGGGCAAAGCATTGGCAAGCCCCAAAGCCCTTCCTCTATTATGGGCTGTTCCGATCGTGGTTATCACGGCATTAGTGCTGATATTCAATGGCGGGGATTTCAGCTTTGTTAATGACGGAAAGATAGTGTTTTCCAAATTCCTGTCGCATTTCTGGATAGAGATATTCTTTATCCCGGCCACACATCTGGTCGGCCTTTTCGCTCTCATCGGGCTTTACAAATACTGGAAAGCCTTGGAGGCGACTTCTCCTGAGAAGAAAATGGGATTCGTGCCCGGGGCTATCCTTGTGGTAAAGGATATCCTCACACACATCAATTTCTTCAGCTGTGACACGAATAAATCCCGCGGACTCATGCACCTTCTGATATTTTTCGGTTTCATAGGCGCGGCAGTCACCACCGGGATTGGGATTTTCATGATGTATATCCTGCATATCGATCCTCCGTTTTCCCTGATGAATCATCCGGTCAAGTGGCTTGGAAATGCTTCGGCAATAGCGGGTATTTTGGGATGCGGATATTTGATCATTAGAAAAGCGATTGAAGGAGATAAGGTCGGAGCTACTGGCTATCAGGATTGGTTGTTTTTGATCGTGATGTTCGCGACATTTCTCACGGGTTTTATGGCGCAGATGCTACGCGTGGCTGATCTCGCGGTTTTGGCATATGCTACATATTATGTTCATCTGATAGTTGTTTTCTTTCTGCTGATCTACGCGCCGTATTCAAAGTTCGCGCATATGCTCTACAGGACGGTGGCTTTGATACATGCCAAGTGCGCGGGCAGAGAGAGTGTGAGTTGTGCGAGTAGTAATTGAAGATTTGACCCTCTTTTTCCTCTCCCTTGAGGGGAGAGGTTAGATGAGGGTGATAAAGATTTTTCTTATACAAATTGTGTAAAGGAAGATTAAAGTAAGACTTGATGAGATCCTGCCCCCTAAAGGGGACTGCGTCTTGATAAGCCTAGAAGCTGAAACAAGTTCAGGATGACAGATAGAGCAAACGGTGCACCCTCACCCAGCCTCTCCCCTCAAGGGAGAGGGGGAAGAAGGAGAGGGCGGCGGAAACACATAAGGAGCAAAAAACATGAGTGAAACAATGAAAGTTGATACGCTGGTTGTCGGCGGCGGGATAGCCGGGATGACCGTGGCGATCGAGACGTCTGAAGTCGGAAAGAAGGCTCTTTTAGTTGAAAGACAGCCTTCGATCGGCGGAAGGATCATAGCTTCCAATCAATATTTTCCAAAGCTTTGTCCGCCTGCATGCGGCATGGAAATAAATTTAAAAAGAATAAGGGCTAATCCTCTGGTAGAGGTGCTTACCCTGGCTACTGTTGAAAAGATCACGGGCTCTGATGGCAATTATGAAGTCGAGATAAAACTCAATCCTCGTTATGTGAATGAGAAATGCACAGGATGCGGGGATTGCGCTACAGTTTGTGATATCGAGCGCGACAATGAGCTCAATCTGGGTTTAAACAAGACGAAAGCCGCTTATATCCCGCATCTCATGGCATATCCTTTCCGGTATGTGATCGATCCAAAGCACGTTAAGGATGAGGGCATGAAAAAATGCGTTGATGCGTGCAAGTATAACGCGATCGAACTTGATATGCAGCCAAAAACGATCAAGGTTCAAGCTGGCGCGGTTGTGTGGGCAACAGGCTGGAAACCATATGATGCCAAGAAGCTTGACCGCCTTGGATTCGGAAAATATCCCAATGTCCTGACAAATGTCATGATGGAAAGATACGCCAGCGCGAACGGGCCTACCAATGGCAAGATCGTAAGACCGTCAGACCAGAAAGAGATATCCAAGATCGGGTTCGTGCAGTGCGCAGGCTCAAGGGATGATAATCATCTTCCTTATTGTTCAGCTGTGTGCTGTTTGGCTTCAATGAAGCAAGCTACATACATTCGCGAGCGCTATCCTGAAGCGGAGATCCATATCTTCTACATTGATGTGCGTTCTCCGGGCCGCATGGAGGATTTCTACATGAAGGCCCAGGAAGACACCAAACTTTTCTTCCACAGGGGTAAAGTCGGGAAGATCACTGAGACCGCGAGCAAGAATTTAATATTAGAAGCTGAAAACACGCTCACAGGCGAAATAGCAAAGACAGAAGTGGATATGGCGGTGCTGGCCACCGGCATGGTCCCGAACACGCTTGATGAGCCGCCTTTGATCGACACTCAAAGAGATGAGTATGGGTTTATCGTGGCTGATTCCAAGGGCGTGATCGGCGCAGGAACATCCGTGCGGCCGCTTGATGTGTCAACGTCCATCCAGGACGCTACAGGCGCTGCCTTAAAAGCCATGATCGCTGCGGGAGGTAAATAAGATGGAAACAAAGATCGGAACATATATTTGTAAAGGATGCGACATAGGCAAGTCCCTTGATATAGAGAAGCTTTCCAAGGTCGCTATTGATGAGGGCAAAGCTGCTGTGTGTAAATCGCATGACGCGCTTTGCAGTGACGCGGGCTTAAGCCTAATTAAAGCTGATGTTGAGAAAGAAGGTTTGAATCGTGTGGCAGTTACCGCGTGTTCCCAGAGGGTATTTCCGGGACTTTTTAATTTTGGCAAGGATGTCATGACCGAGAGAGTCAATATCCGTGAACATGTTGCGTGGTGCTGTGAGCCCAATAATGAAGACACCCAGATGTTGGCTGAAGATTATGTGCGCATGAGTATTGCAAAGCTTAAAAATATAGAGCCGCCTCAGCCGTTCATGGATCAGATCAGCAAGGATATCATGGTAGTCGGAGCAGGCATGGCAGGGATGACCGCAGCCAAGGCTGCTGCCAAGGCAGGCTACAAGGTGATACTTGTTGAAAAAGAAAAAGAACTCGGCGGTTGGGCAAAGAATGTGAAGAAAGTGTTCCCAAAGAAACCTCCTTACCGCGACCCAGAGGATACAGGGCTAAGCGAGTTGGTCAAGGAAGTTGAATCCAATCCCAATATAACCATCCACAAATCCACGGTTGTTGATAAAACACAGGGTCAGCCAGGTAAATTCAATGTGACCCTTAAAAACGGCACATCAAGTGATGTGACTGTTGGTTCCATAATACTTGCTTCAGGTTGGAGACCTTATGACGCTACCAAGCTCACCCATCTGGGCTACGGGAGTACTCCTGATGTCATCACTAACGTGCAGATGGAGGAGATGATCTCCAGGGGCGGGATCAAGCGTCCATCAGACGGCAAGCCCGCTAAAAACGTTTTATTTATCCAGTGCGCAGGGTCAAGAGATAAGGATCATCTTCCTTATTGCTCGGCTGTGTGCTGCAGGGTGTCTTTGAAACAGGCTTTGACTGTAAGGCAGAATGATCCTGAATCAAAAGTCTATGTGATCTATAAGGACATTCGTTCTCCTGCGCAGTTTGAGAGATTTTACGCCAGGGTCCAGGAGGAAGAGGGGATATTCCTGACAAAAGGCGAGATCGCAGGAGTTGAGAAAGATCCTGATGGAAAAGTCTCTGTAGGAGTCGAGCAGACAATTCTAGGCGAAGACATAACGATCAAAGCTGACCTTGTTGTGCTTGCTACCGGCATGGTTCCTACCACGAAAGTGGAAGTTGAACCGCCAGTGGCCGAGGAAGCCAAAGAAGGCGAGGAAAAGAAAGAGGAAGGCACAGGCGAAAAGAAAGCAGCTGAGTGTTCCGAGCAAGGCGCGAAGATCCTAAATCTCGCGTATCGCCAGGGAACAGACCTTCCTACTTTAAAGTACGGATTTCCTGATTCACATTTTATCTGCTTCCCTTATGAAACAAGGAGAACCGGGATTTATGCAACAGGTACTGTGAGAGCTCCAATGGATCTTTCTCAGGGTATCAATGATGCTCACGGCGCAGCTCTTAAAGCCATACAAGCTGTTGAGTCCATCTCAAGAGGCGCTGCTGTTCATCCAAGATCAGGGGACCTGAGCTATCCTGAATTTTTCATGCAGAGATGCACGCAGTGCAAACGCTGCACTGAAGAATGCCCGTTCGGAGCTCTTGATGAAGATACCAAGGGTACGCCGCTTCCAAACCCATTGCGCTGCCGCCGCTGCGGAGTGTGCATGGGAGCTTGTCCTGAGAGGATAGTGTCATTTAAGAACTATAACGTTAACATGGTTTCCCAGATGATCAAGGTCATGAATGTGCCTGATGAATTTGAGGAAAAACCAAGGATCCTTGTGTTCATCTGCGAGAATGATGCTTTCCCCACGATCGACATGGCGGGCCTCAACAGACTTAAATACAACTCAATGATCCGGATCATACCTTTGCGATGTCTTGGTTCTATGAACACAGTCTGGGTGAGTGATGCTCTGGCAAGCGGCATTGACGGAGTGATCCTCATCGGATGCAAAAAAGGCGATGATTACCAGTGCCATTTTGTAAAAGGCAGTGAGCTCGCCGGATATAGAATGGGTAATGTCAAGGAAAAACTCAAACAGCTGGCTCTTGAAGAAGAGCGCGTTGAGATCCACGAACTCTCAATAGCTGACTATCATAAGATCCCGGGAATCTTCGACAAATTCCTGGAACTGGTCAACAAAGTCGGCCCGAATCCGTATAAAGGAATGTAGGAAGAAGCATACAGTAGACAGCATACGGGAAAAATCCAGCAATACATTGTCATTCCCGTGAAAACGGGAATCCATTACCTTTTCCATGAGGTTTTACCTTCGTAGTGTAGCAGTTCGCCCTCTTGATTAACTCCTTTGTTATCCCGCTGTGTATTGCGAAGCCTTGGCAAAGAAAGGGGGCTTGATCCGGATCCATTCGCACTATTTAACCTGAACTTTCCATATTTTGCCCATTGAATTGTATATACATTTGTATTACACTATAAGCGTATGGCTGATATTTATTGGAATCTGGCAAAGAGCGATGAGTTAAAAAGAAAACGAGGAGTTTCTTTTGAAGAGATCATGAAAGCAAGGCTTTTGTCTGTTATGAAGCATCCAAGCAGACCGCATCAGAAAATAATGCTTTTTATGCATAAGGGCTATATTTGGGTTGTGCCTTATGTGGTGCGTAAAAAAGAAATCTTCTTAAAAACGCTGTTTCCAAGCCGCAAATATACCAAGCTGTGGATAAGAGGAGAATTAAAATGAAAAAGATGAAATTAAACAAAAAGGAAAAAGAAATTGAGAAGGCCTTGATCCGAGGAACATATCGTCCTGTGAGCCGGACGGAGTTCCGCGATATCGCTGAGGCCGTTGTGCGACGAAAAAAGGACGCTGTTTTAAACATCCGTATGAATCGTCAGGACCTCGAAGGTCTCAAACAAAAGGCAAAGCGTATGCGCGTTCCGTATCAGACTTTGATCGCTGAACTACTTCATCATTACGCTGCCTGATCAATTTGGCAAGGTCTTTATCCGGCGTAGCATGAAACCAAAAGACATAATCAAGCATTTTATCTCAAGAGCTGATTGGGTAGATCCGGTTCACGCCGCAGACCGTGTTATTGTCGGCGATTCGGAAAAGGATTTCGAGCATTGCCTGGTGATGTGGTCAGCTACCATGTCTGCTCTGCGCGCGGCTGTTGAAAAGGGATCCAAGCTTATTATTTCTCATGAGGCAGTGTTCTATCATGGATGCGATGAACACCTGGATAATTCACCTGCCAGAGATATAAAGAAGCGCTTTATTGAAGAAAACGGCCTTACAATAATCCGTATCCATGATTCTTGGGATGGGTGGCCTGATATCGGGATCCTCTGGACTTGGGCGCGGTTCCTGGGTTTTAACGGAAAACCCGTGAAAAGCAGTGGTCGCTTTGAGCACAGGTTCGATATCAGGCCGGTTGCGTTCGGAGAATTCGCAAAGCGCGTAGCTGCTAAGACAGCAGTCCTTGGAGAGCCGGCAGTCCAGGTTATGGGAGATCCGAATCAACAGGTTTCAAAGATTGGGATCGGCACAGGCTGTCTTTGTGATGTTCTTAAGTATATCGACATGGATTGCGACTGCTGCATTGTCTGCGATGACGGCAGCAGGTATGATGAATCTATCAAGTACGCGGATGAGTTGAATATGCCTGTTATCCGCGTTAATCATGCGACCTCAGAAGAGCCCGGCATAGTCACGCTCGCTCGATATATTAACGACAACCTTCCCGGCCTTAAAGCCGAGCATCTGGCGCAAGGCTGTAGTTTCCGTCTGCTTTCCTCGCAGCGCGGGAACCTGCCCGCACACTTTTATTAAATGGGTAGTCGCGAAGGATCTTTCGGAGTTTATTCCGCTTCAGAGCTTGATACTAACGGGCTTGACGTTCCAGATCTCTTGGCAGTATTCGCGGATCGCGCGGTCAGAGGAGAATTTGCCCATGCGCGCGGTATTGAGGATTGCCATGCGGGTCCAGTTATCCTGATCACGGTAGCTTATGCCAACGCGTTCCTGGCATTTAATGTAAGAAGTATAGTCAGCTAAAAGCATATACTCATCTTTATTCATCAGTGAATCAATGAGCGGCTTGAATAACCCGGGGTCGTTAGGGGAAAAATATCCTGAAGCGATCTGGTCTATGACTTCTTTGAGTTCAGGGTCTGCGTTGTAATAGTCTTTTGGCTCATATCCCTTGGCTTTCAAGTCAGATACCTCTTGGGCTGTCAAGCCAAAAAGGAAGAAATTCTCATCCCCCACTTCTTCCCTGATCTCGATATTGGCTCCGTCAAGAGTGCCGATGGTGAGAGCGCCGTTCAAGGAGAACTTCATGTTGCCTGTGCCGGATGCTTCCTTGCCCGCGGTTGATACCTGTTCTGAAAGGTCGCAGGCAGGATATACCTGTTGGCCCAGGGTAACGCAGAAATTCGGCAAGAATACCACTTTGAGCCGGTCCTTCACGTCAGGGTCTTTGTTCACAACATCGCCTACTGAATTGATGAGCTTGATGATCATTTTCGCCATGTGATAGGCCGGCGCTGCCTTGCCTCCGAAGATGAATGTGCGGGGGGTGATAAAGGCGTCAGGATCGCGTTTGATCCGGTTATACATAGTGATTATGTGGAAAGCATTTAAATGCTGGCGTTTGTACTCATGGATGCGTTTGACCTGTATGTCAAAGATCGAATCCGGGTTGACCTGCGCCCTGGTCTGTTTAAGGATATAGCCGGCCAGATCGTTTTTTATTTCGCGCTTGATCCGCTGCCATTTTTCGCGAAAACCCTTATCCGCGCTGAACGGCTCAAGGCGCTTGAGCTCATCGAGATTATTTATCCATTTATCTCCGATCGTTTCCGTGATAAGCCTGGTGAGCCTGGGGTTGCTCAAGACCATCCAGCGCCTGGGGGTGACGCCATTGGTCTTATTGCTGAATTTCTCAGGCCATAATTCATGGAAATCCTTGAGCACGTCTTTTTTAAGGAGTTCTGTGTGCAGGTCTGCCACGCCGTTTATGGCATGACTGCCAACGCAGGCGAGATTGGCCATGCGCAGATACCTTTCTCCGGTCTCATCGACTATGGACATCCTGGCCAGGCGGTCTATATCTTGCGCGTACTTAACGCGCACTTCTTCAATAAACCTGCGGTTGATCTCGAAAATAATCTCCAGGTGTCTGGGCAGGAGCCTGCCAAAAAGCTCAATGGGCCATTTCTCAAGCGCCTCAGAGAGCAGTGTGTGATTGGTAAAGCACAAGGTCTTTCGGGTGATCTCCCATGCTTCTTCCCATCCCATCAGATTTTCATCCACCAACAGTCTCATCAGCTCCGCCACAGCGATCGAGGGATGAGTGTCATTGAGCTGAACAACGTATTTTTTGTGGAAATTGTTCATGTCCCGCTCTTTCTGGCGGTAGATCCTGATCATGTCTTTAAGGGAGCAGGCAACAAAGAAGTATTGCTGTTCAAGTCTGAGTTCCTTGCCCTGGACCTGTTCATCATTGGGATAGAGTACTTTTGTGATGTTCTCTGAGTGCATCTTTTCGGTCACAGCTCCATAATAGTCACCCACGTTGAACGCCTGAAAATCGAATGATTCGCAAGCTTCCGCTTTCCACAAGCGAAGCAGGTTCGCGGTATTGACTCTGTATCCGAGTATGGGGGTGTCGTAGGGCATCCCCATTACAATATGATCAGGGATCCATCTGACCCGATGCCTGCCCTTTTGATCCTGGAATGTTTCTGTGCGCCCCCCGAATTTGATATCCATGCGGTTTTCCGGCCTGGGTATTTCCCAGGGATTTCCAAGGCGCAGCCATTTGTCAGTTACTTCGACCTGCCAGCCATCATGGATCTCCTGGTCGAAAATGCCAAACTCATAACGGATCCCATAACCGATCGACGGGATCTCAAGGGTAGCCATGGAATCCAGGTAGCAGGCAGCGAGTCTGCCAAGGCCGCCGTTTCCCAAACCAGGCTCTTCCTCCTGTTCGAGCAGTTCTTCCAGGTTAAGGTCAAGTTTTTCAACAGCTTGGCGCACCTTATCATAGATGCCCAGGTTGATGAGATTCGTGGCCAGGTGCGGCCCTGTGAGGAATTCCGCTGAGAAGTAGCAGACTGTTCTGCTGCCCTGTTGGGAGTAGGTCTTGGCTGTGTGGAGCCAGCGGTCGAGCAGTCTGTCGCGGACAGTGTATGCCAGGGCCAGGTAGTGATCATTATGGGTCGCTACAGCCGGAAAGCGGGCCTGAACATAGAAAAGATTATCCATGATGGCCCGCTTCAGGGTCTCGATGCTCAAGCCTGTGCGGTCGTCTTCCACCTGCACTTTACTGGAGCGTGAATTCTTGGTTTTGGCCGCGGTTTTTTTCATAAGTCGTTACCGTATTATAGAAAGATGAGTTGCAAATGATGAATGATGAATGATGAATGATGAAATTGAGAAAAAAAGGGGATTATCCGGTTTTTTTGAGGATCTCTTCTATTGCGGCTGTAACGGTTTCCGGCTCATACGGTTTTTTGATGTATTTGGCGATGCCAAGGTTTTGCGCCTTGGCTATCTCCTCGTCGCTCACTGATGCCGTAAGGATGATAATGGGGATGTGGCTTGTTTTCGGGTCGGATTTCAGGATCTTGGCCACATCCCATCCTGTTTTTTTGGGCATAAGAAGATCGAGGATGGCTATGTCGGGAAGGGAGGCTCTTATTTTCTGGAGCGCCTCATCCCCATCGCGCGCAGTCTCGATCTGGTACCCGGCCATCTCAAGATTGTCATAGACCAGGGCCAAAAGGTTCGCTTCGTCTTCTGCCACAAATACTCTTGCCATTGTTGTCTGGTATTAAACCATATTTCTCAATTGCAGAAATATAGCACTGATCCTTCACTCAATGGATCAATATTGTCGCGTCGAGTTCAGCATGCAGGGGGGCAAGTTTGGCTTGTCTCTTTTTTAGTTTAATAGGCGCATGAGGAAGTGGAAGGCTGGCGAGTTTATCAGCGGGTGCCGCGTTATAGAGGAAATAGGGGTCGGCGGCATGGGTATTGTGTATAAGGGGCATGATGATAATCTTGACCGGCCTGTAGCGATCAAATTCCTGCTCGAAGAAGCTGCCACGCCTGAGAACAAAAAAAGATTTTTGCGCGAAGCCAGCGCGATCGCGAAATGCAATCATCCCGGGATCACAAGGATATACAGTTATGGTGAACTGGAGAACATGCCCTACTTCGCGATGGAGTATGTTGACGGCAAATCTCTTAGCGCGTTTGTGAACAGATGCAGGATGCTTAAAAAGCCAAAGAAGGAGCTTGAGGAACTTGAGCAGTACGGGTATCTTGATGATCTAAGTTCGCAGAAACAGGATCTGCCTTTCTTTTTAAAACTTCCAAAGCGCTTGCCTGTGAATGATCAGCATTATGTGGGCAGGGTATGCTCCTTGATCGCTAATATCGCGGATGCTTTGTATGAGGCGCATTCCCAAGGGATCTCACACAGGGACATCAAGCCTTCAAACATCCTTATAGACATTAGCGGTCACGCAAAGCTTGTTGATTTTGGTTTAGCCAAGAAAGCCAGGGATATAGAGGTGACAACCGCGAACCAGATCGTAGGGACCTTGAAATACATGTCCCCTGAGCAGTTTAAAAAACAGGCTCTCGGGATATCGCATTTGACTGATATCTACAGCTTGGGAGTCATCTTTTATGAGCTGGTGACCCTGAAGCACCCGGTTGAAGATGATGACATGGCTTCTATCATCGGGCAGATCACTCAAGAGAAATACGATGACCCGAGAAAGCTCAATAAAAAAGTGCCGACTGCCATAAGCCGGATAATAATGAAATGCCTTGCCAAGAATCCCGCCCAGAGATTCGCGGATGCCCAGGAATTAGCTGATGCCATACGAGCCGGTAATCCTGACGGGGGTGAGCACAAGCAAAAAACATCCATATTGGGCGACATATTGACCATGTTCACCAATGCGGTCCAGCTGAGCAAGCCCGCGCCCGCTGTGCATAAGGAAAAAAAGGTCCAGCATGAGAAGAAACCGGCGAAAAGGGAAGAGGCAGCCGCAAAAGCATTGTTCGAGGAGAGCAGAGAAGCTTATTACAAACATTTCGATTTTGCGAAAGCTATCGCAAAATTAAACGAAGCCCTGGATTTTGACCCCGCGCATGCGGATACCTTGTTTTTGCTGTATTTCGTTTACAATTCTATAAATGACAGCTCTTTAAAGAAAAAACTTTTTTCTCAGATCCATAAGATCGAGGGGCGGTTATCAGAAAAAGACAAATTAAAATTATCCGCGATAAAATATCTTCATGACGGTGATTTCAACAGCGCAATACGCGAATTATTTAAATTCCTGAAACTCTATCCAGATGATCCCGAAGTATATCTTGCTTTGGGGTGGTCTAGCGTCAGCAGCGGCAATATCGAGGAAGCCATAAAGAACCACAAAAAACTATTGGAATTCTTCCCGGATTTCAATATTTCGCAAGTTGCGGCTGCTGAATGTCATGAACTGCTCGGTGACGTGGATACAAGCCTTGATGTCTATAGAAGGCAGATATCCATGTTCCCGGACATCGGTAATCTTCGCATGGTCATGATCCAGACCTTGATCGTTACGGGAAGACTGGATGAAGCGCAGAAAGCGATCGCTGAAGCAATGGTTGTGGACCCTACAAATGAGATCGTGTTGTATATGAGCGCGGTAGTCAAGATACTCAAGGGCCAGTTTGACAGCGCGTCAAATGACTTAAGAAGATCTGTGGGATTTTGCAAGATAGAGAGCCTTAAATCCGGTCTTTACTATCATCTTTATCGCTTGACGCTAAGAAGAGGCGATGAATCTCAGGCGAATAAATATCTGCAGATCGCTTCCAATATCAGTCCTGATACCAAGTATAAAACAGTGAAAGAATCCTGCGATATCGCGGAGGCTAAGAAGGCATCACATTCCATTTGTGAGACAGTAAGCGAGAAGTGTTTTAAATATGTGATCAAATGCGCAAAAGACATAACTGTTAAAAGCATTACAACGCTGTCTTACAGGCGTACATACGGCATAGTCCAGTATTTTGAGATCGATGAGGCAGGGGAATGTAAAAGCATGTGCGTATGGGCTCTTGCGGGCGAAGGCAATAAGAACACAGTTTTGCTTATTCGTTCAGTGCCGTTTTCTCCGATCGTGGATTCAGAGGGCAATATATTGAAAACAGATTACAAAAGGATCAAATCCGTGTACGGGAATTATTGGGTATCGGTTTCACTTAATTCTCCCGTGGCAGTGAATGATTTTGAATTCTTAATGGCAGAGCTGGACGCAACGGATTTAGTGTCCGTCAAAGATGATGAGATCGGTTTTCATTTGGATGAGGTTGTTGATTATTCAGCCACTTATCATGCATATGTCGTTGCCTATCCCAAGGAAATTGAGATCAAGGATATATCTCAAAAACCCGATGAAATGCATGAGATAGAGGACAAGAAGCTGCTTGTTTATTCCAGGTTTTTCTTCAGTCTGGACCGGATGAAGCTCGATATCGCTTTTAAGAGATAAGGAGCGGATTTTTAATGAATAAAGAGTTGCTGCGGAGATCAAAGACGTTCTGGTTCTTTATCTTGATCCTGGGGATAAGTTTTTACGTGGGCAGACGGGTGCCTCCAACATGGACCGTGGAGAAGATCGCGATAGATGTTGAGTTCGATGAAAACAATGCTCCCTTCTACATATATAAGGGCAAACGCAAATATATAAAGGAAATCATCCCGTATGAGCGGGCGCTGTTGCCTGAAATGGTTGATGCGGAAGAAGATACTGCGGACAAGCCCCTGCGCTGCGGTAAGGGAAAAGGGAAAGATGAGAAAAAAGAGGAATTTGTTTTTTTAGATGAAGAGATAGAAGGGGAAATTCAAAGAGTCTATTATCAGCTGCATGCGAAATCGCACTTTAAATTCTGGTCTCTTTTGCCTGCTTTGGCGGCTGTTATGCTTTGCTGGCTGACCCGGGAACCTGTAACAGCTTTGCTGGGCGGGGTAATCGTAGGCGCGGCTTTGCTTGGAAAATACGATCTGACCTCAGATGTCCTGGTTTCATCACTTATGACTAAAAGTTCTGCAACGGTTCTTGTCCTGTATCTCTGGTTCCTTGGCGGGTTAATGGGTGTTTGGTCAAAGACGGGAGCCGCCAAGGCTTTCGCGGAATTTATGACAAAACGTTTTGTGCGCGGGCCCAAAACCGCCAAGCTTGCGGCCTGGATGCTGGGCGTCATATTCTTCCAAGGCGGGACGATCAGCACTGTGCTTGTGGGCACGACCGTAAAACCCATCGCTGACAAGGAGAATATCAGCCATGAAGAACTGGCGTACATCGTGGATTCCACTGCTTCGCCGATCGCATCGCAATTAGCGTTCAATGCGTGGCCGGGTTATGTGCAGGCTTTTATTTTTGTCGCAGGGGTAAGCTGGCTTGCCACAGAAACCCAAAGAATCACTTTCTTTTTTAAAAGCGTTCCTTTCTGTTTTTACGCGATATTCGCTGTTATGCTCACGTTCCTGCTCAGCATTGACAGAGCTCCTTTTTTGGGGAAGAAGCTCAGAGAGGCTATCGCCCGGGCCAGGAAAACAGGGAAACTTGATGCGCCTGACGCGCAGCCATTAAGCGCCAGGGAATTGCAGGAGAGCCATGTTCCGCGGGGCTACAAGCCGCATGTGATCGAATTCATCGCGCCCCTCTTGACTTTGATCGGGATCGCGATCGGGACTTTTATTTTCAAAGGCAGTCCCGAGGTGCTTTGGGCATTCGCAGCGGCCCTGGTTGTTGCTATGAGCCTGGCTCTTATAAAGGGAATGTCTTTGAATGATCTGATGACCGGATTCGGCGAAGGATTGAAAGGAGTCGTGCTTGGGTCAGTGATCCTGCTTCTTGCCATAACTATCGGCGGCATAAGCAAAGAAGCCGGAGGCGGCATTTATCTGGTCGAGCTTTTGGGTACGCGTATTCCTTATTGGGCTTTGCCTGTGATGCTTCAGGTTCTCACCATCATCATTGCTTTTTCAACAGGAACCAGCTGGGGGACCTATGCTGTGGCCTTTCCGCTTGCCATGCCTCTTGCCTGGGCCGTGGCTAATGCCAATGGGCTTGCTCATCCCGAGTTTTTCATGACGATCTGCTTTGCTGCTGTAATGGATGGGAGCGTGTACGGGGATCAGTGCTCGCCGATATCTGATACTACAGTGCTGAGTTCGATGTGTACGGGTTGCGACCTGATGGATCATGTCAAGACGCAGATCCCCCAGGCCACTGTTGCCGCGATTTTAGCTGCTATCTGTTGGACTGCGGTTACTTTTATTTTCGCCTGATCCTGTTTCCAAGGTAGTTTACACTACCGGCTCTATTGTTTACAAGAATACTGATGTATCATCGCATATAAAGGAAACCCCCCACCTGGCCTCCCCCTCAAGGGGGGAGGAAAATGGTGATGTATGGGGGGTAAGGTAATAATGATCGGAAAAATGGGGGGTCTGGCACGGAAAAACGGGTTTAAATCGTTTTTTTGGGGTAGAAAACCAATAAAACAGGGAATTAGGGTTGGAGTTGACCATTCTGCTTGACTTGAAAATACATTTCAGATAAAATAAAAATTCAGCGCCTATCTTAGTTAGCTGCTGATAGCACGAAAGATCCTATTAAATAATAGGATAAAAGATTCAAGATCCTGAAGCACAGAAGATCCTGAAACGCTAAAGGTCCTGAAATAGATTCAGAGCCTGCCCCGTACTTAATACGGGGATGACATTAAAATGTCGGTTCAGGATGACGCAAAAGCGTCAGTTTACCAGGATGATAAAAAAAGGAGATGTAATGTCTAAAACAGAAACACCTTTACTGGATCAGCTTGAAGAAGGTAAATGGCCTAGTTTTGTTACAGAGATCAAGATGGCGGCGAAGAGAAGCGTCATGTCAAAAGATCTCTTGGGACAGCTTGAGCTATCTTACAAAGAGAAGATCGGACATTGGAAACATGGCGGCATCGTAGGAGTCATGGGTTATGGAGGAGGAGTCATCGGAAGATACTCCGATATACCCGAGAAGTTCCCGGGATGTTCTCATTTTCATACGATAAGAGTAAATCAGCCATCAGGCTGGTTCTATACGACAGATGCCCTGCGCAAGATTTGCGACATCTGGGAAAAACATGGTTCAGGGCTCACAAACATGCACGGTTCAACAGGCGATATCATATTGCTTGGAACAAAGACCGATGAACTTGAACCCATATTCACTGAACTCCAAAAGATAGATTTCGATCTTGGAGGCTCAGGCTCAGACATGAGAACGCCAAGCTGCTGCTTGGGACAAGCCAGGTGCGAATGGGCATGCTATGACACGATGAATGCCTGCAATGATCTCACGCATAGTTATCAGGATGAGCTTCATCGCCCGGCATTTCCATATAAATACAAACTGAAATTCTCAGGCTGTCCGAATGACTGCGTGGCGTCCATTGCCAGAGCTGATATGTCATTTATCGGCACATGGCGCGATGACATCCAGATGGATAAATCCGAGGTCGCGCAATACGCGAAAAGCGGAATGGACATTAAATCTGACGTAGTGGATAATTGCCCCGCGAAATGCATGGACTGGGACGGAAAAGAACTCAAGATCGATAATGAGTACTGCCGCCGCTGTATGCACTGCATCAATGCAATGCCAAAGGCGTTAAGGCCCGGAAAAGACCGCGGAGCCACGATCCTCATTGGATCAAAAGCCCCGATCATGGAAGGCGCGCTTTTGTCCTCAGTTCTGGTCCCATTCATCAAGATGACGCCGCCATACCAGGAGATCAAAGACTTGATCGAGAAAATATGGGATGTGTGGGGTGACGAGGGTAAGAATCGCGAGAGAGTCGGTGAATTCATCCAGCGAGTCGGACTGGGTAATTTCCTGGAAGCCATAGGTCTTGAGCCAACGCCCGAGATGATATCCGCTCCCAGAGACAATCCCTACGTCTTCTACGAAGAGTACTTCGAAGAAGGCGACGGCGAGAAGTAACTTTTGCGAGGTAAATAAATGACACAAACAGCACAAGAAAAACGAACAGACTTCGGACCTCCGCAATATGAAAAATTCCTGCATCCGGTTATTAAGAAAAACTACGGGAAGTGGAAATATCACGAGATCTTAAAACCAGGTGTGATGGTTCATGTAGCTGAATCCGGAGATAAAATATTCACAGTCAGGAGCGCCTCAGGCAGACTCCTCAGTATTGACAAGATCCGCATGTATTGCGACTTGGCTGACAAATATTGCGACGGCTATATCAGATTCACAAGCCGCCACAATGTGGAGTTCATGACTGACAAGAAAGACAGCATAGATCCCCTGATCGCGGACCTGAAAAAAATGGGTCACCCGGTCGGCGGTATCGGCAATGCCATATCAAGCATTGTGCACACCCAGGGGTGGATCCATTGCCATTCAGCGGCAACGGACGCTTCGGGCGTGGTCAAATCAGTCATGGATGATCTGATCGAGCATTTCGAGGAGAGGAAGCTCCCCGGCAAACTCAGGATCGCCTTGGCTTGCTGCCTTAATATGTGCGGCGCTGTGCACTGCTCTGATATCGCAATACTGGGTATTCATCGACGTCCTCCGAAGATCGATCACAAGAATCTGAAGAAGACTTGCGAAATACCCAATGTGAGCGCGTCATGTCCGACAGCAGCCATCAGGCCGGCAACGGTAGACGGCAACCAGTCAGTTGAAGTGATCGAGGAAAAGTGTATGTTCTGCGCGAACTGCTTCACAGTTTGTCCGTCCATGCCTATCAACAATCCTTTAAATGACGGTGTTTCCATCTGGGTTGGCGGAAAAGTGTCAAACTCGAGAAGCGAGCCTACGTTCTCGAAGCTTGCCATCCCGTTCATTCCAAATAACCCGCCGCGTTGGCCGGAAGTGACACAAGCTGTTAGGGGTCTTGTGGATCTATGGGCGCAGAACGCAAAGAAGTACGAGAGAATGGGTGAATGGATCAACAGGATCGGTTGGCCGAAATTCTTTAAAATGGCCAATATCCCGTTCCAGAAGGAGCACATCGACGACTTTAAGCATGCCGGGTTAACGTTCAAGCGTTCGACTCATCTGACGTTTAAATAAGTCTGAAATTTGAAGCTGTGGCTTCCCGGAAACGGGAAGCCACAGCGGAACTCCTCACACGATTTATTAGCTGGAAAATACCGCATTAGGAGGTAGAATTTAAGTGGCAAAAACAATAGAAGAAGTAGCTGAAGCTATGTTCACCATGGTTAAAGACGCCATGGGCCAGAAGAAATTAAAACCAATGGATCTTACAAAAGCCATGGTAGAGGTTTATGGAGCGGAAGGAGTGGACAAGAAACTCTGCAAGGAAGCGATCAAGCAGTTAGTTAATTCCGGAAGGTGTGTTTACACTTATTTCGGAGGAAGTTTTTTAGAGATCCCTCATAGAGAGGGCGCTGCCAACGATTGATAGCAAGTAACTTCTTGTAATACCCGCGCAGGTCAAACTTCGCAGCGGGTATTTCCGAATACTAAAGACGAAGGAGGAAGCTTTCGTCAAGCAATGAACGTACAAATTCCGAGACTTGTCATCGCCGGGCTCTCCGGTGATTCAGGCAAGACGATAGTCAGTTTAAGCATCCTGGCATGGCTGCGTAAACAGGACCGCAAAGCCTGCGCATTTAAAAAAGGTCCTGATTACATAGACAGCGCGTGGCTTGAAGCCATATCAGGCGAGACTTGCCGCAATCTTGATACTTACCTTACGAACTCCGAGAATGTTTATGAGAGATTCATGACGCATTCTGCGGGTTATGATATCGCGATAATAGAGGGGAATCGAGGGATCTATGACGGCAAGGATGTTGACGGCATTCACAGTACATCAGAGCTTTCCAAGATATTAAAAGCGCCGGTCGTGCTCGTTGTGAGCGCGAAAAAGGTGACGCGCACTTTGGCGGCGCAGATAAATGGATGCGTTTCTTTTTCAAAAGACACGAACATCGTGGGCGTGATACTCAACAAGGTGGCCGGCAAACACCATGAGGAGATACTCACCGCATCGATCAAAAAGTATTGCAAGATCCCTGTCCTCGGAGTGATACCAAGGCTTGATAAAAATCAGTGGAAACTTATCCCCAACCGCCATCTTGGGCTTATAACCCCGTCTGAATACAAGTGGAACGAAGATTTTAAAGATCAATTGGCAGAGTTGGCTCAAAAATACCTTGATATGGGATGTTTGACTGATGCCGCTAAAACAGCTCCTGTTTTAAAGGCAACAACAAAAAAATGGGCATCCGCAAAGCCCGTGAAAGTGAAGATCGGATATTTTAAAGACTCGGTTTTTACTTTTTACTATCCGGAGAATCTAGAAGCTCTTAGTGCGCACGGAGCCAAGCTCGTGCCTGTCTCCTCCATGGATGATGTTTCTGTGGGCGATGTTGACGCGTTTTATATCGGAGGAGGATTTCCGGAGACCCAAGCTGAGCGTTTGACCCGAAATAAGCTGATGATGGATTCGGTTAAGAGCTCAGCGCAAGAGGGTATGCCTATCTACGCTGAGTGCGGGGGGCTCATCTACCTGTCCGAGTCGATCCTGGTAAAGGGAAAGAAATATCCCATGGCAGGCCTATTTCCGACAAAGCTCACAATGACGTATAAGCCCGCTGGGCATGGATATTCAAGAGTGAGGATCGACCGTCCTAATCCGTTTTTTGAGATCGCAGATGAAATACGCGGACATGAGTTCCATTATTCCCAATTGCTGACTGATCCGTTGGATGTGGCAAGCTGTATGCATGTGGAAACCGGCACAGGGCTTGGAAAAAAGAGAGACGGATTGATCTATAAGAACACTATGGCGTGTTATACGCATATACACGCAGATTCAGCCAAAAATTGGGCGTCAAAATTCGTGGAATGCGCCCGGAGTTATAAAGCAATAAAAAAAACATCAACGCTGCAAAAGGCGCAGGTTTGAAAATTAATAAAGAGGTGAAAAATGGTGGCTAAAGTTGTTAAGAAGAAAAAAAGAGGTTTAGGAGGAGTAAGCGCTTGGGGCGGCTCAGGTGCAGCAGGTTCTGAGGCTTCATTATTAAGACCAAAGTTTATTGAAAAGCGTCCGCCTTGCGCAGGAGCTTGCCCGAACGGAAATCTTATACGAAAAGCTTTAATGCTTGTATCGAGGGCGGAGGCTGACGGCAAAACATATGACCAGGCAATGGAAGAGGCGTTTTATACTTTTCTTGAAATGACGCCCATGCCGGCTGTGGCCGGACGAGTGTGCCCGCATCCTTGCGAGCTTGGGTGCAACCGAAAACATAAAGACGGTTCGGTTGGTATCAATAACTTCGAGAGATTTATCGGGGATTATGGGATCAGCAAAGGCCTTCCGGCGAAGAAATTAACAGACCAGAAGAGAGCTGAAAAAATAGCTGTTGTGGGCTCAGGTCCTGCCGGACTTTCATGCGCTTATCAACTTGCGCGCCGCGGTTATCCTGTAACGATATTCGAGGCATTCCCCAAAACAGGCGGAATGCTGCGATACGGCATTCCGGAATACCGTTTGCCGCAGAATGTGATCGATGCTGAAGTAAAGCGCCTGCAGGATATGGGCGTTGAGATCAAGTGCAATACAAAGATCGGAAAAGACATTACCCTTGAGACTCTTAAAAAAGATTACAAGGCTGTGTTTGTGGGGCTTGGAGGCCATAAGGGGCTTAAGCTCAGAGTAGAAGGGGAAGACGCTTCCAATGTATTCTCCGGTATTAGTTTTCTTAATAAGGTAAGCAGCGGCGAGAAAGTGGACATCGGCAACAAAGTCGTGGTTGTAGGCGGAGGCGACACAGCGATCGACGCGGCCAGAGTGGCCAAGCGGCTCGGCGCTGAAGCTATCATACTTTATCGCAGAACAAGGCCGGAAATGCCGGCTATAGCTGATGAGATCGAGGGAGCTCTTGAAGAGGGAGTAAGGATCGATTTCCTTGCAGCGCCCATCGAGATATACAAGAAAGACGGCAAAGCTGTTGGAATGAAATGCCAGAAGATGCAGCTCGGCGAGCCGGATTCTTCAGGCAGACGAAGACCTGTTCCTATCGAGGGAGACACATATGACCTTGATTTTACAGCGCTTATCCCTGCTATCAGCCAGGCCCCTGATTTTACGGGGTTTGAGAGCTTGATAGAAGGTAAGGATTGGATAAAGGTTGACGCTAAAGGCAAGACCAAAGAAGATAGAGTATATTCAGGCGGTGATAATATAAAGCTCGGGCTCGTGGTCAATGCTCTTGCTCACGGACGAACAGCAGCATATGCCATTGATGAGTCGATAAGCAATGCGCCGATGCCGCAGAAATCCACAATGGCCGTGGTCGGCAAGAATAAGGTCAAGCTTGAATATTATGAGAATTCCAATCCGGCAAAGGGTAAACACGTGCCGGTTGCGGACAGATTCGGTTCTCTTAACAAAGAGATCGTAAGCACGCTCACTCAGGATGAGGGCGTGGCTGAAGCAAAAAGGTGTATGAGCTGCGGTATGTGTTTTGAGTGCGGAACATGCTGGAGCTATTGCCAGGATAATGCGATCGTTAAACCGCTTATCAAAGGCGAGCCGTATAAGATCAAAGATGATTTCTGCAAGGGCTGCAGCAAATGCGCTGAGCAGTGCCCATGCGGATACATCGAGATGAAGTGACACGAATTAAACACGAATAAGAGTCGAAAGGTTTGAAAGATTAGTAGGAGGTACAGTAATAATGCCAACGTTTGAACTAGGTGAAGTCAAGATAGCAGTAGACGAAGACGGGTTCATGGAGGAGCCTGAGACCTGGAATGAAGCAATAGCAAAAGCTCTTGCAACCACAGAGGGGGTTAATGAGTTGACAGATGAACATTGGAAACTTGTTAATTACTTAAGAGAGTATTACACAAAATTCGGTATTGCTCCAATGATCAGAAAGCTCTGTAAAGAGACCGGGTTCCCATTGAAGAAAGTGTATGAACTGTTTCCTTCAGGACCGGCCAAGGGCGCTTGTAAAGTAGCAGGATTGGCAAAACCAACCGGCTGCGTATAAAACAAAAAGCTTAAATACTTAATTTAACATTCAGTTTGATCTTGCGCGAATGCGCAGGATCAAACAACCTGTTTTAAGTCTTAAATGACTTAAAACAGGTGAATGTTTGCGCCATGTTATTCGATCTTTTAGCCAGACAAGAAGAACGCATCGTCAAATTATGGTTTGACAGCGTTGCCAGGACCTACCCGCAAGAAACCCAGGAATTCCTTAAAAGCAAAGCGAATCAATTCGGCAATCCTGTCGGACATAACACCAGGGATGGTTTGCGCGCGATATTCAGGCAGATCATATCCAACAACAATACAGAGGATTTAAGAAAAGCTCTGGATCTTGTTATAAGAATAAGAAGCGTCCAGGATTTCACAGCTCCTGCGGCTGTCGTGTTCGTGTATCAGCTCAAAAAGATCATAAGGCAGGAATTATCCGGCCAATGGAGCGAGATCAGGGCGGGTGATGAATGGGAAAAGTTCGAAGATCGTTTGGATGCATTGGCGCTTTTAGCTTTTGATGTTTATACGGATTGCCGCGAAAGCCTGAATCAGATCAGGACCAATGAGATCAAAAAGCAGACCTCCAAACTCATCGAGAGCACGAATGTGCCTTGCGGGGGAACGTGCAAAGAAGAAGGGCTGAGGGATTAGGGCTGCGGGCTCAAAAGAAGGATTTTCTTTGGTAGTCGCACCCTTTATGGGTGCGCCTGCTCTGTCTCATGGATCAGAGCAGAAAAGAGCGGACCCATAAAGGGTCCGACTACCAGAGAGAATAGCAGTGTAAGGAAATAATGACATTTGTTTTTAGTTTTGATAAACTAATACTTCAGATAAAAAAATGAGAATATTTTTTCCGTTCACACTTGTAGGCATACTTCTTGCTATAAGCTGGGTGCTCAGTCCTGCTATGCCGGGATTCTTCGGCATAGTGATCCCGTATATCGCGTTCTTGGTTTTTGCGGGCGGGGTGATCTATAGGGTCATCAAATGGTCTTTTGCTCCTGTGCCTTTTCGCATTCCAACAACAGGAGGCCAGGAAAAATCTCTTCCATGGATCAAAAACAGTTTTCTTGATAATCCGCACAATTGGCTGGGCGTTATAGGCAGGATGGCATTGGAAGTTCTTTTATTCAGATCGCTTTTTCGGAACACGAGCGCTGAGCTTCGGGGCGGGCCCAGGATCGTATACGGGGAGAGTAAGTGGCTTTGGTTGGCTTCCCTTGCTTTTCACTGGTCTTTCCTGGTGATCCTGATCAGGCACATGAGATTTTTCGCGGAACCCGTGCCTTTCTTTGTGCTTGCGCTGCAGAGCCTTGATGGATTTATGCAGATAGGCGTTCCTATCCTTTATTTGAGCGATATGGCGTTTTTAGCTGCTGTTACCTACCTCTTTATACGAAGGATCGTGATACCCCAGGTAAGGTACATTTCTCTTGCCGCGGATTACTTTCCATTGTTTTTGATCTTAGGTATAGGCGCAACAGGGGTCATGATGAGATATTTCACGAAAGTAGATGTCATAAAAGTGAAGGAGCTTGTCATGAGCCTCGTCACATTCAATGCTCATGTGCCCGAGGGTATAGGCGCGATCTTCTTTGTGCACCTTTTCTTTGTGTGTGTTCTGGCCATGTATTTTCCGTTCAGCAAACTCATGCATCTTGGCGGGGTATTCTTGAGTCCCACAAGGAATCTTGCTAACAACAATCGCATGGAAAGGCATATCAATCCGTGGAACTATCCCGTAAAAATACACACGTATGAAGAATATGAAGAAGAATTCAAGGATGTCATGAAGGCAGCTGATCTGCCTTTGGAGAAACCTTAATAATGTCAGAGAATAAGCTCGATCCAAAAAAGATAGCCGGCGTCAACTACGATCCTCCGGAAACAGACTGGATGGATACCAAGGCGGAATTTAAAAAAGGCACATATAGCCACGGAGCTTTGCCCAAGAGCTGCGAATACCTGGGTCTTCCCAATGTCAAGAAATGGATGCCAATGGATGCTGATTGGCAGCTGCCTTCCAATTGGAAGGAGATCGTGATCGAGGGCCTTCGCGATCAGCTCAAGAAATACAGATCTTTGCAGGTTTTCATGGATATCTGCGTGCGCTGCGGAGCTTGCGCTGATAAATGCCACTTTTATATAGGCTCAGGGGATCCCAAGAATATGCCTGTTCTGCGCGCAGAGTTGTTGCGCTCGGTTTACAGGAATGATTTTACAGCAGCAGGAAAGATATTGGGAAGCATAGCAGGAGCAAGAGAACTGAGCATTGATGTTATTAAAGAGTGGTTCCTTTATTTTTATCAGTGCACTGAGTGCAGGCGCTGTTCGCTTTATTGCCCATACGGGATCGATACAGCAGAGATCACAATGATGGGAAGGGAGCTGCTCAACCTGCTTGGTTTGGGTATAGATTGGATCAATACTCCTGCGGCTAATTGCTTTCGGACAGGCAATCACTTAGGTATTCAGCCGCACGGATTCAAGGACAGTGTGGATTTCGCCATGGATGATGCTAAGGAGATATATGGAGTTGATATCAAGGCTCCGATAAACAAGAAAGGCGCGGAAATCCTCTTTGTTGTTCCTTCAGCTGATTATTTCGGCGATCCTCATTATTTTGGATTTTTAGGGTATCTGGCTCTTTTCCATGAGATAGGGCTTGATTACACATTCTCCACATTCGCTTCGGAAGGCGGGAATTTCGGGCTTTTCCATTCATCTGAGATGATGAAAAGGCTTAATTCAAAGATCTACGGCGAAGCCAAAAGGCTCGGGGTCAAGTGGATAATAGGCGGAGAATGCGGACATATGTGGAGAGTCCTGCATCAGTACATGGATACCATGAACGGCCCTGCTGATTTCCTTGAAGAGCCGGTGTCGCCTATTACAGGCACGAAATTCGAGAATGCCAAAGCCACGAAGATGGTTCACATCGCTGAATTCACAGCAGACCTGATAAAGCACAATAAGATCAAATTCGATAAAACCCGAAATGATAATTGGAAGGTTACATGGCATGATTCGTGCAATCCCGCGAGGGCCATGGGGATATTCGAAGAGCCGAGATATATCCTCAACAGCGTTTGCAATAATTTTTATGACATGCCTGAAGATACGATAAAAGAGCATACTTTTTGCTGCGGAAGCGGTTCAGGCATAGGGACTGACGAGAATATGGAAATGAGAATGAGGGGCGGGTTTCCAAGGGGCAATGCCGTACGCTATGTTCAGGAAAAGCACGGTGTGAATCTGCTTGCTTGTATGTGCGCCATTGATAAGGCCACGCTGCCTGCAGTGGTTGATTTCTGGGCCCCTGGAGTTTCAGTGGGAGCATTACATGAGCTTGTGGGCAATGCCTTGATCTTAAAAGGCGAGACAAGAAAAGGTGATTTAAGAGGGGAGCCGTTCGCGACAAAGGAAAATGACAAACAAGATGTATGATTCCTGGAAAATAATCACAGGTCTTGTGATATTTGTGGCATTGATCACTTTCCCTGTGTGGTATAACCTGGCAAGCGGCAAGGGTTCATACGTTCCCGAGCCCGCAATCACGACGACCGAAAAGAAATGCGTAGCTGATAAGGAATACATGAGGTCTTTTCATATGGACATGTTGAATCAGTGGAGGGACAAAGTCGTTCGCGAGGGCAACAGGACGCACGTTTCCCCGGATGGAAAGAAATTCGATATGAGTTTATCGCGCACTTGCATGAAATGCCATACAAGCCGCAAGGATTTTTGCACAACGTGCCATGATTACGCGGGAGTCAAGCCATATTGTTGGGATTGCCATGTGGAACCTGAGGTAGCGAAATGATCGATAGAAGACTATTTTTAAAACTCGCAGGATTAACGACCTTGGCTGCGGCTGCCGGGAAATTCAATGCTTTCAAGGCATTCGCGGCCGGAACTCATGCTGATAAAAAGACAGTTCCCGGGACAAAGCAGTGGGCCATGGCAATAGATCTGGACAAGTGCAGTAAGCGTAAAAATTGCGATCTGTGCTTTAAGGCATGCCACGTGAACCACAATGTCCCGACAATGAAAGCCAAGAAAGAAGAGATAAAGTGGATCTGGAAAGAAACTTTTGAGCATGCGTTCCATGGGCAGGAGCATGAATTCATAAATGACAAGGTGAAGCATTACGCGACTCCGGTTCTGTGCAATCATTGCGAGAGTCCGGCATGCACAAAAGTGTGCCCTACGAAAGCCACCTGGAAGAGACGTAGCGACGGCATTGTAATGATGGATTGGCACAGATGCATTGGGTGCAGGTACTGCATGGCAGCATGCCCGTATGGTTCAAGAAGCTTTAATTGGAGAGACCCAAGGAAGTTCGTGAAGAAGATAACAAAAGAGTTCCCGACCAGGGCCAGGGGGGTCGTGGAGAAGTGCACATTCTGCGATATGGAGCTTGCTCATGACAAGCAACCTTTCTGTGTGAAAGCGTGCAAATATAAAGCGCTTGTGTTCGGTGATCTGAATGATCCGAAATCAAGCATCAGAAAGCTGTTAAGCTCAAGATTTTCAATGACAAGAAAGCCCGGGGCCGGAACCAATCCCAGGGTTTATTATTTAATCTAGAGGAGAAAACCTCTATAGCAGAGAAAGGAGTTGGATCCCCGCCTACGCGGGGATGACAATATAGGATTTATGTTAGAAAAAGCATTAACAGGAAGTAAGAAATATTACGCTTGGCTTGGATTCCTTATGGTCATTATCGGCATAGGAACCATGTTCTATCTGAAGCAGTTCTATACCGGTCTGGCTATAACTGGATTAGGGCGTGATGTTACATGGGGTCTATATATAGCGCAATTCACTTTCCTGGTCGGTGTGGCAGCATCAGCTGTTATGGTAGTGCTTCCGTATTATCTGCATGATTATAAGGCATTCGGGAAGATCACAGTGCTGGGTGAGGCTTTGGCGATATCAGCTGTTGTCATGTGCATGACTTTCATATTCGTGGACATGGGTCAGCCAATGCGTATAGTCAATGTGTTCCTATATCCATCGCCTAGCTCCATGATGTTCTGGGATTCTGTTTCTTTAGGCGGTTATCTGGCCCTTAATGCATTGATCGGTTATGTGACCCTTGCGTCAGAGCATAAAGGCGTTAAACCGCCGTCCTGGATAAAGATATTCATCATCCTTTCCATTCCCTGGGCAATAAGTATTCATACTGTTACCGCGTTCCTTTATTCCGGTCTTGTAGCGCGGCCATTCTGGATGACAGCAGTGCTTGCTCCGCGCTTTTTAGCTTCGGCTTTCGCTTCAGGCCCTTCGCTTTTGATACTCATATGCTTCTTACTGCGAAAAATCTCAAAATTTGATGTTGGTAAAGAGCCTATCCAAAAACTGGCGGTTATTGCCACTTATGCCATGATCATAAACGTATTCTTGGTGCTCATGGAGATGTTTACGGCTTTTTACAGTAATATGCCTGAGCACACATCACATTTTAAGCTGTTGTTCACGGGATTGCCCGGAAACAGCGTGCTTGTGCCATGGATGTGGGTTTCAGTATCTTTGGCGATCGCAGCGCTGGGAATGCTGCTCATTCCCTCTGTCAGGCGTACTGAAGGCGCTCTTGCTATCGCGTGTGTCGCGGTGTTCGTGTCTATCTGGATAGACAAAGGGATGGGAATGATCGTAACAGGATTCATACCTACTCCGTTGGGAAAAGTCGTGACATATTTGCCCACATTCCCTGAGATCATGATCTCGCTCGGCATTTATGCCATTGGGATTTTCATACTTTCCGTGCTGTATAAGATAATCCTCTCCTCAAGGGGAGAGGTAGAAGCATAAGATTTCCTGCTGTTCTGTCATGCTGACACAATTGCTTGATGGTAGAAAATTGCGCAGGTCCTTTTTCTTTATGAATCGATATCTTCCCGACTTGTTTCAGCATCTCAATAAGAATACTCCACCTAAAATTTAAGCGGAAAAACTATATGAGATCCTGAAATAAATTCAGGATGACATAAAAATACAAAAAGTAAATTGATGCTGTTTAAGCATGAGAATAAAAGAAATAAGGAGACTTTATGATTAACACATATTTACCGATCGGGATTTCTTTGAAGAACAGGTCTTGTCTCATAGTCGGCGGGGGCAATGTCGCTTTGCGCAAGATAGAGACCCTGCTTGATTATGAATGCAAGATAACCGTTATCGCGCCTGCTCCTGTTGAGAAAATAGAATATTTCGCTAAAAGCGGAAAATTAGTCCTTGAGAAGCGGGAATACAAAAGCTCTGAAGCCTCAAGCTTTGGGATCGCGATCTCCGCAAGCGATAAGCGAGAAGTGAACAAAACAGTGTCTGATGATTGCAATAAGGCGCAAGTGCCCGTGAACGTGGTTGATGATCCGCAGCTGTGTACTTTTGTGTTTCCGGCTGTTATAAAACGGGAGAACTTGACTATCGCTGTTTCAACGGATGGCAAGTCCCCGTTTTTAGCCGGGCATCTTCGTTTGATACTTGAAGAGATATTCCCTGACAGGTGGAGCAAGATCGCAAAACACGCTTCTGATTTCAGGATCAAGGTACGCGACCGCTGGCCCAAAGACCCAAAGATGCAGGCGTCCTGCTATTGGCGTTTTGTGAATGCCGAGTGGAAAGAGATTCTAAAGAAGAAAACGAATGAAGTGGAGGAAGAGCTCGTCGGCATGCTTGATGGCAGCGAAGAAGAGGAAGAGAAGAAATAATTTTAAATTTTGATTTTTAATTCTTAATTGAAGAGGAAATCGGTTTTTCTTAGTGTAGCGCGGGAGCTTGCCGAAGGCCCTGAGCGAAGTCGAAGGGTATCGCGTTTTCCACTTTTCCTCCTCTCCCTTGAGAGGGGAGGCTGGGCGAGAGTGTACCTTTTATTGAATTAAAGAGAAGAGAGATCCTGAAATAAATTCAGGATGACAGAAAGATACTATGGTCAAACTTAAAAAAGGCATTATCTATCTCATCGGTGCGGGGCCGGGGGATCCTGAGCTCATCACGATCAAGGGAAACCGGCTTTTAAACACTTGCGACGCCGTAGTCTATGATAATCTCGTAGCCAATGAGCTTATTGTCGCCCTTCCTCATACAGCGCAGAAATATTACGTAGGAAAAAAAGCAGGGCATCATTGTTTTTCCCAGGGTGAGATAAACAGGCTTTTGGTTAAACTCGCCAAAAGAGGCAAAAAAATCGCTCGTCTTAAAGGCGGAGATCCTTTTATTTTCGGCCGCGGCTCCGAAGAAGCCAGGTATTTAAAAAAGCACAAGATCAGATTTGAGATAGTATCAGGAGTCACCTCAGGTGTTGCTGCTCTTGCCTACAATGGGATCCCATGCACTGACAGGACGAAATCCTCTTTTGTTGTGTTCGCTACAGGACATAAGGCGAGTGAAAAAAGAAAATCAGCTGTCCCATGGAGCTGGCTTGCCCGCGCCAAACAGGGTACTACAGTGATCTATATGGGGATCGGAGAGCTTGAGGGTATTGTTGAAAAGCTGCTTGATGGAGGCATGCCCAAAAATATGCCTTCTGCCATAATCGAACGCGGCACTCTGCCGTCACAGCGTATGGTGACCTCTGATCTATGTGATCTGCCCAAAGAGGCTCGCAAGGCTCGTATAAAACCTCCCGCGATCATAGTTGCGGGGGAAACAATAGATTTAAGAAAAGACCTTAAATGGTATGAGAAAAAACCATTATCCGGAGTGCGGGTGATGATCACAAGATTGGCGAATCAAGCTCAGGAGATGCATGATGCATTGAGGGAGATGGGTGCGGAAGTCCTGGCATATCCCACGATCGCGGTGGACCCTGTTTGCGATAAACAGGCCTGGAAAAAATTCAATTCTGCTATTCCCAACTTTTTTCCCTCTCCCCCGGAGGGAGAGGGTAGGGTGAGGGGGATAAAGTTTAGCCCTTGGCTTGTTTTTACCAGTGAAAACGGCGTAAAACACTTCTTTTCTCAATTCATAGAGCGTTTCAAAGATATCCGCAAGCTTTCCGGCTTTAAGATCGCTTGCGTCGGCACCGGTACAGCAAAGGCGCTCAGATCCCTGAATCTGCATGCAGACTACATCCCTCCCAAAGCCAATGTCAAGACTTTAGCGGATTCCATGCTTAAGAAATTCAAATTATCCGGAGCTCAAGTGGTGCGGATCAGGGGAAATATAGCGAGCAGGACATTTGAGAGCAAGCTCGGATCAGCAGGCATAAATGTCTTGCCGATCACTGTATACAAGACTTATCACCCCAAATGGCCCGAAGGATTGAAAGGAAAACTATTTGATCATCCGCCGCATGCCATAATATTTACCAGCGGTTCAGCAGTGGACGGGTTTTTTTATAACTTAAAGAAGGATGAAGCTAAGCAACTCACCTCAAAAGCCCTTATCGCTTCGATCGGCCCCATGACGTCCAAAGTGCTTAAAGAAAAAGGCTTGAAAGTCAAAGTGGAAGCCAAAGGCCAGACGATCTCCGCGCTTGTGAAAGCGATCGCGCGGCGTTTTTGAACCGCGTATCAGTTTCTGTCCAATTCGGTCATTGCGAGCTCCGAAGGGGCGCGGCAATCTCAAGCCCACGTGCAGCTAGGTAGTGTCGTTGATTATATTACACGGCTCTACGTTATATTGCCTGCCTGTTATTCATAGCTTTTCCTGCTCTTGAGATTGCCGCGGTTTATCTCCTTTATAAAAATTGAGGCTATAACCCTCGCAATGACATCTGGCGGGTCGCAGAGAAAAAATTTACCCTCTCCTGCGGAGCAGGAGAGGGTATGGTAGTTAGCTTGTATCTTTTGGGATTGATAATGGGTTATTCTTTTTCTTTTAGGATCTCCTCGGCCCATTCTTTGCCCAGAACCTTGATGAGCGTGACCACTTTCTTTTCCAAATTAGCGCTGTTCATGACTTTTTTGAGCTTATTGTAGCCCAACTTACAGTTCTCAAGGCTTGGCCACCACTTTTCAGATTGAAAAACGACCTTGTTCATAACGATCATTGAAAGGTCTTCCATCTCTTCTCCTGCGTCTGATCCTTGCGTTATATCAGCTTTGGTGGTGCACATTTCAGGAGAGGTTATGGAGGATTGTATGCGCACAGGAGCTTTCATGACCATCATGAATGCGACCTTCTTTTCGCTGGGATACTTGTCTTGGTATTCATCGCGGATTTTGTCCGCCATGGTCAGGATCTCATTCATCAAGTCCTGCTTGTATATTAACACCGCATTGGCCAATTCCGAATAGAGTGAAGGTGTAAATGCGGTTTTATCTATACCCTGAACCGCGGAAGACAGTTCTTCGCATTTGCCATCCAAGACAAAGTCAAAGTCCTCTTCTGATAATATGCGGTACCATTCACCCTCTGCGAATTGAATCTTACTGTAACACGTTTTGCCGAATATGCCGCTTATTACGTCATTTTTGATGAATTTGTGTGTTACAGATGCATTACCGGAAAAATTAAAGTCAAGTATGGGCTTGTCTGAGGCTTTTCCGGCGCAGAGTGTGCTGGTTGTCAGGATCACTGCTAAGGCTATCATGCTTATGTTTTTCATTGTCTTTTCCTCCCTGGCTTCATATTAGTCACTGCTTTTTCCTGCCTTGGCCCCGGCGTTTTGCCGGGGCCTTGGCAGGTTAGGGCTAGTGAACTACTTTAAGTTTAAGTCAGGTTTGATCAGGGTACGAGGGAGGTAAGTCCTTGGGATCATGGGCCTAAGGGCTCGTGTGGCGGTGGATTAGTAAAAAGGGGGGATTGGTAACGGGGGGCTAGACCAATTCCGCTTTCCTTTTCTCCCCTGGAGGGAGAGGTCGGGCGAGGGGGATGAAGTGAAGAAATGATGGAGCAGGATAAGGGGATTTACTTAGGCACGGCCGTGACGGAGTGTTTTTGCGATCTCTGATAAACGACGGATATTTGATTCACGATATACGAATTTCCTGTGCTGCACGCATAATATCCAAATTTCTTTTTCCTTTTCGTTGATTGTATAGACGATCCGGTAATCGCCATGACGCGCTCTAAAGAGCAGTTTCTTTGTCCCTTGCAGTGCTCTGCCAAGGTGCCATGGGGCATGGGAAAGTTTGTGGTCTGCGCTTCGGACAATACTTTCGCGGATATCCGCAGGCAAGCGCTGAAGGTCGTCTTTTATGCGCGGATGCCAAAGAATCTGATAACTTGGCAAATTTATTTTCTCTTTCGCTTAATACTCTTGCTCCATTTGAGCATGTCGTATGTTGTGAGCGCTTCTTTTTTGCGAAAAGTCGCCAAACGCTCTTGCGCCACCTGGGCCAATGCCAGGTCTTCCGCCAGGACCAAGGCCGAAGAAACCAGGTTTTTTACCACTTGGGAGACAGACAAGCCTTCTTTTTTTGCGATTTGCCGTATGTGGCGGTAAGTAGGGATTTCAAAAGGAACATTGATTCGCGGCAGCGATGTGGGCATAAATATTCTCCTTAATCAATTTGACCTCGATAATTATAGTGTAACACAGGTGTTACACCTTGTCAAGGGGGGTCTTTTCAGGCAGTCTCAGGCTTCAGCCTGTGTCTTATGTTAAGAACTCCATTTTTAAAGGAACGCAGACTAAAGCCTGCGGCTACTAGAAGGAGAACCAAGGCGCTAAGCCGCTGAGGCGCTACGTGAAAGAGGAAAAGCTTTTTCACCCCCACCCGGCCTCCCCCATCAAAAGGGAGGAGAAAAGAAAAAGAGAAGGTTCAAAAGAGGTTACGGGCCGAAGTCGGTTTTTTCTTTGGGTTCGCCGAAGGCTTGGCCGGAGATTATGGAGACTACGAAGCGGGACTTGTGGTTATTATCGTTTAGGGCGTAGGAAAAGTCTACACGGATGGGGATGTTGCGGGTGGAGCGCGAAAACGCGATGCGTAAACCCGCGCCAACTGAATTCCTGAAGTCGCGCATGCGCAGGCTTTTGCCCTGCATCCAGGCATTGCCTGAATCAAAGAACAGCGTGCCCCCAAGAGACATGAGGCTTAGCACGTCATCTAGGAAGAATATCCTGTCTTCTAAATTAAAAAGCAATTTCTTGTGCCCTGAAAGAAATCCTCTTGGATAAGCTCTTAAGCCTGTGTCTTCGCCCAAAAGAAGGACTTCATCGAGTTCCAGATTGTGGCCATAATCAAAATTCGCATGCATTGCGAAAGTGTGGCGCTTAAACAAGCGGTTGTAGTATTCCAGATTGAAGGAGCTTAAAAGATTATCAGTGTCGTGCTTGGTGATCCGTGAAGTGTATTTGGTTTTAAAGAGCGCAAAATGACCCTCGGACCATGCGTGTCCTGTCCCCATATTCAGGGTGGGAAATATCCTGCCCGCATCATAGGTTTTTCTGTGTGTTGCCAAGCCTATTGTGCCTGAGATTCCGGAACCCGTATTGTAATCCTCATCACGGTCAAATCTTTTAATGTGGTTTGTCTTTATATAGTCAACCTTCTGCCATTTGCCCCCGATCTCAACGCGATCAACTTCATGGTTCGCGGGCAGAGTGTTTCCGATGGATCCCTCTAAGGCATGGTATTGGTCATCTGCGTGGCGCAAGCCAACAGATACATGGCGCACAAGGGAAGGTGTTGAGCCGAGTGAGCGGGCCAGTCCAGCGTAAGTATTGCGATGGCTCTTGTAGAATTTTCCGACTTCCTTGTTATTTACGTATCTTGACATCTCCTGATCGCGCACGAATGCCGCGGTTCTTACGGAGAATGGGGTGATAGTGGTGGTGAATGGCTTTTCAATGGAAACTCCGTATACCCTGTAATCCTCTTCTTCCGCTATGCCGCCTTCGAATTCCAGGTGGCGCCCCAAAAATTGCGGGTCCTTGTAGAAAAGCGTGCGCTCTATGCCTGATGGGTTGCGGCCGTAGAATCCGCTGAAAGTCCTTCCAAGGCCTAATAGATTGCGCTCAACAAGACCCACGCTCCAGGTATTGCGGCCCGCAACGCGGCGAAAGTTGGCTTGGGGCTCCAGGGTCCATGCGTCGCGGGTCACGATCATTAAATCCACCCTGCCATCTTCAGGGGGAAGGGTTTTAATTTCAGCGTATCGTAAAAAAGAAAATCTGCGCAGATTTCTCTCAGCTTCCTTGACTAGCTCGGCGTCATATAGGTCGCCTTCTTTGAATGGAAGGTCTCTTTGGATCAATCCCTCGCGAGTTTTAATATGCAGGCGGTTTGCTAAATGATAAACAGAATGAGATTCATTCGGATCATTGGTATTAAATATCTCATGAGTGGCAATGTGTATTTTTCCAATACGCATATTGGATGGGGGTTCTGCGGCCTGCAATGCAAGCGGCCATAAAACAAGCAGGCTGAATAAGCGGGTTAATCCGCATTTACTTGTCAAATGTCTGCCTGCTAAACGATTCATGGTTCGGACTTGTTCAATTAGAATTTAAAAAGTTCTGTTATCCTGCCCTCAATAAGGAAGAAGCCTGTATTGTTTGTTTTTTCAGTTGTGTTATATGCTTTGGCAGCGATTATATTGTTATTGAGATAGGGCTTGAATGACCCAAGGGATACGCTGTCAGCTCTTATCACGCCGACACGCTCAAAAGCGATCTCACCTTGAGCTGTGGCCTTTTTTATATATTCCTCCGTAATCAATTCATCATAATAAATTACGTTCGAGTTTATGAGACTAAAGGGCAAAATCATGGGACTGAATTCCCATCAGCGAAGCACGACAAAATAACATTATTATAGAAGGCCGCCCCCTTTTATTTTTTAAAATCAAATAGCAGTTTGTCGCTTCGATAGGTTCTCGTGTTTTTGAGATTGCCGCGGGCTACGCCCTCGCAATGACTTAAACTACTGTGATTGGAGTAGTGAGAAAAAGAGGAGGGGGGATGAAGATAATATTTACAGCGCTTGTTTGCATCTTTGCGCTCTGTGGGCTTTTTACGCGTTCTGGGATGAGCCATTGCGAGATACCCTGCGGGATATATGGAGATGAGATGCGTTTCAATATGATCGAAGAGCATATCATGACTATTGAGAAATCCATGAAGATGATCAATAAGTTATCTGATGCGGATGAGAAGAATTTTAATCAGATCGTGCGGTGGGTGGATAATAAAGAAACGCATGCTAATTACATCCAGGACATAGTTTCTCAGTATTTTTTGGCGCAGAGGATAAAGATAGATGGTAAGAAAGATAAAGAGTATGCGAAGAAATTGAGTTTACTGCATGAGATGATCATTTATGCGATGAAGGCTAAGCAGGGTACGGATTTGAAGAATACGGAGAAGTTGAAAAAGTTATTGGAGGAGTTTAAGGAGGTTTATTTTTAGGGGATACCTCTCGCATGTCATTCCCGTGAAGACGGGAAGCCAGTTCCTCTGTTTTGATATAGAATCTTTTTGTGTTCCAGATTTGAAGAACTTTATTTAAGCGGTAATGGATCCCCGCCTTCGCGGGGATGACAGAAAAAATAAGGATGACAGAGTAAATAAAAAACATGACACTGGAAGAATTTGAAGAGATCGTGGAAGAGGCTTTGGAAGGGCTTCCACAGGGTCTTCGTAACAAGATGCAAAATATTGTTGTGACCGTTGAAAAAGCTCCGACCGGACGCCAGCTAAAACAGCTTAAGATGGGGAAGAGGGGGCTATTGCTGGGGCTTTATGAGGGGTATCCATATAATAAGCGCGGGCATAATTACAGCGGGGTCATGCCTGACCGCATAACAATATTCCAGAAACCGATCGAGAAGACCTGTGATACTCATGAAGAGATGCTGGAGAGCATCCGCAAGACAGTGATCCATGAGATAGGGCATTATTTCGGGTTTGGGGAAAGAAAACTTCGACAGCTGGGATATTAAAGAAGAATTCATTTTTAAGGTAAAATATGTATTCACAGGAATAGAAGATGGCTGATATAAAGGTTTTGTTGGTTGACGATGAGAAAGAGCTTGTAGATACGCTTGTTACCCGCCTTGAAAAACGCGGATTCACCATGTCGAGTGCTTCGAATGGCGAAGAAGCGCTTTTAAAATTAAAAGATCATGAACAGGATGTCATCATCCTTGATGTTTTCATGCCGGGCAAAGACGGCATTGAAGTCTTAAAGGAGATCAAATCTTTTAAACCCCTTGTTGAAGTCGTGATGCTTTCCGGACATGCTGACCTTGGTCTGGCGATCAAGGGCATGCAATACGGAGCGTTCGACTTTCTTACCAAACCCGCTGACATAGTGGATCTGGTTGAGAAGATCAACAAGGCATATGCGCGCAAGATAGACCATGCGGAACGCATCCGCAAGGCGAATTTTGTTAAAGACCGGGCACTGACGGCCCCTGATAAGCATGAGAAAACAGCTGAGAAGCCGATGTCAGCGGAGAATCTGCCGCCTGATTCCGGCAGATTATTGGTGATCGGAAGAGAGAGCGATTTTCCGCAGGAGCTGATGGAATACGCGCTTGAGATATCAAAGCGCATGTCTTACAGCATCATAGCCTTGAATGTCGCCGGGTTTGATAATGAATCTTTCAAGATTTTCCCGGCTGCCAGGGAGCGTGTGTATCAGGATTTCAAGGATATTTCGGAGAAAAACGCAGGCATGTTCATGCAGCTGGCGAAAAAAGATGGGATCGCATTCTGCCACATGGTCAAGTCCTGCGAGCGGGACGATGCTATTGATATTGCCATAAAAGAGATCGGGAAGATTGATTACGTGGTAAGCGAGTCCGAAGATGAGCAGACCAAGGGTCAAATTTTCGCTTACTGCCCCATGTGATGTAATTTAATGGATGTTTATTTCTTCTTAAAGTTGGGGTTGATCGGGTTTGTTTTTTTTCTGTGTTTTTGGTTTAGGAAGGAAAATAGCAGGAAGAGGAAGAAGAAGTAGCGGAGACCCCTCACCCGCGCTTCGCTTGCCCTCTCCCTCAAAGGGAGAGGGAGAAACAAAGTGAGATGACAGGATAAATAGGAAATATTAAAAAATGACTCCTGAGATGATTTTGACTATGGCGGTGCTGGGATTCGCCATATGTATGTTTGTTTTTGAGTGGGTGAGAGTGGACGTTGTGGGTATCATCATGATGGTCATGCTTCCTTTATTGGGGCTTATCTCAGCCCAGCAAGCTTTTGTGGGCTTAAGCAGTAATGCTGTTTGCTCGATCATTGCTGTTATCATCATTGGCGCGGGCCTTGATAAGACCGGAGTCATGAACCAGGTGGCGCGGCCGATCATAAAACTTGCCGGTAGCAGCGAGAAACGGATAATGGTGCTTATATCAGGCACTGTGGGCGTGATATCGAGCATGATGCAGAATATCGGGGCCGCAGCTCTGTTCATGCCGGCTGCTCTGCGTATCTCCAAGCGGGTCAATATTCCGGTGTCCAGGATCCTCATGCCAATGGGATTCTGCGCTATTATCGGAGGAACCCTTACTCTTGTGGGCGCCAGCCCCACGATCCTTCTTAATGATCTTTTAGTGCTTGAGGGAAAACAGCTGGAGCCTTTTGGTCTTTTCACCCAGACGCCGATAGGCATATGCTTGCTGGTAACGGCCCTGGTATATTTCTCTTTTTTCGGCAGATTCGTGCTTCCGGCAGCAGGCGGCGACGCGGACAAGGGAGTCACAGCGTCGCTTATTGAAGAGTATGAGGCATTGGACACTCCTTCTGAGATACACGTGCCAGCAACATTCAAGGCCCCCAAGACCTTGGGAGAGCTGGCTATTCAGACCCACTTTTTAGTGACTGTTGTGGCTATCCATCATGCTGCACAGAAAAAACACAATCTTACTCCCAGAAGCACTGACGTTATATCAGCCGGAGACACGATAGCAGTGGTTGGGAGGAAGAAGAACATAGCTACATTGGCCAAGGAGTATGAGTGGAAGCTCAAGCAGGGACTGGAGGTGTTTGTTGAGGAATTATCCAGGACCAGCGCGGGCATGGCTGAAACGATCGTTTCTCCGCGTTCAGAAGTGATAGGAAAGACGATAAGCGAATCTAATCTGAAAGGGCGCTACAGCTTAAATCCCATCGCGGTTGTCAGAGGCAGAAAAGCTTATTACAGCGGATACACTCATATCCCGCTTCAAGTGGGTGATACGGTCTTGATGCAGGGCCCATGGGACAGGTTCCATATCCTTAAAAACCTTCCCCAGCCGCGTATCCTGACGTTTGCGACTCCGCTTGAGGGGGAGATCCTGCGTAAGCATAAGGCAAAGCTGGCTGTTTTTTGGCTTGCAGTGGCTTTAACGCAGATAATATTCTTTGAAGTCAAATTATCAGTGGCTCTTATGTCAGGAGCTCTTGGCATGATCGTGACAGGGGTCCTCTCTATTGACGAAGCTTATCGCGCTGTGGACTGGATGACAGTGTTTTTACTGGCCGGATTGATACCTTTGGGCATTGCTTTTGAGAATACCGGCACAGCAGCTTTTATCGCGAACGGAATACTCAGTCTTATAGGAGACCCGACTCCTATAATGCTCTTGGCGGTTGTCGGGATCATGACTTCCTTTTTCACTCTTGTTATCTCGAATGTGGGCGCTACTGTGCTGCTTGTGCCGCTGTGTATGAACATGGCGGTCATGGCAGGAGCTGATCCGCGCATGGCCGCGCTTGTTGTGGGTCTGTCCGCTTCAAATACATTCATCCTTCCCACTCATCAGGTCAACGCGCTTATCATGCGTCCCGGCGGTTATCGCACAATGGATTACACAAAAGCCGGGGCTGTTATGACGGTCCTGTTCCTTGCTGTTGAGCTGACAGTGATTTACTTCTTTTACGGAATAAATTAATCCAAATGTGCGAAAATTCTTTTATTCGCACAGGTTTGCGTATTTATTCGCGTTGAGCTTAAAGGAGCTGATAAATGGCCATCATAACAGTATTGAGCGCAACATATTGCCATGGCGAGGAGATCGCGCAAGCTGTTGCTGGTAAGCTTGGGTATAAAAGGATAGAAGACAAGCTTCTTAAAACAGCTTCACTGCGCTTTAAGATCCCCGAGGCGAAACTTGTCCGCGCTATGACAGGTCCTGCGTCTTTTTGGAACAATTTCACGCATGAAAGAGAGAAGAATGTCGCGTGTTTAAGGGTGGTTCTCGCTGACCTGATCGCTGAAGACAAAAAGCTTGTTCTTGGCTACCCTGCCCTCCTCACCTCAAGAGAAATATCGCACGTTCTAAGCATATGCATAGTCGCGAATTTAAATTATCGCGTTGAGCAGGCAAAAAAACTTACAGGAAAATCGGATAAAGAAGCTGGCGGGATGGTACGCAAGGATGACGAGGAATGCGCGCAATGGACGCAGTATCTTTTTGAGAAGTCCCCTTATGAAGAAAACCTTTATGACATGGTAGTGCCGATGCATGATTCAAGCATTGAAAAAGCAGCGGATCTCATATGCGAGAAAGCCCTCAGCGGACCTTTGGCGATCTCAGCTGTAAGCGAGCTTGCTTGCCGCGATTTTCAGATCGCAGCTCAAGTCAATCTTGCTTTAGCTAATACTAATCATGATGTTGATGTGAGCGCTCGCCACGGGGAGGTTGTGATCTCCCTTAAGCATCATGTTGTGAGGATGAAGCAATATCAGAACGATCTTAAGCGCATAGCAGAGGGGGTTGCGGGGGTAAGCGCGGTAGATGTGCGCTTAGGGCCGAAATACCGCGCTCCCGCGGTAAATACCATGGCAAAAATAGATCTTCCGCCGAAGATCCTGCTGGTGGACGACGAGAAGGAATTCGTGCAAACATTATCCGAGCGTTTGAAAAAGCGCAATTTTGAGTCCACCGTGGTCTATGATGGAAAGCAGGCTCTTGAGTTCGCGAAAAACGATCAGCCTGATGTCATGGTTTTGGACCTCATGATGCCGGGCATCGGCGGTATTGATGTGCTGCGCGACCTGAAAAAGACCCGTCCCAATATCGAGATCATCATCCTCACGGGTCACGGATCCGAACAGGAGCAGAATCTGGCGGCGGAGCTTGGCGCGTTCGCTTATCTGCAAAAGCCGGTTAATATCGAGGTCCTTGCCCAGACCATGAGGGACGCTTACAAGAAGGTGAGTGAAGTCAAGAAACAGAGGATAAGAAGACAAGAAGGAGAGGGCGAGTAATCATGCCTTCACAGGACGAGATCGGGATCAGCCAGCCCGCCCAAGCGCCGGTTGCGCACAGCGATAAAACCGGTCACAGGGGCCTTTGGAGGTTTTATGTGAGCGTCACGCTCCTAGTGGCAATTGTCCCGCTGGTGATAATGGCTGCGATCAATTATTCGCACGATCGGCAAGCCTACCGCGCAGAGAGCAGGCTTGCGGTGAAACGTATACTTTCAGTCACGAAGCGGAGCCTTGACCTGGCTTTGGAGGAGCGCAGGGGAGCGCTTTCCCTTGTGCTTAGCGAGACTCCGTATAGGGAGCTTTCAAGCAGCGCTGTCCTTGCGAGGACGCTCAAGCGCCTGCAGAGCGCTTTCGGCGGTTTTGTGGACATTGGCCTGATCGATTCCAAGGGCATCCAGAGGTTTTACAGCGGCCCGTATGAGCTCAAGGGAAAGAACTACAAGAAGCAGAGATGGTTCCATGAGGTCCTGCACAGGGGGATCTATGTAAGCGAGGTCTTCACGGGCTACCGCGGCTTCCCGCACTTTGTGATCGCCTTCAGGCATCGGAAGGAGAACAATGATTTTTTCATACTTCGCGCCACTCTTGACATGGGGATCATTGATAACCGCATCTACAACCTGGAGCTTGACCGCGAGACAGACGCCTTCATCATAAATCACGATGGCATACTCCAGACAGCATCGGCTTTTTACGGACCGGCGCTAAAAAAAGCGGATGTCGACATCCCGGCGCATTCCAGGAAGACGGAGATCGTGGAGGAGCGCAGTGAAAAAGGCGTCATGATGACATCAGGCTACGCCTATGTAGAAAAAACCCCGTTCATCGTGATGGTGAATAAACGACAGCAGGACCCTTTCCAAATCTGGCTCAGCCACCGCTCCACCATGTTCTGGTTCCTGATAGTGAGCATCGCCCTGATATTTGTGGTTGTGATGTTTAGTTCAAGGAGGATGGTTCGCAGGCTGCGGGAAGTGGATGCGCAGCGCGCAAAGGAACTGCACGATCTTGAATACACCAACAAACTGGCGACCGTGGGACGGATGGCAGCAAGCGTGGCCCATGAGATAAACAACCCTCTGGCGATCATCAATGAGCATGCCGGTCTTATGAAGGATATGGTGACGTTCTCTGAGAGTTATCCCGACAGGGAGAAGATCCTGGGTCTTATCGGTACTGTGGAGAAATCAGTGGAGCGGTGCAGCGATATCACGCACCGCTTGCTCGGGTTCGCGAAACGCATGGATATCAGGAAAGAGCCCATATCCCTGGACAGACTGCTCAAGGAAGTGGTCAGTTTCCAAAAGAACGACGTCCTGCACAGGAACATCGAGATCAAATACGTGTTCCCCGATGATGTAGCGCCCATCGAGAGCGACAGGGGGAAACTGCAGCAGGTGTTCCTCAATATCTTCAGCAATGCCCTTGCTGCTGTGGATGACGGAGGCAGGATCGTGATGCGCATCGCCAGGATCGATGGCGGCCGAGTGACCGTTGTGATCAGTGACAACGGGAAAGGGATGTCTGAAGAGGATCTCATGCATATCTACGAGCCGTTCTATTCAACCAAGGGTGAGTTTGGGACAGGCCTTGGGCTTTCCATCACAAGAGATATTGTGGCGAAACTTTCGGGCACGATCGATGTCCAGAGCAGGCTCGGAAAGGGAACGAGTTTCAAGGTCACTCTGCCTGTCAAGTCGCAGGAACACAAGGAGTAAACAGTGAGCGAATTAAAGGTTTTATTGATCGATGACGAGCAGGACCTGGTGTCAGCCTTGGTGGAGCGCCTGGGCTATCGAGGCGTCAAATCCAAATACGCCCTCAACGGCCAGCAGGCGATCGATATGATGCAGAAGGAGAGCTTTGACGCGGTTGTTCTGGATCTCAAGCTCCCGGGAATGAGCGGCGCTCAGGTCCACGACATCATAAAGAAACAATATCCCGGCCTGCCGATACTGCTGATCACAGGGCATGGGGCGCCTCCTGACCAGCTTGGATTCAAGCCCGGGGAAGACTATGATTTTCTTGAAAAACCCGTGAGCATTGAAACATTGCTTGAAAGGATCAGGGAAGCAGTAAAGAAAAGATAGTTTTGATTGAAGCTTTGCAGAGGCAAAGTGGTTTGTGAATAGATTAGCAGGTTGAATGATCAAAAAAGAACAGCAGTATTTATTCAGGCAGGAGGAACTGGTGTTTTTTGGGAATGTCACAGCCTCAATGTCCCATGAACTCAATAACGTTCTTGCCGTTATAGAGCAGACAGCGGGACTCCTGGAAGACATTGCCATGGAAAGCAACAGTGATCAGCCTATTAAAAAGGATGAAGTGGAGAAGGTTTTAAAGAAGGTCAGTGATCAGACCAAGCGCGGAGCCGCAATCATCAAGAGGTTGAATGCTTTCGCTCACAGCGTTGACGAATCATCGCGGGAGATCGACGTCGGCAAGATCATTAATGCTGTCGCATCGCTGGCAGAGCGTATGGCTGATCGAAAGAGGGTATCCCTTGAACCGCGTCAGAACCGTGAGCATGTTACGATCAGGAACAATCCTTTTCGTGTTCAGCAGGCGCTTTATCTGTCTATAAAAGAGGCTGTTTCCGCCGCCCCCGAGGCAAGCAAGGTCATGTTTTCAGCTGGCAAAAATGATTCCGGGACGCGCATAACGATCGAGAGCGTTTGTGATGCCGGGGGGCAAGCGCCAAAGCTTTCCTTTGTCGAGATGCTGATGGTTAAGATCAATGGAGAGCTCAAGAGCGCGCGTAAAGGCAGCCGGTTCATTATCGAGCTTGTTTTCCCCGCGCTTGATGATCAGCTTCAGCTATAAGTTTTTATCGATATTTTAAGGAGAAGATATTATGGAAATAAAAAGAGTCAAGGACGTGATGATTCCTCTTGATCAATATCCGCATATTAACCATTCACTCCCAGTGCGCGATGCCATGGCAAAGCTGGAACGAGCGCAGTTCGACGTAGGGGAGCGCAAATCCTTGCCGCGAGTTATGCTGGTGTTTAGCGATGCGAACGAACTTATCGGCGCGGCAAGCCGCAGGGATATTTTCAGGGGGCTGGATCCGGAGTCTCTTTCTGAAATAATGCTTCCTGAACTGCTTGGAAAAGTGAAACAGGGAGAACAAGCGCCAAGCGACAAGGTAATAAAAAAACTTGTGGAAAAGGTCCAGCGTCCCATAAGTGAAGTCATGACTCCTGTGAAAGATTCCGTTGATTACCAGGACAGTATTGTCAACGCTATCTATAAAATGGCTGACCATAATTTAAGTTTTCTTCCTGTTATGAAAGAAAAGGAAGTGGTAGGAGTGGTGCGTACGGTTGAGCTTCTCAGGGAAGTGGCGATGCTGTGCAATATTAATAAGCCGAGGTAGCGGGGGATTGATATGAGGAAGTGGGATTAGTGTGAACGATTTTTTTGTCATTGCGAGGAGCGAAGCGACGCGGCAATCTCAAAGTCATCGTGCGTTTGAGATTGCCACGCCCTTCGGGCTCGCAATGACATGAGTAGTTATTAACATGATAACGCGAATATTTCCTTTTTTGGGTTGGATGAAGGGCTATACGCTCTCCAATCTTCGCGTTGATTTTGTGTCCGGGATCACAGTAGCCTTGGTGCTCATTCCCCAATCTATGGCATATGCGCAGCTTGCAGGGCTTCCTGCCTACTATGGCCTTTTCGCGGCATTCCTGCCGCCCATGGTTGCTTCGCTTTTTGGGTCCAGCCGCCAGCTTGCCACAGGGCCGGTGGCGGTCGTGTCCTTGATGACTGCCACAGCTCTTGAGCCTTTTGCCACAGCAGGCAGTGAATCTTTTATAGCTTACGCCCTGCTTTTGGCATTGCTTGTGGGGATCTTCCAGTTTACCCTTGGATTTCTAAAGCTTGGTCTGGTTGTGAATTTTCTGTCTCATCCTGTTGTGAATGGTTTTACTAACGCTGCTGCTCTTATAATCGCCTCATCCCAGTTGTCAAAACTTTTTGGAGTGTATGTGGATAAGGCAGAGCATCATTATGAGACCATCATGAATGTTTTTGCAGCAGCATGGGATTACACTCATTGGCCCACGCTTTTAATAGCAGGTTTGGCTTTTGCGATCATGTACGGCTTGAAGCGGCTCAATCCCAGGATACCCAATGTATTGGTGGTAGTGGTTATTACGACCCTTATTTCATGGGGGATCGGATTCGAGAAGAATTACAAGGGAACACTGGGGGATTTAAAGTCTGTTGAAGTAGTTGAGAACATAACCGAATTCAATGCAGCTTTAAAGGAGTTCAACAAATTAAGCCAGAAGCGCATAGCGATCATTGCCAGGAACAAGAAGAAGGAGAAAGAACACGGTAAACACTCTACACAGGTCTTTGGTATTCATCATGAGCTTAACCTCCTTAATCTTAAGCTAAAGGAATTAAAGGAAGCTATCTATGTTGACCGGGCGCAATTGCGGTCATTAAAGCTTGCGGCATTGCAAGTAGGAGATGATAATCTGGAGTTTTACGCGGCTGAAGAGTTTCCTCAGGGCAGGGAGAACTATGGGATGAAATGGCGCTTAAAAGTGGGCAATATCCCCATAGATGAGGATGCCATTAAATTCATCGGCGGAGGAGCTGTGGTAGGCGTGATCCCCCAGGGTCTTCCAAGGCCAAGGATCCCTCAGATAAGTTTGGGAATGGTGTTCAGCCTTTTTCCAATGGCTGTTATCATCTCTCTTTTGGGTTTTATGGAAGCGATCTCGATCGCGAAAGCCATGGCTGCTAAAAGCGGCCAGCGTCTGGACCCGAATCAGGAATTGATAGGCCAGGGTTTGGCCAATATCATAGGTTCTTTCGGCCAGAGTTATCCTGTAAGCGGTTCTTTTTCGCGGTCAGCTGTTAATTTCCAGGCAGGCGCGGTCACGGGCTTGTCAAATGTTTTCAGCACCGGCCTGGTGGTGATCACACTCCTGTTTTTTACCCCGCTGTTGTATCATCTGCCGCAAGCTGTGCTTGCTGCGATAATAATGATGGCAGTGATCGGACTGCTCAATATCCGGGGTTTTATACACGCATGGCACGTGCAAAAGCATGACGGTATTGTCGCATTAACGAGTTTTTTCACGACCCTGGCGTTCGCTCCTCATCTAGACCGCGGGATCTTCATTGGCATTGCTCTTTCTCTCGGGTTTTATCTATACCGCACCATGAAGCCTGATATCGCCATACTCTCCAAATATACGGATGGCGCTTACCGGAATTCAGACCGTTTCCAGCTTGCGCAATGCAGGCATATCGCGGTGATACGCTGCAGCAGTTCCCTGTTTTTCGCTAATGTGAATTATCTTGAGGAGGAGATCTTGGAGCGCGTGGCAAGTATGCCGCAACTCAAGCATGTGCATATCGTGGGCAATGCCATAAACGAGCTTGATGCCTCAGGAGAAGAGCTGCTCTCAACGATAGTCGACCGCGTCAAGGATGCGGGGTATGGCATATCAATATCCGGGTTAAATGATACGGTCCTTGATGTTATGCGGCGCACGGGCTTGTATGAGAAGATAGGGGAAGCCAATCTTTTTAGAAGCGTTGCCGCAACGCTCACTTCTATCTATGAGAAATATCATAATGGTTCTGATGAAGCATGCCCTTTGATAAATGTAGTGTTTAAGGGGATGCGCGTGTCTGCTGAGGCGCGAGTGACGACTGCAGTTAAAGTTTGATGTATTTTCCCGTAGCAGACATTGAAGTATCCCCGCTGATCCCGCCTTTAGTCGCGTTTTCCATATCTTTTTTTACATCTCCGGCCGGGGTTACGGGCGCTTTTTTGCTTATGCCTTTTCAGGTGAGCATACTGGGCTTTGCGAGCCCTGCTGTGAGTCCCACTAACCTTGTTTATAATATCGTGGCGATCCCGAGCGGCATTTATCGCTTTATTAAAGAAGGCAGGATGGCATGGCCCTTGGCATGGATCACGCTTATCGGGACATTGCCGGGGGTATTTCTGGGTGCTTTTATACGCGTGAAATACATGCCTGATGCCTCGACTTTCAAGGTATTCATGGGGCTTGTTCTGCTGTTTTTGGGCGGGCAATTGCTCTACAATGTCATAAACCGCGATAAAGAAAGCCAGAAGAAGCTCAAAGCCATTGATGAGAGATTCAGGGTTCATGTGGAAGCTGAAAGGATAAAGCGTCAAGCAGCGGTTTCAGCTGGTTTGGCTCCGGAGGCAGTGATCAAGACAATACGGTTTTCATTAACGCGATATGAATTTGAATTTTGGCGTGAACGTTTTTCATTCAATCCGCTCGTACTTTTTTCAGTAGCTCTGGTTGTGGGGGTTGTGGGAGGCGCGTATGGAATAGGAGGGGGAGCGATACTGGCTCCTTTCTGCGCTGTGTTTTTCGGATTGCCGCTTTACGCTGTTGCGGGAGCCGCGCTTCTTGGCACGTTCGCCACATCCATATTCGGAGTTCTGTATTACACGGTGTTCATGCCCATGTTTACGGCTTCCGGCGCGGGAGTGTCTCCTGACTGGATGCTCGGGATCATGTTCGGGGCAGGAGGGCTTTTGGGGATCTATTGCGGATCAAGGTTCCAAAAGTTCATTCCGGAAAAAGTAATAAGGGTTGCGCTCGGAGTTATCATTACGCTGCTTGCGTTGCGATATATCGGTTCGTTTGTGATATAGGGTATGCTCTTTGGCAGCCGCAGGCTAAAGTCTGCAGCTGCCAAAGGGGCATGCGGAGCAGGTGCAAGGAGTTGTGGTCAAAGAATGTCCTGTGAACCGCAAAACCGCTCAAGCTTCTCACTTCGCCAGAAGCATCCGTTTTCTGGCTGAGTCGATACTGTCCAGCTCCTCCAGGAACTTGCCTGTGCCCAGCACTACGCAATCCAAGGGTTCAGGCGCCAAATGTACGGAAAGCTCTGTTTCTCTGGATAATAGTTCGGAAAATCCGCGCAAAAGAGCCCCTCCACCTGCCAGCACAAGGCCACGGTCAACCAGATCAGCGGCAAGTTCAGCAGGAGTTTCTTCCAGAGATGATTTAATCATGTCAACGATAGTCTTAATAGAGCTAAGCAGCGCTTGCCTGATCTCTTCACTAGTCACAACGATCGTACGCGGCAGGCCCGTAACCTGATCTCGCCCCTTCACTTCCATTGTTTTTTCCTCATCCAGGGGGAACACCGAACCGATTTGTATTTTGACCCCTTCGGCTGTGTTTTCGCCTGTAAGGAGGTTGTATCGCTTGCGAAAATACTGAGTGATAGCGTCGTCCATCTCATCTCCGGCCACATCTACAGACTTTGAGACAACGATCCCGCCCATGCTTATGACAGCCACTTCTGTTGTGCCGCCGCCGACATCCACGATCATGTTGGCGGAAGGATCAGATATCGGCAGATCAGCCCCAATCGCTGATGCCATAGGCTCCTCGATCAGATATATTTCCCTTGCTCCTGCCTGATGCGCTGAATCGCGCACAGCGCGGCGCTCCACTTCCGTAATCCCGGAAGGAACTCCAATGGCCACTCTGGGATGAAGAAGGCTCTTCCTGTCATGGACTTTGCGGATAAAATAGCGGATCATGGCTTGAGTTACTTCGAAATCCGCAATGACGCCGTTTTTAAGAGGACGTATAGGCACAATATTAGCCGGGGTTCTCCCGATCATGCGCTTGGCTTCCTCGCCGATAGCCAATGGCTGTCTGGTCATGCTGTCTATCGCGACAACGGAAGGTTCCCGCAGCACAATGCCCTGGTTCCTTACGTAGACAAGAGTATTGGACGTGCCAAGATCGATACCCATATCGTTAGAGAAAAGACCCAGGAAAAAGTCAAACATTTAATTTGAATGATTCCACAGATTAAAAATGATTACACAGATTATTTTACTCATACTCTAAATTCGTATATTTCTACACTAGCTCTACCAGAGTTCTTCGCGATTGGTTTGATTTGCATGGCAGCGCAGCGCAAGGGGGGCATTGCGTCCGATATCCCGTTCAAACGCTGCTTTTTCTTTGAGGATGTAATAAGGGGCAGCCTTTAATGATAAAGCTTCGTCGGTTCCATGCTTATACGACGAGTATAGCCTTGGGCTTGCAAACCGTCATACATATGCCGCAGCGGACACATTCCTCAGGATTGATTATATGCGGCTTCTTCAACTCTCCGACTATCGCCTTTTGGGGACATGCCTTAAGGCAAAGTAAACAGCCGACACATTTTTTTGCGTCGACCACATAATTGATAAGTTTCTTGCATACTCCGGCAGGACACTTTTTATCTTTGATGTGCACTTCATATTCGTGCCGGAAGTAGCGAAGGGTGTTTAATACCGGATTGGCAGCTGTCTGACCAAGTCCACACATAGACGCATCCTTAACCACCACAGCCAACTCTTCCAAAAGATCCAGATCCTCCATCTTTCCATTGCCTTCGCATATATCATTGACTATCTCCCACATCCTGAAAGTGCCTTCCCGGCAGGTAAGACATTTGCCGCATGACTCTTCCCTGAGGAAATTGAGAAAATACTTGGCGATATCCACCATGCATGTGCGATTATCCATCACGATCATCCCGCCGGACCCCATGATAGAGCCGACCTTGGCCAAGCTCTCATAATCTACGGGAATATCCAGATGTTTTTCAGGTATGCATCCGCCGCTGGGCCCGCCTGTCTGCACAGCCTTGAATTTTCCTCCATCTTTGATCCCTCCGCCGATATCGTAGATGATCTCCTTCAGGGTCGTGCCCATAGGGACCTCGACTAATCCTGTGTTATTCACCTTGCCTACCAATGAGAATATCTTGGTGCCCTTGCTTTTTTCAGTGCCAAGCTGAAGGTACCAGCTGGCTCCCCTTCTTAATATCAATGGGATATTCGCCCAGGTTTCCACGTTGTTTATGTTGGTGGGCTTTCCCCATAGCCCCTTTGTGGCTGGAAAGGGTGGGCGCTGCCTTGGCTCACCTATTTTTCCTTCAATAGAAGCGATCAAGGCTGTTTCTTCGCCACAGACGAACGCGCCCGCCCCTCTTTCAACGTAGATGTCAAAATCGAATTGCGATCCCAGGATTTTTTTACCAAGCAGTCCGCGCTCTTTAAGCTGTTTAACTGCATTACGCACGTTGTTGACAGCCATGGGATATTCATTCCTCACATATACAATACCCTCTGCCGCGCCTATGGCATAAGCGCCTATTATCATGCCCTCAAGAATACAGTGAGGATTTCCTTCCAAAAGGCTTCTGTCCATGTATGCGCCGGGATCCCCCTCGTCCGCATTGCAGATAATATATTTGGGGTCTCCTTTCGCCTTTTTGCAAAATTCCCATTTAAATCCCGTGGGAAATCCCGCGCCCCCTCTGCCGCGCAGACCGGATTTTTTTATTTCGCTTACAACATCCTCGGAGCTCATGGTTAATAGCGCTTTTGCCAGCATCTCATAGCCACCCACTGCGATATAATCATCCAGGCTAGTAGGGTCTACCATGGTATTCATGCTCATGAGCATCCGGCGCTGTCCTTTATAAAAGCGCGTCTCCTGCAAGCGCTTTACTGTGTTGCCGGTGGCATGGTCTTTATACAGCAGATGATCCAAAACATTGTTTTTGGTAATTGCCTCCGACAAGATTTCCTCGGCGTTTTCCGCGCGGACTCTCGGGTAAAAAACATCATTCGGGGCGATATGCACAATGGGCTCTATATCGCAAAAACCGTGGCAGCCTGTGGATCTCAGTAAGACGCTATTTTCCAATCTCAGCTTTTTGCGTGCGGCTTTCATCGTCTCGATCAATTCAGCGGAACCTTTGGCCAGGCTGCATGTGCCCGACGAGATCGTCACACAGTTGGAAAACATAGACCTTTCTTTCAGGATACTGTCTTTTTCCTTACTCAGCTCGTCAAGATTTTTTAATATTTTCGGACTCATTTCATGAATTCTCCCATGTGATCGATTCGGCGCTACCGCTCAGGGTAGATATCTCGCCGCAGACTTTAATTATGTATCAAAGGGAGCATTGGGGGTATCGGGAAATGTCCGATTATTTTGTAGGACTTATACTGATATCATGCAAGTGCTTGCCCCATGGGAAGCAATGCGATTTTAGCGGGTCAGTCGGTTTTCTATGGCGTAGCGCGTTATTTCTGCGTTGTTTTTCATTCGCATCTTTTCCAGGATGCGTGACCTGTAGGTGCTGATGGTTTTTACGCTTAGGCAGAGTTTTTTAGCGATCCCTGACGCTGTTTTTCCGGATGCTATCATGCACATAACCTGGTACTCGCGATCCGAGAGGGTCTCGTGAGCGGGTTTATCGCTATTGATTCCCAGGTCAAGAACCAACTTTTCGGAAAGAGCGGGACTGATGTATTTTCTTCCTTGCGCTACTTTACGTATGGCGCCTACCAGCTCGTCAGGCAAGCTTTCTTTTGTCAGGTAGCCGGAGGCGCCGGCTCTCAGAGCTCTCATTCCATATTGGTCTTCCGGATATATACTCAGCATCAACACGGGAAGCTTGCTTTTTTTTCTTTTTAACTGTTTTAGAACGTCCAGACCGCTGGAGCCGGGCATTGAAATGTCTAATAAAATCACATCATAGCTGCGTTTTGATACCTTGTTCAGCACCTCTTGAGCGCTGCTTGCTTCATCAGCCGCGATAATGTCTTGAGTGTCCTCCAGTATTTGCCTGAGGCCCTTGCGAACAACAGGATGATCGTCAGCGATAAGCACTCTTATCATGGCGCGTTTTCCCGGAGCTCGTCTTGCTTATTAAGGGGGAAATGGATTATGGCAGTGGTTCCTTTATTGGGAATGCCTCTGAACCCTGCTCTGCCTCCCCAAAAACTGACGCGTTCCCGAATGCTGAGCAATCCGAATGACTTGTAACTTGATAGTTGATCATTTGTTATTCCTCTGCCATTATCACTGACTGTGAGCGCTAATTCGCCATTCGCTTTTTCCAATTTGATCTTAACATTGGTTGCATTGGCATGGCGTATGATGTTGGTGAGCAATTCCTGAAAAATGCGGAACACGACAGTAGAAAGCTTTTTATTCAAACTAATATTTTTTGGATTGAAGCCAACTTCGAACTTGACTCCCGAGCGCTTTTGCAATTCTCTTGCGTGATGAAACATCGAGACAGTAATCCCGAAGTCATCAAGCAATACCGGCCTCAGCTCAAAAGCTATCTTTCGCACGTTTTGGATGGCTGTGTCCACCAATTCCGCCATGGATTGCGTTTTTTCAAGCAGTGTTTCCTCGGTTTTCGGCAGTCGTTTGCCCAGCCAGCGTGCGTCCATCTTCAGTCCGGTCAGAGTTTGCCCCAGCTCATCGTGAATCTTGTAAGCAATGCTCTTCCTTTCTTCTTCGCGCACGGTTTGTAAATACTCGGAAAGTTCCTGCAATTGCCTGTGAGATTTTTTCAGCTCTTCCTCGGCTCTTTTATGTTCGATCACATTGCCGATCCTTTCCGTAATGACATTGAGCAGATATCTTTCCGCTTTCAAGAAAGGCCCTTCATCGCTTTTTGGCCTTTTTCCCAGATAACAGATCTCCAGGACGCCTGCTTTTTTATTGTGCGCGAAGATGCTTCCTATTTGCCTGTAGGCCGTGCTTCTGAAATTGCGCGTTTTAAATTCCTGTCCTCCTAGGACGAGGCGCGCGCATGTGATTTCAGGATATTGCCAGGAAGAAGGGATCAGACTGATGATTCCTTTGACTATGCGTTCAAGTGTGCCGCCTTTTTCGCGAATTCTGGAAATGCCATAGATGCAGTTGAGTTCTTTGCGCCGCTCCCTGAGTTCGCGCTTGTATTGGTGTAATTTTATTTCTGCGCGTTTTTGCTTGACTGTTGCTCCTTTTGGGCTTTTTGCAGGCTGTCCTGCCCTGTTTAATTTTCCAGAATGGCTTGTTTTATCTTTCATATTGCGTTTTCATTCCTGCAAAAACGGAGCTGTTGTTGAATACGTTCTATGTATGCGTATATTGTAACTCTTTGCTTTGGGGTCCGGATCAGGCTTGGGGATGTGGCTTGTGGAAAAGAGCTGCGCTTTTGGGCACATTCGTCACATCCATGTTCGGAGTTCTATATTACACGGTGTTCATTCCCATACTGGCGGCTTCCGGCGCGGGAGTGTCTCCTGACTGGATACTTGGGATCATATTTCGGGGTAGGGGGGGTCTGGGGGTTTATTGCGGAGCGAGATTTCAGAAATTTATTCCTGAGGGGGTCATAAGGGTTGTGCTCGGGGTGCTTATAAGCGCATTGGCTTTGAAATATATAGTGTCTTTTTTTGCGTAGCGCGGCAGCTTGTATGCCGTTTCTGGGACACAAAGAAGCGGGGTACGAGCCCCCGCGCTACGGGAAGACTTCTGCAGAGCGGCATACCCTTCGACTCCGCTCAGGGCCTTTGGCAAGCTGCCGCGCTACGACAGAATAAATAAATTTTGCGAAGAGGCTGTTCTCTTGATGGAGAAATAAGCGAAAACCACGTTTTCATTTTTTGTTTAATGGTTTACGGTTAAATCAATGCAGATAATATGTGTTTCGCGGGGGAGTTTTCATAAAGGCAAGGAATTCGCGGGTATTTTTGCTTCCAAGCTCGGATATGAGTGCATTGGCCGGGAAGATCTTGTCAAAGAAGCAGCGGATGCCGGAATACCTGTGAAGCGCATTGAAGATGCGATGTTCAAAGGGGTTATATTCTCCGAGCATTGGGAGTACGAGAAAGAGCATTACAAGGCCCTATTGACAACCTCGCTCTGCGAACGCGCTTATAAGCACAATAATATTGTTTATCACGGCCATACCGGTCATCTGCTCTTGCCGGGAATCATGCATGTTTTGCGTATCAGGGTTGTGGTTGATATGGAGTACCGCATCAATGTTGTGATGAATCAGCATAATTATGACCGGAAACAAGCTTTCAACTACATCAATAACATTGACGAAGAGCGTAAGCGCTGGGCGCGGGTATTTTTCGGGGTCGAATGGGATGTATCTTCCCATTATGATGTTATTTTGAACCTTGAGCAGATGAACCCTGAAAACGCGGCATCTGCCATGTGTAATATGGCGGTTCTCCCGGATTTTCAATCCACACCAGCATCGTTAAGGGGCATGGAAGATCTGCATTTGTCGAATCGGTGCAGGGTGGCTTTGGCAAGAGACGAGAGTACATATCGATCCGCGCTAAAGGTGAAAGCAAATAACGGCACTGTTGCTGTTACTTATATGCCTACATCAGCAAAAATAGCCAGCAATATCCCCGGAGTGTTGAAGGGGATAAAAAATGTCCGCGAAATAGTCTGCACTATGGCTCGTACCAACATTCTTTGGATCCAGGAGAAATTCGATCCGGCGTCCGATTATTTTAAATCGATCTGCTCGGTTGCTGACAAGTGGGACGCGGCTGTGGAGTTGTTGCGCATAAAGCCATATGATGATGGGGCCCAGGAAGCAGGACTCAATGCGGACGCGAAATCTCAGATTGATGAGAGTGATGACGGAGGGATTAAAGATACTCTGGCTGAGCTTATCAGGCGCGGCCGGGCAGGCGGAGCCCGGTCTGTTGGCAGGCGAAGGATGGAGATCCTGGATGCGATCGACCGGTCAGTTCCATACAGTCTGATCGTGGTAGGTGATGTGTTTTTGTCAAAATCGCATGCTGCCAGGTTAAGGCTCGCTCGCGAGCTTGCGAGTTTTCTTTTTGATCAGCTGAAGCGCCCTGTTGTCATGGCGCAGGAGCTTGCTTCTCAATTCCTTTTCAGTTCGCGGCAGTGGATAACTCTAGCTGTGTATTTGTCGATCTCAGCTGTTCTGTATCTTGGGGTATTCAGTCATCAGGCGCAGGTTTTGGGTTTTCTTCAGGCTGATGGGATAGCCACAAGGATCATGGCAGTGATCGCTGTGCTGCTGTTCGTCCCCCTGGTCTCTTATTGCTACGGTTCATCAGCAAGATTGATTTTAAAGATGCTAAGGATGGAATAATTCATTATGGGAATCTTTGGAGACATGTTCATTACCATTGACTGGGCCAACGCCTTGCAGATAGTCATGCTTGGGTTCATTGGTGGAACATTAAGCGGATTCATTGGCAGCGGCGGGGCGTTTTTTATGACTCCGGGCATGATGAATCTTGGTATTCCCGGCGTGATAGCGGTTGGCAGCAATATTACGCATAAGTTCGGCAAGGCTTTGATGGGATCGAAGAAGCACGGGGAGATGGGAAATGTCGATAAAAAACTCGGGATATTCCTGCTTATCACCGCGGCTATCGGCATCAGGCTCGCAGTTGTGATCAACAGCGCGTTATTCGCCAAGGGAACAGAGAAAAGTGCTGCGGCCAATCTATATATCAGTGGTGTTTTTGTGTTTTTTCTGTCGATCGTCGCGATATCGATCCTTAGGGATGCGCTCAAAAGCAGAGAGGATGAAGATGCGGTTCCCTCGTCGGTCATCGTGAATTGGCTCTCAAGACTGCGGTTGTTCCCGATGATAACATTCCCCGTGGCTGATGTGCGCGTGTCATTGTGGATCCTTCTGATCGTGGGTCTTGCCACGGGATATCTTGCGGGCACGATAGGTGTTGGAGGATTCATCGGGGTGCCTGCCATGATATATGTTTTCGGTGTTCCAACAGCTGTTGCCGCGGGCACCGAACTTTATCTCGCTACTTTTATGGGCGCGTTTGGCGCGCTTAACTATGTTTATGAGGGATTGGTGGATATCCGCCTTGTAATGCTTTTGTATCTGGGATCGTTAATAGGGATTTATCTTGGAGCGTATGGCACTAAAGTCGTTAAGGAAGTCATGATCAGGATCGTTACAGGCGTGATCATTATTCTTTGCGTGTTCAGCCGGGGTATCGCGATCCCTATGTATTTAAGGCAATTGGGTTGGGTTGATCTGCCGCCGGAATGGGATGTTTATTTTAATCTGGCCAGTAAAACTCTGCTTTATGCAAGCGGTATCGGGGGCACAGTGATCATTCTTTATAATGTATTCCGGGCTTATTGGCGCAGAGGCAAGATAAGGGCAAGTTTAACTGCAGCGGCTGGGGATGGATAGGGCGATAGCCCGCGCGATCAAAGCCTTTTGATCGTTGAAGGCAGCAGATTCTTTTGGAAGACCTTAAAAGCAGAGAGTTGTTTCCTGATCGTGTTTAAATCAGAGATTCCGTTAAGATTGGTTATATAGATTTTTCCGTGCACTGCGCCGTAAGAGCCTGTTAAGTCGAAGATGCCGCCGATTACCACGAGCTTGTTGCTTGTTACTATTGCGGAATATTTTTTGATAGCCAGATTCACCTGCGCATCCACGTTCTTCTGCGGTCCTCGCGCTGCATTGCTTCCAATCTTCATCTTGCACAATCGCGATCTGATCGCTCTGGTTTCTTTGGAATAATCACCATGTGCTGCGAGAGCCGCGCCGCACCCTGTGTGTCCCATTATGAATAGCACTGGAACGCCCAGATGTCTTATCGCATAATCCACGGCTCCCTCGCTGTCTGAATATGTATTGCCAATATCTCTGCCGACAAAAAGATTATTGATAAGACTCAAGCTGTTTCCGAACATACAGCTTTGCAAGCGCGAGTCAGCGCAGAAAGCGATCACGACTTTGGGCTGTTGTCCGGCTCTCAATGTCTTGTAGAGCTTGCGATATTTACGCGCATGCTCTGCATTCTTTGCGAGCATCCCGGCAAAATATCTCAGAGCGCTTTTTTTGTCTCTTTCCATAGCTTCTTATGATTTTCTCAAATAAGAAGGATGTCTGCCAATATGGCAGCTGCTTTCCGGCAGCCGCAGGTCTTCATGCTCCATTTGGGCAAGGTGGTAAGCGGTGGGTCTGTTTGCCGGGGATTCAGAATTAATTGAAATGATGAATAAAGAGGCCGGGCACGGGGATATAATATGGACAATGATGCGTAAGGAATTCGAAAAGCTGTGGAAGTCTGAGGATTACTGGGCCATATGGTTTGCCGGGATCCTGTTCTCCGGGATCATTGTTGGCTTGATCACTGCGGTCCCCAAGGTCAAGAGATGGGCTGCGTGCCCTGTGGATGCTTTTCCCGGTGACTTAATGTTCTCTCTCGCAGGGCTTGGCCTTGGTCTGGGAGTCCTTATGACTGCGGGCATGTTTGTTATGAGGCAGGACTGGAAGAGGTTTTTTGGCGGGTATCTTGCCATATTCGCTCTGGCGGTCGTCTCCTATGCTGTTGCAGGGCAAATTTCTATCAAAGCCTGGGGATTCGGTTATGCGATCTGGGCTTTGTTCTTTGGGCTTTTGATCGCCAATACCATTGGCACGCCCAAGTGGCTGCTCAAGGGCGCAAAATGCGAGATGTTCATTAAGACGGGTCTGGTGCTTTTGGGAGCTGAGATCCTATTCTCTGAGATCCTCAAGCTCGGGCTTCCGGGCCTGCTGGTAGCCTGGGTTGTGACTCCTACCGTGATCCTCTTTATGTGGTACTTCGGCAATCAATGGCTCGGGATGGCTTCCAAGAGACTGACGATCATCATCGCGACTGCCACGTCGGTCTGCGGAGTGTCTGCTGCTATTGCCGTCGCAGCTGCCTGTAGGGCCAAAAAAGAGGAACTGACATTAGCTGTGGGCATGACAATGATCTTCACGGTCATCATGATGATCGTGATGCCGGCTTTTTGCAAATTTATCGGTCTTGCTCCGGCTGTGGCCGGCGGCTGGCTGGGCGGAACGATCGACTCCACCGGCGCTGTTGTGGCAGCGGGCGCGTTCCTTGGGCCTGTGGCTGAGAAAGTCGCTGCTGTTGTGAAAATGGTCCAGAATGTGCTCATCGGTGTTGTGGCGTTCCTGGTGGCTCTCTACTGGGTGACCAGCGTGGACCGTGATCCTAAGGCGCCGCGTCCGAGCCTTATGGAGATCTGGTATCGGTTCCCGAAGTTCATCCTGGGCTTTGCTGCGGCATCCATCATTTCAAGCTTTGTGCTCATGCCAATAATGGGCCATGAGGAGCTTTCCGGGGTGCTTAAGCTCAGTAAGGTTTTACGCGGCTGGTTCTTCTGCCTGGCCTTCGTTTCAATAGGACTTGAGTCGAATTTTAAACAACTTGCGGATCAAGTGGTTGGAGGCAAGCCCATTATCCTCTATATCGCTGGGCAGAGCTTCAACTTGATCCTGACGCTTATTATGGCGTGGATCGCGTTCGGCGGAATACTGTTCGCGCCATTTAAGGGATGATGGGCGCGGTGGTCAGGTGGCTTGGATTAGCATTGGGGCTTGGCGCTATGGCGCTCTTTGTTACGCTTCTGCATCACGTTAGCTTGCGGATGCCTGGTATGGCAGGAGAGTTGATCCAGCGCAATCAAGCTGAGGATCGTGAGGTCTATGCCTATGTCTATAGCGATTTGGGAGACATTCTGGAGTTTCTCGACAACGAGAATGGCCGCTACGGCGCCTCTGCCCTGCGGCGTTTGCTGAAGTAGAAAGAAGGTGTCTGAATGGAACTGGATTCCCGCACCCTAAAGGGCACAAGCGCCTCAATGATTTTAGAAGCATGCTTTCGCGGGAATGACAGATGAGGAGGTTTTATGGACTTGATAAGTGTAGAGCAGGAGAATGGAACAAAGGTAAATGTATCTATAAGAAAGCATGGGTTTTCTTCGGATATGAGTTCGCAGGATGGGGGGGAAGACAGGGCTCCGTCGCCTGCTGAGCTTTTAGTGGGCTCGCTTGGAGCCTGCATTGCTATGGTGATCAACCGCTATTGCGTGGCGCATAAGTATGATTCAGAAGGGATAAATGTTTCTTTGACTTTTGAGCTGGATAAAGACCCCAAACGAATAAAAGCTATCACAGCTGACGTGGAACTTCCAAAAAACTTCCCTCAGGACAGAAGAGATGCAGTGAAAAGAGTGATAGAGACTTGTCCGATACATAATACTCTGCACAATCCTCCGCAGATAGATGTTGAAGTGGTCTGATCCGTATTAAATCCGGATCCTGATTTTCTTTGGTGGTCGCATCCTTTATGGGTGCGTTTGCTCTGAAAAATGGGAGTAGGCGCCATACTGGTAAGGCGCCTACTCCCATTTTTGCGCACGCTACCCTGTAGGGCATACTACAGGACTGCTTCGCTGAAGCATGCGACTACCGAGAATGGAATGCAAGTTTCAGTCAGAGGCTGGGAAATAGATACTGCCCAATGCCCGGCGCCGATCCCGGCGCCGGGCATTGTCGTTTTAAAGTTTCTTGGTTGTCTTGATGTAGCGCTTGAAGTAGATCTCTGATACTCTGGACTGGATGAGATATCCGTTGCGCGGGTCATCATCCATGAGTTTTTTAAGAGCCGCAGTTTCGATCTGGAGCACTTCCGTGTCTGTCTTGCATTTGGCGTCAAGGTTGTAATGGGTCATGTCAAGTGAGACGCAGCCGCCGAATACACTTCCAACTGCGAGATCATCGATGGTTCCCTCTTGTTTCGGCAATTTGAGGCTTACTTCTCCCTTGAGTACGATGTAGAAGAAGTCAGCTTTTGCGCCGCTATTGTACACGAATTCGCCTGCTTTGAAGTTTTTTACTTGTGAAGCCTTGCTGAGTTTATTGACCTGTTCAGGCCGCAAAACTTCAAAAATTTCCTGCTTTTCTAGTCTTTCAACCGGCATAATATATCCCTCCTGTGTCGTGAAGATCAAATTGGCTAGCTCAATAATTAAACAAAATAAAGATCAGGATGCAACACCTACTGTTTCACGCCTTCAATGGACATAAGCCAAATGCCCTTGCCTTTTGTGATATTGAAGTCATGGCTACTGCATCTCGGGCATTTGCCGTAAACGCGCAGGATTTCCGGGGCATGGTGCAGGGATTCAAATATTTCCTTACGGAATATTTTTTTGAAATATTTAAGAGTCCATTTGCGAGCGCATCGCTTGCATTTAAAGGCAGCTTGTTCCTCTTTGATGCTTATCCTGGTTTTGCCGGTTGTTTCTTTGCGGGACACGAGGAGCTGCTTTAGTATAAATATAAGATCATTCTTCGGTATTTGCTCAAGCTCGCCGAGTAAAACAATGATCTTGTCTATGCGCGCTAGTTTGTTCTTTCTTGCCGCGCTGAGCGCGGTATTAATGATCGCTTGAGCTAATCCCCATTCATGCATGGAACATTTCCTTGCATAATGATATGTTTTCTGGCGCGATCAATCTCATCTAATATTTATCTGGTTAAAAAAGGCATAATTAGGAATTGCAAATGGAAAAAGAAATACCCGAGTATTGCCAGAAGCCGGTGTTGATTTTGGGCTGTGGGAATGTGATGCTTGGCGATGAGGGTTTCGGACCGGCTGTCATAAAACATTTGGAAAAAGGGCATGCTGTCCCTAAAAATGTATTCGTGGTGAACGCCAGGGCGCAAGCCAGGCCCCTGCTTTTTAATATAACTCTTTCCCCGAAAAAGCCGGAACGGATCATCTTGATCGGCGCTTTTGCTTCAGGCAAAACACCGGGAGAGATTTTTGAGGCTGATATTACGGGTATTTCTCATATGATAGCGGATGATTATTCCCTGCACCAGATTCCCACGCAGGATATTCTTAAGGATCTCAGAGATAATCATAAAATAGAGATAATTGTTTTGGCATGCCAGGTGGGCAAAACCACAAGTGAGATGACATCTACTCTTTCAGCGGAAGTGGAAGCGGCGATTCCGCACATATGCGAGATACTCCTTAAAAAAATCTCCTGAAGTCTCCTGTCCTCGGCAAGAAATCTAAGCTTTAACCAGGTATAGATACCTAAGAATGGCTTTTCCGGTATTCAGAATATGGTGCTTTGTATGAGGGGGGATATAAACGATGTTTCCCTTTGCGATATTTAGACAGCGGTGTCCTTGGCAGAACGCCTTTCCTTTGCCCTGAAAGACAACCAGGACTTCTTCAAAATGCTTGGTGCTGTGAGGATGTACCTGGGCGCCTGGTTTCAGCGTAACCAATCCTGAGTAAAAACCTTTTGTTTTTGGCGGCCCGTTCAGTATTTCCTGGTGTTTACCTTTTGGGCTTAGTTTTACGATAAAGGGCTTCATGTCTGCTTATTTTACCACGCTGAATTCGATAAGTTTGCAGGTATTTTTGATTTTAGGGTTCATTTGCTGCGCTTATTCGGCAGGCGAATCTCTTTCATGGGTTTTTCATCTAATATTATAATACTGCTATTTTAGGGTTTAAATCTAAAAAGCAAAAGGAGGAATTAAACCTGTTTAATGGGGACATACTTTAAATTTCATATAAATCGAGCAAAACATAAGGTATTATCTTAGCTTTACAAACCTTGTTATTGATCTTGCGCCTTCAGCCGGGCAATATAATTCGCATAAAGTTATAATGCTTATACGAAATTTTTTCCAGAGGAGATATATATGACTACTGCAGTGAATAAGGACATAAAGAAAAATCTGTGGGAAAGCGCTTTGTCGCAATTGGATGTTGTGGCAAAGAAGATCGATCTTGACCCGGGAGTTCATAAGTATTTAAGCAAGCCAAAGCGTGTTCTTATCGTGTCTGTGCCTGTGCGCATGGATGACGGAAGCGTGGAGGTATTTGATGGTTATCGCGTGCAGCACAATATGGTTAGAGGGCCTACAAAGGGCGGTATACGGTATCATCCTGATGTGACGCTTGATACAGTGAAAGCTCTTGCTTTTTGGATGACCATGAAGTGCGCTGTGGTCAATATTCCCTATGGGGGCGCTAAGGGAGCGGTCAAATGCGACCCATTTAAGCTCTCAAAGGGCGAGCTTGAAAGGATGACGCGCAGATATGCTTCGGAGATCGGTATCGTGATCGGTCCTGACAGGGATATCCCCGCTCCGGATGTTAACACGAACCAGCAGACAATGGCATGGATAATGGATACATATTCAGTGAATGTGGGATACACTTCCCTTGGAGTTGTCACAGGCAAGCCTATTGAGATAGGAGGCTCGGAGGGAAGGATGAGCGCTACCGGGCGAGGAGTGGTGTATGCCCTTGAAAAAACAGCCAAGCTTATGAAGCTTGATATAAAAAAGCTTTCAGTTATAATTCAGGGTTTTGGAAATGTGGGCGCACATGCTGCATTGAGCCTTAGCGAGCTTGGTGTCAGGGTTGTTGGAGTTTCGGATGTACATGGCGGCGTATATAGTCCCAAAGGTCTTAAGATCCCGGAATTATTCGCGCATTATCAGGAGCATAATAATGTCACAACATTTCCAGGAGCGAACAAAGTTAGTAATAAGGAGCTTCTGGAGCTTGATTGCGATGTGTTGATACCAGCGGCCCTGGAGAATCAGATAAGTCTTGCGAATGCGTCAAAAATCAAGGCGAAGATCGTCATGGAAGCAGCTAACGGACCAACTACTCCTGAGGCTGACTCCGTACTTCATGACAGAGGGATCATCGTGGTGCCTGATATCCTCGCCAACTCAGGGGGAGTCGTGGCTTCGTACTTTGAATGGGTACAGGATCTGCAGGCGTTCTTCTGGGATGAGAATATGGTGTTCGGCCAGTTAAAGAAAATCATGACAAGAAGTATTGACGATGCCTGGGTCAGGGCCAAAAAAGAGAAAGTACCTTTGCGCCTTGCCACTTACATGCAGGCAGTATCGCGCATAGGCAAAGCATTGATGTTAAAGGGGATATATCCGTAATAACGAAGGGCTAGGGGCTAAATTATAAATGCCAAAAAAGAGGATATCTTTATTCTGCGCTTCTCTTGGCTTTGTTCTTTTATTTAGCCCTCAGCCCTTATAATTTAGCCCTAAATTTTTCTTATTATTTAGCCCTTAAGTTTTGATTATGTATACTTTATGTAAGGAGAATTTATGCTACCAAATTTAGGTTTTGGGGAGATAATTTTAATACTGGCCGTTGTATTGCTTCTTTTTGGAGCGAAAAGACTTCCTGATCTGGCCAGGAGCCTGGGCAAGTCTTTAAATGCGTTCAAAGGCGGCTTAAAAGACGTATCAGATGAAGTGCAGGACATAAAGTCTGAAACGAAAAAACTCCCTGACGACAAAGAATAGCAGCCCATTAGGTATTTCCCGTTCTTATGAACAAGTCGCTGAATATCGCTTTAATCCAACTCGATACCCTGCCTGATAATAAAAAAGCCAATTTCAATAAGACAGAATCCCTGCTTGAGAGCTGTTTCTCGAAAAACCCCGCGGCTGATATCATTGCTGTGCCCGAGATGTTCGCCACGGGATTTATCGCTGATTCAGAGAAGATCTGCGAGAAAGCCAATGGAGAAACGAGTAATTTTCTGGCAGGTCTGGCTCGCAAACACAAGGCTTTTGTTGTCGGGAGCTACATTGAAACGCAGGATAAGGAGAAGCCAAAGAATACTGCCATAATATTCGATAGAGATGGCAGGGAAATATTTAAGTATTATAAGATCCATCTTTTTACTTACGCTGGCGAGCATGAAAGGATCTCCTCAGGATCAGATATCCCGTCGGTCTTAATAGAGGGCGTTGCCGTGTCTGTGATGATATGCTATGACTTGAGATTTCCCGAGCTTTTCAGGAAAGCAGTGAAAGAACACAAAACAGAGGTTTTCATTGTGCCTGCGAATTGGCCCGAAGGCAGGCAAAAACACTGGGACAAACTTCTTGAAGCAAGAGCCATAGAGAACCAGGCATATTGCTGTGGAATAAACCGGGTTGGTAAGGATGAGCGCCATGCATATACCGGAGGCACAGCCATTGTTGGTCCAATTGATGAGCGGACTGTGGCTTACAATGATGAGACTGTAGTGTACGGCACATTGGATTTAGGCCGTGTGGCAGCCTGGAGAAGGAAATTCCAGGCATTGAGAGATATAAAGCTTATATAAAAAAGGCGCAAAGCCGCTGAGCCACAAAGGCACTAAGTGAACATGACTAAAATAAATAAATCTGGATTCTCGCATCTTGATAAAAAGGGAAACCTGAGAATGGTGGATATTGAAAAAAAATCTTGTACTAAGCGCAGGGCTCTTGCATACGGGAGGATCTATCTTAAAGCCCAAGTCATGAAACTTCTTGAATCGCGCAAAATCCCGAAAGGTGATGTGTTTGCCGCAGCCAGGATGGCGGGTATCATGGCTGCTAAGCGCACGGATGAGATCATCCCGCTTTGCCATCAGCTGCCTTTGGAGCATATTGATGTTTCTTTTAAGTGCAAGACCGGATATGTTGAAGTGTATTCCGAGGTAAAGTGCAATTTTAAAACAGGCGCTGAGATGGAAGCTTTGACTTCTGTGTCAATTGCGTGTTTGACGATTTATGACATGTGCAAGGCGATTAATAAAGATATGATTATTAGCGATATTTGCTTGTTGGAAAAAACCGGCGGCAAGTCAGGAAGGTATGTGAAAAATAATGGCAAAAAAACTTAAAGCAGGCGTTTTAATAATAAGCGACCGGGCATTTATCGGCGACAGAAAGGATGAGTGCGGACCATGCCTTTCAAGGTGGATCAATAGATGCGGCTGGGTTTTGGAAGCGCGCACTATAGTGCAGGATTCTGTGCGCGACATCGAGGATGTTTTAAAAGAATGGAGCGATAATCTTCATCTGGATTTGGTCGTTACCTCAGGCGGAACAGGCATTGGGCCCAAGGACGTGACGCCTGATGCTACTGTTAATATCGTTGACAAGGAGATTCCGGGGGTTTGCGAAGAATTAAGAAGAACCGGAATAAGATATACGCCTTATGCCCTGCTTTCCAGGCAGGCAACAGGCGTAAGGGGAAAAACCCTTATAATTAATCTGCCTGGAAATCCAAAAAGCCTGACAGAGTCTTTTCCTGTGCTTGAGGCTGTTGTTCTGCATGCCATTGAGATGATACGAGGCGGAGGCCATCATCTAAAGCAAAAGGTTACAGGTTCTCATGGCAAACTTACCGTCAAAGCTTCCAAGAAATAATCAGAAACTGGAAATAATATTCAAAAATGCGGCAGTCCCTGAGATTGCCGCGTTTACAGGCGAATATTTTGTGGACATGCTCACCATAATGCCAAGCGTGAGGATATTCAATCACACAAAAAAACTCTATATGCAAAACAGCAAGCTGTTCGGGTACAATGTTGTTTTTGGGATCAAGTGGGGGTATTTTTCCATTGAAGAGGGGGTCTGTGAAGAATTAGGCTCCGCCAAGACAGCTGTTATCGATTACAGCTCAAGGGGAAACACATTTTTGACAAACAAGATAATCGACTATGTTCGCTGTGTGGAAGATGGAAACCTTTACCTGGGAAGATTTAATTACAGGGTTTGCGGGAAACCGCGTTTTGCAGGGTATTTTTCTTTAGAGCGCAGGAAATAAAGTTCAGCCTACTTCTTTTTTTTCTTATCCTTTTTTACAGTATCGCAGACTATGCCGGCTTCGATATCAAGCGCTATATTTCTTGCGGAATCAATGCCGAGCGTGTCTTCATGGATCACATCGATCTCAGCTTCCTTTAGGCTTTCATATATATAATGAAGCGCTCTTTCCGAATATGCCTGCTGCCCTCCAATTATAAAAGCCAGGATTTCTTTAGACCCGGCTTCTCGCATCTCCTTAATGAATTCTTTCATGAATGGCGTGACGGATTGGCCCGGGTCGATGTGCGCTAATCCCCCAACTCCGTTCTCCGGGGATGCAAGAGCGACGCCAACACATGGGCCAAGGCCGATCGTGTGAAGCAGGGTCGGTTCGCCTTTTTTAAAATCATTAAGCGTCTTGACCTGGAAAGTCCTGATCTTTACCATACCCTTTACATCGGGTCTTGGCATGGAACATCTTTTATCCGTGAATCGTTCTTCAGTGCTGAGTATATTTTTGCGCAATTTCTGCTCTTCCTGGTCTTTGACGAAGAACACGGAAAGGCATTCTTTTACGAGCTTCTTGTAAGATTTTCGCGTATCTTTAAAAAGCCATGGTCTGCTTGGGTCTTTATAGAGCAGGCTCAAGTTCGTTATCTCGCATTCATTGAACATCATCTGGCATCGCAAACGGTCAGATGCATTGAATTCTCCATCCTTATACGCGCGTTCTATTATGCCCACTGAGCCGTTTTTCCCGTCTGTTCTGGCGGTTATCTTGTAATAAGGGGTAACAGCGATATATCGGTCATTGTTCTGTTGGAATTTAGGGCGCTTTATCTCATCGCAGATATTCAAAGCGAATACCGGTATTGCCTGCCCCAACAACACGCCCAGCAGCGTCACTAACATCATCTTCTTCATCATCATGTTCTTCATATTGCCCTTCTTGCTATTGTCATCCTGAACTTGATTCAGGGTCTCCGCTATGCTTGTTTGCTTATTTAGTAGCCGCATCTTTACGGGCGCGATCTTCAGGCACAGGCTTGGATCCGACTTCGCTCTTCACTGAGAAAGCCTGAGGCTGCTAAAGAGGGGCGAGATCAGCCCTTCTTCCTATATAGTGTAACAGCAAAAGATTTATAATTGCAATACCATGCCCAGAAAAGCGTCATTCTCCATAGTTTCACATATCATGGCCATGGTATTGGCCGGTGGGGAGGGTTCAAGGATCCAGCCTTTAACCAAAGACAGGGCGAAGCCCGCGATCCCATTCGGGGGAAGATACCGGCTGATCGATTTTGTGTTAAGCAATCTCGTAAACAGCGGCATAATAAAAATAAAAGTCCTTACGCAGTTCAAGTCTGATAGTCTTATACAACACATTACCAGGGGCTGGACTCTGGCTCCGCAGTTGGGGCAATACGTTGATATTGTTCCGGCGCAGATGAGGATGGGTCCGCGCTGGTACACAGGCAGCGCTGATGCAGTGCTTCAGAGCCTGAGTCTTACTGCAAATGAAAGAACCAAATATATGTGCATACTCGGAGCGGATCATGTATACCGCATGGATATAAGCCAGATGCTTGAGTTCCATGTACAAAAGAGCGCTGATGTGACAATGGCTGCCATACCGCAGCCGAGGAGCGAGTCTTCGGCTTTTGGGGTGGTTGATGCAGATGATAAGAAGAATGTGGTGAAGTTCCTGGAAAAGCCCAAGAGGCCTCCTCCAATGCACGGTAATGAGGATTGTTCCCTTGCGAGCATGGGGATCTACATTTTTAATTTTAGGACGCTTAAGCGATTGATCGAGGAAGATTCAATGAATAAGGAAAGTACGCATGATTTTGGGCGTGACATAATTCCTCTTGCTTTAAAAAATAAATACAAAGTGTGCATGTATGATTTCTCCACAAACAGGATACCGGGTACTACAGAAGCTGAAATAGGATATTGGAGGGACATCGGGTCGATCGACGCGTATTATAAATCCAGCATGGACCTGGTTCAGGTGAATCCCATGTTCAATCTCTACAATTACGAGTGGCCGATCTTCAGCCATTATCAGCCTCATCCTCCGGCAAAGTTTGTCTTTGACGATGACAATAGGAGAGGCTGTGCGATCGATTCGATAGTAAGCGGAGGCGTTATAATCAGCGGAAGCACGGTTAGGCGTTCAATCCTTTCTCCGCACGCAAGGATACACAGTTATTGCGATATCGAGGATTCGATCATCTTTAATGATGTTTCAATAGGCCGTCATTCAAGGATCAGGAGGGCGATCATAGACAAAGAAGTGGCAATTCCTCCGGATACGCAGATCGGCCATGATCCAAAAGCTGACAAGAAAAGGTTTAAGGTCAGTCCTGACGGGATCGTTGTGGTTCCAAGGAATTACAGGTTTGAGAGCTGATTTTCAATGGAGGCGATCTTGAGTTCACAGGCTGCGAGGATAGCAGCGCTGGCTGTTTTGTTTGTGGCATTTATATTCGCTTTGCGCTATGGTTTAAGGGAGTTTGAAAGGATGAGTATGTATTTCCCGTCTTCTGACATGCCTGCTGCCCCGAATGCTTTTGGGCTGGATTATGAAAATGTAAATATGACCGCAGATGACGGGGAAAAAATCCATGGATGGTTTATTCCTTATAATGATAATGCGCCGGTTGTTCTTATGTCCCATGGCAATGGAGGAAACATAAGCCACAGGCTCGAAAAAATTGCCATATTCAACAAGTTGGGCCTGACTATCTTTATTTATGACTATAGAGGTTACGGTCAGAGCTCGGGGAAGCCCTCGGAAAAGGGCACTTATCTTGATATCAAGGCTGCGTACGAATTTTTAACGCAGGACAAGAAGATAGATCCATCAAGGATGATAATTTACGGAGAATCACTAGGCACTGCAATAGCAATTGATATGGCGTCGCATATCAAAGCCGGCGCCTTGATAGTCGAAAGCGGATTCACTTCTGCTGTAGATATGGGCAAAGAAGTGCTTCCCTTTCTGCCTGTTTCCCTCATGATGAAATTCAGGTATGAATCAGTTGATAAGATCAGCAGGGTCAATATGCCGGTTCTTGTGATGCACAGCCCCGGCGATGGTCTTGTGCCTTTTCGCATGGGGAAAAAACTCTTTGAAATTGCTAATGAGCCTAAAGAGTTCTTCGAAATGAAAGGCGATCATAATGACGGATTTTTAACCACCGGCCCGGAGTATCCTAAAGCGATTTCCGATTTCATAAAGAAGCATGTGAACATGAAGCGTGGAACGTAAGACGTTAGAAGTACTCTCCTTTCTGTCATTCCCGTGAAAACGGGAATCCAACACTGCTATTTCCGTATAGATGTTCTCTTTTAAACAGACCTTTATTTTAATAATGGAAATGGGCCCCCGTACCCTAAAGGGCACAAGCGGCTATATGATTATGGAAGCATGCCTTCGCGGGGATGACAGAATAGAAGCAGGTCTGGGTCCTTGTTTTACTCTTTCTCGTCAGGTTCCAATTCTTGCTGCTTTTCGCCGGTAAGGCGGGTTACCGCTGAAGAGTAGTGGCTCAGATGAGTCGAGGCTTTGCTGAAAGCATCCTGCGATTTTTTAAGGCCGTCTCCGACAGCCTCAAATTTATTCTCAAAATTACCAAAGTGCATCCTGGCTTTCTTGATCTCTTTGATGGTCTTTTCAACGTTTTGCGACATGTCGTAGTATTCACGCGCTATTGATATGCTTTTGAGCGTGATAGCAAGAGTATTAGGGGAAACAGGAAAAACTTTTAGTTTTGTGAGCCTTTCTCGCAGCTCCACTTCGCGTATTACCTCAAAGTAAAGAGTCTCACTTGCCAGAAACATAAGCGCCATATCCAATGTGCCGCTTTCCGGCTTTATGTATTTATCGTGTATGCTCTTCGCCTGATCCTTGATCACGCGTGAAAGCTCAGTCCTGGCGCTTTCAAGTTTGGCGGGTTCGCTTGTATCAAAGAGGGCCAGTACCTGTTCTCGTGGGAACTTGCTGTCAATGGGGAGTACTCCCTTTGGAAAATTAACCACAGCATCAACTCTTTCGCCGTTTCCGAGATTTTTTTGAAGCTCAAAAGCGTCAGCCGGCAATAGATCGCTTAAAAGATTTTCCAGACAGGCTTCTCCGAAATTGCCGCGCAAGTGTGGAAGCCGCAGGATGCTGTTCAGTTCGTTTACCGAAGAGCCGATTGTGTTCAAAGTCTGGAGTTCATCTTCTGCTTTTTTAAGGTGTTCCTGCACTTTCTCAAAATGCATAAAACCCTCTTTTATGTTTTTATCAAGCTTTTCCTGGACCTGATCTCCGATCGAGAGCAATTTCTGATCCATGGTATTTTTTATGCTTTCAAGCTTTTTCTCCATTTCACCGGTCACTTGCGTGAATTTCGAATCCTGCTCCTGCCTGCCTGTTCTTAAGCTGTTCTCGAGTTTTTCACCCAAAGAGGTGAATTCCTTGTAAAACCGCGAATCAATCGCCTCTTTCATCTCGGATGAGGTCTTGATCATGCGTTCGGTCAGGTCCAGAGATGCTTTTTGCAGGGGATCGCTGATGGTTTTTTTGGGATCCATTCTTAAGGAATGAATGATATAGGCTATAACAACCGCTATCAGGCCTATGGTTAAGATTATTTCGATTACAGTCATGGACTTAATTCTTCTTAAAGGATACAATTTATTTCACAGTAGGGGATACCGCAGCATGGGTTGCTACGCGATATACGTCCACGAGCAAGAGAGGTTTTTATGAGCGAATGGGACTATAAGACAATAATCGAGCCTTTTAAGATCAAAAGTATTGAGCCATTATATTTTCCAACCCGAAAGGAACGTGAAAAAGTGCTCTTGGATGCGGGTTATAATCTTTTTTCAATAAACGCTGACAAGATCACGCTTGACCTGCTCACGGATTCCGGTACTAATGCCATGAGCGCTGAGCAATGGGCTGCGATGATGCGAGGGGATGAGTCCTATGCCGGATCAAAGAGCTTCTTTGTTTTTGAAAGAGTAATACAGGACTTAACCAAGCTTAGGCATATAATCCCGGCTCATCAGGGAAGAGCTGCGGAAAAAATACTTTTTACAGTGATCGGAGCCGGTAAGGTTATCCCGGGAAATACTCACTTTGATACCACAAGGGCCAACATCGAGGCAGCCGGATCAGAGGCTCTTGACCTGCCATGTCTGGAGTCTTCAAATACATATAGTGACTATCGCTTTAAGGGAAATATCGACCTTAATGCTTTGGAAAAAGTTTTAAAGGAAAAAGGTTCTGAAAAGATCCCTTTTGTATTAATGACTGTAACCAATAATGCCATCGGGGGGCATCCGGTTTCAATGGAGAATTTGCGCGCTGCAAAAAAATTATGTGACACATGCAAGATCCCGTTGTTCATGGATATCGCGCGCTTTGCCGAGAATGCTTATTTCATAAAAATGTATGAGGCTGGGTATTCAGACAAGTCAGCATATGACATAGCCAAAGAAATGCTTGCCATGTCAGATGGGTGCACAATGAGCGCTAAAAAAGACGGGCTCGTTAATATCGGGGGATTTCTGGGGTTAAACAGCGATGCTCTTGCTCTTGAATGCAGGAACATGCTTATTTTAACAGAGGGTTTTTCAACATACGGGGGCTTGGCAGGCCGCGACCTTGAAGCGATCGCGCAGGGTTTGGTGGAAGTCTTGGATGAGGAATACTTAAGATACAGGATCCGCTCAGTTGAATATCTAGGGGAAGGCTTGCTTAGGCTTGGTGTGCCTATCGTGCGTCCTCCAGGAGGGCATGCAGTATATGTTGATGCAGGGCGATTTTTAAGCCATATTTCCAAAGACCGGTATCCAGGGCAGGCATTGGCATGCGCTTTGTATCTTGAAGCAGGGGTGAGGACCTGTGAGCTTGGAACAGTTGCTTTTAACGGGAAAAACAAGCTTGAGCTTCTGCGGATATGCTTGCCGCGCAGGGTGTATACGCAGAGCCATATGGATTGGCTGATCGAAGTTTTTGGAAGATTAGCAGCTAAAAAAGACAAGATAAAAGGGCTTGAGATCACATATGAGCCCAAAAGGCTCAGGCATTTCACAGCCCGCTTCCGCCCCGTAGCATAGAGTTTATCCATGTTTATTTCTTCATTCATAATGCATCATTTCTTTTGTTTCCTGCCTTTTGCAACTCTCATCACTCTTAGCTAGAATATACTCATGTCGGCGTCCCGCATCGCGGGATGCAGAGCAGCCCGTTTTGAGCCTGTGTTCACCTATTCCCTGCCTTTTCCCCTGAAAAACCCGGTCTCCTTCCACCCCGGAGGCACCAAGCGCCCCGATTACCACGCCCACATGCTCAAAAGATGGAGAAAACTGAGGAAAGCGGGCTACCGCTTTAACAGTAAAAAGGGGTGGTCAAAGGGGTGAAGATATGTAACGGCTCATGTTGCCCTATGGGGAATACCACGGGGCTGTTCTGCGAAGATTGTCATCCTGAACTTGTTTCAGGATCTCTCTGCTTTGCTCTTTTGAAATCACAGGGAGATGCTGAAACAAATTTAGCATGATAAGGGGGTCTGAGGAGTTGCAAAAAGTTAATATATTGCTTAAAGACAAATGCGGTTTTAGGGAGAATATGAAGACAGGGCAATTATCAAAATTAATCGGGTCCATGAAGCGTCACGTCAAATCCTCCGGATAAATTCTGAAACTTCGGGTCTGGCAGGCCGTTCTCTCTCATCTCTGTAACAATCCTATTCGTACCCATACCCCAATGCTCGATGTATTTAATCAGGAAAAGCCGGTTTGCCAGAAACTTATTCCGCGGAATTGACCGGTGTTTCCGTTTTAGATCCTCTGGAGTAAGCGGCTTTATGAGTTCTCCGGGATTCCAGACTTCTATCCTATCGTCATAGATGAGCAACTGGATGTCCGCGTTAGAAAAATAATCCCGGTGCGCCAAAGCATTATTGAGAACCTCTTCCAATGCCCTCAGAGGATATTCCCACTTGTCATACCGCTGGTTGGCATCAAAATAAACGGCATGTTTAATATTTTCTGCTATAAATTTAAGCGCACCCT
>JBHPMF010000018.1:0-39826 GCA_042563375.1 Elusimicrobiota bacterium | reverse complement strand
GGCGTAACAAATAATCTGGAAAGAAGAATGTGGGAGCACAAAAACGATGCTGTGCAAGGATTCAGCAATAAATACCGTTTGAACAAATTGCTTTATTTTGAACACTGCACTGACGCCAATGAAGCTATATCGCGAGAAAAACAACTAAAAAATTGGCATCGTAAGTGGAAATTTGATTTGGTAAAAAAAGATAATCCAGGATTTCTTGATCTGTCTGAGAATTGGCTTACGAAGGGGAGCAGAGATCCTGAATCAAGTTCGGGATGACACACAGCACCGTCTTACCTCTTCAACAGCTTTCGATACTCTTTCGAATATTTCAGATAAGCTTCATTGATCTTGTAAGCGGACGGCGGCGAATAGTTCTCGAATGCCTTGGAGAATATCACATAGTCCCTTCGGTAAGAGCCATATTTTTCCAGCGCCGGAAAGTAACCACAAGGGATGAATCCGGCCTTTAATATACAATCGATGCCCACAACATCGGCCGCGTCATTGATGAGTTCTATATAGCTGATATTGCGGTCATAGAGCATCTGGGATATGCGGCTATAAAACTCTACGGGATTCACCGGAACAGTCAGATGTTCGCCGATGATCTCCGCGAATCTTATCTCCGGTATGATCTTCAAGAAGATCCTTATCTTCTGGAAAGGATCAGTGATGAGCGCATTGGGCCTCTGGAACGGATAAAGCTTCGAAGCAAGCGCCCCGGATTCCCTCAAGCGATGGAACATCTGCCTCACATAGTTAGGCGCGTAAATGATCTCTAACACCGGAAGCGGTTTTACGTTAAGCGAGAATGCTGGCACTTTTTTATTGACCGCAATATCAGGAAGGCGGCATTGCTGTCTCACGATATCAAAGAAAGGCTTTACAACGGGATGCAGAGAGAATTTCGCGCGCCTTTTATTATTAAGAATACCGCCGAAGAAATACGCTGTAAGCCCGTTTATCCTGGAAGGCTCCGCGCTGATCTCCGTTGGGAATATGCCAAGCACCTTGAAACCAAGTTCCAGTGTTATTTCCTGCTGTTTAAATGAGATATTCCTTGTGGTACTATATATGATGTCAGCTTTCCGAGAGCTGTCCTTCAAGTAGTCCAGAGCGAAACGCAAGGTATCTCGCAATATCTCCCTGGAATCCTTCAAAGAAGGGTCCCTGTTCATCCAATGGATCTTGCAAAGCCGGTTAGCCTCATCCAAAAGGAACAGACAACATGCAACGATCTCTCCATCTTTATCCGACACACAGCAGATCGAGTTATCCCTTCCCAGCAGATCCTGCAGCGGCTTATAATGGCTGAAAAGCGGATCGCGGTAGCCCTTTGACCCAGACCCGATCTGAAACAAGCGTATGAGCGAGAAAGCGTCCTTCGGGCCCGCAACACGTTGCTTGATGTTATTCATGATAAATTCAGCGGCATTGGAGCGGGTGATTCATCACTCCCGCACTCGTGAGATCTGGAGAGAATAAAAAAGAAGAATGCCACGCATACCACTCCCGCACCCTGGATCATACATACTTTCGGAGGCGTCATGATATCCGCGAGCGCTCCAAAAAGAAAATACGCTATAGGGAATGTGAAACTTATTACAGCCTGCATGATGGCAAAAAACCGCCCCTTCCTGTCTTGTGCCACGGTCTTTTGGAATAGGGCGATGAATTTGACGTTATTGACGCCCAGCGCGAACCCAACGCCGAAAAGCATCGCTGCATAAACGATACGGTCTACCATCAATCCCGGCACGATAAAGCAGACGCCCATTGTGGCTATGCACAGCGCGCCTAATCTTAAGGTGTTGCGGGTGAAATTGACCCACCGGGAAGAGAACGTGCCCGCGAGAAGCCCTATCCAAAGACTTGCCTCAAGGATCCCCATAACAGTCGCGCTTGCGTGTAATGCGTGTTTCGTATAGAGAGGTAAAACCACGAGAGTCGGAGTCGCGAAAAAATTCACAAGGCCGAACCCGATCAGCACTTTTCTTATAAGCGGCATCTCGGAGAGCACCTTCCAGCCTGATAACGCGGCTTCTTGAGACTTCTTGCCCTTAGGCTCCAGCGCATAACGGAATCTCACGCAATAATATGAAGCCGCCGCTAAGAAAAAACTCGCGGCGCCCGCCATAACAACATTGGCTATCCCAAGCAGATCGATGAGCATCGCCCCGGCCACAGCCCCTCCGAAATTCGCGAGCGACTGCGTCGAAGACTGGAACGCCACTGCATCCTCCACATCATGGCTCTCAACCACTTCCATGACAGCCTTATTAAGAGTCGGGTCCATGAACGCCTGCAAGAGGGCCATTAAAAACCCAGCTATAAAACTGCCGGCAATAGAGATCTGTGAAGCATGGAACAAGGCAGATACCCCTGCCGCGACTACGCAAGCCGCAATTGCGCACATGATGAGGATATATTTACTCTGAAATCTCTCCACCCACCGTCCTATGGCATTGGCGAACAAGATAGGCGGCAGCGCGCCGCTCACCATGAAAAGCCCGGCTTGAGTCCCTGAGCCGCCAGCGTTTACAGCGATTATCCACCACATAATGGCTATCTGGAACATCCTCAGCGCTGCCTGGCTCATCACCTGCCCAAGCCACATGAAGAAAAAATCACGGTTCCTGCTCAATATCATGTCATGTCCTAATAGTTAATAAATTTTCCTGTTTGTCATTCTCTCTGTCATACTGAACTTATCGAGCCGATTCCATATCATTCATGAAGAAAAGGCTCTGCGCCATTGAGCCCCTTCTGTCATTGCGAGGAGCAGCAGCGACAGTCCAGCAGGCAGTCCTTTGTACGCAAAGGGCGAAGCAATCTCAAAATCACAGCGCGCTTGAGATTGCCGCGTCACCTCGTTCCTCGCAATGACAGAAAATTTTGCTCATTTCGGGTTATGTCCTCTCATCCACGAGATTCTTTATCTTGCCGCTTACGGGGTTCCTGGGCAAACCTCCGGGCTTGCAGACTTTGACGTCTATTTTCACAATATCGCCTTTTTTAAGCCTGTCTTTAAACATCCCTGTAGAATTGATGACCGCTGAATATATCTTGTCTTTAAGCCCCGGGGAATCATCATCGCTCTCAACGCCTATTACCAGGTATTCGCCATCATCATTATTCCTGGCCACAACTTGAGTCTCGGATACCGGAAGCCCTGCCAAAGAGCTCCTAACATCCGCGTACCTCAGATTCATAAGGCCCACGACTATAATGTCATCGGCCCTGCCCAGATATTCCAATCTTCTCCCTGATCTGCCGCACTTACATGTTCCCGGGATGATACGTCCTTTATCGCCGATGTCATAGCGGATGAGAGGGAATGCGTGTTTTAAGAGACTTGTGATCGCTATGCGTCCGGCCATGGCGTCTTTTACCCTGCTGCCTTTATCATCAATGATCTCGATATAATTAAAATCATCCACAACATGATGCAGCGCGCCTGACATCTCTTTGCATTGATACGCGATCTGCCCGCCGTCATTAGCCCCGATGATCGATGATATCCTTTGAGCTTTCAATGATGTCTTGATCCAATCATGATCACCCCGGCTCAGCGGTGAACCCGCATATATCACCTTGGCAATGGTAAAAGAAGGTTCTAATTTTTTTGCTTTTCTAAGAAGCGGCACTATGGTGCCGGGAATGCCCTGGATCACGTTTATGCGGAATTTCCTCCACATATCAAGAAAGATCCCGGGTTCCACATTACTCGCAAAAGCGAATGTCATGACTCCGGCGCGGCAGTTTATATGATCGAACGACACAAAGCTTCCATAGAGATTACCTGCCATCATGCAGTTTGCGATCCTGTCGCCTTGAGCGAGTCCGGCAGCTTCCAGCGCCTTGACAGCGCTTCCTATCATAGCTTCCCAATCATGCCCGTCATAGATCGAGAATTTAGGAACGCCTGTCGAGCCTCCGCTCCTGGAAACATAGCCTCCCTGATAAGGCCCTGTACAAAGTCCGATTCCCTGCGGAGGCATGTTTTTCTCCATCTTTTCACGCGTAAGTATTGGGATCTTTTCAAGGTCATCCGTTGAATCGATATCAAGCCCCTTGAGGATCCTGCCGTAATACTTTGAACATCTTGCCTTGTCTATGAGCGTCCTTAACCTCGCATCGATCAAATCCTGCATCTGCTCTGCGGGCAGCAGATCAACGGGGTCTGCCGCATCTTCGGATGTTGAGAATCTCACAGGCGCAAGGCGCATGAATTGCGGCAGATCATAGCTCCCATCATGAGGATCATCTATCTTGCCCGCAGCCATCAGGCCGATATCCGTGATCTTTAATGCTCCGGCGCGTGAAAACTCAGCTGACATCCTCCATCTTTGCTCTTGGCAAGCTGCAAGGCCTATTGTCTGTATATACCCCCTCCACTCTTCAAGTCTTTTGATGATTTCCTTAAGATCAGTGAAAGCAATGATCCTTATCGTACGATGCAAAGGGGACGGTTCTATCACGCTGTTCTTGTCGACTATGATAGTCCAGTCAAGGTTTTTCGTGGAACCGCACACGGATCCTTTACCTTTAGCCTGCGCTACTTCAAAAGTTGTTCTCATCTTCCTGATATCAGCGGCAGTATGAAAATCAATGGGACCCGGCGGCAATGTTTTCGACGCAGCCTCCAACTCCTTTGAAAGCTCCTCTGCCAACAGCGTTGCGTTCGCCGCTCCTTCCACAAAACACATCTGGGGAGCGGTACACGCGTTCTGATCCCAGATGGAGATATCATACGCGAGTTTCTTGGCTGTGGAGCTTGGTGCGCACGGATCAGGAGCAAGTCCTTTCTTGGTGATAACAGCCAGGCTGAGTTTCGGGCCGAACACGATCAGTTTGGTTCTGGCCGGAAGGCCGTCTCTATACGCCCTGACCGCCTGTTCCCCTCCCCATACGACTATGCCATCCACGCGTTTTTTGAATTCTTTGATCACATCAGCCTGCGTCGACGAATACTCGATAAACGCAAAAGATCTTGATATCACTCCATCATGGTCGCATTCGATCAGCGATTCAATGAATTTAGGAAGGAATTTATTTTCCGAAGATGACATCTTTAAGATATTTATATTTCCTGTTATCAGTCCTTCTATCAGGGATCCCGCGGCCACAAGAAAAACATTTCCGGATAACACATGGAGCATGGTGCCAAGAGGATGCCAACTAAAACCCGTGCCGCTGCGATTTTGATAATTCGGCGATATCGGGATATTGCCCAACTCTGTATTGATTTTTTTCTGCAGTTCCTTGGGATCCAATATTGAGCAAAGTTCATTGAGCCCTAATTCGATCATTTCAGGAGAGAATCCGGTTTCCTTAGGCAGGATCTTCTCCACAGCCTTGCGTGCTTTATAATTTGGATCAAGCCATCTGTCGCGCATTCTGCCTAAAACACGCAAGATCTTATCAATGGGGTAATTGGAAAATTCTTTCCTCGCAATTTGCGCCTGCTCGCATATTCGCGCAGCATCCATAGCTTTCAAAGGAGTCTTTGCCTGTTTCCATTCACCAAAGATATATCTTGTTCCCATTACTTTAACCTCTAAAAATGTAGCGCGGCAGCTTGCCGGAGGTCCTGAGCGGAATCGAAGGGTATGCCGCTTCCCCTTCTCCCCCTCTCCCTTGAGGGGAGACAGGCTTCCATGCCCATAAAGACGCCGGTCCTCGCAGGGCGCTGCGCCCGGAGAGGGGGCGGGGTTGAGGGTGATAAAGCTTGTCCTCATTTCCCTTTTTCACTTTTGTCACCTTTATCACTTTTTTCACTTTCTCTCTCCGGCTCATCCTCTCTTCACCACTTCACTGGCATGTATCGCGCAACCTTTATGTTTCGAGACTCCGCCTCTGCCCACAAGCACAAACGTCGGCGAGCTGTGGCCGCACTTGCATTTATTTTCCTCGATATACCCCATATCCGTGGAAAGGATCGCAAGTGTCGGCATCATGGCATTGAACGGTGTTATAAGCTCAAGAAGACCTGTGCGCCCCGGAGGCAGCGCTTGCATGGTCGACGGATCCCTTACCACCACCCTGTTATATACCGGTACATGGAATTTATGATCGGAGCATTCCACATAAGGCGCGCTGTGCTCGGCCAATCCATAACCGTCTCTGATCCTCCCGGGAACAAGCCCCAGCAATTGCTCGATCTTCATCCTGAAATATTCCCTTGATACTTTCTTATCCTCAGCTGCTTTCCAGCCGCCCCCTGTCATCATAAGAGAGCCGGAAGGAAGTTTTATGCGGCACTTTCGGGAATCAAGTTCCTGGATGATCTCATAAATAAAACTTGGGATCCCGAACAATCTCACAGGCTTGCCTGCTAACGCGAATTCCCGCAATTTGGCGATTGTATCATCCTTTCTGTACTGCCAGGCCCCCTGGGTGTCTTTCCTTATGGCATAGAACGACTCTGCCACCGGAGCGAACCTTTGCTGATTTTTATCTGAAAAAGCGATGCCCAGATCTTTAGCCTCTTTCGGGTCATACACGAACATCACATAATTGGCTTTCTCGCTCGATACAAGCCCTTCCTGCTTCCAAAGATTCTCAAGCATCGCCTGCACTCTGTCCAGGCTCGGGCCATCAAACCATATCCTGGTCTTCTGACCGCTCGTTCCCGATGATGTCAGCTTAAGAACAGCGCTTTTCGCGGGCAAAGACGTCAGAAGGAAATACTTCATGGCTGTAACGCCTATAACAGGTATTCTTTTCAGATCGCTCTCATGGCGGATGGACTTCGGATCAAATCCATACCTTTTATAGATGGCGCCCATCTCAGGAGAATGCCTGGCGTGGAATATTGCCATTTCGCGGCACGCATCGATCATAAGGCGGATTTTAGCCCGTGTCCAGTCAAGAGGATTCTTGATCCGCGATATCTTCTCCGCAGACATGAATTTGGCCTTATTTGGAGTTTTTCGCATAAGTCCTCTTGGCCTTGATGAGTTTAAGCAGTCGCTTCGATGCATTGGTTGCGGTCTTTATCTTGCCCAATGCCACCTTCGTGTAACCCGTGGCCTGGAACCGGAACCCCAGGGTGTCGCTCATGTGATACGGAATGAACCCGGCAATAAAAAACCCGTTCTCTGATAACATGTTATAGAGATCCGCCAGCCCGGGAGCGCTCACCGGCACTTCGACCGCCCCATATTGATAGCCATCTCGCAGAAATTGATTCCATTCGATCAACATATCCTCTACGGCTTTCCTGCCCGGCTTGTTCATATCGAATATCACTGAATTCTGCATTGGCTGACAACTGGTTTTATACTGCCCTTCATCAGGTAAAAAGTGGAATCTAGGCGTAGGTATCCATGTCAAACCAAGCGGCTCAAGAAGGAACTCAAGGGGTTCTGCCATGCTGGGAGGCAGATAGACCTCCTTGCCAAAAGGATGCTTGACCTGTGGGATTATCGAGAACAGGATCGTATAACGGTCCATATCCTTGAGATCGCTTCCAATGCCAAGATGTTCCAGCGTGGCCTGGGTAGCGCCGGACTGGCATCCCACGAATATCGCCATATCACATGTGCCATATGCTGATATCATTTTCTGGCTGCGTTCATGATTGGTGACAAAGTCGAAAAAACAATACTGCATGGGAGTCGAGCGCACGGTCTCCATGACCTTGCCGAAAATATCCTTGAAAAGCCCCTTGGACTTAAACGTCGGATCCACAAGCCCAAGAGCTGCTTCGAATACCGGCGGTTTATCATTATGCCTCACGAGTCCCACATGGCCCACCAGCCGGCCATCAGGCAGAACAGCGGCAGTCGAGATCAGCCGGTTATTACTCATCATCTCTGCAAGCTTCTCCGGATAATACACCATCTCGTTTATGTAGTTATACCCATACACAGAATAGAAAAGCCTGCTTAGCGCTGGCGTTTCCCATGATTCGAGACGTCTTATGGTGACATCGCGTTCCGAGTATTTTGCTGCAGGAATAAGGCTGGAACTTCCCATGACAGCTTCTCTCACAGCCTCTTTGCCCAATCTGGTTTTAAGGGTCACAGTCTGGCCGTCCCTGCCGAAATTCTCGACAGTGATCTCATCGAGACGCTTCGTGGTCTCGCGGAACCTTGAGATATTAAGCGAATGCATGGCATCCGCATAAGCGCCGGTGTTGGCAAGGATCGGTATGCCATGGTTCAGTATTTTTATGACGAGTTTTCCTTTGCTCTCGAATATCTCTATCAGGATCTTCTTCCTGGAATGCACCCCGGAGTTGCTCCCCATCACAAGATCCATGGCCGCCAGGAACGCGTCTTTCAAGAGATTGCTGTCATCAGAACCCATCTTGAAATGCCTGGCATAGCGCAGCACAAAATCAGTCAATGGCGGGATAAAGCTGCGCTCAGGAGGTATCACCAAAGACGCTGTGTTATTCATGATCTCGTGTTCCATTTTAATTCACATCATGACAACTTGAGTAGTTATATAGCATCGATCACCTTGATAAATTTGCCTGTCCTGGGATTTCTCTTAATACTCTTGCACATCTCAAAGCGCACAGGCCATACGCTTTTATCAGCGATAAGTTTCTTAAGCGTCTGTCTCCCTCCGATGATCTCGCTTTTGAGCGCACCTTTCAGCTTGGGATATTGAGAAGGCGCTGCTGATGACTCGACACGGACTATAAGCAGGTCGCGTCCTTTCTCATGCTTTTTCTCCATCTGCACACAGCAAGGCGAACCCAGCGCCCTCCTTGCGGATTCCAGGACGTAATCATGATCGATCGAATCATACCCGATCCTTAAAACATCATCTCCTCTGCCTAAAAGTTTAAAAAGCGGTGTTGTGCGCCCGCATCCGCATTTCTTCCCAAGCCACAGCGCCTTATCGCCCACTTTATAGCGCACGATAGGCGTCAACACCCGCTCAAAAGCAGTCGCATACAACATGCCGGGTTTGCCATGCGCGCAATTCTCACCGGAATCTTCATCCACGATCTCTATGTAACATTGGTCGTCATGCGCGTGAAAAACACCCGGTGCGCATGAAAGGCATTGATACCCGATATACCAGCTATCCACACTGCCATAGCCCGGAGCAGATATGATCCTTGTCTTGAAATTCTCGCGTAAATACTGCCTGTCTTGCGGATAAAGATGTTCCCCTCCATAGTAGATCTTTTCTATTTTTATCCCCTCTAAACCCATTTCCTTCATCTTTCGCATGCAGGTCAAAACCACGCTTGTGATACCGGCGATACAGTTGATATTAAAGAGCTTGATGATACCGCGGATAAAGTCAACCGGAGCATAGTTTGAGAACGGGAAATTCATACACCCATACTGCTGAAGCATCCTATTGATATGGATGAAAGTCATATAAAGAGAGCCCGTTGCGAAAACATTGCATACTCTGTCACTTTTGTTCAGACCCGAGGCAAAAAATCCACGGGCATTGGGAAGGTTCAAAGCTTCAAGCTCTTCATGTGTGAAAAGCGTGGTCTTAGGACTACCGGTAGTACCCCCGCTCTGGAATACTGAATAGTTTCCTGTTTTTTGAGAAAAAAGCTTATCACTTTTCGGAGGCAATGACTTTCGCAGATCATCCGGTGTCAAAGCCGGAACTCTTGAAAGAGGATACTCGGCGCCCTTCTCGTATCCCGACAATGTCTTCTTGTAAAAAGGCGCTGTTTTCCCGGCAAACCGCACATAATCATCCAGCTTCTTCCTGATAGTCCTTGCGCGCACCGCCTCGCTCTGAGATTCCCAATTGTCGTAGTATATTCGCGAAGTTCTGTCCAATAGAGTTTTCATTTCAGCTTATCTGACAATTCCATTCCTCTGGTAGCCGCATGCTTCAGCGTGCGTCCGCTCTTAGAAAAACAAAAGAAAAGACGCAGGCTAAAGCCTGCAGCTACCAAAGAAACAGACAAAAGCTGAGATCCCGGATCGAGCCCGGGATGACAAAAGGGTCATTTCGAATATTTACCTCAGCAGATCAAACCTGATGCTGCCAAGATCACGCGATTCTTGCGGCAGCGACAGCGCCAAGCCTTGCCCATCTGATTGCGACTGGATAGACATCGCTCTCCTGGGCGCGATCAGGTCATCGATAAGATCCTTGAAGTATCCGTTATAATCAAAACTATCCCCGTTTATGGTGATACTGAGAAAATCAAAGCGCTCACCTTCTGCTTCTTCGACATCCATAAAATAAAGGTTTGCAGCCTCTTGTGATCTGGTCTCGAACACGGAATCGTCCGCATCAGGAGCTATCCCGAAATATCCTGATGCTTTGTCAAAACCAGGCTTGACATTAGGGTCGAAAGAGATCTCAATGAGCTTTTCCCCTGTCTCATTTTCCACCAACGGGACTGTTCTTACATCCGGGATGATCGTGGACGCAGGCGTGATATAGAGATTCGCCTTCTTCTGAGGGTCGAACACTGCCCGGATATAACGGATCCATTGGTTCACTTCCATGGGCCTGCCCACTATAGGATCGATCGCGTACCATTTATCATCCGGACCTCTGACTACTGTGGTCAAATGGAACCTCCAGGCGACATCCTCCGCTTTTAGATCACCCACGATGAATAATTTACGTATGCTTTTTTCATCCAGCTCCATGCGCCTTGCCATCAGATGCACAGCCATCGCCCTTCCAAAACAAAAACCAATGGCGCCTGTCGGGTCATATTTAACTATCGTTGACGGGTCCGCGAGCCCGGCCACTTTATGGAAATACGCGGCATTGAAAAGTGATCCTAATTGCGATTCAGTGAGACTCTCTGACTTTGTCGGCGAGTTCTCAATGATCGCGTTGTAATTTTCCAACGTCCTGGCATTATCATCGAGTACCTCAGCTGGCGCATTTTCTGCCCTGTCCACGACAACCGTCTTATCGGATGTTCCGGAAAATAAGGCCGCAAGCGCTGCAACGGCATTGCCGCCTACATCCGCATGGTATACCCGAGGCTTTGATGCGCGCCTCTCTTGTTTCGCGAAATTCACAAACCTTAACGAGAATGACCGGACAGCGTTTGCGGTATTTCTCAAGACACGCATTGCTCTATTGATCCATGAATCCGCTCTATAAGGATCATCCGCCATCTCGATCAGGTAAAGCGCTGCTGGAAGGTTCTTCTTAAAACTCTCAGGTATCACTTTCGTGCCCGGATAGAATCCACCGCCCCTCCATCTTGAAGCAGGCTCAAGTTCAAAAGTGAATGAAAACATGGGCAACTTGCGCTCACCCTTTGCCACTTGCTTCTTGCTCATGTCATAGGACCAGTCTGTTGTGTCTCCGCTTGCAACATAGAGCTCGCTTGCCTGCTGATCAGTATATCCCGTGAATCCTGCCATGGTTTTCGCCATTGCCTTATATGCATCAAGATCCGTCTTATCCTTTATCGGGTCATACGTATTCCCCCAAGGATACAGGATCAGCTCGCTGTATGTGTGATAAGAAAGAAGAACATTCACATTCTTGCGGGATTCCACGAAATCCTTTACTGCTTTTGTTTCAGGCTCTGAGAAAGGCGCTTCTCCACGATAAGTCTCACTTCCCGGCCTGTCTGAAGAACCTGCGCCGCCCCAGCCCGGTCCGCCGTAATTGCGGTTTAAGTCGACCCCTATGGAACCATCCTTGTTCTGTCTTCTGTTTTTCCTCCACATCCGATACCTTCCTGACTCGATGTCATAATTCTTGCCATCAGGATTCACGATAAACACAAAATAAATATCCCTTTCATCGATCAAACGCCTTATTCTCTCACCCTGCTTGTCATTGCGAGCCTTGGGCGAAGCAATCTCAAAAACACGGCGAGCTTGTGACTGCAATGTCCTTTCATGGCTCGCACTGGCCTTTTCAGTGTCAACATAGCTATCTGCCATATGCTTGGCGATCATGAGCGGTATCTCAAGGGATAGATGCTCCCTGGCATGATGATGCGCCATGAACACGGCTCCCGGTTTCTCGCTCTGCTCAAGCCCTTTTGCTGAATTATTAAAGCGCACTGTCCAGATCTCCTTTCCCTCGATAGATTCACCTATCTTGAAAGTGGAAAGAAACTTTGAATACGCTGGATTGTGCCCCATCTTCTTGATCTCATTGAGCGTCTCCTCTACATTATGATAAGGAGCATCTTCCGGAGGAAAATCCATGAGTGTAGGCCGTGACAAAGAATCAACTGAAGTAACGCTTCTTATGCTGAATCCGCGCTTCTTGAGCTCTTCTATCGTCTTCTTATCAGCAGTACCTGCGATCTTGCCGGTTTTTAGATCCACTTCTTCGATCGCCACACCAAGCTCCAAAAGCTCAGTCCTGATTACCCTGGCCTTGATAGGATCTTTTTCCTTTATATCTATCTCAACCCAATAGCGATCATCCCCGAAATCCCCTTTTGATGTTGAACCGAGCATTGCCAATGGGATCCCGGCCAATGCAGCGCTGGAAAATGACAATACTGATAGGGTGATCAGCGGAAGAACTATGAGTAACGGGATCAGAAAACTCAAGAATGGGTTTGCGCCCGGACCAATAGCGGAATATATGCGGGCTAATAAGCCAAGGGACTTATCCCTTGGCTTATTAGCCGGCTTAGCTGAGTCCGCGGGCGGCGCTCTTAAAGACCCGGCTGAAGAGTGCCCGCCTCCATCCTTGAATTTTTTAAAACTGCCCTCCAGAGCCTTCTTGTCGCCAACCACAACAACATGCTGATTCTGGGCAACAAAATACTTCTTTATAGCCTCATTCACTCCTTTCAGGCTTACTTTTTGCAAGTTTTTGGAGATATTCCTCCATTCCTTGTCGCTTAGATCAAATACGATCCTCGATGACACAGAATCCGCCATCTTATCCATCATCTCAAGGATCATTGCTTTGTTCCCGATCAGATATTTTTTGGAAGCCTCGAGCTCATCCCCGGTGATGCCTTCTTTGACCAGCTTATCAAGCACATAATAATATTCTCCCAATGCTTCAGCTGCCCGGTCATTCTGCACTGAAAACTGGGCCACGAATAATCCGCCTTGAGGCTTTGGCAGATAACCGCTGTATGCGCCGTAACACAATCCTTTTTCATCGCGAAGCCTTGTGAAAAGTCTTGCCTCGCCATGCCCGCCCAGTATCTGGTTCGCAATAACCATATTAAAATAATCAGGATCATCTCTTTTTATCGCGACATTCCCTATGCGCACATATGCCTGAACCGATCCCGGACGATCGACCAATACAACAGGAGAAGATGGCTTGGAGAACTTTGGATCTTTTATCTCTGGTACCAACTCATCAGCCTTCCCGTTTTTCTTTAATTCGATCATGCCTATTGTGTTATTAAGGGCATCCTCGATCTCCGCTTTTGTTTCGCCTCCTACCACTACGATCGCGGCATTGCTTAGATCAAAAAGTTCTTCATGGAATCGCATCAACTGTTCCCTGGTCAAGCCCTTCACCTTTTCCGGGTCGATCGACACCTGGCTGTAAGGATGCCCCTTGAATATTTCTTTGTAAGAAGATTCGCGCGCAAGATAGCTTGCTTTGGAACGATCTTCCATGAGCTTCTGCACTGCATTCTGTTTCCAGAGCTCGATCTCTTCTTGGGGATACTGGGCATTTAAGAGGATGTCTTTGGCGATCGCGAAAAATTCTTCAAGCTTGTCAGAGAAAGCGTATCCTGCCAGGACCGTGTGATCGACTTCCGATCCGATCTCAAGTTCCCCGCCTAAAACCACAAGTTCTTCCAGGATCTCAGATGATTTTCTGTTTTTTGTGCCGTCTTTTGAGAGCTTGCTCACGGCATCGCTTATAGTCCGCAGATCCGGACTGGTCTTAACCTTATCGCTGTTATTGAATATTATCCTTACCTCGAACTTTGGCAAGCGATCATCCTTTACCCACATAACAGGGATATTGTTCTTTAATTTGAACTCAGATACTTCGGGCAGGTCAATAGCCGCGAAATCCCCTACTGCCGGCTTTTTTTGCGCGAACGCATTACCCCTGTTTTTGCTTGGAAGTTCTCCCTCTGCTCTGCCTTCATCTTCCTTGGGCTTTTTATCCTGTATGCTGTCTACCGGCTCCTGTCTGCTTTCCTCTTTCCCCGGTATTACGGTAAGGACCCTGCTCCTTTGTTTGGTTAGATATTTTTCTGCCGCTGCCTTGATATCATCCCCGGTGACTGCGAGCAGATCATGGATCTCCGTGTTAAAAAGCTCCGGATCATCGGCAAATAAGGCAAAACGATTGATAAGACCGGTTCTCTCCTCAAGCATTGCCCTGTCTTTAATGAACCCGGTCTTGAGCTTTGCCCTGATTCGCGTCAATTCCTTGCTGCTGATGCCTGATTTAACGATATCATCGATCTCATTCCAGATAAGTTCTTCAACCGCTTTACCGGACCCGCCCTCAGGATACGTGGCCAAAAATCCGATATACCCCGGATCAGAACCCAGGATAAATCTTGGTATCCAGTCAGTCTCCACAGCCGCCTTAGCGTACTTCACAAGAGACTGGTGCAATCTGCTTTCTTCTCCTTCAGCCAATATCATTCCAAGAAGTATCATGGAATAATAGTCCTTCGAGAACACTTCCGGCGCTTTCCATGCAAGCGTGGTCACGGGCAGCGGAGCCATGTGATCTTTCACTTCTTTTCTAAGTTCCTTCTCGGCAAAGCCTTCGGAAGTGTCCGGCCTGTTGATCTGAGGACCTTTTTCAATGCTTCCGAAATAATCCTGCATCTGTTTTTTTATTTTTTTAGGATCGAATTTCCCGCTTATCACAATGGTCGCATTATTAGGCTTATAGAATTTATCGTGGAAAGCGCGCACATCATCGAGTGCGGCATTATCCAGATCTTTGATAGTGCCTATCACCATATGTTGATTCGCCCATTTCTCATACATCATCTCATTGAGGTTCATCCAGAGTGACTTTGCATAAGGCTCATTAAGATACCTCTGTCTTAATTCTTCTTTCACAACCTCGCGCTCATTCGCAAAGTTCTTCTGGCTCACATCAAGACTTCGCAGCCTGTCCGCTTCCATCCAGAGAACCCGGTCAAGCAGCGCGGGAGGAAAGCTCTGCTCATAAAGAGTGTGATCGAATGTTGTATACGCATTACTGTTTCCGCCATTGTCAGATATTATCTTTGAATGCTCCCCGCTGGCCACATTAGCTGAACCCTGGAACATCAAGTGCTCGAAAAGATGCGCGAATCCGCTTGAACCGGGATCCTCATCACGGCTCCCCACCTTGTATCCGACTGTCACGGATGTGGCCAGGCCCTTGTCATCAGGAGCCAGAACCACTCTCATTCCATTTTCAAGAGTATAAGTCTCAATAGGAAATTGCGGAAATTCAAATTCTTTTTTCGTCATAATTACATCCTTTTTACCGATCAAATTATTAAAAAATCTTTTTAACCGCGATAACAACGTAATATTATTCTTACTGTCAACACTTCCCTGCATCAAAGATGTCATTCCCGCGGAGGCGGGAATCCAGTTCCTTTTTTCTTTATTAAGATCTTTATCCGCAAAGCGGTTCTGGATCCCCGCCTCCGCGGGGATGACAGAATGGACGGCAGGGACGATAGAAGAATCCCCCAAAAACACATCATCAAGATCGATCTTAACCATATAGATCCAATACGCGTCCGGCATATTCCTCAACCCTTCCATGCCCACCGGATTGTCCGCATATGTCAAATACATGAATCTCCCGTCTTCGGATAACTCAGGATGCGACCTTCCCGCGTATGTGATGATATCCTTCCCTGTCTCGGGCATATATATGGTTTTCGGCTCTGACCACGGACCTGTCACCGTATCCGCTGTGCGCATGACGACCTTATCCATATTCTTACTATAAACAAGTATGTACTTGTCATAGCGGTCACTGTATTCAAGGGACATCTCAGTCGGGCTCTCATCTCTGCTCTCAAATATGGGACTGGCTTGCAGCCAGCTATCCACCCAGAACTTCGTCTTGCTGTTGTAATACTGATAAGCATTGATATTTTCAATATCCTCGACTTCCACTCTGGCCAGGAAATATTCCGTGTGCAATGTCTTGACTGCGATCGGCCCCATCAGATACACATATCCGTCTTTATCAGGATATATTGCTGACCCGAATATGGGCTCACCTTCCTGCCACATGTTCACTTCCCCGTCTTTTCCTGGTATGCGCACTGAATCCTCATATGGAGCATCCAACCTGGCTAAACCATTGGCAGCGAATGCAAGGCTCACCATCCCGCCGGGCTCTTCTTTCTGCTCATCAGCATAACGCAGCACGCAATAAGACGCATAAACCTTATCTCCTATCTTTGCAGGAGCCAAAGGCCAGACTATCTTCCACTCAGCCAATTCTTTTTCCGTTAAAGGAATGATCTCCTTGACCCCGTCAGGACCCTCGATATAGCGGATATTCTTGATCTCTTTATTCTTACCCCAGGTAATGATCGCGGCTGAATTCTTTATGAATTTAGCCACTCGTCTCTGATTATTCTCCACCCAGCCCAAAAGCGTATCACCAAAGAACATGATGGATTTATCTTTCGCGATAGCAACTGCTCCGCCGCCATCATGCCCCACAACCCCCTGGTTATTTCCCGGGAAAATAACACCGAGCTTCTTTGACCATGGAAGCTTTCCAAGCAAGTTAACAGCCTTAACTTTAAATCTGGAAGCCATAACACTCAAGCGTCCCGGCTTTTTCGCATACCCTTGCGTAGCCATCCTCTTAGCTCCCATCCCCATCTGCCCCGGAATACTCTCATCCTCAAAAACAAGAGTAGTCCCCTTAGCGCTGTCATCATCACTCTTTTTTTGTTTGTCATCCTCGCGAAGGCGGGGATCCATTACCTCTTTCTTCATAAAAGAGCTTCTTAATTTCCGCTTCCCCGGGAATGACAGAAAGGAAAGCATAAAAGCAGGCGTCGCCAGACCCAGATCCATAAATGATCCCAACTTCCCACCCTCTGTCATTGCGAGGAGGAACGACGAAGCAATCTCAAACGACTGATAACCAATATTGCCGATGATCTGCGCCAATGATCCCGAAAACACGGACTCTGCCATCTGCGGCAAAAACGCAGCCGCCGCAATAATCCCGCCCGCGAACAAAGAGAACCTGATGAATTTTTTAAAGAAAGGCAATATAGGAGCTTTTTTCGGAACTTGATTAAGGTGACCATGGAATCTGCTCTTTTTCGCAAGCCACTCTTTCACATCATACCCCAGCACGCGCCTAAAACCTCTGTCTGCGACATAGAGCACTCCGCTGTCATCTACCGCAACATCAAATGGTGTGCGAAATGCGATTGTCTCACCTTTGATCGGAGCTTTCACTTCTTTGATCGTGGCGATCGATCTATGACGGAGATCAAAAATTTGGATTTGATTTTTGCCTATCTCTGCCACGTAAATATTCCCCACTGCGTCTGTATCCACCCCGACAGGCTCGCTTAATCCTTCTATTGTCTGCCTGCGGCCATTCCCGCTAACGTCCAATACTGAAACGCGGTTGGCAGCGCGCTCAGCCACGTATAATTTGTCATTTGAGTCGATCGCAATGCCTTCAGGTTGTTTAAACCCCTTTATCTGCCTTAAATATCTGCCTTCATGCGAGAACACGGCTATTCTGTTATGTTCAGGATCCGCTACATAGATATTTCTCTGCGAATCAAAAGCAATGCCCCGCGGATCATAGAGTTTCAATTTTGAACCATGCCCTGGAACTATGGAACGCAGGAATTCCCCGTCAGGTCTGAAGACCAGGACGCTGTTATTCTTGCGCTCTGTAATATAAAGATTATCATCCTTATCAACAGCCACATACTGCGGGTTGTGAAAAGCGTATATTTCATCCGAACCTAGATCAGGCTTAATGCTCCTGATGAATTCCCCTGTTTTTGAGAATTTATGCACAGCATTCCTTTGTTCATCAGCCACGTAAACATTGCCCTTTGAATCAACAGCAACGCTTGAGAGATATCCGAACCTGTCATTAAGAGTCTCGCCCTCGCGGAACATGCGCACCACTTCCGGTGTCGGCTCCTGCTCTTTTAATGAGGAAACCCCGTTCTTGATCATGCCAATAACAGGAAAAGCAAGAAGGGGTGAGAAGTAAGCAGTAAGAAGCGAAGGGTCCAGAGGGCCGGAGAACATACTTAATATGCCGGAACCAAAAAGCAGAAGAGGAAGTACGACACTGCCTAATCTGATCTTATCCAAACCTGATCCTTCAACCAATGAGAACTTTACGCGTTTTTTCGTGTTTTGTGCTTTTTTATCCTGCTTTGGCACTCTATTGAGCCCGCGGCCTGCTTTCTTAAGAAGTTTTTGCCCTTCTTCAGCCGGCATAGGTTCAATAACCCAGATCCCGTCTTTGTCATCAACCGCGCCATCCAGGATCAACCTGTTGTCATGATCAAAATAAAGCTGTTCATTGAAATTTCTAACTGCGAATTTGCTCCCATCAAGTACAAGAAATAGCTTGCCCTTTGTCTCAACCCCATAAGCAAAATGCTGCGAGTCAGGACTAAAAGTAAAACCCGCTATATCAGAATATCCCGGACCGACCTGCCCGTCAACAACATACATGAATTTGTCGCCCCGTACGCCCATATACGCGAAACGGCTGCCATCATCGCTGAATATCAAACCATACGCAAGATCGAATGCCGGACCGGCAACGTCGTCATAAACAACACGCATCTTGTCCTTCTTATCGGTTATATAGGCGACATGCTTGCTATCAGGGCTAAAAGCGAGGTCTTGCGGAGCTGCCTCGAATTTTCGACCAAGCTTGCCGTCTACAACAATACCGTATTTTTCTCCGACTCTGACCTTATACGCCAAGCGATTAAGGTCAGGACTAAGCACAAAACTATCAGATATGATCTCATCAACCTTGGGCCCGATATTGTTGTCAAAAACAACAACCTCCTTGCCTTTCTTGCCCTTTGTTCTGGCTATATACATAAGATGCTTGCTGTCATCGGTAAACCTGGCGTTCTTTATATGGCTGAATTCCGGTCCTTTCTTCCCGTCGCAATACACATAGTGTTTCCCGTTTTCCCTCACGATTCGCGCGGTCCGTCGTTCATCAGGGGATTTTACTGTCCCCGTGACATCTATTCGCTTAAAACTGGGTCTATTTTGCTTTTTGATCCTCCAAAAACTATCCCCTTTACCTCCAACAAATACATCTCCTTTGTCATCTTTTAAAATAGATGATTTCATGATGCCAAACATTGGAATAAAAAGAAGGGCTGAGGGATTAAGGCTGAGGGCTGAATCAAGCAGAAATGATGAATGATGAATGATGAATGATGAAACAATGGAAAACAGATCAGAAATCCCGGAGAACATGCTCAATATGCCGGAACCGAACAACACGAACGGTAAAACCAGGCTGAAATTGAATTCTAACGCGCGCAGAGTGAATTTTACTTTTGATCTTCTTTTAGAATTGTTTTTAGCCGCCTTTGGAACCTTATTAAGCAGCTCATTGACTAGCGTATTATCCTTGTCAGCTATAGACTCAATGATCCAGTATCCGCTCTGCCCCCCTACTGTGCCATTAAACACAAGATCGCCTTTCGCCGTAAAATAGAATTTTTTGCCCATGTCAGCGGCTTCCACAACAGGAATGTTGTCTATGCAGATATATTTTTCGCCCTTGCTCTGGCCCACATACGCGATATGCTCCCCCTTCGGACTGAATCGTATGTTCTCAATATCTTCAAATTCAGTTATTGTTTCCCCATCAATGACCCATATCCATTTATTGTCTTTAGCTGCCTTGTAGAAGTAGTGTTTGCCATCAGGACTGAAATGTATATCTTCCAGAAGAAAACTCCGTGGTCCCTCTTCTCCGTTGACAACATACACCAGGTGATCTGCAAGACCGCGCCTTCTTGCTTTGAACGCGTAATACTCGCCATTAGGGCTGAATTCGACTTCGTGGATATACTTGTATTTAGAAGTGTAATTGTTATACGCGATACTGTCATCAACAACAATGATGTTCCTGCCCTCATGCTTGGCTATATATGCGTAATGTTCGCCGTCTTTGCTGAAAGTAATACCGCGCACATCATCGAATGCTCTGCATGATTTGCCGTTAATCACATAGTATTTCCTCTTGCTTACGCCTGTCTCAGCGATCTTTACACGCTTTCCGCTGGAATGGCGCGTGTGATCCATGCCGGACCGCTTGGCATGCGTTGTTTTACCTGTAATATCTCCTTTGTCGGCTCTTCGATTCCTCCATGCTGTGCCATCAGGAGAGTAAACTATGGCTCTGCCTTGTTCATCCGTGAGCCCCGGACGTCCTAGTCGCATAGCTGTTACCGAAGTTAGACCCAAAAAGAGAAAAGCTGCGGGATTAATGCTCAGCGCTGAATCAAGAAAAGAAGAAAAGAAATCCGGGATACCGGAGAACATGCTCAATATGCCGGAGCCCAACAATAAGAACGGCAGAACCAGGCTGAAATTGGATTTAGGGGCGACAAAAGTGAATTTCACTCTGGACTTTTTCCTTGTTTTATTTTTGGCTTTGGTTGGAACCTTATTGAGCTTCCTGGCAGCTTCTTCGATCATTCTCTCAGGCTCATCTTCCGGCAGGATTTCAGCGATCCAGGTGCCTGCTTTGCCGCCAATCACGTCATCGAACATCAGCCTGCCGTCAGGCATAAATCTAATAGGCCTTTTTTCCGGTCCTATATATTCGTGGTCAAGCGGTTCTTTGCGCTCGATGAGGATCACATGATCATAAACTATATATTCCGTATCACCGATATTGGCCTTATACGCGAAATGCTTGCCGTCATGGCTGAATATAAAGCTGTACGCGCGGTCGAATCTGGGGCCTTCTATGTCATCAACAACCACATAACTGTCAATGCGATCTCCGTTGCCCTGCCTGTCGGCAAAATAGGCCACTCTCTTGCCGTCAGGACTCAGATACAGGCTGAATTCGATATCATCGTATTTCGGGCCGGGCACATTATTTGTGACAACCACCATATCATCGCCTGTTTCCGCAATATAATACAGGTCTTTCCCGTCAGCGCTGAATTCCATATTGTTGCTATAAATCATTTTGAATTCCGGACCCATGTTCTCATCTATCACGCACACCCATTTGCTGTTTTCCGTATAGCCGATGTAGACAAGCTGATTCGCGACAAGATTGAACTCTATATTCTTGACTTTGCTCAATACGGGGCCGGGATTGCCGTCCAGCACAACAAACTCTTTATCTCCCTGCTTGGCTCTATACGCGAAATGCTTGCTGTCCGGACTGAACATCAGATGATCGATGGAATCATACTCCGGTCCTTTAACTCCGTCAATAACGACTCTTTCGCTGGATTTTTCAGCATTTGCACCGGATTGCCACGTCTGTAGAACATGAGCGCTCCTGAGGCCATCAGCGGAAGATACTCCGGAAGTAACCGCTTCCCTCATAACTTGTGAATCCACTTGCGCCATCTGATCCGGATCCTTTATCTTCATGGGGATCTTGCCATGCGTGATGACTATTTTATTGCCCTTTTTGTCTTGCGTAGTGATCTCTAGCCCACCCTTTTTGACCGCAAGCAAAGGCAATGCAAGCAGAAGGGATGAGGGATTAAGGCTGAGGGCTGAATCTAGCAGAGATGATGAATGATGAATGATGAATGATGAATTAAGAAGATCAAGAAGGCTCAATGGAAGTAATGGTTGAAGGAAAACGAGTGATGAAGTGAAAAGTTCGAAAATAAAATCAGGGATAAGGGAAAACGCTCCGAAAATTCCGGAACCCAATAATAATAACGGCAAAGCCAGGCTGAAGTTGCGCTTTGGAGCGCGCAAGGAGAAATTCACTTTTGATTTGCGCTTTCTTGGGGATTTATCGATCTTCGGCACTTTATTCAAATCTTCATTCGTTTGCGCGATCAACTGCGCTGTAATCTCATCATCAAGAGGCTCCATCGCCCATGTGCCGTATTCGCCCCTTATCGCGCCTTCGAATAATAAGCTTCCATCAGGCTCAAAGCGCAAGCCTCCGTCATAATCCGAGACCTCAGCGACTTGATGATGGTCTATGGCAATGATCTCTCTGCTATCGTAACTCGCCCGATAAGCAATATGCTTGCCATCATGACTGAAGACAATATCTTCCACCCTGATATTCTTAAGGGTCAATTCTCCGTCTATGACAACATAGCTATTGTCATTCTTATTCGCTTTGTATGCAATGCGCAGGCCGTCAGGACTAATGACCGGATCATCAACGCTTGCATATTCAGGCCCTGGGTTGTGATCATGCACAACAAGATATTTCTGTGATTTCCTGGCTTGATAAATAAAATGCTCCCCATTGTCACTGAAAGAAAAATCCGATACATGGCTGAAACTCGGGCCCGGATTGCCATCCACAACATATTTAGTTGTATCTCCATCCGAATGCCTCTCAATGGCAATGTATGCGTAATGCTTGCCATCAGGGCTGAAACGCAAACCAGTCACTGAGCTGAATTCAGGGTCAGCCTTGCCATTGACTATAAAGAGGTCATTTCCATTCCTGTTCGCACTGCAAACAATGAGCTCTTCACCCGGACTTGTATAGATGCTGTAAACCCTGTCAGCCTCAGGGCCTTTTACCCCGTCAATATTGATAAATTCCTGCTCGTCCTCTATGAATGTATAAGAATAATGCTTGCTGTTTTCGCTGAAGACCACTTGAGATATAGAAGTATATCTGGGACTCTCCTTACCGTCGATAGAAACGAATTGTTTATCCCCATCCTTGACCACATATGCTGTTCGCGAGCCATCCGGAGCTTCATACTCCTCGATAATGTCTTTTTGCGGATATGGAGCGGATAATGCGCCTTTGAGCGTTCTCAACCAACCCTTCTTTTTTGAAGTTATTACAACCGTGTTCCCGTCTTTATCCTTGATCGTTCGCCGTTTCTTTACTGCACCAAAAATAACAACAGGCAGACCTGCCACGAATGTTGACCCCACAATAAGCGCGATAAGAGAAGCCAGGTATGACACGCTGAAGAATCCTGAAATAAGCTCAGGAATATCTGCCAGCCAGCCCGTAGCAGCTGTTGCGAAGAAGAATGCCGGCAATGTAGTTCCTTTTTTGGGAAATCTGACCCTTGCCTTGGAATTTCTTGGTGATCTGTCGATCACAGGAACCTGTTGCAGGCTTTTCTCGAATTTTTGGATATCCCTTTGTGAGAGCAGTTCAAGGACCTGATCTTTTTCTCTTTCACCCTTGATGTTTCCTTTGACCACAAGCTTATTCTTGCTTGTGAATGTGAACTTATCCACTTTCTCGAACTCAGGACCCACAACCCCGTCGAGCACCATGAATTGCATGCCATCATCGCGGTCCATGACGCTAACCCGGTTGGATATCCCGTAAGCCAGATGATTGCTGTCAGGGCTGAATTCCATGTGCCATATCTCTGTTGCCTCTTCCCCCGTGTCTGAGATGAATCTCGCGGGAACCTTTGGACCTATCTCATTGCCGTCAAGAATAACAACCCAATGATCCCCTCTCTGCGCCACATAAGCCAAGTGTTTGCCATCAGGGCTGTGCTTAAGATAAGTAATTCGGTCATCTTCCGTTTGCGGTATGCCGTCTATAACAATAAAACTTTGGCCTTTATCAATTACCTTGTACGCATAATGCTCCCCATCAGGAGTAAAACTAAAACTCCCCTCATAAACATAATCAAATTCCTGTTGTGACAGAATTCCATCGCCATCCGAAGCTTCTTTCCTCCCCCCTTGAGAGGAGGACAGTCCAGCAGGCAGCCCTATGGTATGCCCCATAGGGTTAAGGTGGGGGGTCAATAAGAAAACCTCCACCCTCCTCTTCCCATTCTCCTCGATCACCTCCGCCTTCCTATTCCCATCAGGAGAAACAATCGCCCTTAACACCTCTCTGACACGACTTGTCTTCTTCTCCCTTGAAAACGACGGCTTCTGCGGCACAAACTCAAGTTTGCCATCTTTCTTCTCGTTAGCGCTTCTGTACGGCCTGAGCCCAAAAGTGGTCCCATCCTGGTTTTTGATCATCTTCCCCCCTTTGAAGCTGATCAGACCGAGCACAGGCAGCGCAAATGTCGGATCAAAGGTTGAGAAGAGGATGCCGGCGCCGATCATGAGTGCAAGGATCGAGAAAACTTTGTTTTTTGGGAATTTAATTTTCACTCCCGGCCTTCGATTTGAAGAAGACTTATCCTTACGAGGTATCTTGCCCAAACTCTTGAATTCTTCGCTCCACTGTGCATCTTCACTCGCTGCGAGTTTCGCAAGATCCCATAAGTATATTGTTTCATCAGACACTGTTAATAACTCACTGCCATCCGGGCTTACTACAGTGTGAAGGGCGAATTCATTAATACCATCTATCACCAATCTTTTCTCTGACTTAAGATCGATTACCCGCATCGTATTATCATTATTATTCAAGGCGACCATCAGCCTGCTCCCGGGAGCAAGCGCAATGCTTCTTGCCGGGACTGCTCTATCTCCAATGGATTCAGCCAGATTACCGGAAAGTATCCGCGCTTTGAAATTCTCCAGGTCAAGTATGCGTATGTTGTTATAAAGAAAAGCAAAAACCAGCTTCTTACTGTCAGGGGTGAATCTTATACTGCTTATCAGATCTAAATCAATATCCTTGATCTTCTGGACCCTGCCCATGTTCCTGTCTAACACATAGATATCCTTAGGCGCATTATGCTCTCTTATCGGAACAATAACGAGCCTTGAACCATCAGGGCTAAAGAACGCGTTCCGTATCTGTCTATCGATCCCTCTTATGATCTCAACATCCTGGGTTGCAAGGTTGCGGATATGGACTTCTCCGCTGTCGCAAGCTGATATTACGCTGTTGCCGTCCGGGCTGAAAAATACTGAGCGGATGACTTCCTTATGCCCCTTTAAAGCTGAAAGTTCTTTTGATGCCAGGTCCCACACTATCACATCATGCTCTATCGTATCTTTATCCAGGTTCACGCCTGTTGACGCCAATTTCGTGCCATCAGGGCTGAAGGAAACTAATGTCACAAATTCAGGATAATGCTCTGATGTAAGAACATCTACCTTCCCTGTTGCTTTTTCCCAGATATATATTCCATCGCTGAATGCTATTGCCACTTTCTTCCCGTCAGAACTGAATGCCTGGCTCGTGATAGGCCTGGACCCCAATGAAGATACGAGCTTTCGGAATACAGGGATAAGATCAGGTTTAAACTTTATCGCTTTTTTAAGGAACAGCTCCTTGATCCTGCTGTCCATCTTTACGCCGGACAAATGCATCTCGTTAAAAGATGCTTTCTCAACGGAAAATCCGTTCTTTATCGTGTTAACTTCATATTGCTTTTCAATGACCCTTATCCGGTTATTAAGGTGTCCTGATATCCTGTCGCGCAGCTCTCCAAACCATGTGCTGATCTTTTTGCGTTCAACACTGCTGAATTCCCATTCAAAACCCGCGTCCTTGCTGTAGGACCTCTCCCAATACCTGCTGACTCCCGCTAATTTAAGCGAACCCAGCATCATCGGGAATAAGACCCCGGGATGTTTCAAAAACTCCAAAAAAGAATAATAAGCATCGATCAGTGAAGGCAGCAGATAATAAGCCGCAGTAACCGTAATAACAGCCGGAACCGCAGCAAGTCCCAGCGCAGCAAACGTCTCAAAACCACTTCTTTTCTGCCTCTTCGCTATTACCCCTCTCCCTTGAGGGGAGAGGCTGGGTGAGGGTGATAAAGTCTCTCCGCTTATATTCCCCCCATCGCTCTTTACATCTCTCGCCCCGTCACCTGTTGCTAAATCCTTGTTGGATTTGTTGGTAGGTGCAACAGATGACGGAGCAGGCCCGTTTTGTCTGTTAGAAGAACGGGTGAGAGTGTTTTCCCTCGCGCTCCCCTTCTCGTCAGAAGGGGATTGCGCGCGGGAGCTAAGTGAGAACTCTGTTTTAGGGGTCAGACCTTCAGTATTCTGTTTTCCTTCAAGAAAACTGAAGAGTGAAGGTCTGACCCCTCTGCCATCATAAAGTTTAAATCTTGCTTTGGTCTTTATGCGGGGAGCAACTTTGGGGATCTTCGATAGTCTTCTTTCATCAGCTTTTAATTTTTCCTCGTAACCTTCAATATTCCAAATGCGTATTGTCCCGTCTTGCGAACCTGAAACAACATGCTTTCCATCAGGAAAGAATACTGCTGTGCGCGCATCACCTTCATGGCCCTTAAGCTTAAGACCCAACCCTGCTTCAAAGCTCCACACATGCACATCTTTATTACTTAAATTTAAAATCGCACTTTTAGCATCAGGACTAAAAGAAGCGAACCAGCTCCACCCATAACGGATGAGATCCTTGAATTCCTGCAAAATCTGCGCGACCCTGTCCCAAACATAAAGCTCTCCCCTGCCTGTAATAGAGAGTACTTTGTTTCCATCATTGCTAAATACCGCGCTCCTGATCCAATTTTTGTATTGCTCGTTTATGATCTGTGCTTTCCCGGCATCCAGATTCCACAAGCGCACTGTCTGATCCTGCGAAGCTGACACTACTTCCTTGCCGTCAGGACTGAAATTCGCGGTCCGCATGCCCGAAACATCCTCGCCAAATATGCGCACCATGGGATTCTCCGGGTCCAGATCCCAGAGACGGATGCCATCATCTCCGGTTGAAACTGCTTTTGTTCCATCAGGGCTGAAATTCGCTGAACCCACCAAACCTTTGTGCCCCCCAAAAGTAAGCTTTTTCTTGTTTTTAATATCCCAGATACATACTGAACCATTATCATGCCCCATGATGATCTTGCTTCCATCAGGGCTGAAATTGATCTGGCTTATCCTGTTATGAAGGTTCCGGCCTATGATCCAGACTTCCTCTGTTTCCAAATCCCAGTAACGCACAGTGTAGTCATAGGAAGCTGACGCGAGTTTCTTGCCATCAGGGCTGACTGCTACCCTGTGCACTTCATCTGAATGACTTCTGAGGATTTTTTCCAGGAATTCTTCTTTTTCGCTTTCGGAGGGTTCTATGCTGGCTCTTTCATCTATCTCGATCTTCAGGTCTTCTTCCACAACCTCGAATGCCTCTTGGCGACTTGGGAACTCATATTCCCTTGGCTTTACATTCACTTTGCTGATCTCCCTAAAATGCCACATCCTGTGGAATGCGCTTTTTAAGCTGACAAAGCCGAGAATGGGCAAACCAAGCAGAAGGGATGAGGGCTGAGGGTTCAGGGATGAATCAATAAAAAATGAGAATAAGCCGATTGTCAGGAACAGGGCCGGAACAACAATGTGTGTCGGCCATTTGAGGAAAAATTTGACTTTTTTATTTCTCTTTCCTTTTCTTTTATCTTTCCGCGGAACCTTGTTAAGGCCAGCGTTTTCCTTTTCAAAGAATTCAGCCGACTCTTCCTCGGAAAGAGGTTCGATAGACCACACTCCCTTCTGCCCGTCTATCGTATCTTCGAAGATCAGTTCGCCTTTATCGGTGAACCTGAACGGCACATCATACGCGCTCACTTTCAGCATTGGCTTATCATCTATATAGAGCAAATCCTCTTTCGTGCCCTTGGCAGTGGCGATATACGCTATGTGCCTGCTGTCATGGCTGAATTTTATCTCCCCCACAGAATCCGTTTCCAGTATAACCTCTTCGCCCAGCATCACAGCCCTTCTGGGCTGATCCTTGCGCGGAGAACCCTTCTTAAGATACGCGATCCTCTTGCCGTCAGGGCTGATCGTGACCCCCTCTTCAGCGAGCCATGTTCTCCTGGTGGCGGGTTGGCCGTCCAGAATTATCATGGAATCATATTCCCCGCCGCCTATCTTATAACTGATGTAAGTGCGGTCGGGATTAGGCACAGAAGGACCGCTGTTATCAAAATGGCTGTTACTGCCGTAAAAATTCATTCCGAACTTGTCATGCCCTATATCCTCGAGCTTTGGCCCAGGCTTCCCGTTTATGACCACGCGCAAGCCATCATCGGAAATCGCCACGTAAAAAACATGCTTGCTATCCCGGCTGAATGTAATGCCCCCAACGCAGTCAAATTCAGGATCAGGCTTGCCATCAACATAAACAGTATGCCTGCGTTTAACCCCGACCCATTTTGCCCTGACTTCCGCTGTGCGCTTGCCGTCAGGCGAAGTGAGAGTAGATAATATGTCATCAGGCTCTTGCGTTTCTTCTTCCGTCTCCTGCGCATCCTCTATGTCAGAACGCTGCGCCGGCTTCATCCTCCATGCCTTGCCATCGCGCGTGACCAAAATCTTCTTACCGCCTTTTTGGATCACTTTAGAACTCTTAATTATGCCGAGCATGGGCACAGCAGACAGAAGGGCTAAGGGCTCAGGGCTGAGGGATGAAACAGAAGCGAGGAAATCAGAAGAAGATGCTGGGTCACTGGAAAGTAGAGCCATTAACCCCGCGCCCAACATTACAAGAATGCTCATCATGCCCGGTGTTAAGAACTTCTCCATCCAGAACTTGCCTTTGGCTGTGAGTGTTTCTTTGGTGGCATGCTCATCTATCCAAATTTCCGTGAATCTTGATCTTAGCGCAGGTGAGAGCACATTTCTGCCCTGATAAGAGGACGGGTTCATAGCAAGTATGATGATAAATCCCTTAACAGCATTAACAAGCCTGCTGGGGAGCACTATTAAGTCATCATCAACTATGGTGTTGATATATTCAGGCATTTCAGAAAGATTAGCTTCATCTAAAAAGAGGATGCCTCCGTCTTCCATGGCCATGACAGCTGTGCCGTCTCTCCATACGTATCCGCCGTTTTCTTCATCCGGGAAATAGCCTCCTGAGAGCTCTTCCATGGCAGTGTCGGAATTGAGGTTGATGTAGTGCAGATTAGTGTTTATGAACTTAGAAAGCAGTCTTGCTTTGCTTGTTTTACCTGTTTTCGTGGGTCCAACAAGCGAGACATGCTCTCCCATGGAAACGGCTCTTGCCATATGGAAGACCTGGTTCCTTGTGGTCTGATCCATATTAAGGAGAGAATCATGTCCCGGGATGAACTCCTGGTCTTTGTCTTTGCGCTTTTGGACTTTTAAAGCTACTCTTTCAACAGGCTTGGGATATACCCCATCCTTATTCCTCTTGCTTTTAAGCTTGTCTATCTCATAGAAGATAAGGTCATCTTCTGTTTCCTCAACGCGCGTTATTGCGACTTCAAGGGATTCCCATGTGGGGAACCCATGGCCTTTAAGCCCGAATGCTGTTGAAGCCATCTTGTATAAGCCTTTGAGTTCCTTTTCATTTCTTAGCATCATGCCGAAGAGATTCATGATCTCGCGTCCTAGATAGAAAGCCTGGACCTTGGCATTAGCCCGGTCTGCTTCAGGCACTGTGGCGAGTTCAGCTTGCCAGCGGGTAAGCAGCTTAAAGAGCTGTCTTATGTTTATCTCATACCTGTCTTTCTGGCCCTTTCCTATGATCTTCTTTTTCGCCATCTCCCTGAAACGAGAGTAGAAGATCTCAACAATGTTTTGCGCCATGGCTTGGGTTATATTGTATTTGGTCGCAATGATCAAAGCGAGCTCATCAGCAGGGAGTTCGCCAAAGTATTTGACCTGCCATCTTCCCATGAAAGCCGGTGACATGCGGTTCCTCGCGAAATAACTCTCAGGGTTCATGGTAGCAAACAGCCTGAACCTCTGGTGGGGTTTTATGATGATCGGATCTCCGCCTTGTTCGCGCACAACAAGCTCGCCGTGCACAAGATAGTAGTTCAAGGCTTCGAGCACTTCTGTTCTGGCTAGATTTATCTCTTCGAGTATGAGCCATTCACCGTTTAGCATGGCTTTGGCCAAGTGTCCCCATTCCCACTCATAGCGCGATGAGAACATGGAATCAAAAAGCTTGGATATGAGCGTGAACATGGGAGCCACTATTTTTAGGACATCTGAAGCCTTAAGGTCGCCTTCTATCCTTCCAAGAGTGGTCCTGATTTTCGCCAGGATCTCTGAAGGAGTTTCCCCTTGCTTGTGTTTCCTGGGCCTAAATGACCCTATAAGATCGTCTTTTGAGTGGCCCGGGGTCACAGCAAGAGTATTGGTTTTAATGCCTAGATCCTGCTCTTCATTAAGCGTGGCAGCATGATACTTGATCATGGCGCTCTTGCCTGTGGCTGTTTCCCCTAAGAGAAGCAAGGGATCATTGAGTATTATGGCGTTAAGGGATTTATCCATCCTGTCGAGCACTTCTTTTAGCTCATATGACTCTTCTTTGGTGGGATCATCATCATCAGGGAGCGTGACGCGGCCTATGAGATCGTATTTCTCAAGGCTGGGAGCAAAAGCCGCTGAAGGGAGTTCCTCGGTGTAGAGTTCTCCGTTCACAGTGGCAGGGACCACTTTAGCAGACATTATGGCCCCTCTTATCTCATTGAGCTGCGCCTCATCGAACTTAGGCCACCCGCCTTTTAATAGGGATTTTGGCAAGCCCGCTAATCCTTCATCCCCGGAGGTTCCTTCCAAGCCTTCCTTTAATATGTCATCAAAAGCTTTATGCCTGTCTTCGAGCTTCTCAGAGTCTTTTTCCTCTATCCGGTCGCGGTATACATAGATCGCGCCTTGTTCAAGAGCGTCTCTAAGGCTTTCCATTCCCAATCCCATCCAATCGCCATCAGGAGGATAGAGGAAAGCGTGCGTCACGAACCTTATCCATGCCTGGAACTCCCCGTTCTCTTTAAATTCCGCTTCAGGGAACTCTTCAACAAGATTTAAGTGGATATCAGCCATGACAGCGCGTACATCAGCCCACTCAGCAGTGTTTAACATCTCTGCGGCTTTATCGCGCCACATAGCGAGTTCTTTGTCCTGCATGGTTTGCTCAGGAGGAGCGCGGGTGGTTTTCTTCGCCTTCCCTTTGTCATTCCCGTGGAGGCGGGAATCCAGTTCCTTATCTCCCCCCTTGTCATCCCCGCGCAGGCGGGGATCCATTTCCTTATTCTTTGATGAAGCTTTCTTCTTGGTTTTCTTTGCATCCGTGGTTTTCTTTGCAAAACCAAGAGCAAGAATTGGAAGGGAAGTGATAAATGGCAGGTGGAAAGAAGCAAGCGATAGATCCGATACAGCGGCAAATATGTCCGGAATGCCTGTTAACCAGGAGATGACCAACTGCGCTGAAAGCGCTAGTCCGCCCAGTACTGCCATAGCGCTCAACAAAGCAAAGCCTTTCTTGGATTTTTTAGTTTTTTTGGATTTCTTGACTTTTTTCGCGATTTCCTTGGTCTGCTTCTTAGTATCCTTCACTCTTTCTTTTGCTTTTTTCTGTGTCTTCTTTCCTACCTTGGCTTTCTTTGTATATGTAAGATGCTCAAAATTATTTGTGCCAAATTCATTGGTTAGCTCATCCTCAAGAAGCTCGCCCAGCTTATCACTCATCTTATCCATATCAGGAACCTGCACAGGATGAGGATAAGCTTGCGCTACATACTCAGTACCCGCGCCTATGCCGATGCCTACAATTTCAATGCCTTCTTCTTTGGCTTCAGGGAAAACACTCGCCAAACTTGAAGGGCCATTACCATCACCATCAGTCACGACAAGGATAAGCCGTCTGTCAGCGAATTGCTCTTTCATCAAGTCGATCGCACGCTTAACAGCATCAGCATCATGCGTGCCTCCGCTGACATTCAAGCGCTCAATAATGCTGTTTATGATCCTTGCCCTGTCATCAGGCCCATCAGGTTCTCCAAAATCCTTGTGTAGTGTCGCCTGTATGTCTTCCTTACTTTGCTCATCACTGAATGTCATAACAGCAAAATCGATCTCAAGAGAAGACAAAACTTCCATGAAAAGCACTGTTGCGCGAAGCAGATTATCAGCTTTTTCACTCCCAACTGACCCCATGCTTCCTGAAGTATCCATTGTAAGAAGGAATTTATAACTTCTCTTGGTAGGCATGGTTCTTCTGAGCCAAACCTCGTCATTTAAGGAATCAGAAGCTTCCCTTTGCATGTCTTTTTTCAGATCAGGTTTTCTTCCTGTCCTGTAATATCCCCTGTCCTGCGGCCTTTTGTTCTTAAAGAAGATATTTTCAAGTAATCCTTTTAAGTTATCTATTTCACCGGCCACATCACTGTAAAATTTGTCATATAAACTGTAAAAACCTTCATACACTTCATGAGTCTCAAAATCTTTCTCAAGCAGATCTTCCACTTCTATACGCGGATTAGGAGCATCTGTTCCTGAACCGCGGGTATTATTCATTTGATCATGAGGGGCATTCTGAGGATTGCTTCCCTCGTTTGGCGAAGAAGGCCCATTACTGCTGCTTTGTGATGGCTGGCCTGATTCACCGGGCTGGCTTGGCTGGCCATCTTCCCCGCCCTGCTGATCACCTTTTTTCCCGTCTTTTGACCACTGGCTCTTGTCAACGAATCCACCGCGCGGCTTACCGCCCTGTTTACCTTGCTGTCCACTCTTGCCGTCTTTACCGTCCTTACCGTCCTTGCCGTCCTTACCATCCTTGCCGTCCTTACCATCCTTGCCATCCTTGCCGTCCTTGCCATCTTGGCCTGAAGATTGATTCCCATTCATCTTATCCATCATGTCTTCTTCCATGCCATCAATGATCTGATCAGCGATCTTTTCAGCTTCTTCACGACTCATTGCAGGCTTATCATCTTTACCTTCTTTTCCTCCACTACCTTCTTTGCCTTCTTGACCTTCTTGGCCTTCTTTACCCTCTTGACCTTCTTGGCTCCCTTGACCCTGCTGTGACTGACCTTGCTGTGGTTGACCCTGTTGAGGCTGTCCCTGCTGCGGCTGTCCTTGTTGTGGCTGTCCCTGCTGTGGCTGACCTTGTTGTGGTTGGCCCTGTTGCGGTTGACCTTTCTGAGGCTGACCTTTCTGAGGTTTTCCTTTCTGAGGCTGACCTTTTTGAGGCTGCGGATTCGGTATGGAAATACCAGGACCTGACCCCTGGGACTTAGATGCTTTCTTATAACCCTTTTCGACCATATCAGCTAATTTCTTTTTTGATTCTTTTACCAGTTCTTCGTAGATCGGAATAATAAACTTTCTTACTTTTTCAGCTGCTTTTTTGGAATGTTGAAATTTTGTCGCATTATCCGCGAACACGTCATCAGCAAGTTCAGTGAATATACTGTCAAAATACTTAGCGGTTTCTAAGATCGCTTTTTTTGCTGATTCTGTTTCCATCTCAGGCCATAATTTCTGAAATCTCCACCAATAAATAACCGCAAGCACGTACTCAAGATGAGGTAATGCTAATTTAGCCACATTCATATCTGACTCATCCTCGCCTTTTTTCAAGCGAGTCTGCGTCATCATATGACTTAGCACTGCTTTTGCCGCGTCTTCCCTGCTCTGCGTTGTCGGATCTTCAGGGAACAGAAGGTCATATAAGTCATCAAGATAATCTTTAGCTCCAAGGAATTTCTTGATATTCCAGTTATTCACTCTGGGATCTTCAAAAGAATTCAAAAGAAGCCACCTGGAAGCTCTCTCCTCGAAAAATTGGAAAAGCTCATCTTCCATATCAATAAGCGAAGCATCCGTATGCCCACCCTCATGGATCGCGGCTCCTGCCATCTGATCTTCAGTCCATTCAATAGTGGCAAGCAAAGGATACGTCATTGTTTCAGTCTCGAATTCATACGTCCACCACTCACCCGGCTTTACTTTAAGATTCTTATTGCCTCCCACCATGTAAACTGTCATCTGTATCATCTGGTCGCATTCTTTGGCTTTCTCTGCAAGCGCTTTTCGGTCTTTCTCAGGGATCTCCAGCTTGTCAAAAAGGGCATTGATATCCGTAAGATATGCCATATCATCTTCTTCTTCCTCTTTATCTTTCTCCTCAGGGGCATCCTTAATGGTTTGATTGGTTTTACTGCCTTTTGTTTTTTTGGTCTTTTTACCCTTTACAGCTTTTTTGGCATCTGTATTCTTTTTTGAACCTGCGTGAAAGCGTCTCGGACTCTTTTTCATGAATCCCAGCATCCAAGGCAGCGCAGTGGAAAGCGCTAAAGGCGTGGAATCATTTGATAGGAAAGCCATTAACCCCGCTCCCAGCATTACAAGAATGCTCATCATGCCCGGTGTTAAGAACTTCTCCATCCAGAACTTGCCTTTGGCTGTGAGTGTTTCTTTGGTGGCATGCTCATCTATCCAAATTTCCGTGAATCTTGATCTTAGCGCAGGTGAGAGCACATTTCTGCCCTGATAAGAGGACGGGTTCATGGCAAGTATGATGATAAATCCCTTAACAGCATTAACAAGCCTGCTGGGGAGCACTATTAAGTCATCATCAACTATGGTGTTGATATATTCAGGCATTTCAGAAAGATTAGCTTCATCTAAAAAGAGGATGCCTCCGTCTTCCATGGCCATGACAGCTGTGCCGTCTCTCCATACGTATCCGCCGTTTTCTTCATCCGGGAAATAGCCTCCTGAGAGCTCTTCCATGGCAGTGTCGGAATTGAGGTTGATGTAGTGCAGATTAGTGTTTATGAACTTAGAAAGCAGTCTTGCTTTGCTTGTTTTACCTGTTTTCGTGGGTCCAACAAGCGAGACATGCTCTCCCATGGAAACGGCTCTTGCCATATGGAAGACCTGGTTCCTTGTGGTCTGATCCATATTAAGGAGAGAATCATGTCCCGGGATGAACTCCTGGTCTTTGTCTTTGCGCTTTTGGACTTTTAAAGCTACTCTTTCAACAGGCTTGGGATATACCCCATCCTTATTCCTCTTGCTTTTAAGCTTGTCTATCTCATAGAAGATAAGGTCATCTTCTGTTTCCTCAACGCGCGTTATTGCGACTTCAAGGGATTCCCATGTGGGGAACCCATGGCCTTTAAGCCCGAATGCTGTTGAAGCCATCTTGTATAAGCCTTTGAGTTCCTTTTCATTTCTTAGCATCATGCCGAAGAGATTCATGATCTCGCGTCCTAGATAGAAAGCCTGGACCTTGGCATTAGCCCGGTCTGCTTCAGGCACTGTGGCGAGTTCAGCTTGCCAGCGGGTAAGCAGCTTAAAGAGCTGTCTTATGTTTATCTCATACCTGTCTTTCTGGCCCTTTCCTATGATCTTCTTTTTCGCCATCTCCCTGAAACGAGAGTAGAAGATCTCAACAATGTTTTGCGCCATGGCTTGGGTTATATTGTATTTGGTCGCAATGATCAAAGCGAGCTCATCAGCAGGGAGTTCGCCAAAGTATTTGACCTGCCATCTTCCCATGAAAGCCGGTGACATGCGGTTCCTCGCGAAATAACTCTCAGGGTTCATGGTAGCAAACAGCCTGAACCTCTGGTGGGGTTTTATGATGATCGGATCTCCGCCTTGTTCGCGCACAACAAGCTCGCCGTGCACAAGATAGTAGTTCAAGGCTTCGAGCACTTCTGTTCTGGCTAGATTTATCTCTTCGAGTATGAGCCATTCACCGTTTAGCATGGCTTTGGCCAAGTGTCCCCATTCCCACTCATAGCGCGATGAGAACATGGAATCAAAAAGCTTGGATATGAGCGTGAACATGGGAGCCACTATTTTTAGGACATCTGAAGCCTTAAGGTCGCCTTCTATCCTTCCAAGAGTGGTCCTGATTTTCGCCAGGATCTCTGAAGGAGTTTCCCCTTGCTTGTGTTTCCTGGGCCTAAATGACCCTATAAGATCGTCTTTTGAGTGGCCCGGGGTCACAGCAAGAGTATTGGTTTTAATGCCTAGATCCTGCTCTTCATTAAGCGTGGCAGCATGATACTTGATCATGGCGCTCTTGCCTGTGGCTGTTTCCCCTAAGAGAAGCAAGGGATCATTGAGTATTATGGCGTTAAGGGATTTATCCATCCTGTCGAGCACTTCTTTTAGCTCATATGACTCTTCTTTGGTGGGATCATCATCATCAGGGAGCGTGACGCGGCCTATGAGATCGTATTTCTCAAGGCTGGGAGCAAAAGCCGCTGAAGGGAGTTCCTCGGTGTAGAGTTCTCCGTTCACAGTGGCAGGGACCACTTTAGCAGACATTATGGCCCCTCTTATCTCATTGAGCTGCGCCTCATCGAACTTAGGCCACCCGCCTTTTAATAGGGATTTTGGCAAGCCCGCTAATCCTTCATCCCCGGAGGTTCCTTCCAAGCCTTCCTTTAATATGTCATCAAAAGCTTTATGCCTGTCTTCGAGCTTCTCAGAGTCTTTTTCCTCTATCCGGTCGCGGTATACATAGATCGCGCCTTGTTCAAGAGCGTCTCTAAGGCTTTCCATTCCCAATCCCATCCAATCGCCATCAGGAGGATAGAGGAAAGCGTGCGTCACGAACCTTATCCATGCCTGGAACTCCCCGTTCTCTTTAAATTCCGCTTCAGGGAACTCTTCAACAAGATTTAAGTGGATATCAGCCATGACAGCGCGTACATCAGCCCACTCAGCAGTGTCGAGCATCTCTGCGGCTTTATCACGCCACATAGCGAGTTCCTTGTCCCCTTTGTCATTCCCGTGGAAACGGGAATCCAGCTCCTTATCATCCCCCTTGTCATCCCCGCGCAGGCGGGGATCCATTTCCTGATTCTTTGATGAAGCTTTCTTCTTGGTTTTCTTTGCATCCGTGGTTTTCTTCGCGAATCCAAGAAAGAAAACCGGGAGGGAAGTGATAAGCGGCAAGTGGTAAGCAGTCAACGACAGATCGGATATAGCGGCAAATACATCCGGGATACCTGTAAGCCAGGATATGACCAACTGCGCTGAAAGCGCGATCCCGCCAAGTACTGCCATGGTGCTCAATAAGGCGGAACCTTTTTTGGATTCAAAGTTCGTGTATTCCTTTGTTATTTGAAAATCATATTCAGGATATTCATACACAGGAGCGCGCGGTTCAGTCTCGCCTATTGAATATCCCCAGATCAGCTCATAATCCTTGCGGTCTTCACCCATGGCTTCCATCTCTTTCAAATACGCGCCAACGGATTTTGATTCGACCAATGTCACTTTACCCATTTCCGCTATCACAGGACTATGCTCACGCGTGCTATCATGATCGAATTCCAGGATCCTTCTTCCATCCCGGGTCAAGCCGATAGTCCTGTAAGTCAAACTCTTGCCAACAGCCGGGAGATTTAGGACTGAGCGGTCAATAGCCAGGAACGGGACTCCGGTTTCCGCCCGGATAGCAGCAATAGTATCGCTGGCGTTTTTCGGATCGATATTTGGTCCTATAAGTTCTGCCTGTTTTTCAGCGGATATCTTTCCGAAGATCTTCTCTTCTCGCGTTTCCTGCATAAGGCGCGCGATAGTGGGATACCCTGCCTTGTTCTCAAGCCCGCCTTTAACAAGAAAATTGTAATAGGGAAACACGCCTATTTTGTTTAGCACCTGTCTTAATTTGGCCGCGTGTCCGCGCACAGACGCGGCTTTTGTGAAAACATGCTGGTTCGTTACAGTCCATCCGGCCATCTGAAGCTGCCGTATCGCGCTCCTTGCTTCAGGCGTGACCTCATACGCTGACTCGAAATGCGCCTGGATCACAAATTGCTGTATGCCGATGGCTTCAGCTTTCTTTTTGAATTCCGAGAGGACCTTAATGAGTTCCGGAGTTACCCTCTGAGGCAGATACACAGGAAGCCTGGAACCCAGCCGCACTCTTGCGATTTCCGCGTATTTCTCACCATCAGGTCGATCCATATTCGCATTACGTTTCTTAAGTGCCATTTCATAGATCTTGTCGAATATCTTCTTTAATGACGCATCAGAGCTCATCAAGGCGTCTCCGCCGGTTATCAGAATATCACGCAGCTGAGAGTCATTCTCAAAATAGTCCATGATCAACTGCAGCTCTTCATTCCATGATTTTTTGGGCTTGAGTTCATCGAGGTCGAAGTTCAGGTCCCCAACTTGGAACTTTGATGCTCGCTGGCAGAATGCGCAGAGCCCGCCGCACGCCCTGCCGATTGTTTTCGGGATGATGATAGCCACTCCCGGATACCTGCGGTGCACGCTGTCTCCTTCAGGAAGTATCCAGCCCGCTGCGTTGGGCTCGCCCGGATGCACTTGATCTTCTTTCTCCCATGAGCGGATACTACCGAAAGTCTCAATGAACTCCTCGCTGTAGACTATGTATTCATAGATCGCCTGGTCAGCGGCTCCGTGCGTGAAATGAGGATGATCGATATCTATCAGGGATAAATAATATGGATTTACGAAAAACGGTATGCCTTTCTTCTCTGCTTTCCTAAGAAGCTCCATTTTTTCTTCTGAGATCGTGTTATCCAGCAGTTTATTGAGAAGTTCAGGGCTCCGTATCGCAAAAGCCAGGTGGAATTTAGAATCTTTCCACCATTCACGAGCGATCTCAAGCTGGCCATCAATAGGCATGCTATGATCCAGGAAATATTTTGGCGTGTACAATTCGCCTTTGGAATTAACATTGTTATAGAATATCCCCTCTTCGATCAATATCCTCAATATGCGGTCTCGGTTCCCCGTTCGCTTACTTACTACATCATGCTCCAAACCGGATTTATGGCGATCCATCCACTCATCGAACTCTTCCCTGGTCGGTTTGCTGTGTTTTATCTTGCCGCTTAATTGACGGAAAAGCTGGTTGAAATCCTCGACAAAATCCTCACTGATCCGGCCGCGATCTTTAACAGCTGCTCGCCAAAGATCCTTTATCGGGTCGATTACGACCAATTGGTCTGAATATGAAAAATCCTTGACTTTCTTTCCTGCATTATCAAGGTAATCAAGAACTCTTATCCCCGCGATATCCTTCCAGGTCAATATCTCATAGGACTCCAGGCCGCCTATCTCACCCTTGTAAAAAGCCATCGCGTCTTTTGGATTATCCATATTGGCAACAACATACTCTCTTAAATTCGTGCGGACTTCCTTAAGGCTTGAATTTATGATGATTTCCGCGAATTCAGGATATTCAGCTAAAACTTGATCAAGAGCCTCTCTTGCGTCTGAAGATGTAGGAGCGAAAGCATTTCGGGTCTCGCTGGCAAGAAGTTCTACCTCAGAGGTGATTCTGGCGGGAATATTTCGGATACTCTTCAGCCACTGCCCCGGAGGCGCCCTGGCTTTCTCTGTGTCATTGCGAGCTTCCGAAGGAAGCGCGGCGATCTCAAACTCACGATCACTTTGCGATTGCTCCATCACTGTTGCTTCATCAGGGCTCATTGCAACATCAGAAGGATCCCCGGGCGAAGAAAAGAAAGGAAGATTCGCCTCACTAAGATCTCGCGCCTCTAGTTCGCGCGGGCCCTGAGTCCTGACATCCGAACTCTTTGTCTCTTGTTTTTCTTTCTTTGATTTTTGCGGCGCTTCTGCGTCAGACTTGCCATTTTTGATTATTCCTAACATGGGGATAGCAGCAAGACCCAACCCTTCAACCCCAACCCCAGGAGCCAGCTGGCTAGCCAAGGCAAGCCCTCCGATCACAAGCGGCGCAGCAGCCGCAAACTTCTTCATCAAACTCGGCCCCGTAAGCATTCCTTTATAAGATCGGTAAATGCTGGACAACAGGCCTTCCCCTCTGCCATCCTGTCCCCGTCTGTCATCCTGAACTTGATTCAGGATCTCATCAGAAGTACCACTCCATTCTCCTCTTTCTTCCTTAGTGCCTTTGTGGCTTAGTGCCTTAGTGCCTTTTTCATTCTTCTCCATCTCCGCCTGAATCCTCGCTGTTATCCTCGCCTTAAGCTCTTCCTGACCTTCCTCTGTATCAGGCTGAGCTTTGATCTCTTCCATAAGCTCAGCCATAACACTGCTGTCAATAACAGAATCAAAATCTTCAGGTTTCTGTTTGATCAAGAATGATAAAGGAGACGCAGCAATAAAGG
>JBHPMF010000180.1:0-2033 GCA_042563375.1 Elusimicrobiota bacterium | reverse complement strand
ATAAACTACCAAATGTTTATTCAAAGGCCTTCTACCTTCGAGAAAACATCAAAATTAGCAACACGAAATGATAATTAACTCCTTTTTTTGGACAGAAAAGAACTCTATTCATGCAATGGAACTGGATTCCCGCCTTCGCGGGAATGACAGAAAAAGAAAGACCCTTTCACTTTAATGCGATTTATTGATTTATTCAACATTCCGTCATGAGTCAAAAACAAATAGGTTGATGCTTTATCACCCTCACTCCCGCCAAGAGCGGGGCCTCTCCTCTCAATGGAGATGCATGTAAGATCGAATTCCGGCATTTGTATAACATTCTGCCATGAGCCCTATTTTTTAATCCTCACAGAATGGAGCGTCTCTGTTCACTGCGCTGTAGGGGTGGGTGGCCATGATGTCGAAATAATCCTTACCGCCTGCATCATAGATCGCCTGGATGAAGAATAGGTCATTCTTATTTATCCCCCCAAGCACGACTTTAACATCCTGACTTATGAGCCCCTCTTCCTTAAGCTGCTGAATGCGTTCATAGGTTCCCTTTAAAAGACGGGTATACTCGATTGGATTCGGATGCGGCTTCCAGAACCCGGCAAGATTAGGCTCATTCCAAACTTCCCAATACTTGACGGATTGATACCGAGTAACAATAACTGAGACGAAATTATAAAAGTCCTCAAAATCTTTTGGTGGATATGTGTGCGCCTGCGGATCAGAAGGATCCTCAGCGGAAGTTGCCCAGGGCGCTGTGTAATCCAGGATTCCCAAAATTTCATACCCATGTTTTTCAGCCAGTTCCACGCTTTTATCGTTTATCGTGAAATCCCATACGCCTTTTTGAGGCTCAGTATAACCCCAGCCCATATCAATCCTGTGCATAAGTCCCAATCCGCCTATTCCCTGCGCGACCTCATCAGTCATTTGCCATGGGTGCTCATTAATGCCATGGATGATATCGATATCCGCGCTTTCTATCGCGCTTTTTAGGACATTAAAAGCAGGCTTTGAACTTCCATTAACATCAAGCAGACCGTAATAGCACTCTCCGTGATTCGCAGCCCCTGTGTGGAATTCGCAATCAGCCATATCCTGCCATTCATACCAGAACACAGCTTTGACATAAGGATGAAGCTTGAGCGTCTCATAAGCTTGCGCCATGTATTGCGCCTGCTCTTGATAGGTCACGCCTTTTTCATGATCCGGGGTGGTCCAACCAAGTTCCGTGATCCAGACATCCTTATCCGCATCGCCATTGATCACCATGCGCTCATGGATCCTGTCGAGCCTTGTACCAAGGCTTTCACAACCATCTTTTTTCTCAGGCGCACAGCCTGATATGCTGGCAACAGCAAGAATGCTGTAATCCCTCAATCCTTGTTTGAATGGTTCCCATGCATTATTGCCCGGATCATCCCAGATGTCAGTGACGACTCCCGCTGCTGCTTCCTGGTATACATTTAAATCACGAACGATATCCTCCATCTTTGATGGAGCCAGCAAGTAGTAGTCGCCCTGTAAGTTATCCTGAGAAAAGCACGGAAAAACTGAAACAAAGCACACAACAAGCAAATAGACTAGCATGCACAGCGATGGATACGCCAAAGGTTTATGGTTCCCTTGTAGCGCGGGGGCTTGCCGTAGGTCCTGAGTGGAATCGAAGGGTACCCCGCCTCTGCAGAGCGGCATACGAGCTGCCGCGCTACGACAGACAAAAACACTGTGCGAATTAATCGCCGTGCGTACCAGACGTTTGAAGCTTGTTAAGCGAAGCTTGTTGTTCATTCTTAAGTGTTGCATGGAAATCAAGGATATGCAGGGGTCTCCGGGGCAAGATTTTTGGTACTTCAGGCCCATCTCGCGCCATGACTAGCAAAAGGACTGAAATGGTGGCATGACGCGATAGTAAAAGAAGAGAGCTATTTACAGCAGAGGTACGCTGTTCCTAAATGGACGAATTGAACGTTCCAGCCGCAGGAGCCGCCAGGCGGAAGAAAAACTGCGGAGCTGTTGTCACGTCCGTACTGGTAATTGTT
>JBHPMF010000178.1:0-2139 GCA_042563375.1 Elusimicrobiota bacterium | reverse complement strand
AGTGGCAAAAGCGATATCCGGGATCCAGAATGAAGAAGTGAAAGACGCAGAAGGAGAAGCGAATTGAAGAATAAAAGCGTAGTTCTTACGGGGAATCAGGCGGCTGCCTGGGCAGCGTATTTATCTAAGGTGCAGGTTGTATCAGCGTATCCCATAACGCCGCAGACCTCCATAATCGAGACCCTTGCTGACCTTATGGGTAAAGCAGAGTGGCCCAATAGATTCGTTAATGTTGAGAGCGAGCATTCAGCCATGGCAGCGGTCATTGGAGCATCATTTACCGGAGTAAGAACTTTCACTGCCACAAGCTCCCAGGGGCTTCTGCTGATGCACGAACTCCTGCACTGGGCGTCAGGTGCAAGATTGCCGATCGTCCTGGCGGAAGTCAACCGCTCCACAGCTCCGGGATGGAGCATATGGACAGATCAGAATGACAGCCTGTCGCAGCGCGACACAGGATGGATGCAAGTATACTGCGAAAGCGCGCAGGAAGTCCTGGATTCAGTCATCTGCGCTTTTAAAGTATCTGAAACCTCAGGGATCCCGACGATGATCGTTCTTGACGCGTTCTTCCTTTCCCACACCGCAGAACCCGTGCTTTTGCCAAGCCAAAAAGATGTTGGAAAATTCCTGGGAGAAAGAAATGACCCATTAAAGACTGATTTAAAAAATCCAAAGGCATGCGGCGGATTACTGGGCCCTGATTATTATCAGGAGATCAGGAAAGATCTGGCGATGGCCATGGATAAGGCCGTAAGCCTGTGGGAAAAAACAGACAATGATTTTGAGAAAAAATTCTCAAGGAGCTACGGTCTTGTTGAGCCGTATAAGACTCAGGACGCGGATATAGTAATCGTGACAAGCGGCACGGTTGCGGGAACAAGCAGGGTAGCTGTGGATGAGATGCGCCAGACAGGATTGAAAGTGGGAAACCTCAAGGTAAGACTTTTCAGGCCTTTCCCGATCGATCTCATAAGACAGCATCTGGGACATCCGAAGAAAGTATTGGTGCTTGACAGGAATTTCTCATATGGAAACAAAGGGATATTCTTCCAGGAGATCCAGTCAGCGCTTTACGCGCTGCCAAAGAACAAGCAGCCTAAAATATACAACTATATACTGGGCTTAGGCGGCAGAGATGTCACTCCTGAACTCATAAAAGAAGCTGTCACCCGGACGATCAAGCGCAACGAGCCTTCCCCGGAGACTATCTGGCTTGGAGAAAAGGAAAATACACATGAGCGTAAAAAATCAAGAAACAGAATTCTTGCCAAATAAACAATTCAACCTGCCTCAAGACGAGTGGTTTGTAAGTTCCGGCCATCTCGCGTGCGCCGGGTGCGGTCTCATGCCGATCCTAAAACTCGCTCAACAGATCTTAGGCAGGAACATGGTGATAACAGCGCCTGCATGCTGTTTCTCAGTGATCGACGGACCTTACCCGTTCTCAGCTGCGGGAGTCAATGTGATTCATTGCGCTTTTGAAACAGCAGCAGCCACTGCCTCGGGAGTCAAGGCAGGCCTTGATGTTCTTGGAACAAAAGCCCATGTCATGGCCCTGGCAGGCGATGGCGGCACTTTTGATATCGGATTCCAGGCTCTTTCAGCTGCAGCTGAAAGGAACGAGAATGTCATGTATCTCTGCTATGACAATGAAGCTTACATGAACACAGGCATCCAGAGATCATCCTCAACCCCGCACGGAGCATGGACCACCACCACTCCGCATGCCCCGGGGAAACTTCAATGGAAAAAAGACTTAGGAGCTATAATGGCCGCTCACAAGATCCCGTATTTTGCCACAGCCACAGTTGCCTATCCTGATGATCTGGCTGAAAAGATACGCAAGGCGCGCGACACAAAAGGCTTCAGGATGATACATGCTTTTGCCCCATGCCCCACAGGCTGGAAAGCTGAATCAAGGTATATGGTCAAGCTTTCAAGACTGGCTGTTGAAACAAAAGTTTTTCCGCTTTATGAAGTCATAAATGGCGAACAATGGTCGATCAGTATGGAGCCTCCTATTCAACCTCTCCAGACTTACCTTGGGCTTCAAGGCAGGTTCAAACACCTGACAAAAGAAACCATTGACGCTATCCAGGCAGACATAGACCACCGCTGGCAGGCTTTGCAGAAGAA
>JBHPMF010000017.1:0-41449 GCA_042563375.1 Elusimicrobiota bacterium | reverse complement strand
ACAAGCATAAAAATTTAAAATCATATAGAGCCCCTGTAGCTCAATGGATAGAGTGGAGGCGTCCTAAGCCTACGATGATGGTTCGATTCCGTCCAGGGGCAAACATACGTTTCCATCGCACTTCTGATAGTTGTGAGTTTATCCTGATCCCCCTATTTCATTGAGATAGAAGGAATTCCGTCCAGGGGCAAACATACGTTTCCATCGCACTTCTGATAGTTGTGAGTTTATCCTGATCCCCCTATTTCATTGAGATAGAAGGAATTCCGTCTAGGGGCAAAAATCTTTATCCCCCTCACCCTAACCCTCTCCCTCATGGAGAGGGGGCATCAGCGGTACAAGCGTTCCAGAGCTACTTTCCTTCTGTCATTGCGAGGGCGAAGCCCGCGGCAGTCTCAAGCTCAAGATAACTTATTTAGTCCTGGATACTGTCCCAAAGATCTTGCCATGATGGGTTTTTAGCTTCAATCAATCTAATTTTCTTTTTTCTTGAGCCTGCTTTGATTTGTTTCTCTCTTTCGATAGCGGATGTGGGGTTGTCGAAAATTTCATAATAAACAAGCTTGGAAACATTGTATTTATTGGTGAAACCTTTGACTATCTTCGATCGGTGCTCCCAAATTCTTTTTGTTAGGCTGCTTGTGATTCCCGTATAAAATACATTATTGCCGGAATTAGTCAGTATATATACACAATATTGCTTCTCGGTCATTTATAGGTGTTCTTGCTTTTGAGATTGCCGCGGGCTTCGCCCTCGCAATGACACAGGAGCTGTTATTGTCGGTATTTGCGTGTAATATTGTTTATCCATCATTTATGGTTCCCGTGCTTTTGAGACTGCCCTGCGAGGACGAGCATCTTTATAATCGTAGAAGCTTGTCCCGTGGACATACACGGGACTGCCTGCTGAGACTGCCGCGGGCTTCGCTCGCAATGACAAAGGGTTTTGGAGTGGCTGCTTGCTGCTTCTTGCTTACAATTAATACTGTATTAAGGAATGAATATTATACTTGGAGATTTTTTCGCGGCCTTTTAGGCCTGAGAGTTCGATCAGGAAGGCGATGCCGGCTACGTTGCCGCCGATTTTTTCAACCAGTTCAACCGTGGCTTTTGCTGTGCCGCCTGTTGCAAGCACATCATCGATCACCAGTACTTTCGCGCCTGCTTTTACAGCGTCTTTATGCGCTTCAAGCTGATCTGTCCCATATTCAAGATCATATGAGACGGAGACGGTATTAAAAGGCAGCTTGCCCTTTTTTCTGATCGGTACAAAACCAACATTGAGCTCATTTGCCAGCAAGCTTCCGAAAATAAATCCTCTTGCCTCAACAGCTGCCACAGCTTCTATTCCGCTCTTTTTAAAAGGCTCGGCTAACAGCGATGTGGATTTCCTCAATAATTCAATGTCATTGAGAAGCGGGGTGATATCCCTGAAGAGAATCCCCGGTTTCGGAAAATCCGGGATGTTTCGTATGGACTTTTTTATTTTTTCAATGTTTTCAGCCATTATTTCCCCCCCTTTTTCCCTGCTTGTTGTTGATGTGACCATAATATGCCTTTCGACAATCTCATGACATTCGTGTTTGAGTTAGTTTTTCGCGCTTGATGCGATACCGCCGGAGTCTCGATCAGGCCTATGCGGTGGGCAATGTATTTGAGTCTTTGAAGAGCGCGGTTCTCGATCTGGCGCACTCTTTCCCTTGAAAGCTTAAGAACTTTTCCGAGCTCTTCGAGCGTGTGCGCATGTTTGTTTTTTAACCCATATCGCATTGAAAGAACCTGGCGCTCTCTGAATGTAAGTTCCTTTAAGGCTCTTTTCAGCTCATCCCCCTGTTTGAGCATCCCAATCAGGCTGTCAGGGGTTTTTTCATCAGAATCCTTTATGATTTCTTCAAGAACCATGTTCTCTTCGTCACCCACAGGGCTTTCAAAAGAACCCATCTCCTTGGCTGCTTCAGCCGCGTTAAAAATGCCCTTGATCTGCCTTGCCGTAAGACCTGTTTTTTTGGACATCTCGGTGATCGTGGGATCGCGGCCGAATTTTCCATGGAGATTATCCCAGGTCTTAAACCATTTTCTTAAAGCTTCCCATGCGTGCGGCGGTATACGAATGGTCTTTGATTGTTCTTCGATCGCGCGGCGGATAGATTGCTCGATCCAGTATGAGGCGTATGTCGAAAATCTGAATCCCTTCTCGGGCTTGAATTTCGTTATGGCATGCATGAGGCCAAGGTTGCCTTCTTCTATCAGGTCAAGGAACTCCATGGTCGCGTAGCGCCTGTATTTTTTCGCGATAGGTATAACCAGCTTTAAATTGGATTCAAGAAGTTTTTGTCTGGCGTCGGGGTCCCCCTTTTTGGCCTTTTTCCACAAAGCGTGGACTTCCTGCCTGGGGATTTCAGGTACTTTCTGTATTCCCTGAAAGTATTGATGCGTTAAATCAATTTTGTAATCTTTTTCCAGCGCCATTTTTATTTATCCTGTGATCTCAAAACTTTGAAAATTACCCGTAAAAGCTTGCCATTCCTTTTGGATATCATTGACTCTTGCCCAAGGGTGTTTTTTCTGCAGGGAGAATATATATTCATTCAACACCTGTTCTTCTCCCTCGATCTCCAGGGCAACCGTTCCATCGGGCGTGTTTCTTACCCATCCTAATATACCCAATTGTTTCGCTGTTTTCATGGCGAAAAACCTATAACCCACTCCTTGGACTTCTCCGGATACTGTAAGTTTGACTCGTTTTGCTCCCATGCGCGATAAGACTATAGAAAAAAATTAATACCTATGCCTGATAAATATAAAAAACGATGAATACTAATTTGCGGCAACTATACAGGTCACCCCGCCACATCTGCTGTGGTGGGGTCATTGCGCCCCCGAAGGGCGCGGCGATCTCAAGCGCTCGATGACTTTGAGATTGTCCTGTGGGGAATACCACAGGACTGCCCTTCGGGACTGTCTGCTGAGACTGCCGCGTCGCAGGCTCCTCGTAATGACGAAAAGGCCTGCAAAATTTCAGGGAGCCGGGAATCCGTTCGACTCCGCTCAGGATATTCTCCCGGACCTTTAAAATTTCGGGGAGCCGGGAATCGGACCCGGGATCTCTCGCACCCCAAGCGAGCGCTCTACCATTGAGCCACTCCCCGTAGCTTGTTAATTACAAGTTTATCATGACATTTTTGGGAGGTTGTGCACAATCAGCGATCGTTTTGTTTATTATAGGATGATGAGGAGATGATGCGACGAGGTGATAAGGTGAAAAAAACCAAAAAGATATTGTTGGTTTATGGAGCGCGGGATTCGGGGCACGCGCAAGCCGCGCAAGCCATAAGCGGCTATTTGTCTGAAAGAAAAGATATTGAAGTCGTTGAAGATGATATCGCTTCATATTTTCCGAGACTCGGCCCGCTATTCTTAAAACTTTACGTTAAGCTGATCGTCGCCGCTCCGGGTTTATGGGGATATTTTCATGGCAATGTTGAGCATAAGCGCTTCACTGAGTGTATTGAAAGGATTTTTTGCAAGCTGGACTTATTTCGCGCGGATAAAATGCTTAAGCGCCATAACCCTGATGTGATAGTTGCAACTCATGCTTTCGCAATGAGGGTGATCTTATGCGCGAACAGGAAGTCCGGAAAGAGAGTTCCTGTGTTTGCGGTTGTCACAGATTTCAGAGCACATGTTTATTGGGCGAGTGATCAGGTAGATGGATATTTTGTTCCCACCAATGAGGCGCGCTTGGATCTTATGAACCGTGGTATTGCGCGCGAGAAAATCATAGTTTCCGGAATGCCTGTAAGGAAGCAGTTTCTTAAAGATGTTGATAAAGCCCGGGCGAGGATCGAGATCGGGCTTGATCCTGAAATGTCCACAGTCCTTATAATGGGAGGAAGCTATGGGATTTTTCCATATATCAGATTAGCGAAGATGATCATGGGCCGGCCGGGCTCAAATAAGCGGCAATGGATTTTTGCCTGCGGCAACAATGAGCAGGCGTATAAGGAAGTATCGCGGATCACGCGGGGGCATGATGCGGTGATCCGGACATATGGTTTCACGCGTCATATTCCGCTGCTTATGGACGCCAGTGATCTTATTGTTACCAAGGCAGGAGCTGTCTCGATATGCGAGGCGCAGGCTAAAGGTTTGCCGATCGTGATCAGCGGAGTTCTTTCGGGGCAAGAGAGAAAAAATGCGCAATATCTACTCAAAGAAGGGTCTGTGATCAGCGCGGACAACTTCGAGGTGTTAGGGAGATTGCTGAAAGGTTCGGCGATCCCTGATGGCTTGCGCGCGAAAACGGAGCAATTCGCCAGGCCGGAATCCGGCAGGCTTATTGCCGGAAAGATTTTGGGTATTTAGTAAGCGCAGGACAAAATAAAAACATTTCCAATAATTTGGACCTGATGAGATTCGAACTCACGACCTCCCGCGTGCGAGGCGGGCGCTCTCCCAGCTGAGCTACAGGCCCATTAAGCAGAAAGTGAATAAGGCAACTTCGGCGGCTAAGGTTGCAGAAAATCATCCGCTTTCTTTCGGAGCGGTGAGGATCGAACTCACGGCCTCTTGGTCCCGAACCAAGCGCGCTACCACTGCGCTACGCTCCGTATTCAAGATTATACGTATCAACGCATCAACTTATCAACTTATTTACTTATCAATTTCTTGACATTCATCGTATAATAGTAGCAAAGAATGGACAAAAACAGATTGAACCTTATTGTTCGCCGCAGAACCGGCTGGGACAAGAATCGCACGAAGGAAGCCCTGGAGATCGTTCTTGGTTCCATAAAAGACATGCTGCAAAGCTCGGGCAATCGCCTTATTCTGCATGGTTTTGGCACTTTTCTTGTAAAGATGAATAAACCCAGAAAAGCAAGGAATATCAGAGCCGGGACGACTGTTGTGGTGCCGGCCAGAAGAACAGTAAAATTCAAAGCAAGTCCTGAATTTTTGTATAAATAACGTAAATGGATGAGATAAACATTTTAGATACATTCGCCATAGGCGGCGCCGGGACTCAAGTCTCGCCTGATCGCCGGATTGAAAGAGAGTATGGCCCGGCTGTCGCTGTCAGGGGTCCGTATTACACGATTCGCGAAGCGAGTAAATTAACCCAAGTGCCGGCCCACGTACTCAGGTATTGGGAGATGGAGCGCTTGCTTGATCCGTCAAGAACTTCCAAAGGGCATCGCCGGTACAGGCAGTATGATATTGAAAGGATCATCAAGATAAAAGAGCTTTGTTATATCAAAGGCATGCGTTCGCAGGGCATACGCAAGCATCTTTCCGAAGAGGCCCGCAAGAAGAAAAAGGAAAAAGAACTTCCTCTGGAATTCGCGACCTCGTCAGCCGCTCTTTTGTCGGATATCAAGCGGACAGTGCGCGAGATGCTCAAGATCCTTGAGAATAATCACGCCATAAAGTAACCGCAGCCTGCCATTATTGTGTCATTGTGAATCCCGAAGGGGTGAAACAATCTCAAGTCCGGGCATTACCACAGAACTTCATTATTACTTATGCTTGAGGTTGCGCGTATTGTATTGCGTTTCTGTCATTGCAGGCATAATAGTCATAAATTTATGACTATTATGCCCGCAATGACGAACAGGAGTATGCGGGAGTGTATGGTCCTTTTAATAACGGAAGCGTGGGGCTGTTCGGTCAGGAATCTTCTTCTTCGTCTTGTTCTTCTTCCGCGTCTTCCGGTCCTGGCTCTTCCGGTCCTTCCTTGATTCCTTCTTTTTTTTCGCTTTTGGGCTTATTCTTCAAATGTTTAAAGATATCCTCAGGCCTTAGATTTTGCAGTTCTTCCCTGAATTTTTTAACCTCATCCTCTGATATGGGCTTATTCATCGTCTGACATTTCTCGAATACCTTTTCTTCTATGAATATCGGACAATTGCACCGCACAGCCAAGGCCACGGCATCTGACGGGCGGGAATCGATCATATGCTTTTTATTGTTGTGCTGGATCCAGAGTTGGGCATAAAATGTTTGCCCGCGGAGATCATTGATCACGATCCTGGTCAGCTTTCCTTTAAGTTCATCAAAGGCATTAACAAGCAGATCGTGCGTCATCGGGCGAGGCAGCACGATCCCTGAGAACTTGATGGCTATAGCTTGCCCTTCTGTGAGGCCGATCCATATGGGCAGAAGCCGCGGTCCCCCCACTTCTTCCAACAGCAAAACACATTCGTTGCCGCTGGTAGCGATAGAATAAACTTTTGTCTCGATCATAGAGCCCTCTGTGCCTAGCTTAACATAAGTTTCGATCTTTTCAATGGGTTTTTGATAAGTTTGTGAACCTGAGTCAGAAGAGGCAATCGGATTTTCAATTTACGTTCCAGGCTTTTAAACGCGATCACGGCATCTATGCCTTCTGTTGCCATGCCGATCTTCTTTGTTATCTGTTTGACGCTGTAGCCTTTTGCCAGCATCCGTCCAAGGGACGAGTTCCTGGAGTTCGGCGAGAAGCTCGTGGTAAGAAGGTCTCCTAAACCTGCGGGGCCGCATATGGTCTCGGTCCTCCCCCCGAGTTTTAAAGATACCGTCTCCATCTCGCGAAGCGCTTTTGAAAGATAAAGCGCTTTGTGGTTCGCAGCGGCATTCTTTGCTTCAAGATAGCCGAATCCGACCGCGTAGATGTTTTTCATGGCGCCTCCGATCTGGGGGCCTATGATATCCGAGGTTTGATGAACAAAGAGATTCCCGCGTGTAAGCGTTTTGCTGATAGCGCCCCCGAGCTTCATGTTCTTCCCGGCCAACACCGCTTCAGTGGGATCTCCGGCCAGAAGTTCTTTGGCGATAGTCGGTCCGGTTAACACAAAGATATTATTCTCAGGCATGCGCAATTCACGCTTGACGATAGAGCTTGAAAAATCGTGCGTATCCTTTGATATCCCCTTGGTCATGATAACAGCTGCTTTCAGGCGGAATCTCGCATTATGCTTTTTCACGATATAAGATCTTAAATGCTTAAGCGTAAGGGTTATATAATTGCTCGCTACGGCTATGAATAAAACAGATTCTTTGCTTAAATGCAGATCCTTGAATTCCGATACGACCTTGATCGCGCCGGGAACCTTTGCGCTTGGTCCCAAATGAGGATGTGTTTTGTTCGTTGATATGCTGTCTCTGATCGAAGGAAGGTATTCCCATGCGCGGATATGTTTTGCTCCGTGCCTTGCGATGTGGATGGCCAGCGCTCCGCCCCAAGCGCCAAAGCCAAGAAAGCGAATATTATTCATATGAAACTTATTTATGCTTATTTTTTCTTACGTTAAGCTCTTCCCCTGTTATGAGGCGTCTCATATTGGGGATATGCCTGATCAGTATAAGCAGGCCGAGAATCGCTGAGCCCGTGCTTAACAGATGCGGTGATTTGAGCGCAAAGCTTGCTATGGGAAGCATGGATGCGGCAAGCATCGATCCCACGGATATGTGGTTGCTCAGCGCGACTCCGGCTATAAAAGCGACCATGGCAAGAAGCGTTGGTATGGGAAGCAGGCAGGCGCAGATCCCGGCGCCTGTCGCGACTCCTTTTCCCCCTCTGAAGCCCAGAAATACCGTCCACATATGGCCGATCACCGCAAAACCGCCTACTGTGATCGCGAGCCATAGTGAGTTCGGTTCATATTGAAGCGACAGGAAAACAGGAATGTAGCCTTTTAACGCATCGAGTAAAAGCGTTGCAAATCCCGGGATCTTTCCGCATGTGCGGTATACATTGGCTGCGCCCGGGTTGCCTGAGCCGTGTTTCCTTATATCAAGGTTATAGAAATGTTTGCAAATTATAAAACCCGACGGGATCGCTCCAAGGAAATAACCTGTTGCGAGAACTAATATATGAGTTGCATCGATCATAAAATTAAACGCTGAACGCTTCTTTCGCTCCTGTCGCGGCGTAGTCTATAAATGAGACAAGAGTCGCCGCTGTTACCGCCAGCCCGAAATAGTAGACCATTATATGCCTTAGGTCAGCGATCATCTCAGGATACGCCAAACAGCCTAAGATTATTAAAAAGAAAACCATTTGGCAAGATATCGCCACCTTTCCGGACATCCTGGGATACGTTGCAAGCCTTCTTGAGCCGGCAAAGCGTAACAGCCATCCTGCTATAACTGCAAAGTCGCGCACAAAAAAGAGAATGCACATCCATGGCGCTATTAGGCCCATGAAAGCAAGTGATATATATGCCGGGATAAGAAGGACCTTGTCAGCCAGCGGGTCCAGGAAAGCTCCGATGTTTGATGTTTGCTTTTGTTTCTTGGCAACAAACCCGTCGAATAGATCTGTCAATGCGCTGGCGAAAAAAAATACCAATGATATCTTGTGAAAACCATAGATCAGCGTTATTAGGAATAATGGAGCCATGATGATCCTGAGGATCGTCAGTTTGTTCGCTAGTGACACTGTGTTATCCCGGGGTCCTTGGCTGTTCCCTTCTTTTTCCCTCTCCCTCGAGGGAGAGGGTTAGGGTGAGGGGGCAGCAAGAAGGCTCCGCTGTTTCCGATCGCAATGGCATTTTGATCGGGGAAGATGGGTTATTCATTCTCTTATTCTTTTGACTTGCCCAGCATTTTAAGCCGTATTATACGCTCAGGAGGAGCTTGCATAACGATTTTGTATGTTCCCGGGCGGGTTTCCTCGAAGGTCAATACTTTTCCCAGAGAATACAATTCAGATAGTATAGCGCCCTTTTTGGCATCCATATGGATTATCTGTTTAGGCCACTTATTCGTGATCATTTCTTCCAGAGCTTTAAGCATCTCAGGCAGGCCTTCTCCGGTTTTTGATGAGATAAGGATCCTTTCAGGATATTGCTTGCGAAGCCTGGTCAGTTCATGCGTTGTGAGCATATCTATTTTGCTGAATACCCTGAGCGTCGAGATGTTTGTGATCTTTAATTCATTCAGGATCCTGCTTACTTCTTTTTCTTCATTCTCAATGGCGCTTATCGAGCGCGTGGCGTCTCCTATGTAAAGCAGGACAGACGCCCATTTGATCTCTTCAAGGGTGGCGCGAAAGCTTGCGATGAGCGCTGTGGGCAGTTTTTGAATGAATCCCACTGTGTCTGTTACAAGCGCCCAAACGCCTCGTGTTGAGAAATTAACCCTTCTGGTCGTGGGGTCAAGGGTGGCGAAATAGCGGTCATCTACATACACGGGACCCTGGTCGTGAAGCGTGGAGCGCGAATTTATCTTGCTGGCGATCAAAGCGTTAAGCAAAGAGGATTTCCCGACATTTGTGTATCCTATCAGGGCGACCTGTGGTATTTCCTTGGCGATCCTTTGTTTCCTTTGAATGTCTCTTTCTTTTTTGACTTTTTCGATCCGTTTGTTCAAGTGGACTATTTTGGTTCTGATGCGCCGCCTGTCGTACTCAAGCTCTCTTTCGCCGGGACCCTTTGTGCCTATTCCGCCGAATTGCTGCGAAAACTGAGCGCCGCGCTTTGTCAAACGCGGCAGTAAATGCGTGTTCTGGGCAAGTTCCACCTGCAGGATACCTTCCTTTGTCCTTGCGCGCTTCGCAAACACATCCAGGATCAGGCGCGCTCTGTCGATCACTTTCACGCCCGTCACCTCTTCGAGGTTTCTCTGCTGCGTCGGGGAAAGCTCCTCGTCAAAAATGATCGTATGTACGTGGTTTATTAGAGCTGATTTTGCCAGTTCGCGGGCTTTCCCCGCTCCGATCAAGAATGCCGGGTCGATCCGTTCCTTTTTCTGGATCACCTTATCCACGATCTGGGCATTCGCGCTGACAGCCAGTCTTTCAAGTTCATCGATCGAATTGAGGGCATTGCTGCGTCCGTACTTTGGCATAAGGCCCACTAATATTACTTTTTCCACAGTGTTTCTCCGGATTCTCCGTTTGTGCGCACATGGGCCAGTATGGACCCGGAAATATACTTAAGCAGATATGATTTATCGCGCAAAGCCTTGCTTCTGATACTGATCGGGATCAAGTCCTTTTCTTTTTTAAACCAGGTTCTTTGGCGCTTTGAATATTGCTTTGTGCTTTTAAGGGTCTGGGCCAAGGCATCGTTTCGCTCCATTGCCGCGCAGCTGTGTTGATAAAGCGCTTTTGCTCCTATGGATTCGAAAAGCGGCAGCGAACGCATTCTTCTGCTGTTGAAACGTTTTTTCAGGCTGTTCATTTCCTTGAGCATCCGGCTGATATTCGCGCGCAGTCTGCTTTCGATCCTTTTATCAAGCAGGTTTTTCGGCCAATCAATATAAAAGGCGATATACGGGTATGAGCAGGCGGGTTTTATGTTTCGGTTTTTTAAATGCGTTGAAAGCTTGCCTTTTATAGCCAGGCATAGCTCGAGCGCGCGGCTGACGCGGCGCGGGTTTTTCGTATCGATCTTGGAAGCTGTTTGAGGGTCGATCTTCACCAATCTCGATATCAAGCGCTCAAGACCGTATCTTTTTAGATCATTGGCGATCTTTTTTCGCAGACCGGGTTTTATCTTGGGAAGTTCGCTTAATCCTGAAAAGATGCTTCTAAAGTAAAATCCGCTGCCGCCGGCGACTATCGCCCATTTCTTTTTTTTCAGAACGTTCTTGATCGTTCTGGCGGCTTCCTTGCTGAATTTATGCGCGTCCCATCTTTGCCAGGGCTCGAGCTTGTCGACTAAATGATAGGGGATATTGTTTTTGGATAAAAAAAGTCTGTGTCCGTTGGTTTTTCGCCATGCGCCTTTCGGCGTGTCGCAAAGCGCCGGCAGGCCTTTGTATATCTGCCTTGAATCGCAGGAAACGATCTCAGCGTTCAGTGATTTAGCCAGGTAAAGCGCTGCGTCTGTTTTTCCGGAGCCTGTTGGTCCGAGTACGGCTATAACGCCGCCTTTTCTCTTCTTTTCCCTCGCCCCTTGAGGGAGAGGGTCAGGGTGAGGGGTATCCTCTATTTTCTTCCCTCTTTTACTGGTAAGGGAAGCGCGATAGCGTGTTAAATTTTTGCGGTAAGCTTTAATTTTTCTTACTTAATTCCAGCTTCTGCGGTTTTTCGCAGAGTCCGTGATAGTGGCATTGTTTCCCTGTGCAGACATCGGGTACGCGCAGAGATACCCTTGTTTTGCAGTCAAGGTAATCATCTATCATCTTAGTGATCCTGTCTTTGACTTTTTTATCCAGGGAGGTGAATCTGATCCCTATCGTCTGCATTCCTTCTTTTGCTTTAAGGTATATGACCTGCCCCTCGAATTTCGCGTGAGCGAATCCTGCGATATTAGCCACAAAACTGATCTCCTTGGTATGCTTAAAGATCTCATCTCCGCCAAACAAGATGAGGGACATTCCTCCTGCTGACATATTAAGGAGTATGGCCGGCATAGTATGCGTTTTTTTGACTTTATTGGCGTCAGGCAGAGTAAAAGATATATCGATCGGCTCAGCCAGTTCCGCTGCCAGCGGTATTCTCGGAGATTTTCGTCTTTCTTGTTTCATGCTACCACCTCTCCTATCAACTTTCTGCGTTTTGTGCTTTTGATAAGGACCGGCCTTATGTCGCCTCGCTCGGCGTTCTGTGTTTCTCCGGTCAATCGCACTATATAGTTTTTATCGGTGTGGCCTGACATTTCTTCGTCGAGCATCACCTCTTCTATTCTACCTAAGAAATTAGGAGCTTTTACGCTTGCAATATCTCTGCAAAGCTCAAGGGTTTTTTTGTGGCGCTTGTCTTTTGTCTTCTGATCGATCATGGATTTTTTCTCGAGTTCTGCGGCGATCGTGTCGGGGCGCGCTGAGAACTTAAAACAATAGGCAGCGCTGAAATCGCATTTTTTGATCATGTGTATGGTGTCGTTGAAATCAGTTTCTGTTTCAAAGGGAAACCCCACAACAATGTCTGTTGTTATGGATATATCAGGCATCGCTGTTTTTAGGCGCGTCACGATCTCCAGGAATTTCTCTCTGGTATAGTGCCTTTGCATGAGTTTGAGTATCTTATCTGACCCTGACTGCATGGGCAGGTGTATATGCTTGCAGATCTTGCTTGATCCCGCCATCGTCTTGATCAGCTTCGGCGTCACAAAAACCGGATGCGGACTCATAAACCGTATCCATTTGATCCCATTGATATTCCCGATCTCTTTAAGCAAGTCCGCAAAATCCATAACTTTGAGTTTTTCATTCTCGCTCTTTTCTTTTTTCCTCCCCCCTTGAGGGAGAGGATTAAGGCGGGGGGTTCCCTTTATGTATTCACCAAGAACATATCTATAGGAATTCACGGTCTGCCCCAAAAGCGTGACCTCTCTGACTCCTTTCGCAGCTTTCCTTTTGATTTCCGCAAGTATCTCTTTCGGGCTCCTGTATCTTTCTCTCCCTCTAACTGCCGGCACAATACAGAAACTGCATTTCAAATTACACCCGCGCGATATAGTCACAAAACAATGATGCGGTTCTCCTCTTGATTTTCCCCTCTCCCTTGAGGGGAGAGGGCAGGGTGAGGGTGATAAAGTTTTTCCTTTCACAAACTTTTTTATTATCCCCGGAAACTCCTCAATAGACTTCGCTCCCACCACCAGATCAACATACGGGAATCTTGTCCGCAGCCAATCTTTCGTGTTCTCAGCCGCGCACCCAGCCACGATTATCAGGCGTTTGGGCTTTTTCTCTTTCCACTTTCTCAATTCCCCGACAAACGACATGGCCTTATTCTCAGCATTCTGGCGCACCGTACATGTATTCACAAGAACAGCATCCGCCTTCTCGATATCCTCAACAAGCCTAAACCCTTCTTTGAGAAGGATCCCCCCCATCTCCTCACTATCCGCCACATTCATCTGGCAACCGAAGGATTTTATATAGAGTTTCACAGCAAAATCCTTCGCAGTGCTTTCCGCCTTGAAAGGAGTAGAGAAGAAGTGCAGCCGAAGGATTTTATACCAGCTTCCATATTTATAGAGGCGCTGGCCCTTGAAGCAAAGCGGAAAGGGTAGAGTTTCACAGCAAAATCCTTCGCAGTATTTTTATCTTGCCCCCGGTAGTCGCACCCTTTATGGGTGCGCCGCTCGGACATGCGTTCCGAGCGGAAAAGAACGCACCCGTACAGGGTGCGATTGCCACGGTCTCAGCAAACAAAAAAATATCAAACATAAAAATATCAAAACACCTTAAAAACGAATTTCTTGATCCCAAAAAACCCTTTTGTCGTCTTGATCGCCTTTCTCACATCAAACTTCTTGCACGTATAGATAATGATCGACACAAAATCATCATTCGACCATGTATACAGCGATATCCCCGAATCGATCAGTGGCACAAAAGCATCATGACCCTGGTTTATCTTTTTGCCTATCCCGCCTGTGCGGTGAATGATCGGTTTTCCATATGTCCTGAATTTTAAGGATTTTGTGATCGTTTTGAAGTATCTTTTTATAGCTGCCTTGTCGACTTGCGTTGAATAAAGCCCTTCAATAAGAAGTCTTTGCCTAAAAATATGCGGCACCAAGTTTTTCATATTGGCCTATGCAGAGATATAGGTGTTTTTGTTATGCGCCGGGTTGCTGGTAATGTGTGGAAGCGTGATGGCCGCGGCTGCTTCTTGGCGCAAGATGTATTTCAACATGGCGATTAAGCGCTGTGGCAATGCGCTCAAGCATTTTGAGCGTATGACCTCTGTAATCCGCATCCTCGAGCCGCGCGATCACGGATTGCGTTGTTTTGATGAGCTTGGCGAGCTGAGCTTGCGTGAGCCCCGCTTTTTCGCGTGCTTCCCGGATCTCGATCGATGCCTGCAGATTAACTCTTTCTTCTTCGTACATCCTTTTGAGGTGTGGGTTTTTTTCTATCCTGCGATGCAGTATTTCCAAGGCATCCGAAGTTTTTTTCATTTTAGCTCCTCCATGTGCGAGTGTTTTTGTGGCGCGGCCAGAAATAGGCGGCGCCTTTCTACTGCTAGGTCTATATCTTTGTCAGGCATTTTCTTTTCCTTAGCGAGTCCATGCGCTAATACTACGGCTTCTTGGCCATGGAAAAAGTATAAAAGCCTGTAATTCACACTGCCGAGCTTCCATCGCAGTTCGTAAATGCGATCCCTTAAATAATCTGCTTCAGGGCGTCTAAGATCGTGTTCTAGTTCGCCTAAGCGATTTGCCCGGGCCGTTCCCTTGATAAATGCTTTAGGCGGCAGGGAATCCAGCCACTCCAAGGCGGGGCATCCCTTCTCATCCTTATAGAAAACAATCTTAACAGCACCCATTTAACTGTATAGCATATATGCGATAATTGCACAATGGGGGTTCTATGATTGACGGGTCGTTTAACGTCTCTTTTTTGTCTGCTTAACAAGCCTGCCGCGCTTGTTTTTTGCGGCTAAAGAACCGCGCTTGAGATTCTTGATCAATTGATTATCTTTCCTGATAGAGCGCATTTCAGTCTCATCAGGAAAAAGTTTGCGTTTATGTATTTTTGACGCTGATTTTCTCATTGCAAATTAATATATTGCCGTGTTATTGATATTTATTTTATTCTTGAGGGTTTCGGCCATAGCGCGCCAACAGAGAAAGTCCAGATAGTGCCGATTATGATCGCCCAGGGCCAGGCGATCTTTGTGAGCCCGACGAGCGAGAATAGGCCGGTCCTGAATCCATCGAGCGGTCCAACGGAGTTCGCTGTAAGAAATATAACCGCGAACACGCTTGAGACCATTGCTATCACATTTCCCCAGTCATTGCCGCGCTTCTTTGTGGCTGTGGCAAGAATAAAGATGCCAAGCAGCGCGCCGTAAGTGTAGCCTATGATCCTGAACCCAAGCCATAGTATGGATTCGGTCTTTGAGAAGAGTAATGCAATGACTCCAAGGATCAGCGCGAATGCCGCGACCATTATCCTTGATACTTTGATCGCAGTGGCGTCACTTGCGTGTTTATTGAAATAGTTCTTATAGATATCAATATAAGCTGTTGAGGCAAGCGCGTTCAAGGCTGAATCAAGAGACGACATGGATGCAGCCAGAAGCCCGGCAACGAGCAGTCCTCTTAATCCTGGCCCAAGCACTGTTTTAATGAAATGCGGGAATATGAAATCATTTCGGCTTGCGGTCTCATAAGCGGTCACTGCCTGGTCAGGGAATATGCTGTAGAACACGAATAACCCGGCTCCCACTGACAAGAATAACAGTGTTATCGGAAAATTCAGGAACGCTGTGAGTATCATGGCTCTCTGGCTGTCTTTGATATTCTTGCATGTGAGCATCCTTTGCACCATGTCCTGATCCGTGCCGAATGCCGCGAAAGACGTGAAACATCCGAAAAGCGTGCCTGCGATAAAAGCATTGGGCTGGTTAAGATTCCATGAGAAATGGAACACCCTGAATTTTTCATGAGCAGAGCCGATAGACAGGTATTGACTAAAGCCTTCCGGCAGAGCGAACCATATGGTCAACAGCGCGATGCTTGCCCCTCCGATGAATAGTATAAATTGCAACAGATCCGTCCAGATCACGGCCTTTATCCCGCCGGACACTGTATAGATGAATGCTGTTGTCGCGATGATGACGATAGCGATGTTTATGGGCATGTTAAATACAACTGACAATGCTATGGCGCAGCCGGCGATCCTTACTCCGCTGGCGAATAGTCTTGTAAGAATGAAAAAAGATGTTCCGCTGTCGCGGCTTCTCGGGCCGAAGCGTTTGCCTAAAAGCTCATAAACGGTTGTAACCCTGTTTTTGTAATATGCGGTTAAAAACAGGAAGGAAATAAGCAGCCTTCCAACAAGGTCTCCAAAAGCAAGCTGGAGATAATGAAAATCCCCTCCATATGCCGCTCCCGGCACTCCGATAAACGTCAAAGCTGAGGCGCTGGTCGCGTAAAGCGAGATGCACACCATTAACCAGTGCATCTGTCTGCCTGCGAGAAAGTAATCTTCCGTGTTCTTTTCCCTTCTGCCGGCCCACAGCCCAAGGCTGATAACAGTAGCCGCGTATACCGCAAGCACGATCCAATCAAAAAATGCCATGGATAAATATTACAATTTCTCGCGCCCAGCCCCCGCTGTTTTCTTTCCCCTCTCCCTTTGAGGGAGAGGGTTAGGGTGAGGGGTTTCCCTTTTATCAACAATTAGCGCAGTAACCTGTGTGCCGCCTCTTCTCTTCAAAGGTAGCCGCACCCTTCACGGGTGCGCCTTTCTCCATTTCATTATCCCATTCTTCCCCCTCTGTCATTGCGAGGAGCATCAGCGACGCGGCAATCCCAAGAACACGCTAACTTCTAAGCGTTAAAAACCATCCATACCCCCCAATTTCGTTACGCATTCCACCGCTTTGTCATCCTCTCGGATGCGGGGATCCAAAACCTTTATTTAAATCGAGGTCTTTTTTCGGAAAACAGAGCAGAAGCTATATCTAATAGAGGCGCTGGATCCCCGTACCCAAGGGCACAAGCGTCTTTATAAATATGAAGCATGCATTCGCGAGGATGACAAGCGAGAGTGCGAGATGATAGAAGGGGTGAACCGGTTCTTATTATTTCTTCTTACTTTTCGCGATTACCTGCTTAGCCAGGTTCTTAACGCGTTGGGTTGGCGCTTCTTTAGAGAGCTTTTTTACTTCCTTGCACACGGATCCATCCAGGCTGCTTAAAGCATTCACAGCAGCATCTCTTACCTGGTAGTCAGTGTCGCTCATTAAAGATCCGGCCAGGTCGCAAAGGCTTCGGGATCTCACGCGGCCCAATCCCACCACCGCCCATTTGCGCACATCACGGTCAGGGTCTTTCACAGCTTCAATGAGCGGACCAGTAAGAGTTTTGGTGTTCTCAAGGGAGGTTATTCTTTTGTCAAGCCATCCAATGGTGGTTTTCTTATTTTTATCAAACCATTCCATGGCTTTTATCCTTTGATCCTGTTTTGGAGAATCAACCACAAAACCGTTAAGGTAGTTATATTTGAGATCTTTGGGCATGTTCGTCCCCTGCAGCATCAGGAGCATGTCTGTTTTTTTCAATGATTCGAATGATTGCTTTGTCTTTTCATGATCGCTTGAGCTCAGGTGTTTTCGCAATTTTTTCAGATAGCCGATATGTCTGTCATCCATTATCCTTGCCAAGGCTCTGGCAGCATGCCTTTTTACTTTCCACGAGGGATCTTTTAGAGCTTTTTGTATTGATTCAAGATTGCGTGTAGAGCGGACCTGCGCCAGGAAATAAAGAGAACGCGCCCTGTCTTTTTCATTCTCTGATTTAAGGTTATTAATAAGAGCGGTCTCAGCGTCAGGCCCAAGCCACGCGAATATTTCCTCCAAATTGAAGATCGCTATGACGCTGTGCGGGTTAAGCATCGTAAGGATAGCAGGCAGATTTTCTTTCGCTGTGATCTGCCAAAGCATATCCTTGGCTTGCATTGATGTTCTTCCCCCGAAACCCCACCAGCTTGAGATCGCCAGCAGTTCAGAAAGAAGGGTCCTCCCCTTTAGCGTTCGGGTTTGATCCAGACGATTAGCAAGATAAGCTGAATCCTTGCTGACTTGCTCATGGTAAAACTGCGGAGTATCGATTTCCTGTTTTATGATCTCGATCCCTGACTCAAAACCGTTTTCCTCCCATAATGCGATGGCGTTATGCGTTTCCATGCGCTGCCATGGTTTTTGATCGATGATCTTGGGCATCTGGTCGCGCTTGCTCGAGGCATCGATCACTATGCCTATCCCGTTTGACTGCCTTTTCTCATCCCAGGTATTATAACCAAGGCCGTTTGTGAGGTTAGCTGCATAGCTGTCATTGCCGCCTTGATCTATAAGCATCCCGATCGCGCTTGCGTTTGCTGCTCCTTGCTGGTGAGATGCTGTAGGATCCATGGTATATGTGTCATTGCCTAAGCCGTCCCATAATAATCCCAAAGCATAATCATGGCCGCAGCCTTGACTCACAGCCCATCCAAGATAATTATCATTACCTGTTTCATCAAGGAGCGTGCCAACTGCGAAATGCACGCCGCTTCCTTGGGCATAACGCCTTGAGAGATATCTGTCATTACCCTGCCCATCATAGAGCATGCCCCATCCAAGCCAGTAACCTGCTCCCTGGCCGAAATAGTCTATGCTGTAGATGTCATTGCCTTGGATATCAGCGAGTATCCCGATCCCTCCTGCCGCGAAATTCCTCCATCCAAGGCTAAAACCTTGCGACATGCTTTGAGATACTTCCCCCTGGCTGAATCCTCCGTAATTCTCCTGCCAGCCCCTTGGGTCAGGTCTTAAACCTCCCGCAGAGTAATCATCATTGCCTTTTTTATCAAGGATCATCCCTGTTCCGCCCGGCAATCCCACGCCTTGCGCGAAATATCCGCCATTATAATTATCGCGCCCATCATCATCTAAAAGCAGGCCTGCGCCCCAGATGCCCGCGCCTTGCGTGAAGAATTCTCCTGTGTATCTGTCATTGCCTGCCTTGTCCCATAATATCCCGGCTCCAAAAACTCCTGCTCCCTGGCTTATATCTTTAGCCTGGTACCTGTCATTACCTTTAACATCGATATGTATGCTTATTCCAAATATTGCTGAACCTTGAGCCTGGTTTGCGTTGGAGTAATGATCATTGCCGCTTAAGTCTATTATTAAAAGCACTTCTCCGTAAGGATCACGCGCTTCTTCATATGCATATTCATCATTTCCGCCTGTGTCTATGATGATGTTCGCGCGCCTAAGATGTCTGTCATCGCCTTTTGCGCCTATTACAATATCTCCCAACGCGGAGCGGATGCGCTTTGTTTTGAATGTTTTTGGGATGGAATCAGCTGCTTTGATCAGGTCATCAAGGCTTGCTTCTATTGTTTTGGAAAGCTCGGCCGCGGCGTTCAATACTGCTTCAATATCAAGTTTCTTGATCTCTTCTAAGCGCGCGCTGTCCCTTTCCCACCATGTTTCATTCGGGGAGTCAAGGGTTTCAAGTTTTGGCATGCCCGCTGTTATGTGAGGCAGGACAAACTCGACAAGCTCGCTCTGCTTTGCTTTTGTGATATTGCCGAGAGCTTTATCAAGTCTTGATTTGGCTGTCATGACGGATTTCGTCAAAGACTCAAGCTCCTTGTCAAAGAGCGGAGCGATCTTTGGAAGTTCTATGGATTTTAAGGCCTGCGTTTTCTCTTGCGATCCTTGATTGGCCGAGAGTCCGAGATAATCCAATTGCAGTTTTAGTATCTCGGACGGGGAATCCAAGCCCCTGATCCTCACGGCCTGTTCATGGGACTTGGCAAGCGCTTCATGGGGATCCTCAAGAAGGGAGACAGCTCTTTCCAGTTTAAAGGGATTATCTATGAGGTCATGGCGCAGGTTTAGATCCTTTGGATCCAGGTTGAGCTTATTTAGGATTTGCTCCAGGGTCACATTGGATTGCGCATGAGCCGCAAAAGGGATAAATATGGCAAGAAGCGCTGCTATTGCTCTAAAATTCATCTTTCTTCCTCCTTCCCTTCTTCCCTTAAAAACAAAGCTCTCTCTTTTTCCTATTCCCCTTGAAACAAGCTGCTCTCTTTTCTCTTCCCCTGAGGCGAGACGCTCTCTTCTCTCTTCCCCTGAGGTGAGACGCTCTCTTTTTTCCCCTTCCCCCTTGAGGGGGAGGCTGGGTGGGGGGTAATAAAGCCACCCGCCAACAATAAAATCCTTAATAAACCTCAAGAAACTTGAGCTTTGGAAAAGACCCCTTTTCCCCCTCGATAAGACCCAGCATCTTGAACTTTTTTTTGGATTGCGTGATGCTTATCCGTGATTCAAGCTGGTTCACATTCGACCAGAACACAAGGTTTGTTGCGTTCGCGTTGTGATAGCTGTGTTCTGATTCGCTGTGCATGATCGTCCAGATCACAGGCTTGCTAATGTAGCTCATGGGGCTTTCATTCACTTCTTCGTAGGTCAATGGATGTTTTTGGGCCCATAATTTAAACGGTTCATGCGCGGCTTCCTGTTGCTTTGCCTCTATCGCGAGAACTGTTCTGTTGAACCAATACGATGAATCAAAGAATAATGCCAGCATTACCAGGATCAAAGACGCGGAGAGCCACGGACTGCCCAGCGTGGGAGTGCTTTTTATGGGAACAGGCGGGTTTTTTTCAGATGCTACGATCTTGATGTCTCCTGATTTCAGAAGCCGGTATGTTGAAGGATCGTCTATAGAAGGTGATTGCTTTGATATATCAGGCGACATGGTTATACTGGTGAATCATTCCGATCTATTTGTGATTCTCTCTGGTAGCCTCAGGCTTTAGCCTGTGTCTGCTCTGTTCTGAATAATGCGGCAAAGTAGGGTGCACTCTGCTGCTGAAGGGTGCGACTACTTGAATAAATTCTTGAGCTTGTCCTTGGCCTTATCCAGACTCGGCTGTGCCGATCCTTTTTGTTTTGAGAGCGCTTTTGCCAGGAGTTTTTTGGCTTTTTCTTCGTACTTGCCGAATTTGCCCATCACGCCTGAGCGCTCTTCGCTCATGCGCGATTTCAGGCTTGCAGCTTTCTCATTGTACGCAGCGTCTATCTTCTGCCTTATGGCTCTTTTCTGCGAAGCGATCTCAGATGAGAACATCTGTTTCATCGCGTTGCCTATGGTATGGCCGATGTCTGATATAAGGCCGAAATAAATACCGTCTTCTCCTTCCTCTTCGTTTTTTACGAACACAACAGAGGCCATGAAATCCTTTATGTTTCTTATAGCTTTGGATATAGCCGTTCCGGCGTATCCCGACACCTCAACCGTGGGTTCGAGCTTCACGGGCTCAGCTTTCAAGGTCACGCTCCCTTTCCAGGCTCTTGATATCCTTTTTGCTTCGACAGTGACATTGCCGTTTCCTTCTTCTATGAGCGCGCCGAATTTATCCTCATTCCCGAGCTTAATGTTTGAAAGATCTACTCCTTTGAATTCTATATCCACGGTGTCATTGGAAGCCGCGGTCCTTCTGTCGATAACAATGTTGACCTTCAACGCTTGCTTTGAGTTTGCGCCGGCAAGTTTTAGTTCGATAGGTTCTTTGTAAAGTTTCGGGCTCGATGACGCTCCTGTCAGGTCTCCGCTGAAATTCAGAGGCTCGTCCTTTTGCATTGGCGCGAAACCGCTTATACCCGCATGCATCAACAGGAATGTCGGATAATGATGTTCTTTCGGGAATTCAATATCGATCCCCTCTCTTTTTTTCTTGGGCTTCTTGTGTCCCATGCCGGCAACTGTGCCGGCGTATTGTTTCGCGAGCCCTGCCCATTTCATGTATTTTTCAGCTTTTGACATGACGATCGGGCCGAGCAGCATCGTGGCTATGTCCTTTTTGCTCATGGAGGGTATTCCCGCGATCATTGAAAGTGTTTCAAGGTCCTGGGCTTTTGCTTTTTTCGCTTCATCCATTAAAGTGCTGACTTCATTAAAATCGCTTTTCGCGCTTTTCTTTTCACTGGATATGTCTTTTTTCAGGGAATCAATGTCTTTTTTGATCGCCTTGAATTTTTTGGATTGCTTGCTGATCTTTTTTATGTCGAATTTTTCCTGTTTTATGGCATTTATCTTGTCTGATATGTTACTTATCCTTGCTTCATAATCCCCGTCTTTCACGCGTTTTTGCCACGTGCCCTTTAGGTCATCGAGCTTGCTGTTGCCTTTTTTGATCACTTCAAGCGAAGCGAGCTTATCCGGCCGCACTATCTCATCAGGATTGAATTTTTTCTTGATATTATCGAGTTCTTTGAGATCGATCTGTTCGGCCTTAAGTCTTTCCTTGATCTTCTTTTCAACAGGCCCGGGTTCTTTTTTCTTTTCCTGTTTTTCGCGCTTTTTCGGCAATTCTCCGGATGTTTTTCTTTGCGAGCCCCAAGTGAGTCCTGTTATGCCCGCTTCCTTTATTACTATCTTTTTCTCAAACAAAGGCGCGGTTAAAAGCTGGAATTCAGCCTTCTCGATCTCAGCAAGGTTCGTCATGGGATTGTTCTTATCAGCTATCTGCAGGCCTTCCAGCGTGACTTTTCCCTGAAAGATCTTTGTCTTGAAAGTTTTTAATTCTACCTTGGCTTTTGCTGATTTCTGCAGGGCTTTGATCGCCTGGCTCTTTATTATAGGATCCATGAACAACAAGCAGAACGCAGTAATTACACCTACAATCGTTGAAGTAACAACAATATTAGCCCAACGCATTTTTAATGCCTATCCCATTTTTGCGCTCTGTCATCCTGAACTTGATTCAGGATATCAATGAGAACATCCAATTTGAATTTAAAAGGGAATTCTTTATGAGATCCTGAATCAAGTTCAGGATGACAGATAGGCTCAGGATGACAGATAGATTTAGGGTGACAGGATGAGTGAGCATATGCGCAATACATTGTGATCAATCCACCGCACCATACTTTGAAAACAGCTGGAATATCCTCATTCCTTTAAGCGCCTTCACAACAGCCAGATTTTCCACCTTCTTTTTCCAGTGTTTCTGATAGTATCCGACCAGGTATTTAAAAAGGAAATAATTCGGTATATAGAGGATGAGCCCGATCACAAGATGCCCCATCACAACCGTGTTATTGAATTTTGTCCATGGAATAATGGGCGTGTTATAAAGATATGTCCACAATGGGGTCAGGGATTGCGTGTCTGCTAATAGCAAATATCCGATATTGTGCGCAGGCGTATCAAGGAGATATCCGATCGGCGTGAACAGGAACGCGGCCATGAATGCCGAGCCTTTGTCTACGGTCGTCAAAAAGAACACCAAGAACACTGCAATGCCGAAAAGATTGTCCTTTGGCATGAGCCCCAGGATCGCGCCGAGAGCGAATCCCGCAGCCATTGCCTGAGGGCTCTTTTTGCCCGATAATACCTGGATTATGCTTTTAAGTATGCCTGTTCCAAACATAGTCTATTTTTACTCTCTTTTCTGTTTCCCTCGCCCCTTGAGGGAGAGGGTTAGGGTGAGGGGTTTCCTTCATGTATCCGCATCGCCCAGGTTCCATTCTAGAAAATTCAAGCTTCCTGTCAACTCTGCTTTTCTTTTTCCCTCGCCCCTTGAGGGAGAGGGTTAGGGTGAGGGGTTTCCTTTGTTTGATTCCATCAGGATCGAAACCGCTTCTTGTGGATCTTTTGCTGTAACTACTTTTTCTCCACTCGGACCTATGATGTACCATGCTCCAAGTCCGACCACGGGTTTTCCCTGTTTAAGGGCAAATGCAATCTCTGAGAGAGTACCAAGGCCTTTACCAATAACTACAAACGCTTGAGCGGTATTTACGATCACAGCGTTCCTTGCTTCAGACATTCCCGTGGCAATAGAGTAATCCACATATTCATTACAGTCTTGCGGGTCTCTGCCTGGGATTATTCCCAAGACTGTCCCCCCTGCTTCTTTAGCTCCCTTTGAAGCAGCCTCCATGACTCCGCCCATGCCTCCGGTGACCAAAGCAAAGCCTTTTTGCGCGATAAGTTTTCCGGCTTCATAGGCGTTCTTGTATTCTGTCTCATCAGGGCTCGAAACCCCGATCACGCCGATTATTTTTTTAAGTGGCATATTCAAATGTTACAAATTCGAAAAAGAGATTTTGTTGCCCTTAACAACTCCACTCTGTCATCCTCGCGAAGGCGGGGATCCATAACCACTATAATAAAGTGAATTTATGCAGTACTTCGCATGCATCCTCGCAAGTCAAGAAAACGGAACCCTTTATGTGGGCGTCCCATCAGACTTAGCCAAAGGAATCTATGATCATAAAAGTAATATAGTCGATGGCTTTACCAAGAAATACAATGTGCACACTTTGGTCTACTATGAAACTACAGAAGATGTAAATAGCGCCATAGCAAGTAGAGAAGCAAATCAAAAAGTGGAATAGAAGTTGGAAAATAAGATTAATCCGGGGAAAATAATCCGGAATGGAAAGATTTATATCTTGATTTGATTTAGCGGTGATGGATCCCCGCCCTTTCCGGCTACGCCTTCAAGGACTGACGTCTTTATAAATATGGAAGCCTGCCTTCGCGAGGATGACATTCTGGATTTGTCAGCGGTTACGGAATATCCACAAAATACACCAGATCAACGTTCTCAAGGGATCCGCTCAATGACACGGATTTAAAATCCAGATCATAAAGCGATACCATGGGCGCGCCGGCTTCCAATATTATGAATGGTGATAGGTGGCCCCAGGTGTTGCGCAGCAGATAAATACCGTTGGGATCAAAAGCTTCCAGTTTGAGGGCCGGATGCAGCCCGGACACGTATCCGCTGATGATCGCAGCGTGATTCTCAAATACGCTGTGGTTAGATGTGCTGATTCCCGCGGGTTTTCCTTGTCTCATGTGCGTGTCAACCGCATCCTTGCACTTTGTGCTCTCGGGAGACGCAAGATCACAGGCCTCGTAATCGATCGTCATGGTTTCCAATACGTGCTTGAATATATCCGCGCTCTGTTTGCAAAGTCTGTATGACTCTGAATCAACAGAGAACAGTTTGTTGTATTTTTCCTGAAGCTCCTGCCTGCCATTACTTAGGATGGCCTTCTGTTTGGCAACATGGCCGCCGTGCATGTTGATCATCGGGTGCGTTGCCATCACATCAAGTTCTCTTGCCGGCAGACTGCTCCAGTGTGCATAGAATTGCTTATAGTTGCTTAATTTTTTAAGGAGCTCAACTTCTTCTTCACTGGTTTTTTCCCAATAGGGATAAACTTCTTCCTTGCATAACCCGGCTTCTTTGATCAGCTCGAGATCAACATAAGCATCTCCTCCATGTCCGACATCAAGAGCATTTGCCAGGCTGCCTGATTTCTTAAGCAGTTCTATCATGCTATTGACCCCGGGGCTTGTGTTGGTGCTTGTGATGCTCGCGAAGATCTGCGACAGCACCCATTTTTCCGAAAAATCAATATGCCTGCCGAATCTTCTGTAGTACGCTGCTTCAGTCATACCGACTGCTGTGAATGCATGGCAAAATCCAAAATAGCCCTGATCCCCCGGAGGATGTTTCCAGTGATTTTCAAGGTTTATTACGGTGTTAAGAGGCTCGTCTTCTGCTGTGCTGACATTGGAATTCGCAAATATCAAGCACAATAAAAACAATAACGTGATGATTTTCAGCGTAAATTTTTTCATGTGTACCTTAGTAGGATAACCCCAATTCCTGCTTTTTCAAGGTGCGAAGTCGGTTGCCAAAGAAATGCGCAAGCGGGTTGCTATGGTAAGAAAAAATGGAATTCCGTCTTATTCGTGCTTAATTCGTGTGTTAGAACTTGAATCCCAAAGACAACCGATGCGTATTCCCCAGTTCTCCGAAAGACACTATCGCGTAATCCATTCTTGTTCCGAACGCATTGAGCCCGAACCCGAAATCCAGGCCTTTTGGAGCGAAGCTGTTCGTAGGGATATTTGTTTTGTTGCCCAATTGAGCTGCCAGGGGTAGTAAATATCCTGCTCTTAAAGCCACGTTCGGGCTTGCCATATATTCTGTTCCAAAGCTGATTGATTGCTTGTTCTCATAAGGCATGTGGCTTACATCAACCGCAAGGCTAATACCAAGCGGAACAGCATAAGCTGCGCCTGCTGAAAACACAAGAGGCAGATTGTACGGCTCATCATAGAACTTCATTTTTGGACCTAGGTTCCTGGCGGTGAGTCCCATTGCAAGGTTATTAAGAGGCGTGTTCCAGATAGTGCCCAGATCCATGGCAAAACCATTCGCAGTGGCATTTGCTATCTGGCTCTTGATAATTTTAAAGCTGGCTCCTGCTGAAAGCGCGTCAGCCATACTGCGGCTGTAAGACATTGTGAACGCGTAGTCGCTCGCCGTGAATCCTGATACACGCTCGCGATTATCTCCCCTGCCTTCTATTGTTCCCTGGGATAATGACACAGCTCCAAATCCCAGAGTATTATTTCTGTTAATGGGATGAGCGTATCCGATAAAATCAAAATTCGTGTCAAGATAGAGCTGCGCGTGCATGAGTCCCACTTCTTTTCCTGCTAAGCTGTTCAATCCCGCTGGATTAAAATGCAGAGCTGAGATATCATTCGAGAGCGCGGTGAAAGCTGATCCCATGCTCACAGCCCGTGCTCCCGGAGCGATCTTTAAGAACGCGGCTCCTGAGCCTTGCGCTGCGTGCGCGCAATAGAGCATACTGCTTGCTAAAAAGCATGCAATAAGCACAAAAGAAATACTTATTTTATTATTGCGCATTTTCCTGCCTTCATAAGATTCTTGTGCCCGTCTTTTTGGGCTGTGACTGAATATATATATACTCCGCTTTGTATGTTCGAGATATCCCATTCATACTCGAACGCGTAATTTTCTCCATTGCCGTCATCAATGACCTGGGGTGTTTCCGCGAGGCTTGCCTCATGCACTAAGTCCCCTGCTATGTCATAGATCCTGATATCGACCTTGTCAGCGAGTCCTGCCTCGATGTGCAGGGTGGGCTTTTTCCCTCTTTTTGCCGGGTTCGGGAAAGCATAGACTTCCCCAAGAACAAAATCCTGATTTGCTGACATTTGTATTTGCGCGCTTTTCATTGAAGAAGCATTGGTGTCTATGGTCCCGGCGCCTCCAAGGGCGACAGCGTCCGCGAAATTGCCTTCGATCATCAGTATCGCCTGGGGTGAGCCTTGCGCGGATTGCGTCCAGGCTCCTATGGGAAACGCCACAAGCATGTCATCGATCCCGTTCCTGTCTGAGTCCCGGATAGCGATCCCTTTAAGCTGTGCCGCAACAGGGGCAATGGCTAGATCATTGACTTTTGTGATCCTCAATGTCGCGGGGTCTATATCCTGCGCGGAATATGGAGCAGAGGGTTCGATAATAGCCTTGATCAAGCCTTTTGTTTTCCTTAGGTCCAGGATCCTGGTCTTAAATCCAATGGAAACATCCATCATTTTTCGCACAGTAACAGCCGCCACATTATTGCCCTGGGTCTGGATGTTGCCTGCAGCGTCTTTGGAATGGATCTTATATGAATATGTCGCGCCGTGATCCAGGCCGGCGGAAGGATCATAATAGAATGCTTTTCCTCCAAGTTCACTCATCTTATCCGCAGACATGGACGCGAGATCCAATGCAGCGATCGGGTCCCCGAATGTTGAGTCAACAGAACGGAATACAAGGAAATCAGTTGTGCCGAGATTATCCTGCGGCACGTTCCAGGTCAAAAGCACATCTCCATTATCAGGCAGCGTCAGAGGTGTTTGGATCGCGCTTAAGTCCGCAACAGGATTAGGAGGGGTTGTGTCCAGATTCGTTGTAACGCCTAAGATATTCGAGATCAAACTCATATTGTCAAACTCATCCTGGCTTTTTATGGCAAACCAAATGTTCTGCCCGGGGGACAGGTCGCTGAATGTATATGTTTGCAGGGTCCCGGCTTCCAGAGGAAGAGGAGCATCTGTGATGCTTGCGGCTGAATCGAAGCTGTTCAGGCTTATCGCAGAGTAGGAATATCTCAGGTCATATTCTCTTGCGGTTCCGATATTGCTGTCATCTCCCGGGGCAGTCCATGAGATGATAACTGATGTTTCATTCACTTGCGCGGCATTGAGGTCAAGTATGCGGGAAGGCTCTGTCGTGTCGATATCGAGCCAGCCATTGGCCTGCATAAAAGGAAGATCATCTTTATTGTTCGCGCTTAGGACCAATGCCGCATCAGCGAATCCATCTGAGAATCTTTTGTCCTGGCCTATGCCTGAGAATTCATCAACCAATACATGCCCTGCCCAGTGGTTTCCGCCTTGCGGATACGGCTTATTCCAAATGTTCGCGTCATCTGTTTCAAGGGCGATAGAGGAATAGCCTGAAAAAGAATTGTGATATATCTTGTTGTTTGAACTTTGATTCATCAGGATCGGGAATGTGAAATCCTGGATGGTATTCTCATAGATCTCGCTGTTTACGCTTGAATACAGGCTTATGCCGCGCGCAGTGGCCAGGGGTTCTTTTATTGTGTTTCCGTAGATCATGAATCCTGAGGAGTGTTCCATGGTTATCGCGCTGTTAAGACGCACTGTGTTATTACTTATGGTGCAATACGAGCTGCTAAGGGAATAAACGAACCCTCCGTTGGCTGATTCAGAGAGGTTCTCCGTAACTATCTCATTGCTTGATTTGTCCAGTCTTATGCCTTCAAACTTCTGAGCAATGAAATGATTGCCTGAGATAACAGTGGATCCATTGCTGGCTCGGTAACTTACAATACCGGAGTAATCCCCGTTGAATGTGTTGCCGGTGATTAATGCTGAATTGGGGCTCGCGGAATTCAGCAGTATGCCGATGTTATTGGAAGCGAATGTGTTATTTTCAATTTTGGTGCGTGCAATGTTTGATCCACTTAATTCTATTGCGGCGAAATGACCGGGGAGATAATAGGGGCCTGTGTGCCCTGAAAACGTATTGGTTTTAATGACATTATCCTCGCAGGATCCGCACAGAGACAATATAATGCCCGCATCCGTCCCGTAGGTGATTTGAGTGCTTGTTTTGTCGGTATTGTCCGATATTGTATTGTTCACAATTGAGTTTCTTCTTGTGTTATTTTTAAGCTTGATCCCTACGCGCATATTTTTAATTGCATTGTCCTTGATAATATTTCTTGATCCTGAATCAATGAGAAGCCCGTGACTTAAATTTGAGCCTCCCGGACCTGTTTGGTTAGCGAGCACCTGATCGTGGTAATTGCCTGAGAGAAGGAATTGGTTTTCCATATTTCCGAACACGATGTTGTTGCTATACGTGTTGCAGCTTTGATTCGAGTAAGGAGGGGTTTCCGGCAATGTCTCCGCTATGTCAGGATTGCATGTATTCGCGATCACAGGCCTTAAAGAGAGTATCCCGTCATTGGAGTTGTCCCTGATAGTGGAATTGGAAAGCGAGGAGTTCACAGCTTTGCCGAATAGTATTCCCACCTGGAATCCCTCGACCGTGACATTGCGCAGGGTTATGCTGTTGCGCTCATTTAGATCGATCCCAACGGGTTCGCCCGCTCCTGTGATTATCTTTGAATTCCCCTCAATAATGATCCCGTCTTTTTCAATAATGATCCCTTCCTTTATATTCTGCTCCAGTGAATAGATATTTCCCAGCACTGATATCGGGGCTGTTTCCGGGAACACTGAGCCATCCGGCCTGATATAGATCGTGCCTTTGGTCCGGGAAATGATCAGAGTGTGCGGGGATGTAATGTCAAGAATGGTTGAGATAATGCCCTTGGGAGAGCTTGTTAAGGGTTCCAAATAAGTCTTGTCTTGCCTTATAAAGTATTTGGTTTTAGGCTTTAATCCTGATATTGTTATTTTAGCTTTGGAAGCGCTTGATCCTTCAATGCGCTCGAACGCCAGTATAAGGCCTTTGGAGATGATCCTTAATGTGAGGTCAAGTTCAGGTTGGCAGGTGATCTCAATGGATTCCCCCTGAGGGTTTGTGTCTGTGAGTTTGAATCCTTTGTTTTTTGCGATCGGATGGCTGCTTAAATGCGCTATGGGAACACTAATAGCGAGTAAAAAAACCAGGAACAATGTGTACTCTTTCATTTCCCTCATCATTTTCGGTTACCCTGCCACCTCTTAATAAATAGCTTAACAGACCCACTTCTCCAAATCCTCTCTAAAAAACACGAAAAAACCGAAAAAATGCGTTTAATTGACTTGTTTCCCCAATAAAATGATTTTTCAGATCACCCCTCTCTTCCCATGTCCGCCCCCTCTTCATAAGGTAGTCGGACCCTTTATGGGCCCGCTCTGCTCCGCTCTGGTAGTCGCAGGTCTTCAGCCTGCGTTCCTTAAAAATGTAGTTCTTAATAAAAGACGCAGGCTACCCTGTCAGGGAATACTACAGGGCTGCTTCGCTGAAGACCTGCGACTACCAGAGGTATAACAACGCAAAATACACCCGTAAGGGCTCACTTATCAATAGGGTTTAAAAAGCTTCAGCGGGTATTAAAAAGGTATCCCATACCCTTATGCGTCTCAAGGCGCTGGGACCATTTGGGGCCGAGTTTTCTGCGAAGAGAATTAACAACAATTTCAACAGCATGCTGGCTTGAATCTGTTTGATAGCCCCACGCTGAATCGAGGATCTGCTGTTTGCTTAACATCCTGTTTTGACTTTTTAAAAGCAGGGCCAGAACATCGAATTCTTTTGGTTCAAGGCGCAAGGGTTTTCCCTTCAGGGTCACTGAAAGAGCGCTGATATCTAAGGAAAGGCCTCCAAGATCATAAACCTTGTGCTCCATCAAAGCCATTTCCCTGCGCCTGATGATGCATCTTACTCTCTCAATAAGCTCGTCATTGTTGAATGGTTTTGTGAGGTAATCATCAGCTCCGGATTGTATGGCTGTGATCTTGTCTTCTGTTTTGTTGCGCCCTGTTACCATGAACACAGGAATAAATCTTGTCTCTGGGAATGATCGCAGCACTCTAAGGACTTCTATTCCCGGGATGTCTCCTAAGGTCCAGTCAAGGATTATGCAATCTGGTTTTTTTTCTTTGGCTAACACCAGCCCGGATTTTCCGTCTTTAGCCATAAGGTAGGAGAACTCATCTTTATTCCTCTGGTCTTTGCCAAATATTAGAGAAAACAGATCCCGAATCTCCGGATCATCATCCACCGCCAAAATCCTATATTTAGGCATCCCTAGTTATTTTCCCCTCTTTTCGTTTTCATCATACTTTTCATGTGTCATCATGTTATTGTGTCATTCCTGCGCAGGCAGGAATCCAGCACCTCTATTTCAATATAGATTTTTCCTTGTATTATTCCCGGATAGATCTTCATAAAAATTGTTATGAATTCCAGCCTTCGCTGGAATGACGCCCGGCTATTACGGCTTCTGTATCCTCAACAAATTGATCCCCGCGATCTTCCATTTGGATTTCTTATAGCTTTTAAGATATTTTGAAAGCTCTTCATCCTGCACGGTCTTTTTCCATTTTGCATGCCGCAGCATTGTCTTGCCCTTGCTCTGGATTATAAGTCCCACATGGGATATTATGACAGCCTTGTCCGGCACGTTCTCGCGCACAATGCACACCATTGTGCCTGAAGGGATGTTTTGCTGTACCTTCGGGATGTATTTCACCGGAATATAGGGAAGCTGGGTTTGCACTTTCTCAAAATCTTTGCCAAGACTCTGAAATTCAGCAACAAGTTTCTGCTTCTGTTCCTCTGGCATATCCTTCAGGTCATTGCGTTCTATATCATCAAGCGTCCTGCTTTCATACCATGCTTTCCTGTCGATCCATTTCGCTGCTATCTTCCATTTGCCTTTTCCCGCGACTTCCTGTGTTATGTCTGAGATATAACCCGCTGTCGTATTGGCCGGTATCCATTCAATGCTTGTGAAGTGATTTCTTGTGACAAAAGATATTACACCGTCTTTATAGCGGATCTGCTGGAGTGTTTTATTAAGGGCATTCTCAAAATTCGAGTCCATTGAGAATGCCATCACATGCTCCACAAAGGTCAGGCAATCCATTACGTGCAGGTCATACAGGGGGTCCTGGTCGAACTTGCCGGCTTTCCCTTCGCCAAGGGGCCCAAGCTGATAAGTCGTTCCAAGGAATATCTTGCTCTGCTGCTCGACCCTCTTATTGAGTTCCTCGATGGATTCATGCATCTGCGCATGCTCGAATTTATATGTCGCAACAGTTTCTTCATCTGTTTGCGCCCAAACAGGCATCACAAACAAATTAACTTGGATCATCATAAAAAATAAGATGCTCGCCAGGATAGGTCCATTCTTAATCATTTTTTCCATATATTACCGCCTTTAAAATCATTCTATCTATAATCTACCCCCAAAACCGCGCCCTTCTGTTATCCCCTTCTCTTCAAAGGTAGCCGCATCCTTCCCGGATGCGCCTTCCTCTATTCACGGTAGCCTCAGGCTTCAGCCTGTGTCTTTCTCTTTTTCTTCAAAGGTAGCCGCACCTTTAGCAGGTGCGTCTTTTTTTATCCTTGCGATCTTCTTCCCGGGTAGTCGGACCCTTCACGGGTCCGTCTGCTCTACATTCGCATGAGCAGAAAAACCCGCATGCCCCCCTTCTCCTTTCCCCGCTCAGTGCCTTTTCTCTACTTTCTCATCCCCGTCGTCGGATCGAACAAATGCACGCTTGCCGGATCGAGCCTGCACCAAAGCTTAGGCGGCACTTTTCTTTTTGAATCGATCAGGACTTTGACGATCACGTGCGACAAACCCGCTGGTTTTAAGTTTAAGATCGTTGACGCGCCTATTGGCTCTTCAACCATAATGTCCGCTTCAAAGGTCCCGGGAAGAATATGCTCATGCAGCTCTATGTCTTCAGGTCTGAAGCCCAGTATTGAATCCACATATGTGGTCAAGCGGATCGTTTTAAGCTGCGCAGGCGTAAAAAAATTCATTGGAGGCGTTCCCATGAACCCTGCCACAAAAGTATTCGCCGGCTTATTATAGATCTCCTTTGGACCCGCGATCTGCTGGATAAGTCCTCCCTTGAGCAGGATAACGCGGTCCGAAAGAGTGGAAGCTTCGATCTGGTCATGCGTCACATATATGACAGTGCCGTTAAGGCGCTTCATGAGTACTTTGAGCTCTGCCCTGCTTTTATCCCTTAAGCTCGCGTCAAGATTCGACAAGGGCTCATCCATCAGGAACAGGCTTGGCCTTCTGACTATGGATCGCGCCAGCGCGACCCTTTGCCTTTGTCCTCCGCTCAATGCTTTTGGTTTTCTTTGAAGCAATTGAGTGATCTCAAGGGTAGCAGCGGTTTTTTGGACTCTTGTGTCTATTTCCTGCGCAGGCACTTTGCGCAGTCTAAGGCCGACAGCGATATTCTCATAAACACTCAAATGCGGATAAAGCGCGTAACTCTGGAACACCATAGCGATATTGCGTTCTTTTGGGCTAAGGTGTTCTGCTCTTTTGCCTCCTATGGAGATTTCTCCTGCATCAGCTTCTTCAAGACCGGCTATGATCCTCAATAATGTTGTTTTCCCGCATCCCGAAGGCCCGAGGATCGATATGAATTCCCCTTCCTCAACCGTCAGATTTATCCCATTTAAAACCTGAGTCTTCTTATCAAACGTCTTTTGAACACCCTTCAAACTTAAAGCTTCCATATTATTTTTCTCCTCTCTCTGTCGTCTTCCTGCCCCCTCTGTCATCCCAGCGAAGGCTGGGATCCAATACCGCTATTAATAAAGTTTCTCTTTTTTTCATTTCATCATTCATCATTCATCATTCTCTTCCTGTATGCTGTCTACTTTCTCCCATTCCAGCCACTATCCCTTCACCGCCCCCTGCGTCAAATCCTGCAAAATCCTCCTCTGAAATATCAAAACCAACGCCACAACCGGCAATGTCGCCAGCACAACAGCCGCTGATATCTGATCCCACGGCACTTCATACATAGAACTCCCTGAAAGCATTGCTATCCCCACCGGGATCGTGCGGCTCGCGTCTTTCATAAGGAACGCAAGCGCGTATAAAAACTCATTCCACGCGAATATGAACACAAGCGTGCCGCATGCCACAAGAGATGGCGCGGTCAGCGGCAGCAGGATCTTGCTGAATACTCCCCACATCGAGAACCCGTCTATCCATGCTGCTTCTTCGATCTCTTTAGGGATCTGCGCGAATGCTGCTTTGAGCGTGAATATCGCGAAAGGCAGATTAAATGCCGTGTATGGGAGTGTGAGCGCAAGCGGCTTATTGATCAAGTGTAATTCCCTGAACCACGGGAAAAGCGGTATTAAAAATATGATTCCGGGCAAAAAACTCAATACCAGGAATATCCTCTCAAGCAAACTTCCTCCAAAAAGCTTAAACCTCGCAAGCGCATAAGCGCATAAAGAACCGCAAAACAGGCAAAGTCCTGTTGAAGCGAACGCCACTATTAAGCTGTTGATCATGTATTGCCCAAAATCTCTTATCTCAAACAATTTGACATAGCTGGAAAACGTGACCTTGCTTGGAATAATAGTCGGCGGCATAGCGAATATCTCGCTTGACGGTTTTATAGAAGTAATAAACTGCCAAACAAACGGCCACAAATTCCAAACCACCACCACCAGCACGGCAACAAAGAACAGTAAGCTTCCCAAGTAATTCTTTCTTTTCACCTTATTTCCCTTATTCTGATTTCCTATTTCTGTCATTCCCCCGTATTTCCCCTCTCCCTTGAGGGGAGAGGCCGGGTGAGGGTGATAAAGTCTCTCCTCTTTTCATTTCATCATTCATCATTTTTGCCTCATTCTCCCCTACGCTTCCTTCTCCCTAAGCAACCACAGTAAAACCATTGTCTCTATTAAAGACTTTGCTTTCTGTGGTAGCCGCAGGCTTTAGCCTGTGTTCCTTTAAAAATGTAGTTCTTCATCGCAGCTCTTTCCCCTTTTTCACCTTTATCACGTTTTTCACTTTTTTCACTTTCTTTCTACGCTTCCTTCTCCCTAAACAACCACAACAAAACCGTTGTGGCTATCAGCAAGATCACCATAAACACCAAATTCAACGCCATCGCATAATCGAGTTCAAGGTACCGAAACAATGATTCATAAATATAGAGCGCAAACACCCGCGTCTTATTCGCGGGCCCCCCGCCTGTTAAAACCCACACAAGATCGAACACTCCGAACGTATGGAAGATCCTGAACACAAGCGCCACGAACAAGTATGGTTTCAGGTAGGGAAACACAGCTAACCAGAATTTTTTCCATGCATTTGCCCCATCCACTTCAGCTGCTTCAAGAAGTTCTTTGGGCACGCTCTGTAATCCTGCTAAAAGCAGGATAAAAACAAATGGAGCTGTTTTCCAAACATCCGCAACTACGATTGCGCTAAAAGCCCCAAGCGGCGTTGCAAGAAGAGCTATGGGCTCGCTGCTTAATCCTAAACTGCACACAACGTGTGAGAATATTCCGTATTGGTCATTAAATATCCATTTCCAGGATATCGCCATTATCGCGGTCGGCAAAGCCCATGGCAGGATCACAATAGCTCTTACAACCCCTCTTCCCGGAAATGCTTGGTTTAGCAGCAGGGCGAATCCCAATCCGATCAGGATCTCAAGGGGCACTGTTATAGCTGTGAATAAGGAAGTTTGAAGCAGCGTGTTCCAGAATCCGGAATCCTTTAAAACCCGCTCGATCAATAAAAACTGCTTTGTATTTAAACTGCTGGCAAGCGGCACGAACAGAAACAATAATATAGCAAGCGCAGCCGGAATAAGAAAAAAATAAGGCCCTAACTTCCTCATAGCGTCATTATTATAATTCTTTACCCCATGTCATCCTGAACTTGTTTCAGGATCTCATTAAACTCTTTCCATCTCTTTTCTTCAAAGGTAGCCGCCCCCTTTCGGGTGCGTCTTTCTCTATCTTTTTCTTTCCCCTCTCCCTTGAGGGGAGACAGGCTTCCATGCTTATGAAGGCGCTAGTGCTTGCAGGCTGCCGGAAAGTAGGTTGGGTGAGGGTGATAAAGTTTCTCAACTTTGTCATTCCCGTGAAAACGGGAATCCATCACCGCTATTTTAAAAAGCTTCTTCTCCCCATTTCATCCCTAAGCCCTCATCCCCCATCCCTTCACCTCACCTGCTCAATAACTTTCTTCGTCTCCTTCTCCGCTGCTTCCAATGCTTTTTTCGCGCTCTTATCCCCTGACATCGCCAAACTTATCGCCACTTGCAGGATATCTGATATCTTCGCGTAATATGGCACAGGCGGCCTTGGTCTTGCCACCATCAGGACTTTGTAAAGGTCTTTATAATGCGGGCTTTTCTTTAAAACTTCAGGGTCTTTGAATAGGGATTTCCTGGTTGGCGTCATGCCTCCTGTAAAGTGGAATGTCTTAAGACTCTCCTGGCTTGAAGCGAATTCAATGAATTTCCAAGCCTCATCATGATGTTTTGACGTGGCAGCTATCCCCACTCCCCACCCTCCAAGGGTTCCTGCGCTTTTACCGTTCTTTCCATGCACCATCGGGATAATGCCTACCTTCCCCTTTATAGGTGAGTCCTTGCCCTGCGCCAGGACCCATGCGTATGGCCAGTTGCGCATGAAGACCGCTCTTCCTTCCTGGAAAAGAAGCCGGGCTTCTTCCTCTTCATAAGTACTCACTCCGGGAGGCGAGATCTTGTGTTTATGCAGGGCATCAGCAAGCCATGAAAGCGCTTCTATGGCTTGAGGGCTGTTTATATGGACATTATCGTTTTCATCAACCCATTTTCCGTTATTGCCCCAAAGAAGCTCAAGGTAATCACACACCACACCCTCATACTGCTTGCCCTGGAACACGAATCCCCAAAGTTCAGGAGGTTTCTGAAGTTTTTTCGCGATCTTTAAGAGTTCCTCCCAAGTTTTGGGAGGCTTGAATCCTGCCTTATCCAGAAGGTCTTTCCTGTAATAGAGCATTCCCGCGTCAGTCTGCATGGGCACTCTGTATGTACTGCCTTTGTATCTTGAACCTGCCATATCACCCGGCAGGAAATCCTTTTGCGCATCATTCGTGAAATACTTATCAAGGGGCAAAAGCCAGCCTTGCGCTGTGAATTTGGGCAGCCACACAATATCCATATACACCAAGTCATAACTTGATTCTCCTGAGAGGAATGATGTCGTGTATAGATCTTCGCGTGAATTCGTGGACTGGCTTCCTTCAATAATATCTATCGAGATATCAGGATGCTTTTCCTCGAATCTCTTAGCCACAGTCTTCCAGGCTCCGCCAATATCGGGCCCAAGCAGTATCGACAGCGTGGTCTTCCCATCATCCTTCTTCCCGCATGAACCTATCATCAACACAATAAACCCTGCCTGTAATAAAACCAGTAATTTCTTCATTGTTATTCTCCTTAATTCATCCTATTCCTTTTCTTCAAAGGTAGCCGCATCCTTTATGGGTGCGTCTTTTTCTATCTTTTTCTTTCCCCTCTCCCTGTGGGAGAGGGTTAGGGTGAGGAGTTTCCGCTTTTTATCTATTATCCCCATTCTCTTCCCTTTCCTAACCCCAATTTTTTTCCTCCCCCCTTGTGAGGGAGGATTAAGGCGGGGGGTAATAAAGTTTCTCAACCTTGTTATTCCCGTGAAAACGGGAATCCATCACCGCTATTTAAAAAAACTTCTTCTTCCCATGTCATCATTTCTTAATCCTTCCGAAGCCTTGGCGAAGGAGGACATCATTCATCATCTCCTCCCGTATGCTGTCTACTGTCTACTGTATGCTTATCTCTAGTTTCATCATCAAATGATCCACTATTTTATAGAGTTGTATTAAAGTATATTATTATCGCAAGAAGGAGCATAAAGAAAATGAAAAAAACCGGTCTTATAAACAAATTCGCAGTTTTGATATCAGCATGCGTATTCTTATCCGCATCAGCCCTGTCCGCCGCTGATGTCAAAGTATCCACTGTAACCAAAAGCATCACATTTAAAACTCAAGACAACTGGACCATATCCGCTACCCTGAAGCTTCCCAAAAAGGGCAAACACATTGTGATCATGGCGCACGGTCTTGGCAGCGCCAAAGGCGAGTGGGATGCGTTCGCTTTTAAGCTTCACAGCCTTGGATTCGGCACCTTAGCCCTGGATCTTAGGGCTCATGGAGAAAGCTTACTCGGGCCTGATGGGAACGAAACTGACTTCCATACATATGATTTTAAGAACAAGTGGACTGACGCGAAAAAAGACATTGAGGCTGCCATCGTGTTTCTTGAGAAGAATAAGATACCGCGCTCCAGGATCGGGGTCATGGGGGCTTCGATCGGCGCGAACATCGCTTCGCAGGTCACTTTGGGCAAATCAAAAGCAAGCTGGATCATATTGCTTTCCGCGGCCAGGACATATCGCGGAGTCCCGCTCTCATCAGAGATCTCATTTTTAAGTATTTTGCTTGCAGCTTCGCCAAGGGATATTTATGCGTTCAGAAGCTCCCTGGAATTCATGAAAAAGATCAAAAACGCGAATTTCATCCAGGCCGTTAAGGGCCACGGCGTAGAAATGTTCAAAGACGCAGAATTCGAAACCAAACTGCTAAACTGGATAAAGCAAAAGTCCGTTAATAAGAAATAAAACCTTTTGATTTAATTCCCTCTGTTCTTATCCCTCTCCCTTGAGGGGAGAGGCTAGGTGAGGGTGATAAAAGTACTCCCTCTTTTTCCTCCCCCTTGATGGGGGAGGTCAGGTGGGGGTGACACAGCTATTTAACTGGAGGAAAAAATGATCAATCCGCAATATTACCATGTACTTTGCAATGTTCTTCTCGACATAAACTTACTTACCAAGGAATCTGAGATTGGCAATTACATGCTCGAAAAGATATCTGATGTTTTAAACACTGAAGCAGCATCCATTTTTGTGATCAGAGACGAAGGCAGGATTTTCCCTATTGCGGCTTTTGGCGTTCCTTTAAGGATCCTGGAGGAACAGCGTTTCAGTGTCGGCAAAGGTATTGTGGGATGGGTGGCGCAGAATGCGAAGTCCGCCATAGTGAAGGATCCTCCCAAAGAGGATCAAAGATTCGACCCTTCATACGACCAGATCACAGGATTCACAACCAAATCCATTGTAGCTGCCCCCATTCTTTTCGGAACAAAAATTAAAGGTGTTATAGAATTCCTGAACAAAAAGAACGCTACTTTTGATGAGGGCGATGAGCAGTTTTTAACCTTGATAGGCCGCGCGGTTGGCTCAGCCTTTGAAAAAGCCAAGCTCCACACAGCTCTTGAACAAAGCGAAATTCTAAAACAAGCGACCATTGAATGTCTTACAGCCGGTCTTATTACAGTAGACCCCACCATGATCGTCATGCTTTATAATCAGCGCGCTGAGGACATATTACGCTCAAGCGGATGCTCCATAAAAGCAGGTATGGCGATCGAGGATTACAGGAGCGTATGCCCCGGTATGGTTGATGCCATAAAGAGTGTCCTTATTTCAAGAAAACCATTGAATCGCCAGGAAGCGTTCCTTGAATCCGGAGGAATGAAAAAACACATCGGCTATTCCTGCGTCCCGGTGATCAGAAAAGACGATTCCCTCCTGGGAGCCACCTTCTTCTTCCAAGATATCACTGACTTGAAGAAGTAATCAGTAACTAGCAGGTAACCTCTGTCACCCTACTCCCATATGTCATCCTGAATTTATTTCAGGATCTCATTAAGAACATCTCCCCCTTTCCCCATTCTGTCATCCTCGCGAATGCGGGGATCCATTTCTATTTTTATAAAGCCCTCTTCCTTTATGTCATTGCGAGGCCCACAGGGCCGCGGCAATCTCAAAAGCAGAGTAACCAACGAAAATCTAAGTCCGCGGGGTCACGTCTTTACATTTAACTTTTCGACGCGTAATGCCGGTGACGATCTATCCAAATGTTAATTAGACCGTTTTTTACAATAGCCGATTTTTTTTCCAGCGCGAAAGCGGGGATCCATTACCTCTGTTCACATAGAGCCTTTTCTTCCGAAAGAGTTGAGCAGGCTTAAATTAGACGAAATGAACGTTTCACGTGTGGAGACCAGGCACGGTCATTTAGAGTAATGTTAGAATTTCATACTAAAAGAGACTCTATGGGTATTTCCCAATTCCCCAAAAGGAGTAAAAGCGTAATCCATACTGCTGTTCGCTATTTTTAAGCCAAAACCTCCGCCCAACCCGGAAAGGGAGCTGGCGGTTTTGGGCTGGGCATGAGAAAGAAGGTATCCGCCTCTAAGAGTGAATGCCTGGAGCATCATATATTCTGTTCCTATTGAAAAATGGTTTTTTCTGTCATGGATCAGCCTGTTCATATCAGCTGAAAGCACCACGCCTTCAAAAAATTGGTAAGCCATGCCAAAGGAGGCGGATAAAGGCAATGGTGTTTCCTCATCTATGAATCTTATCCCGGGGCCTATGTTTTTTACTGCAAGCCCAAAGGATACTGGCGCTGCAAGCGGATGATATATACCCCCTGCGTCTAGAGCGAATCCATGGCCCTTATACTGAGCGATCCTGCTCTGAATGAATTTAAAACCAATGCCTAAATTGACCTGGTCCGTGAATTCACTAGAGAAAGCAAGGTGCATTGACATATCCGATGCCTGGAAATCAGATGTCTTTTCGCCCATCTCGTTCCTCCCTTCCTGCTTGGGATGCGATAATCTGGATACTCCCATCGCAAGGACCCCTTCCTGCCACCCATAAAGTTCTCCGGCATCTTCAAGGGGCATTGCAAGACCTATAAAGTCAAAACTGCTTTGAGCAAGCCACTTGCTGTGCGCAAATGAGAATTCACTGTCCTGCATGGCCGCAAGGCCTGCCGGATTCCAGTAAAGCGCAGTGGAATCATTGGCCATTGCTGTGTAAGCTGAGCCCATGCCGATGGCACGCGCGCCTACTCCGATCTTTAAAAAAGAGAAACCGCTTTTCGTCTCACAGCGAGCCGGGGAGGCCAAGAGGGCGAAGAAAGCGAAGAGGGCAAAGGAGGTTAATAAATGGCTGAGCTTTATCGCCCTCACCCCGCCTACTCTCCGGTGCCCTGTGAGCACTGGCACCTTTATGAATTTGGAAGCCTGTCTCCACTCCTTCGCCAAGGCTACGGAGCACCTGCGGCCCTCAATGGAGAGGGGTAATGGAAGAAGCGGCATATGAATTACCGCGCTACTATAAATTCTTACCATGGTTCCATCGCCCGCCTTTGTTACCTTTTTCACTTTTGTCACCTTTTTCACCTTACGATGGAAAGTCTCCCGACCTTTTTTATTGTTTCACTGCCATGCTTCGCGGTCACTGCGTACAGATACACTCCTGTTGGCAGATGGGCGTTGATCATGTGCTCATAAGCATGCCGGGTAACGCCTGCTCTTGCAAAAAGCTGAGGCGGACCGGAAAGCGTTTTTTCATACACAAGCTCTCCTGACGCGTCATAAATATTGATCTTTATCTCCTCTGCTATGCCTGCCTCGATATGCAGAGTGGGCTCTTTCTGTTTTATCGCCGGATTGGGGAATGCATAAACTTCGCCGAACTGCATTTCCTGAGGGATATAAGCATGGAACACTCCGAAAAGAGTGAAGTGATCGGTCTTTGCGGCAATATGGTCAGAAGCTTGCGCGCCGGATGCAACGCCCTGCGTATGCCAAGCTGAAGATAAAGATGCTTTCTTTATCTTTTTCCATGCGCTCGCATGCTCATCAAAATAATAAACCTCCAGATCTCCTTTCCTGACACGCGTGCCATCAACATAACCATCCTTATCCTGATCCGGAATTGGAAAGACTAATGTCACATCCTGCGGGAACTGCTTAGTCCCGTCAAGAAAGGTGAATTCCCTGAATATACCCAATGGCGTTAGCTTCGCGCGATCTGTTTTGAAATCTGAGGTAACGCTCTCCTCAGGCACTATCTTAATTTCAAGCATTTTCTCGGCTTGCACGGAATTAGGAGGAATGATCGCTTTGGTTCCGTCTTTTAGTATGACCTCTTCGGCAACGTCAGCTTTGAGCTTTTGAAGCTTGTAATGCTGCGCATTTGGGTTGATGGCTGGATTGCCGAATTCCGCGAT
>JBHPMF010000179.1:0-2044 GCA_042563375.1 Elusimicrobiota bacterium | reverse complement strand
ACTAAACCACTGAGCCGCCAATGATTTCATCTCGTTGGTACAAGAATCGGCACGGGAAATTAAGCCCTCGGAGCATGGATGGAAAGTTTAAAGCGTAGCTTTGACCCTGGCGCTGGGATATTTCTTCAACTTCTTAATAATCTTCGGCCTGGCTTTTACCCAGTATTCCTTGAGCATGCCGTAGTTATTGAGATCGTGCCACATCTTTGTTGATCTGGCTCTTCTGGCTTTCTTGGCGGTTCCCTCATATTTATAACCCAAGCTTTTGATCATTTTATTGGACGCCTTGTTTCCAACATATGCCCCGGCATATAGGCGCACAAGCTTTAGCTTATTGAAAGCAAAGTCAAAGATTGGGACCTTTGCCTCGGTGGTGTAACCCTTCCGCTGATACTTTCGTATTATCACGGAGCCAGTTATGGTATTTTTCGCAAAATAATCAATGAAATTCAGGACTGTGAAGCCGATAAACCTTTTCTCCACCTTTAGCTCTATGCCGAAGAAATATTTGCTCGGCTTCTTCTTGCGATGTTCTTTAATACATTCTGTTATCAGTTTAACAGCATGGCGCTTTTTATAAGGATATGGAGTCTCTATGAATCTTGCGACTTTTAGATCCCCAAGGCCCTCTACAAGATATTTCCAATCGCTGAGCTTCAGCGGCCTTAGGATTAATCGCTTGGTTTGGAATCTCACGAATAGATATTACTTATATTTTGCATCTTGTTGTTTGTTTTAGTGACAGCCCCTGTGCCTAGATCTCTTCAAGGAGCGATGCCAGGCCTCTCCATTCTTCATTTCAATTAATTCTGTGCAGACCCAGGGACGTTCTCAACTAAGCAACTAACTCCTGAGTTAGTTGCTTAGTTGAGAACGTCCCTGGTGGCCCCCAGCCGTGGGAATAATAGGCTTGCGTGGCACAAAAATTGATCTGTTTTAGCGTGGATGGGAGAACGCGATCAGGACAAGCTCAGGTGGGAAGTGTTCTTTTTGAAAGGAAACCCCTCACCCTAGCCCTCTCCCTCAAAGGGAGAGGGAAAAAACAGAGCTGTCCCAATCAACACAAAGGAGAATAAAATGATAAGAAGCAGACAGAAAATAGGGCTTGTCTTGAGCATGTTCGTGGCCATGGGGATCACAGCAACTCTTGAAGCAAACCCTAGTATTAGCATGACAGTAAACCAGGTTAACAAGGAAGCAGGTATCGCGTCTATGGACGTGATATTTTCCGGAGCAAAAATGAAGAAAAAAACAGATAATTATTCTGTGGACACTAGAAAGGATTCCATGCAGGATAATGCTCGGTTCTTTAATGGTGCGGAGCAGTTTGTTTATAAAGGGAATAGTCCTTTTGTATTTTCTCAGAAGCCGAAGCTTGTGCCGGATCAGCCTGATACGAATGGATCAGGGAATATTATTCCTGTTTCCGCAACCGGTACGGGCATTGTTGTGGAAATTATCATAGAAGGAACTAAGGCTGGCCTAGGGCTTGCTGATCATTATGTAGAAAACAAAGATTATGCAGAAGAATCCATGCATGAATACGGGGGGACAAGGACATTAGAAGAACACGAAAAAGAGTGTGATTCTGATGACAGCACCCAAACTTCGCCATATGAATCTCGCTAGCACTGTTGCTAATCTAACAAGCACGCAAGACTGCGGCAAGGAATTGCCGCAGTCTGCTACGGCTTCGTATAAGCGATTAGTTCCATTCTGGTTTTACTTCTTCCTGGCGTCTCTCTTCGTGGGGACAAACTCTTTATTGGCACAACCATCCTGGATGGGATTTATCGGCAGCACGTGGTGGGACACTGCTATAACTCCTATTTTTGATCTTTCTTTGCTAATTGCTGTTCTTTGGATGTTTATAAAAAGGGAAAACATTTCTTTTAGTGATATTGAGATTAATTCAGCATGGAACAAGAAAATATTGGCATGGGGACTTATGGGAGGATTTCTAGGATTTCTTTTTGTTACCCTGATTACTTTATGCTTGCACGCTTTGGGAGCTGAAGGCGCAGGCAATGTCACAGTAGTTAAG
>JBHPMF010000177.1:0-2174 GCA_042563375.1 Elusimicrobiota bacterium | reverse complement strand
TAGGCCAGACCACTCTAGAACTCGTTGCAATATCGCTTCCAATAGCCAAAGGCGCTCAATGGGTAGGAGTAAGGCTGGCTAAAGGAGCAGCATTGGCCGGAGGAGGAGAAGTAGCCGGTTTATACGCCACTAAAGCTCCTCATGCGGCTATTGGCCTTGGCATGGGAATACCCCTTGTCACACACACCATACACTCATCACGGGTAGCTGCGAGACTCTACAGGAAACACAGGGATGACCCTGACGCCATAGTTCCCCAGGAAACAGCCACCATGATAACGGAAACCAATAATGTTGTTTCTCTTATCACAGCAATGCTGGGCATTGCAGTGGTTGGCAAGTACATGGCTAATAAAGCCAAAGCTAAAAGAGATGCTATTGACCTAGACAACATGAAAGACACGACTCTTGATGGCAAGAGTGTTACTCAGCTTAGACCCGAAGACATCAATCCTGATGGTGCAGGGGAAATGTTCAAGAAGATAAGCGAGATCAATGTTGATGGCACAATAGTCAAGATAAAGCCCAGAGCAGGCCAAATAGAAACAGCTCAAGCCATAGTCAAAGGAGAGTCCCCGCACGCAGCCACAGCATCAGGCAAATCCCTCTCAGGTCTTGTGGCTCAAGCAGTTATCAAGAATTTCTACAGGCTCAAAGGCGAACGCGCCCCGGCCACTGAGTACGTGACCCCTGACAGAGCAAACACCCTTCAGATCCTTGAAAAAGGCGGCATAGGTAAAGCCAAATATAACAGGATAGCCAAAGAAATGGGCTTAGAACTCGTTGATGGTGACATGCTTTTTGAAGCTTACAAGAAAGGCAATACAAGACCGCTCCTGGATGCTTACAGACAGGGCAAAGACCTGGTCTTCTCAAAAGAGACCTATGGCCACATGACAAACACTATTAATTCCGACCCAATACTGCGAAAAGTAGTATCGGACAACGTTGGCAGCGTACTCGCTGATGAACTTCACGGAGTATTAACAGAGAGGACCAATTACATAGTAGGCGACGGCATAACAGGAGGAGTAAGAAGCTATCAAGCAAAGAAATTCGTGTCAAAATACACGAAACTCTGGGAAGACATCAAAGCAATAGAACCAAAAGAAGTAACAACCCCTAAAGAACTCCTAAAAACAAAAGAAGCAGCCATATCCATCGATCCTGTATCAGGAAGAGTATTAAAGAACAAGGCACTGGAAAAAGCCCTGAACAAGAAAGGCTATGAAGGCGGTGAGATCGATGATATGCTGACCGCAAGATACACTCCTGAGGCTAATAAAGCATGGGCAGTGGACAAATTCACAGAACAAGTGAGCGGAAAACCAACAGAAGTATCCAGGGTATATCCCAGAGGCGAGAACGGCATCATGCGCGACTCCATATTCTCATCCAAAGCACTTGAAGTGGGAGCATACCTGCGAGAAGGACTAAATCCAAAGGGCAATATCGTAGTTAACAACACATTAGCTTCTGCCACTCTCCTTGAAGCCTTATCCATCAGGAAGAACGCGAGAAAAGCAGGTATGTCAGGAAGCCTTTTAGCAGTAGAAGAGATGATAGGCTCAGGAATCGGCACAAAAGTCACAAGGATCAACACAGAGGGAGCTTCAGGCACAAAAGAAGCAACTCAATTTAAAGGTGATGCAGGATCAAGCTCAAGGCATGTTGAAGCAATAGCCAATGATGCCATGATGAGCCTTGCAAGAAAGAGAGGCGCTCTTATATATGATCTGGAACACGCAAGCCTCATAAAAGAAGCAATAGCCAGAAAAAGCCCAAAAACCAAGATCTATGAGATAACAGACACCACCCCTGAAGCCACAATACTCGAGATAGCTGATAAGGTCGCAAAAGACAATGCAGTGGTCTTAACAAACAAGCGTGGTATCCAGGGAATAGACTACAAAGGCTCAATGGATATATTCGCTAATGTTGATTACTTGAATGCTTTTGAGCTCACCCAGATCAAAGGACGAGGCGCCAGAACAGAAGGTACTTATTCACAGGCGAACCTCTACTACACGCAGAAAACAGCAACAAGGGTCTCAGACTTACTTAAGACCTCTTCAAGGTTCAAAAGGGTTGATTCAGGATACCGCTTAAAAGAAGCTATCACAGAGAAACTCTCCAAATCAGGTAATCAAGCAACAGCAAGCGCTTTAAAGAAG
>JBHPMF010000176.1:0-2178 GCA_042563375.1 Elusimicrobiota bacterium | reverse complement strand
GGCAGGTTCTGCAGCTGCCGGACAAAACGAAATGTATTCACCCGCGGTACCTAGCACCGGGATTGAGCATTCCAGGCAGTTTCTTGCGTTTATTCAGAGGTACAAAATTGTGCCATTACTTTGCTGAGAGTTGTGCATTGTTTATTAATATGGCACGCTGCCATAGCATTGTTCAGTAATCTAACAGGATAAGAGCCGCTTGCGGCGTCTTGTCGTAATTCAGCCTGGCAATCCAATGCTGCGCGCATAAGCGCATTCTCCTCACTGGGAGCAGGGGCTTCCTCTACAGCAGCAGGCATGCGTGTCTCTAGTGTTGATAATGAGTGTTCCCAATCCGCCAGTTCTGTTGGAAAAGGCTTAAAACTGTCATCAAATCCTGTTGTTTCAATATTCGCGTCCGCAGCTTCTAGATCACCAAGTGCAAGAACCAAGTATTCAAATATGGCTTGTAGCAGGATCTTGCAATCGCTTCTTGTGGGTAAACCAATCTCTACCAGTTTGTCATCCACCTCTTTGCCGCCCCATGCGTCACAATCTTCTATCTCCCCTTCTTCAGCGTGCGCATAAGTCTGAAACAGATTGCCTGAAGAGAATGCAATTGTCATACCAAGCATCATGCAAATCATTTTATTCTTCATGTTATTTCCCCTTTTCCTGATATTAATCCTCTCTTTATATATACGGCATAAAGCGTGTAATTGCATGGGGAGATGGGATTGATGTTTGGCGGGCGCGGATTCAGGGGACTTTATAGGAATAGTGGGGCTCCTCACCCAGCCTCTCCCTCAAGGGGAGAGGAGGAAGAGTGGGGTGTTCAGGCGTAGGCTTGGCACACGGAATGGACACTTTTTTTCTTTTACTTCTCCATATTGGATCCCGGATATCGCTTCGCGATTCCGGGACGAATAAAATACATGTCCAGTAGGGCATGCATTTTATTCGCTTTTTCAATTGCCGGCGGGGTTTTTGGTTATGGTTTCCTGCGGTGGAGGCGGGATCTCAAGCCCGAGGAGTTCTTTTGAGGGTATTTTGGAAGAGAGCTGTTTGTAATAGATAGAGACTATGAGCACCATGACAGCGGAGATCGCCCATGGCAGGATCGGGCTTATCGCGCCGAGATATTCCATGGAATACCCTCCCAGGGTCAAGCCTACGAACGCGGCCAGGATGCGGGAGAAATTCGCCATGCCTACATATGTTGCCTGCTTTTTATCGCGCCCGCCCAGATGGGTTGACAGGTTTGAGTTTAAAGTCATCTCAGCCGGAGAGAATATCATTTCACCGAATGTGAGGATCACCATTGCCATGACAAAGAATGGTATGGATTTTGCGACTCCAAAAAGGAAAAAGGAAAGAGCGTATAAGATCAGGCCCTTTGAGATAATGCTTGTCAAAGAGCGTGATTTAAAGTGCTTTGTAAGCATAGTTTGGAAAAGGATCACAAGCACGCCATTTAAGCCGAATAACGCGCCGATAAGGGTTTCACCGTGGCCATGCAGTCCTGAGAGGTAGATCGCGATGATATTGAATACCATGAACGGAGCAACGCACATTGAAGCCACGAAAATAAGCAGATTAAAGCGCACCCATAGTTTGTTTTTCAGGGAATTGCGCCACACGGATGCGGACAACGTGATGTTTTTTATTCTCCTTACAGTGTGCTGATCCGGTTCAAAAACACGCTTTTTTGTGAATAGGTATTTCTTGAATATCGCGAGATTGACAAATGTCAGCAAGCTTGTTGTGAAGAACAATATCGCGTACCCTGTTGTGGGAGCGAGCAGTCCTCCGATGGTGGGTCCCGCAGCCCACCCGATATTCATGCTCACGCGCAAGGCTGAGAAACTCTCATTCCTGCTGTGAAACGGCAGTCTCTTCATGATGTAGGAGTGCAGCGCAGGGGTAAAAATGCTTCCTATCAGGGTATTGATATAAAGGATCGGTACGAGGATAGTCATGGGTATTGAAAAGTGAATAGAGACAGCAACAAGCATTGTGAATACTGCTCTGCCTGTGATCGCGGAAAGCATTGTGCGCCTTCTGCCGAGCTCATCGCTTATAAAACCGCCTATGAGATTGCCCAGCGCGCTTAAGAGCAAGGCTCCTCCCATGATGATGCCTATGACATCAAGGCTTAGGCCCTGTTTTTTGAAGTAGATGGGAATAAACGGAAAAGAC
>JBHPMF010000175.1:0-2192 GCA_042563375.1 Elusimicrobiota bacterium | reverse complement strand
CACTGTGGGGAGACAAATATTTTGTTTGGGGAGATACATATAGGATTACTCATGGATGGATCCGGATTGTCCGCATTATTTCTATTTCCTGATCTGGCTTGTTTTCTGCCTGCTGTGTTCTGGATAATACCGCTTCTCACTTATATTTTCCCGGTTGCCACTATTGGGGCGCTTTTGATGGGCAGCGGGAAGGTGGATGGCGCCAAGAGAGTGGATTTGGGTTCTCAATCGATTACAAGGGTGTCATCCTCACCCCGCCTCTCCACTCCTTCGCCAAGGCTTCGGAGCATCTCCGACCCTCGAGGGAGAGGAGAAAGAATAAGAAAAACAGTTTTTCGTGTTCCTTCAGCCAGAGACACATTGCCTGAGCGTGTGGCCTCCCAGGTATTGCCCGCATCCGTGGGCAATGCCCTCCCCGAATCCCACCAAAAAACCATGGTTCACACGTACAGCAAATCAAGCGCTGATACTACCGTAAACATGCGCGAACTCGTTCATTTGGGCGAGTATGCGCCGCAGGCGGATAAGGTCAGCGTGTGGATCCTGGCTCATGAAGGAAAGGGATGCAGACCGCCTCCGGGGGTGTCGTCCGGTAAAGTCTGTATAGAAGTTGATGAGGTTAATAAAGAAGAGAAAGCTTTATTAACCTTATTTGTTTTTAAGAGGAACCACCCCCACCTGGCCTCCCCCATCGATGGGGAGGAAAAGATGGAAGAATGGGTGACAGAGGCGGGAGTATGAGATTTTTTGCGTGGAGAGGGTTTCCGGGGTCGTTGTCAGCTTTGTCAACTTTCTTGAAAAAGTTGACAAAGTTGACAACGTCCCCGGTAGTGCTGATCTTGGGGGTTTTGGTGGTGGGGTTTGCAGGGAGGGTGTTTGCTGGTGATCCTACTGCTACAAATACATCCATGGTTGGCACTAGTTCTGCAACTTGGTATTGGGATGGCATAGAAGGAGGAGAAACAGCGCATGTGGTTTTATCAACTGTCAGTGATTTTAGTTCTGTTCTGAATGAAGATGATGGCGAGCTGGGCCAGCTAACAACTACTTATATCAACCTTATCGCAAATACGACTTATTATTTTAAGGTAAAAAGGACTGGTGAGGATGATGCAACTTATGTGCCAGATCAAACTCCGGGTCATTCCACTGCCACCTACATGCAGGTGCCCACGAATATCTACCTTGACATATCCTCAATATCTATCGTAGCAACGGTTTATGTCTCAACTCCAGGCAATATGAATGATCTATGTGATGCTCCGGGCGTTGATATTGCCATAGGCGGGGCATATGAGGGATGGACAGAGGGTGGAGATAGGTGGACTGCGATGCCAGATGCGCTTGGTGGGAGGCGATACGCCGGGTCAGTGGCATTGGGTGGAAAGATGTATGTGATTATAGGTGCAGTAAATGATGAATTTGATCCTGTGGTTAATGCATGGATTGCACGTACAGCCAGGCCCACATCAAGGACATATCCGAATGTGGTGGCGCTTGGAGGCAAGATATACGCGATCGGGGGAGAGGGTGGCGGCAATACTGATTATGCGGAGAACGAGGTATATGATCCTGCCAGTGACACTTGGACTACGCTCAGTTCCATGCCCACAGCCAGGTCAAAAGCTGCCATAGCTGCTGTGGGTGGAAAAATATACGTGATTGGAGGCAATAACGGCATTGCCGCTGAAGCTACTAATAAAAACGAGGAATATGATCCCGCGACGAATTCCTGGACCACAATGAATTCCACTGGACTTACAGCGAGGTATAGCCCCGGCACAGGAGTAATCAATGGAAAAATATATGTGATAAATGGAGTCGGGGGCCATGGGAAGTTTAATGAAGAATTTGACCCGGCAACCAATAATGATTGGGTCGCACGAAAGATGACGGCTTTTGGCAGGGGGGGCACTGCAGCAGCAGTTTTGGGAGGGAAGATATATTTAATAGGAGGCGCAAACGGTAGGGATTACAATGAGACATATGACCCTGTGACAAACCATTGGCTTACCATGACTCGCATGCCTACGCCCAGGAACGTGATGACTGTTACTGCACTTGGGGGGAAGATATATGTGGTTGGAGGAGAAGATGGCGGGACTTATGTTACACATGAAGAATACGACCCTGGGCTTTCCATTAAATTTTCAAGTCTGGACCCTAATACTCAGTATGATTTCAAGGCTAAG
>JBHPMF010000174.1:0-2219 GCA_042563375.1 Elusimicrobiota bacterium | reverse complement strand
CCTATTACTCGGCTAATACGAGTCTTTGCACCTGTTTTGTTTCAGCTACCAGCTCTGTTACGCCAACAGCCTTAAGCAGGATAAAGATCAGTTTTATTATCAAAACCCATACCCATGCCAGCAAAGAACAAATAGTCAATAAAGGCATAAAAAGAATAACAGCAAGAGCCAATCCTATATATTGCTTATAAGGATCAATCATGTTTTTAAATGTCTTTTCTACCATTGCCGAGATATCTGCGCGAAATTTATCGAGCATGCCCTTGTTTTGCCTCGTGGGTAAGTTCGATAAAACCTGCTTTTCAGCATGATCAACAGCGATGTTTGTAAACAGCCTGGGTATTATGCCGCTTATTTTTTCAGCCGGCCCTGAGGTGCCAAGATACACACTGGCGCAAGCAATGGCCACAACAACAATGATAAGCATGTGTTGGCCCCTGCCGATGGATTGCGTAGAAAAGGAAATACGCTCATCCATATCTTTTGACACGCCAAGCGCATATAGTGAGGTTGCCAGAACATACGCAAGCGCCATGATATTACTTCCTGTTGCCATCCCCCACCCTGCATATAGGGCAAACCCGGAACATGCGAAAGCTATCATTGCCGCCCAGGCAGGTTTGAGTAAAACAGCCACAAAAGCCGCTGTTATGACAACAGCGCTTATTCCCGCAAGCAGTGAAATCAGCAAATCCAGGAGCTCCATAGACGGAGAAATGAGCATGCTGTAGGCCAGGCTTATTTTAAAGCATGTAAGACCGAAATAAAAGCTTGAAGCCATCGAGAGCAGCGCAAAAAACACAAATTTTATCCGTTTTTTCATTAATATCCTTTATGCCTCCAGACAAGACATAATCTACAAAAAACACGCTTTGTAATTTTGGCTGTTTTGGAAAAGCGCTCTTCTAAAGCAGATGCGATTTTACAAGTGCTGGATGATTGAAATGGATCTACTATTTTCCGGAGATTGTCAGCCCATTGAATGATACCCAAGGCAGAAGGCATGATCCGAAATCGATCCTTTCCTTGGAAATGGATGTTATATTCTTGAACATGTCAGCGATATTGCCTGAAACCATTGTCTCGTTTATCGGGTACTGTATTTTTCCGTTTTCAATGTAATAACTGTTCTTGGCGACTCCTGAAAAATCCCCGTTATTAGAAGGCATCCCGCCAGAGAACCTCGCAAGCAGCAAGCCCTTTTTAACGGATTTGATCATATCATCAAAGCTCTTATCCCCGGGCTCAACAACATAACATCCCCCGCTGTTTATGGCTTTGGGAATGCCTGTTTTCTTTGAGCCGTAAAGGCTTAAAAGAAAACTTTTTAAGATCCCCTTATCCACGATCAAGAGATTTTCAGCCTTATATCCGTCAGGCGTGATATCATAACCATCGATTATCTCCTTGGAAACAGGCTTTGAATGCAGGGTAAAAGCAGGAGCCGCTATTGCCTGGCCAAGCTTGTCCTTGTAAACGCTTGTTCCTGCTATCAATGCTGCGTCTCCAAGAGACATATCCGCGATAAAAGAGATAAAGTCAGGCAAACAATCCGGGGTTACGATGATGTCCCCCACGAATTTATCCTTGACCTGCCTGGTTTCAACCTGCTCTGAAGATTGCTTGAGCAAAGTGTTTAACGAGCCTCTTGAAATCAAGTCTTTATCGATATCAACGAACGATGCTTGCGAATAATTAAATGATGAGATTTTGTCTCCGTCTTTTGTGGTGAACATGGCCACAAAATTATAGATGCCTTTTGAAGATGTGAATTCAGCGCCATTGGAATTCTGAAAGCGCTTTGTTGTGCGCGTAAAATCAAGTATTGCCTGCTCCAGGATCGTTTTTGGATAGAGTTTTTTTGCTTCCTTGAGGAACGCGCTCATCCTGTCATACATCTTGTCCAGATCGGGTTTTATTATTTTATTGTCGAATGTCTGAGCCGGCTGTTTCTCTGAGATATCATAAGCACTGTCTTGCTGTGAAGCAGACGCAATCTCCAGGACATTTTGCACTGTACTCTCAAGAGCGCCCTCTCCTTCATTATTTACAGTCAATATTCCCCGCTGCTTGTTTTTTATGACTGTCAGACGCAGATCCTGCGAAAAAACAGTTCTGGAAAGCGTCACCTTGTCAGCCTCGATGTTTAACTCATGTTTTTGGGTGTCAGTCAGAACACACTGCGATTTTTCCGCCCCAGCCTTGCCAAACGCATCAAT
>JBHPMF010000173.1:0-2242 GCA_042563375.1 Elusimicrobiota bacterium | reverse complement strand
CGTATGTTTTGAGTCATGCTGGAACTGGTTCCATCCTTGGGTTTCGGCGGGGCCTCTGCTGAGAGTCACGGTGATCGTGCTTTTGGCAATATCGGGTAGTGTGCCAGCGGCTATTGATTGGATCACATAGGGACCCTCTGGATCTTCCTCGGCAAGCCACTGGCTTTCAAATGTAGCTGTGGAGAGGACAACTCCTTTGTCTGAAACACTTACGGAGCTTAAAACCACCTCTGTTGCCAGCAGGTCGAAGAATACAGTGTCATTTTGTTCTGATAATATCTTTAAATCAACGGAAGTAATGGCTGTATTGGTAAACGTGCCGTTGTAGAAGGGCATGGGGTCTATGTAATTTGGTGTTAGGGTTTGGGCAAAACCAGGACGGACGCTGAGGTGGACATGAATGGGCACTATGTAAATGCTTGTATTCCCCGCAGTGGCAATAACTTCGCCCTGAACAACGGTTCTATCGCGAGCTTCAACGCGGTCAAGTAAATTAAAAAAGGAGTCACGGGTTATATGTGCGTAGCCCACAGTAATATTAAAAGCAGGGTAATAAACCAGGACGAAATTGCCCGACCCTGCGTTGCTACTAACTAAAGTGATAAAGCCGTTTGACGTTGCATGAATAGGTGGGGCGTTGTTCGTCCCATCAGTTACATCAACATCTATGCCCCAGTGATATCGTGTTGTTCCAGGATCTAACGGGTTTTCTCTGAGGCCAAACGCACTTGTTGTTGCAGCATCCACCCTAAACGGCCTCTGAAAAGTGGATTCCAAAACAACCGAAATATCCACAGGCGGAGAAACCGTACTTTGATCCTGGGGATTGGTAATGCGAATATTCACGCTGGCCCAGACAGGGCTCGCAAATAAAAGCGTTATGATTCCAAGAGGAAACAGAAAGCTGGTTTTCATCTTCCTGGTCATCTTATTCACCTTCCCCGTAATCTATGCTGTAGAAAGAGAAATCACGGCCATTGGACTGAAGTACAAGATATCTGCCGTTGGCGGTTAAATCCAGGTTGATGTCTTTTTTAGCGTAATCGTTCTGCCACAAAATAGCCCCGTCTTTGCCGCTTAAAAGCACAACCTTAGACTTTGTGTAGCCTGTGGCGCAGACAACCAGCTTTCCATTTTTTGTCATGTCAGCTCTGGGGTAGATCATGTGCTGTACGCCCGGGGTCAATTCCCGCTCCCAAATCAAGTTTCCTGCTTTGATTCCATAAAGAAGCAGCCTTGTGCGGCCTACCAGGAGCAGATTGTTGCCGTCATGCGTAAGCTTTAGGTTTCCAATATCTGAGACGGTCTTTTTCCAGAGAATATCTCCTTTCTTATCCAGCACCGTAATATTGTTTTCTCCTGTGGCAAGGAGAGCGGCTATGGTTTCTCCGTTGCCTGAGATAACTGTAGTAGTTACCATGCCATGAAGCTCTTTCTTCCAGATGAGCTTGCCGTCTTTTTTAAAGAATTTGACCGAGCTGCCATCAGGTACAACAAAGGAATCGAAGTTGTCGGTAAGGTTTATCTGGTAGCCAGCCATTGGCTGTTCTAATTTAATCTTGATGAAATCACTCCCTCTTTTTGGAGAAGGTTTGTTTAATTGGTGAATCTTTATGCCGGCAAGAAATTCTTCGCTATTGTGTAATCCGTAAACCCATTTTCCGTCATTTGCAGGAATCAATTCTTCAAAGTAATGCGCGGACTCACCGATGGTTTTCCCTTGCTGGTTTAAAAGAAAAATATCTCCACCTTCCTTGGGGCTATGCGCAGATCCCACCGCAACGAATTTTCCATTTGGGCTTAGGAAAGCAATGGATTTAATGGAATTATCAAAAACCCACTTTTCTTTGCCTTGTTTATCGATAAAACGAATTCTGGTGGCGAACGGCTTATTATCCCCAATAATGTCCGATACCACAACATCTCCTTTGTCAGATAAGGCGAATCCAACAATGCGCAATACTTCTTTAAATGTTTTTTGCCAAACAAGCTTCGGCTCAATCGTCTTGGGTGTTTTATCTTCAGAATAACCTAAGGAAGAGGTGAGCAATAAAAGAAGGGACAGAAATGGAACAGGATTAAATAATTTCATTGCGCTTTTGCCTCCGTGCCATTGATTTTGATCGAATCAAATGTGACTACTGTCTGGGTCTCGCCAGAGGCGGTAAACCATGTATCAACCACCTTTTTCGGAAAGGCGATACTGTTGGCCGTAAATCTTCCCTCTGTCTTGATTTCTCGG
>JBHPMF010000172.1:0-2258 GCA_042563375.1 Elusimicrobiota bacterium | reverse complement strand
TTGCTGCATAAAACTTGCCGTAAAATAAAAACCGCTGATCCCTGAAGGACCAGCGGTTTTTAAATGGTTGCGGGGGCTGGATTTGAACCAGCGACCTCGAGGTTATGAGCCTCGCGAGCTACCAGGCTGCTCTACCCCGCGTCTGTACCTTATTATACGAAGATATGGGAGAGATTCCAAATTTGGCTGACAATTTGGCTGACACGAATGGAGAGATTAACATTGTTTCCCCCTGGAGTTAACGTAGTTCCCCTTTGGTAGCCGCAGGCTTTAGTCTGCCCCCTCCGAGAATATCCTGTAGAGCATACTACCCTGTGGGGAATACCACAGGGCTGCTCTGCTGAGTCTGCCCTATGGGGAATACCACAGGGCTGCTCTGCTGAGACTGCAGGGCTGCAACGCTTAAGCCTGCGGCTGCCGAGAGGGAGATGCCGGGGCGCGGAGCTTTTACAAGCCTTTGCCTTGCAAGATCGTTCTTGCTGTTCTGACTATGATCCGCAGATCATAGAAAAATCTTGAAATTTGATTATGTTCCAGGCAGTATTCAAAGTATTCCTTGTCGTATTCAACGTAGGACTTTGCATCCGGGTTTCCTTTATTCATTTGCACAAGTCCTGTTAAGCCTGCGCGGATAAGGCTTTTGTATATTATTCCCATCCTTAGATCATCTTCATGATCATCCACCGGGAAAGGTCTTGGGCCCACAAGGCTCATGTCGCCTTTTAAGATATTGAAAAGCTGGGGAAGCTCATCTAAATACCATTTCTTTAATAATTTCCCTGTTCTTGTGCAATATTCGCTTTTTTCAAGGGATTTATTCCTGTCGCGTATTCTGGCTGTCTGCTCCTCATCCAATATCGTCTTTTGGTTGATCCGGAATTTGTAAAAGCGAAAATTCCTGCCCCGGCTCACTCTTTCCTGGGCCCAGAAAACAGGTCCTTTCCCTTCCGGGTCGATGAGGCCTTCGAGTTTTATTAGTATAGCGATAAGGATAAAAAGCGGGAGAAGGATAATGATCGCCAAAATAGCGAATATCTTGTCAAATAATGATTTGAGTATTCCGCATGGAACTGTCTGCATAGTAATGCTCCCCAGGAAATAATAGGATATAAAAATGAAGTCTCTTATTGAAAAAAAGATAAACAGCACATGCGTGTTAAAAGGGGCTGTCAACTTCATCAACGATGTTGTGGAATTGCCTAACGGAAAAACAGCCACAAGGATGTATATCGACCATCCCGGGGCAGTGGCGATCGTTCCGTTTTTGAGCAAAAAGAAGGTGATACTTTTAAAGCAGTACAGGTATCCCGTTGGAAAGACGATCCTGGAATTCCCTGCGGGCAAGCTGGATAGGGGCGAGAGTCCTTTGGCTTGCGCCAGGAGAGAACTTCTTGAAGAAACAGGGTATTATCCGAAAAAGATAAAAAAGTTTACTTCCTATTGGCCTACAGCTGCTTTTTGCACGGAAACCCTTCATATATATAAGGCATGGGATTTAGAAGCTAGAACTCCCGGGACTCAGGACCCTGATGAGTTCCTTGAGATGATGGAAGTCAATTTCGATCAGGTCATAGAATGGATACGGATCGGGAAGATCTTGGATTCAAAAACAGTTGTAGCAGCCCTTGCCTTAAAGTGTTTTAAGCTTGTATGAACCGTTATAGTGTTGAGCGTTATAGAGTTATAGCGTTCAAAAGGTTGCTCTTTATTTCTGCAACGCAATAGCGCAATAACGCTATAACGCATTAACGGTTTTAAAAGGTTTTAGGCTTGTTTGATCGTGAACTGGAAGACTATCCCGCCTATCTCAATGGAATCGCCTTCTTCGAGTTTGGTTCAGCGATCGCGCTGCCATTGACTTTCGGGTATCCTGACTTGACTGCCACGAGATAATATCCATCTGATCTTTTTGCGATCATTGCCGCTCTGTCAGGGGTAAACATTCCGCCTTTAAGCTGTACTCCTGATGATTCCGCCTTGCCTATGTACGTGGAAGCTTTATCTATTGTATATTCCACCTCATTAAGGTCTCCCTTGGTGACCCTGAGTTTTCCTACTGCTCCTTCCATGTCAACAGGCGGGGCGGACTCTGATGATTCCTGCGGCTGCGCTTGGGGTTTCGGCGGAGGCGGTGGTGTTGCGGCGGGCGCTGGTGCGGGAGCTGCAGCCGGTGCAGCAGGCGCAGGAGGAGGCGCAGCCGGCGCTGCGGGAGCATCCTCGATGAATGTCAGCGTGTATTGAACCATGCTGATCACATC
>JBHPMF010000171.1:0-2332 GCA_042563375.1 Elusimicrobiota bacterium | reverse complement strand
TGGCCCTTTGTTGGTCTTTTGAAAGCAAAGCATTGGATTTTCAAATTTGATTTCCAGCATGCCTGGATACCCTGAAATTCAAATTTGATTTTGGGCAAATTTCTATAAATTTCAATTCCAATTTTTAGGTGAATTTTAATGACTTATTTGAGAGTGCTAACTTTGAAATATGCGCAAAGTATGTTAACTTCGGAACAAAAAGCGTTGCAAATCAACTGATATTGAACCTAAATTACCATACTTTGTGAACAGGGATGATATGTGGATGGTATTATAAAAGGTAACATAATAGAAATTATGCAAACTTACCAATACACGAGGGGGATATGGAATTTGGGGTGTCTGGGTACCTGAATTTTCAATTCTGAATGGGCGTTTTAGTGGATTTTGGGGTATTTATGGATGACATGAGACGATGACATGGGATAAGGAAAATGAATGGGTCTAAAGTCCTGTTTTGGGCAGGGTCCTTGGTACCAGGAAATATTGCCCTAGGGCTCCATGTCTACAGCCTTAATCGGGGCTAGGGTATATATATGGGTATGTTGCGTAGGCGAATCAACATTATTAGCATGGCTTTATGCTTGTCCAGCCTTGTTTTTATGCCCAATATCGAGGCTGATGAAGACGATAAGATGGTAAAAATCGGAGCAGTGGTCGGGTATGTTACAACCTCTGAACAGATCCCCACTGACCTCGCAAAGGACTATTTGACTCCGGATATCCTCAATTCGCTTTCTGAAAAGTATCTGGGACCTTTGTTTTTTTCGCATTATGGCAGCAGGCTTAAAAGTGCGGTTCTTATGAATGGCGAGGCTCAAACCTCGGAATTTTTAACACTACTGGCAGAAAGTTTGGAAGAAAACGATATTGTTGATGCATATCATCTTGGCCATAATATGTTCTATGAAAGACATGAGAATGACCAAGATTGGAAGGCATGGGTATATGAAGAGTTCGGAACAACTCCCCCTGGCAACGATAAAGTTTTTTTACAGAAGCAAAAAGAAAAACGTGTTGAGGCTGAGAAAGTGATAGAAACAATAGAAAAAAACCGCCATAAACTGCGTTTAGCCTATTCGACCGGGTGCAGCGACAAAAGAGGCAAGTCCATAATGCGCGCTATGGGATTCAGGTCATATGTGAGCCATGTGGGTAAATCAATGTCACCGATTTTTGTGAAACCTTTTTTGTGCAAGTGGCTTAATGGCATATTGTTGTCCAGCGCTGTGGGCTACGCTAATGGCGTGATGCTTAAGATTTACATGCCTGTGTATGACCGGGTATATCGCCATATTGATCCTACAGTGACGCCGGGAGGGACTATTGCGTATTATTATGGCGAAAACATTACAGACATGCTCACGCCTAATTATGCTGAGGAAGAAAGTTGCGAGAATGTCTATTGGATGGACGATTGATCGTATTCAAAAGATTGCGATTTTTGGTCACTGCCCCTGTGTGCCCGAAGCCGCAATAAGATGCGGCTCCAGAGAGTATCATGGACCTTTGCCGTGCATAATGGTGAGGATTTAAGAGCATTCGAGTAAGTATCCCCCCTAAATATAAGCGGAGCATTAGAGCATCAGAGAATAAAATTGATTTTGGTTTTATTCTGACTTGTTTTCTTGGAGGAGCTCGCGTACCTTGGTTTCGAACGCGTCAGGGTCTACCGGCTTGATCATGTAGGCATTGGCTTTCATGGAATAAGCCTTATCAATGTCCTTGACGGTGTCAGCTGACGTGAGCATGATGACCGGTGTGTTTTGGGTTTCAGGGTTGGATCTTATCTGCCTTAGTACTTCCCAGCCATCAAGGATCGGCATATAAACATCAAGTATGATAAGATCGAATTTTTTCTTAAGAGCGAGTTTCATTCCTCCGGCTGAAGTGTGCGAGGTGGTCGCGGAATATCCTGCCTTGTCTATTATGACGGAAAGGAGTTTAAGCAGCTCCGGCTCATCATCGACGATCAGGACTTTTTTTGTTGTTTTCCAAAACATTAGCTTAATTATAATTTATAAATACCGACTCTATCATCGCAAGGAGCGAGATGACGCGGTAGTCCTGCGGCATATGCTTCATGGGATAATCTTAAGGTCACTGTACGTTTGAGATTGCCCTATGGAGCATACCATAGGACTGCCCCCCTCCGGGAGTACCCTGCGAGGGCCAGCATCTTTATAAGTATGGAGGCAGGTCTGCTGAGACTGCCACGTCGCAAGCTCCTCGCAATGACCTGAGTGGGAATGGTCTCACTCATATTCCGGTTTGACGATATCGAGGTATTCCTTCAACTCCGCGCAGCATTGCTTTATCGCAGGTGTATCTT
>JBHPMF010000170.1:0-2337 GCA_042563375.1 Elusimicrobiota bacterium | reverse complement strand
GTTTGGCGTGAGATTTGCGAATCTGGTAGCCACTCCAGGGTCATATTGCTGGTTTGCTTGAAGGTAGACGCTTTCAAATCCTCCGATCACATATATCTTTCCTCCGGCGCTTGCTGAAGCCGGCCCCATGCTTTCTGTAAGCAGAGAGGCTTTTGTCTTCCAGGTGTTGGCAGCAGGATCATATATCTCGTTTTCTGAACGCGATACACCGCCGGTGCCAGATCCTCCGATCGCATATATCTTTCCGCCCAGAACTGTTGAGACAAGCCCTTCCCTTGCCGTTGGCATGGGAGCCTTTGTGGTCCAGTCATTGGATGCAGGATCATATTCCTCGTTTTCTTGACGATAACTGCTCTCGTATCCTCCCACCACATATATCTTTCCTCCTAAAACTGCCGCAGCTGCATCGCGTCTTGCCGTTGGCATGGGAGCCTTTGTGGTCCATTCATTGGATGCAGGATCATACACCTCGTTTTCATCAGCAGTGACGGCGCCATATCCTCCGATCGCATATATCTTATTCTCAAAAACTGTCGTTGCGACAAACCCTCTTCCCGTGGGCATGGACGCGCGCGTGGCCCATGTGTTTGCCACAGGGTCATATTCCTCGTTTTGCTTCTTATCTCCCGTATTTCCTCCGATCACATATATCTTTCCTCCTGAAGTCGCTGAATCCGCAAAACGTCTTGCTGTGGGCACAGGATACTTAGTTGCCCATGTGTTTGCCACAGGATCATATACCTCGTTTTCGGAACGATTGGTGCCGTTGTATCCCGTGATTGCGTATATCTTTCCTCCTGAAGCTGCTCCGGTTACCTCAGACCTGTTTGTCGGCATTGGAGCTTTGATCGTCCATGAATCCCCGTTAACATGCCACCCAGCGTAAACAGAGTTGCAGGAGATGTTCACTCCTGCTGTGTCCCCTCCTGTCCAGTCAAGGGATTGGAAATAAGCTGACACAACGATCGTGTCAGAAGAGATGCGTTCAAAATAAAGATTCGTGGGTGTTCCCAGGGTGGTCCTGGTTGAGCCCATGCTTGCGTATACGGTTTCTTGGCCGTAGGCATTTCTGGCCTTGACCCTGACATAGTATGTGGTGAAGTTTGAGAGCCCTGTAGGACTCGTTGAATTGAATGCTGTCCATCCTGCTTCCATGTTTCCTGTTGCTGCAAAATCCGAGGCTGATGATATTTCCATATAATACTGGGTGCCGGATGGATTGCTATTGCCGTTCCATGACACGGTCATGCTGGTTCGATTGACTTGGGAAAAAGAACCCGTGGAAACAATCGCCGGCAATGCAGCTGCCGTATAAGTGGATACAGCCGCGGTCTCATCCGTTTCTCTCCCCAGCTGGTCTCTTGCCTTTGCTTTGAAGGAATACTCAGCATTGGGCAAAAGTCCTGAGAATTGAGTGGCTACGCCGGGGTCATATACCTCGTTTTGTGTTTTTGCCCCATTGGTTCCCCCGATCGCATATATTTTTCCTCCGACAACCGCTGCGGCCAGAAACCACCTTCCAGTCGGCATTGAGGCCTGCGTAGTCCATGTGTTAGTAGCAGGGTCATACACCTCATTTTCCCGCGTCGTTCCTCCACTTCCGCCGATCACATAAACTTTTCCGCCAACCGCTGCTCCGGCTGGCTGGCTCCTGAAGGTCGGCATCGGAGCGCGCGCGGCCCATGTGTTAGCTATGGGGTCATACTCCTCGTTTACGTTTCCGTCTCCGATAGCATAAATTTTGTTGCTAATAACTGCCACGACGGGATAATCCCTCGCGGTTGACATCGGCTTACGCGTGGTCCATGTGTTTGTGGCGGGGTCATACTCCTCGTTGGTATCCAGTTCAGGGCCGTCATATCCTCCCATCACATATATCCTTCCGTTGTAAGCCACTGCGCCGGGGCCGTCTCTGGCTGTCAGCATAGAAGCGCGCGTGGTCCATCCATTGGTTTCAGGGTCATACTCCTCGTTTACGGCAGATCCGACGCTGCCATTGTTGCCTCCAATCACATATACTTTTCCATTAACCGAAACCGCGGTCGTGTAATGTCTTCCGCGCGGCATGGCAGTGCGAGCTATCCATGAGTTGGCTACAGGGTCATACTCGTCGTTCCTTTTGGAATTGTAGTTGCCATTATACCCTCCAATCGCATATATCTTTCCTCCTGAAGCTGTCGCGCCGAACCCATATCTTTGTTCTGGCATCGGCGCCAATGTGTTCCAGGAGCTTCCGTAAACATGCCATCCTGCGTAAACGCTCGCGCATGAGATGTTGATTCCAGCTGTAGGACCTTCTAGGCTGGAAAATCCATTTGAATTGTATGCTGAGGCAAC
>JBHPMF010000169.1:0-2342 GCA_042563375.1 Elusimicrobiota bacterium | reverse complement strand
GGGATTGTTTCAATCGCCTTGAAAGGGCCGTGACCTAACCACTAGTCGATGGGGGCGCGAACTCTAACCGTTCAATTTTACTTATTTTCTCTCTCCCTCGTTCTCTATTCCCGTCCCTTTTTTCTTTCCCCTCGCCCCTTGTGGGAGAGGGTAGGGTGAGGGGTATCCTCTCTTCTGCCATCAAGAACCTCATACCCCACATTAAACGCCATTTCCCAAGTTATGGTGACATACGCCCGTGTCAAACCGAAGCCTATCCAGATCGGTCATTTGTGCAACGACTTGCTGCACAAATGACCGCTTGGAGACTAAAGACCAGCGGTCGTATTGATAGGTTTATTTTAGAACACGCAGGAGATCGGTGGCTAAAGCAGAGCAGGAGGCGGCCGTGGTGTCAGGCGGTTCCAGAGGAGTGACGGCTTGAGCGGCCATACGCGAACCCGGGGATTCGGGTTTGGCAAAAAGATTTTCAAGTAATTTTATAGCGTCACGAGTCACGCCGCCCGCTATCTTGTCTTTTAACAGATCCTCAAACACACGGGCCAATTTTTCGGTGTTTGTGCTGCGCAGCAGACGCAGGGCATCCAAAGCGTCTTTGTCATTGAGCCTGCCTGCATCCTCCTGGCGGTCGGCCAATTTGTGAAGTTTTGCGATTAAAAGCGCGGCGGGTCCGGCTACGGCTATTTTAAAATTTCGGGGATCAGCAGCCGGCTTGAGCGAGGCGATGGCCATGGGATTTTGGTCCACTAGAGCCGCCTCAAGCCCCTTAACTTTTCTCGCTGCTTTATTTCCATGTACGCCCAAGCGGGCGCCGCGGCGGCCTTTTCCGCCAATGGCTGATGGGATCAAGAGGTCCACTTTGACATCTACTTCTCTTCCTTTTTGAAGTCTCTTGGTAACCCAACTGCCGACATTGCTGCCATCAGGTTCAAACTTAGCGCCTTTCATGATTTCTTCCAATCGAGGGGTGTCTGCGAGAAACTCCGGGTTTAAGGCAATGTCAGCGTCGGTAGTGTATTCGGGAACAGCCAGGCCTGCCGGGCCGGTGTGTAGATAAACCGCTTGAGCGCCGACTAAGATAGCGGCGTGGCGTTGGGCGCCCAAAGCTTCCAGGGCATCCAGCAGCACCCTGCGGGCCAGGATATAAAGCGGATCAGGAGCGCCACTTGGATTCATGTGTTTTCATCCATTCTAGCAGAGACTGGGCCTCTGATGGATTGCGCCCGGGTCCGGTCAAAAGATCAGCGACTGTTTGACTTGGCGACGCATAGGGGACAGCGCCGCGCTTTTGAACACGTTCGAAAACCACGGGGTCATAAGGTTGAGCGAGTAACACATTGGCCCCGGATTCGACAGTTTTGAGGCCAAGACGCTCGACAATGTCTTCCGGTGACTCAACATAAGCCGCTATCATGCGCGTGGGCGCCACGGGGGCAATGATTGCCGCTGCGGCTGATCCTGTGACAGCCAGCTTGTTCGCTGCTTTGGCGAGTTTCTGGGGCAAGTCGGCTATGTCACGGGGTTCAAGGCAGGCAATGACTCGGTTGGAGCCGGAGAAGGAATAATCCTGGGTCCAGCGGTCAATGAGTTTTCTCCAACGGACATCCGTAATGGGACCTCTGGGTTCGCGCTGGATCAAATCCTCGCTTTCGATCAGCGTAAGAACGCGTGAGGTGTAGCCAGGATCCACGCCCGCCTTTTTTGCCAGTTTGATGACCCCAAAAGGAGGAAAAAAATCGCAAAGCGCCCGAACAACCCTCGCAGCTTTGGCGCCTTTAAGCGATCGAGCCGGACGATCTTCACGGCTTGGGTTACTCTGCGCGCCCTGGGTTTCAATGTATAGCCCTGGCCGGGAGGAGACTAGCCACATGTTGCCGGTGGTATCAGCATAGGAGATACCGGCTTCTTTAAGGCTTTGGCGCGCATTGACGCTAATAAAGGGGGAGACAACCAGGGGTATTGCTTCCCGGCCCAGCGCTTGAATATAAATCTGCAATTGATCCTTCAACTGGCGAACAAGCTTAGGCTCCAAGCGGTTTTTAAAGTCCACAAGCATTTTTGTTTTTTTGCCTTCCGGTCCGCGTAACTCTAGCAAGAGGTCCACACGCGGACCCGGACCAGCTTTGATCTCGGTGCCCTTGGATACCACCTTCCAACCGGGGGGAAGGCGTTTTTCCAATAGCCCCATTAATTCACGTGTTAGGCGATTGCTTAATATAACCATATTGCTCACTGTGTGCAATACATTATAATATGGCAATATAGATTTTGCAAGGGGGGTTCAAATTATGCCATCTTTATTGAAGATTGAAATGGTCGCCCCTCACCCCACTCTCTCCCAC
>JBHPMF010000016.1:0-43382 GCA_042563375.1 Elusimicrobiota bacterium | reverse complement strand
CTTTATCCTCTCCGCCAACTCAGGGGCCAGCGTCAAAACCTCATCCACAGACTCTGCCCCTTCAAGATAGGGAGACATATCATGGGTTTCGACGAACTTGACGAGCTCCTCTTCACTTTTAAAATGCGGCCATTTCTTCTTTTTCATATCATTTACCCCTTTTATACCGTCTTTTCTCAGAAAATGTCATGCCCCTGACTGTAACAACCCGCACAATACCTGAATCGATCCTGATGACAACAGCCAGATAACGGGAAGCCGCTGTCTGGCCAAACAAAATATAACGGCCGCCCCAAGAACGCAAACGTAACACCCTTTTTTCAAATATCTCTTCAGCCTCACCGGGCTCCACTCCATGACGCGCTATATGCTCTATATTTATTCTGTCCCAATCAAAGCCTTTTATTTGCATAAATAACAATATTGTAGCTACATATTAGTATAACAGATATAAGCTATTTTTCAATAGGGGTAGCCAAGGAGCTTTAAGACTCTCGGTTTAAGATACTGCCTTAGAGGTAATACGCCACAAGATAAACAAACAGGAAAAACACAGCTCCAAGCACTGTCCAGCCTATGGGCCAGTGCTCTGTTCTATCACCCGGATAGATGTTTTTCGCTCTCTTTATATTCATCCTTAGCTCAGCTGTCCTGATGGGCTCGCTTATGAGCATAAGCCCTGAATTAATGATTATTTTTGTAGCTACTATGGGATTCCTGCTGAACCAGGTCAGAGCGGACGGGATCGTCTCAAAAGCTGCCCTGTTCATCCGCCCGAATACTTCAGCCATTGGATTATTAACAAACCACATGAATGCTCTGGCCCCTTTCCTGTAAAACCAGTCAGTGTCAGCTGTGATATAAGGCTCCCCGTCAAGATGCTTAAGAAGCAGGAAAAATCCAAGCCCTGTGAAAAGCAACACCTGCAGAGTCCATACAACATGTTCCCCGGTATAAGGATGATAGCTCGCGTTAAAGGGCAGGAGGCGATACAAAACATCAGGATACACACCTATGATCACGCAAGCAAAAGATGCTACGCCCATTGCAACAAGCATATTCACAGGAGGCTCTTTAGCTCTTATGCCCCTATCCTTACCAAAAAATGTGAAAAATGGAAGTTTTAGTCCTGTATGCAGGAACGTTCCCGCTGATGAAATACTCAGTATCAACCACACCCAGATCAAATGCTCATTAGCAGCAGCTGACACTATCATGGACTTGCTCACAAATCCGGAAAACAGCGGGAACGCGGAAATCGAAAGCGCCCCTATCATATACAGGGTCAGCGTTATTGGCATTGTCTTATAAACTCCGCCAAGTTCAGTAAGCTTTGATTTGCCTGTCATTTGAATAACAGCGCCTGCTCCCATAAATAAGAGGCCTTTGTACAAGATATGAGCGAATGCGTGCGAAGCAGACCCGTTCAAAGCCAATGCTGTGCCGATCCCGACTCCAGCCACCATGTACCCCACCTGGCTTATGATGTGATAAGCCAGAATGCGCCTTATATCATTTGCCAAAACAGCGAATATGACTCCGTAAAACGCCATGATCGCTCCCATCCATATAAGGATCTCGGTTCCCGCAAAACCCCTGATCAATACATACACAGCGGTTTTAGTTGTAAATGCTGATAAGAACACAGCCCCTGTAACAGTAGCTTCAGGATAAGCATCAGAAAGCCACGCGGAAAGCGGAGGCACAGCAGCATTGAGCATGAACCCTATGAGTATCAGATAAGATGCCCACCCATCAAGGGCCATGAGCTCAAATGAAATACTGCCTGTTTCAACCAGCCTTATCACAATACCGGAGAATAAGATCAACCCTCCGGCAATGTGGACAAGGATATACCTGAACCCGGCGCCTTCTGAGGCTGGAGTCCTTCTTGCCCATATCAGATACGCGGAAGCAAATGCCATTATTTCCCAGAATATGAAAAGTGTGATCAAATCCCCGCAGAACACAACGCCTAAGGCGCTGCCAATATAAAGCGAACCCGCAACATGCTCATAACATTCATCCAGATGTAAGCTGTACATGAATCCGATAAAAGACATAAGCACGAACACATACCCGAATACCATGCTTAAACGATCAGGATTGCAAAGGATCAGTTCGTAACCCAAAAAGTCCAGGCTAAATCCGGGCGCATATTTAAGATTAATAAGGCAGATATACGCAAGCACAGGCATAAACAAAAGAAAATATTTCCTGATCTTGCCCTTTAAAAACGGCAAGACAACAGCCCCGATGATGAATACCAGCCCCGGCGGAATGCTATTCATAAATCAATAAGCCTTTCCTTATTATTTCATCATTCATTATTCATCCCTCATCATTCTCTTCTCATCCCTCATAATAATCCTCATCCTTCATCAACCACTTATGCCGGGGCGCTACGCGCCACTTATGGCTTATGGCTGATGGCCTATGGCCAAGAGGAATGTTCTTTGTTGGAACTTCCCGGAAGACGCGCCACGATCCACTACTTCTCATAATAGTCCTCGTCTTTCATCAACCACTTATGACCTATGGTTTTGGCCAACACCACAATGAACACGCATGCTGCCAGCCCAAACACAGCATAAGCCCCGGGGATCTTCTCCCAGGAATAATGAGCATGCTCTTTTGTTATGAAAAAATCCGCGCCAACAACCGCACCAAGCAGAACATAAGACAAATATTTCAAGATCCTTATATTCTTCTTCTTATCAAAAAAATCAAATTCCTTTTTCATTTTTTACCCTTTCTTGTCATCCTAGCGCCCCCTGTGTCATCCCCGCGAAGGCGGGGATCCAGCACCGCTGTTTTTGATATAGATTCTTCTTTCTTCTTGGGCGAAAAATATCTATGGCAGAACAAAGGACCTGGATTCCCGTCTCCACGGGAATGACAGAAAGTGCGGATGCCACCGAAATCAAATCCCTTTCCCATTATTCAACCCCATTAAAATAATATCCACCAGCTCCATAAACAGCCCCGGCCAGAAAAACAACACCAACGTCCCGAATGCTGTCAGCATAAGCGGGATCACCATCATCATTGGCGCTTCTTTTATCCTGATCCCCGTCTCCCTCCCTTTAAACACTGCCGCATATATTATCGGCAAAAAGTAACAGGCATTAAGTATGGTGCTTGCGATCAGCACGATAAAAATAGGTATCTGATGCGCGTGCAATGAACCTAATACCAGATACCACTTGCTTATAAACCCCGCAGCAGGCGGAACCCCTATCATTGAAAGCGCTCCTATTGAAAACGCGCCTATTGTAAACGGCATCTGCCTTGCGATCCCGTTAAGCTCGCTTATCTTTGTCTTATGCGTTGCCACGTATATGGCGCCTGCAGTGAAAAACAAAGTGATCTTGCCAAAAGCATGTATCACTATGTGCATTATGCTGCCCGTGATCCCAAGAGGCGTCAAGAGCGCGACTCCCAGCACGATATATGAAAGCTGGCTTATCGTTGAATACGCTAACCGTGCTTTTAAGTCATCCTGTCTCAAAGCGATCACGGATGCAACGATGATAGTGAATGACGCGAAATACGCGAATACCGTGCCTATTCCAAGCTGAGCCATCAAATCAACTCCGAATATATGCAAGACAATCCTTATCACAAAGAACACGCCCACTTTCACGATAGCCACAGCATGCAGAAGCGCGCTTACCGGCGTAGGCGCCACCATTGCAGCAGGAAGCCATGAATGAAAAGGCATCATCGCAGCCTTGGCGACTCCTGCCATAAAAAGCACGAACACGCATGTGAGCACAAACTTTGAAGCAGTCCCCGCAAGAATACCACTGTTCGCGAAATCAAGGGTCCCTGCAAGCTTGTAAGTTAAAAATATGGCGAATAACTGGAACGCGACTGATGTGCCTAAAAGATACACAAGATATTTTCTTGTTGCGCTCATCGCCTTTGCTGTTTCCTTATGCGCCACAAGAGGATATGTAGCCAAAGTGATTATTTCATAGAACACGAATAGCGTAATCAGGTTGGCTGAGAACGCGACCCCGATGGTCGCTGACATCACAGCCGCAAAACACATGAAATACCTGGTTTGCGCGTGCTCGTTTAATGCGCGCACATACCCGATCGAGTAAAACGAGGTAACGATCCACAGGAACGATGCTGTTAATGCGAAGAATATACCCAGAGCATCCACCCTGAGTTTGATATCAAGCCCGGGAAGTAAAGTAAAAATATGGCACTCGACTATCTTTCCCCCCAAGATAGCAGGCAAGATGGAAACAACAATTAAAAACTTAATAACAGATGCGATTATTGTCCATGATTCCCTGAGATTCTTATTCTTATTAGAAAACCCGATAAGCACAACAGCCACAAGCGACACAATAACCGCATAAAAAGGAGCGCAAGACTGCACTATTTCCATATTTTCTTGTTTAACGAAAAATAATCAATTACGAACATGTTTTCTTCTGTCATCCTGAACCGACTCAGCAGAGTCGTCCCGGGCTTGATCCGGGATCCACAGGATCTCTTTTGATCCGCGTTCATTCGTGTGTCCATTCGTGTAAATTCGCGTATCTCAATTCAACAACATCCCCGCTGCCTTCCCAGCCACAGCCATGGGAACACTCGACTTCATCCCAAAGAACACGCAAAGCAATGCGATCACAACGATCGGAACAAGCATGGTCCAGGGAGCCTCATTGATCTTTTGATCCCTGCCTCTCTGTTCAAAGCGCCTTTGCGCTTCATCAGCATGGGGCGGTGGAAAATATATGAGCTCGATAACGCGCCACATATAGATCACAGTAAGAAGGGAGCTCGCCAGAACAATTGGAACAAAATACCACTTACCCGCTTCCAATGCTCCCACAGCTATATACCACTTGCTAACAAAACCAACAGTAAACGGCACGCCTATCATTGAGAGCGCAGCGATCGTGAATGCTGCCATACTGATCGGCATTTTTTTGCCAAGACCTTTAAATCCTGAGATATCATCCACCCCTGTCTTATAAACAACAGCTCCGACCACAAGGAACAAACAGGCTTTCATAAGAGAGTGATTTAGCACATGCATTATGCTTCCTGTCATGGCGATCTCATTTGCAAGCGTTGCACCCAGCACTATATAGCCTATCTGGCCCACGCTGGAATAAGCAAGCATGCGCTTAATATTGGTTTGCGCTAAAGCGAAAATCGAGCCGGCAAGTATAGCGATAGCTGAAATGAATGAAAGTATCTTTGACACAGGCACGATCTCTAGATCGAATTCAACATTGAATACTGTAAACATGATACGCAGCATTGCGTATGCTCCGACTTTTGTGGCAGTAGCTGCCATTAAAGCGCTCACAACAGATGGGGCGTATGTATAGGCATTGGGCAGCCATATATGGAGCGGGAACAAGGCAAGTTTTATGCTGAGTCCCACAGTGAAAAATGCGAAAGCTGTTAGCACTGTTTTTGAGTGATAAAGTTGAGGCAGTCTTGCCTGCAAATCAGCCATATTAAGCGTGCCTGTGACCATATAGAGATATCCGATGCCGAGAAGGATGAATGTAGCGCCTATCGTGCCTAAGATCAGGTAGTTATAGCTTGCCATCAGCGCTTCCTTGCGCTTTCCAACCGCGATCAAAGCATATCCAGATAAAGAAGCTATCTCTATAAAAACATAAAGATTAAAGATGTCTCCTGTTACTACAATCCCCATAAGCCCTGTAATAAAGAGCATGAACACCGTGTAAAAAGTCACGAACCTGTCCTCTCCGATCTCAGCTTCAATGCTTTTCTTTGAGAACACAGACACTGCGAATGAGATAAATGCCACAACACAGAGAACAAAAGCATTCAGATAGTCAATTGATATCTCTATGCCCCATGGCGGCTCCCATCCCCCAAGCCAATAGCTTATCCTTCCCGCCTGCATAACAGTCGACGTAAGAGACAGCGCGCTTACAAAACAAAAAAACGTGACTGCCATGGCAGCATACCAGCAATACGATTTATTCAGTCTCCCAATAAGCGGAACAATAACAGAAACAATCAGGGGTATGACTACTACTAAAACAGGAAGATGTTCCATCATATATTCCCTCTGCTACCCACTCTTCTTCTTTCTCCTCCCCCCTTGAGGGGGAGGATTAAGGCGGGGGGTAAAAAAGCCTTTCCTTATTATTTCATCCTTCATCATTCTCTTCACTCATCCTGCTACTTCGCCACTTCCCCTCTTTTTTCTCCTCCCCCTTGATGGGGGAGGCGGGGTGGGGGTGACCCCACCACCTGCTGGCAAAGCAAACTCAGCGCCCAAAAGGCGCTCAGCAGGTGGTGGGGTGATAAAGCTTTTCCTTTTTCATTTTCGCCTTTTGCCCTTGGCGCTCGCCAAGGACCGCCCTTTGGGACTGTCTTATGCCTATTGCCTATTTCCCGCTTCATCATTCTCTGCCCCTATGTTCTTCCAATATCGAATGCTCCTCAATCGACCCATAAGCCTTATAAATCCTCATGATAAGTGAAAAAGCCACAGCTGTTGTACTCACTGACACAACAATAGCCGTAAGTATCAAAACATGCGGCAGAGGATTTTCATACACCTGAGACCCGCCCCATTCTATGGGAGCTGTGGCATCCTTCACTTTGGCGATCGATATGTAAAATAAAAACACTGCTGTCTGAAATATATTCATGCCTATGATCTTCTTAATAAGATTCCCCTTTGCGATCATGGCATAGAACCCCACCATCATAAGCGCCACATAAATCCAATAATTATATTTCGCAACAATAAGCTCAATCATAAAATCAATCTTTCCCCCACATTCCTCTGTCATCCTGAACCGACTCAGCAGGGTCGTCCCGGGCTTGATCCGGGATCCACAGGATCTCAATAAGAATCCACCTTCTTTCACTTAGTGCCTTTTCTCTATTCATCCTGCTTCTCCCCCACTTCCCTCTCTTTTTTCCTCCCCCCTTGTGGGGGAGGTCAGGTGGGGGGTTCCCGCTATCTCAATCATCTTGTTTTTTCGCCACTTCAAAAAATATAGTGATCATCACAGCAGCAACAGTCACCCCGACTCCTATCTCTATGCCGAAAATCCCCAAATGACTCGCGTGCTCAGGCGTTCCCAAAGGCAGCATGTCATACTCAAGAAATTTTCCCCCTGAGAGCACGCACAATAAGCCGATGCCTGCGTATATCAAGACTCCGCATGAGATCAATATATCAACAACTTTCCTTGACGCCTTCTTCCTGCCTTCATTAATACCAAAGGCAAGCACGTACAAAATAAATCCTGACCCAATGATCACTCCACCCTGAAATCCCCCTCCAGGCCCCCCTTCCCCATGAGCAATAACATAAAGCGCAAAAAGCTGTATAAACGGAGTCAAAATCCTCGCAATAGTGGATATAACTACATCACGTTCCATTTCTTCTTTCATTTCTTCACTTTTCTTTTCATCTTACTTATTCTGTCATCCTGAATTTATTTCAGGATCTCAAAAAGCGCGGTAACTTGTATCCCGTTCTTCGTTTCTTTTTCTATTCATTATTCTCCACTCCGCTGCATCCATTCGTGTTCATTCGCGCGTACATTCGTGTTTTATTCGCGTACTATTTCCTTTTTCTCAAAAGAAGAATAACGCACATCCCCGCCGTAAATATCACTGTAGTCTCCCCCAATGTGTCATAACCTCTATAGCTAGCCAAAATCGCTGTTACAAAATTACCCACTCCTGTGTCATGATGCGAACTCTCAATATATCTTGGAGCAACATGAAAGTTCGCAGGAGCATCCGGATCACCGAAGCCCGGCGCATCAGAAAGCCCGTATATAAGGGCAGCGCCTGTTAATGCTACTGTGGCCAAAGCAACAAGGGAATGTAATCTCTCATACCCGACATAGCGCCTCTTATATCTGATAACCGGCATTTTATATTTTGGATCTCTACGCCCGACCACATTCGACAGCTTGTATCTGACATCTTCCCATCTCTTTGTGCGGCCCAAAACAGCTATAAGCAGTACAGTCGTGATCCCGGCTCCCACAGCAGCTTCAGTGAACGCAACATCAACAGCATTAAATCTTGTCCACACGATCGCCATTATCAGGCTGTATGCTCCAAGCATCATGGCAGACCCCAGCAGGTCCCTCATGCGCACAGCCACCGCCGCGCAAACCACCAAAAAGAAAAGAAGTATAAAATCAATCATCTTTTGCTTTCACTCATTCCCCCTTCTCCCCTTCCTCCCCCCTGGCGGGGGAGGCTGGGCGGGGGGGACAGAGCTTCTCCTCCTCTCACCTTTCGCCTTTTTTTCATTTATCCCTTAGCCTTCAGCATTTAGCCCTTTTATTTAGTCCCATACCTTTCTTCTTTACTCCACGGTCTCAATCCGGCCACATACGCAGCCTTCACAAGCGCATGGGTCGCCGTAGGATTGGCTATAAAAATGAACACCATTATAAAGAACATCTTCAGGCTCACCATAGAGAACCCCTCGAACACTATAAACCCTAAGAGGATGAGAGCCTGCCCGAGCGTGTCCCCTTTCCCGGCCGGATGTAACCTCGAATAAAAATCCGGAAACCTCAAAACCCCGATGGAAGCCACCACCAACAAAAAACACCCCGTCCCTATCAAGACTCCGGCGATAATACTTGTTACTTCCATACCCTGCTCCACTTGGTCATAACGAATCCTCTTCTATCATTGCGAGTCCTGCTCCCTCAATATTGATCAAGAAAACAGGACGTGACGATCTCAAGCCCCCCGCTGACCTCAAGGCTACGCCGCATGATCCCAATAGCACAACAACGCCGGCCATTTCTCCCTTCAACACAATTCCCCTCTCGTCATATACTTATAAAAAGCAATAACAGCGATAAAATTGATGAGCGCGTATACCAGGGCAATATCAAAAAAATACGGCCGCCCGTATATGAACCCTATGACCACAAGCAAAACAACTGTCTTTGTCCCTATAACATTGACCGCAAGCACCCTATCAAACACTGTCGGCCCTTTTATAGCTCTATAAAGGACCAAAGCCGCGGAACTCACAATAACAATAGCCGCAATAGAGAATCCCATCATTGCTCCCCACCCTTTTGCACTCTTTCCCCTCGCCCTTTGAGGGAGAGGTCAAGCGAAGCGCGGGGGAGGGGTTTCCTTAGTTTACGCAAAGCCTCTCTCCGCCTTTTTCACCTTTATCACGTTTTTCATTTTTTTCACTTTCTCCTTCATTTCTTCCCTTCCACCTTCTTCACCTTCCCCTGCATAGTCCCATCCGTAAGACTCGCAGCCGCCTCATCCGCAATAGCATGCACCACGAACTCCCCATGTTTACCGGCCTCAATGGTCACTGTCCCGGGGGTCAATGTGATCGAGTTCGCGAGTATGGTTATCCCGGCGTCAGACTTCAGGTCAACTTTAAATTTGATGATCTTCGGGTCTATCGGCATGCCGGGATGCAGCACGCGATACACCAGATCAACATTGGCCAGCGCGATCTGCCATAAGAGCCATGGCAAGTACCCAAGGAACCGCAAAACTCTTTTTATCAATGAGAAGAGTTTCAAGCCGCCCACGAAATAATCATGCGAGATATATGCCACAAAAAGACTCGAGACCACCCCGGAGCCCACAAGCAAAGAATGAAAATCCCCTGAAAGCATGATCCAGAAACCAAACATCACGCAAGCGGTTATCCAAAAACTCAAAGTTTTAAAGTTCTGCATTAAGTTTATCCACAGGCCACAATACTGCCTGCTCATTAAAAAGCTTGGCTGAAACGAATATCTTGGCGGAAAAACGCAATGCAAGAGCGATCCCGTCAGATGGCCTGCAATCAAGGGATGATTTTTTGCCGTCCTTAATAAGCTCGAGCCTGGCGATAAAAGCATTGTTTGACATTGAGTGGATATAGCACCCATCTACTTTCATGCCTGCCACTTTCAAAGCGCCCGCGAAAAGTTCATGCGTGAGAGGACGGATCCCATTCTCATTGGCGTATGCCATAAGGATCGCACGGCCTTCTGTCTCGCCGATCGTGATCGCAAGCATCTTATCCTTTTGCCCATCCGCAGACCTTGCCTTACCCGCTCCTCCGGCTTCATCCAAAAACACTATCCACCCTTCACCAGTTTCACTGGGCGCCACAGCCCGCACTTCAATGTTTATGAATTCTCCTTTGGCCTGGATATTATTCCTTGCCTGGCTTGTGTTGATTGAGCAAGAAATAAGGAACAATGCGCAAATGCACGAAAACGCTATGAAGATGAACGAAAAACCGCGAAATAAAAAACTTTGTGCCTTTGTGGCTTTGCGACTTTGTGGCTTACTCACAATTCTCCAAACTTATATAACCTGCCCGTATCTTCTATCTTTCCATCTATGCTGTCATCCTGAACTTGATTCAGGATCTCAACAAGAATTTCCTTATTCACAACTCTCCAAATTCATACGACTTACCGGTATCTTCCATTTTGCCTTCAATTCTGTCATCCTGAACCTCCCCAGTGTCATCCTGAACTCGTTTCAGCTTCCATATTTATCAAGACGCAGTCTCAGCAGAGCAGTCCTGTAGTATGCCCTACAGGGCAGTCCCCTTTAGGGGGCAGGATCTCAACAAGAACTTCCTTTATCATATCTCTCCAAGCTCATACGATTTTCCTGTATCTTCTATTTTCCCTTCCGTTATCAATTTAACAATCGGCCCCACAAGCGCCTCAGGACCCTTCACCTTATTAGGATCTTCCTGTGGACAAGCTTCTGCGCGCATATCAGTCCTTGTTCCTCCGGGATTCAAGGCAAACACTTTGACCCCCTTGTCAGCAAGCTCTAAAGCCAGGATCTGATTGAACCCTTCTGTTGCGAATTTACTTATGCTGTACGCGCCCCACAATGCCCTGCCCTTCTTTGCCACTCCGCTTGAGATATTAATAATAGTCCCTGATTTCTGTTCCAGCATCAGCCCTGATAAAACAGCCTTGGTAACGCAATACGTACCGATCACATTCACATTAATAACATCTTTAAAAACAGGATAAGGATACTCACTGATCGGCGCAAGTTTCCCTAAAACCCCGGCGTTATTGACCAGGGCATCGAGCTTCCCGAATTGGTCCTTGATAGCTTTCGCCCACAAAGCGCAATCCTGCTCTTTGGTAATATCTACCTTCATGTACAAGATTGACTGCTTACCTTGCGGAGCTGCTTTTGAAGCAAGCCTTGCTGTTTCAGCAAGCTCCTTACTGGAGCGCGAACACACGACCACCTTGGCCCCCTCTCTTGCCAGCCCAACAGCCAATGCCCTGCCAATCCCACGCCCGGCTCCCGTAACCGCCACAACCATATTTTCAAGTTTCATTTATACCTCTCCAAACCCGCTCTTTCTGCTTTCCCCATATTCCCCCTCTCCCTTGAGGGGAGAGGTTGGGTGAGAGTGATAAAGCCTTTCCTTGTATACTTCATCATTCATTCCCCATCTAACAGACATTCTCTCTGTCATCCTCGCGAAGGCCTGCTTCCAGCATACTATAGACGCTGGTGCTCGCCAGAGTGCGGGGGGATCCATTACCACACCCCTGTGTCATCCCAGCGGATGATGGGATCCAGAGCCACGCTCCCGTGTCATCCCAGCGGATGATGGGATCCAGAACCTTTATCAGATAAAGCTCTTCCAACAACCAATCAACAAGCCAACAACTCATTTTATAATTCATGCTCTTTTATAATTGCCTAAAATATGAAAAGTCAAAAATATCATGAAAGTCAGAATCAACATCACGACTCTTATCCGACGCTTAAAAAAACTCTACCCAAAAGCCAAATACTATCTTGATTTCTCAAACACCCTGGAATTAATGGTAGCAGTCATCCTATCCGCGCAAGTCCGGGATGAAACAGTGAACGTAACTACCCCCGCGCTCTTTAAAAAATACAAACGAACGCAGGATTACGCGAAGGCGAGCGCAAAAAATATCGAGAGCATAGTCTCAAGGATCCCCTTCTACAGGAACAAAACCAAAGCTATACAGGGAGCCTGTAAAATACTGGCAAATACATTCAAAGGTCAAGTCCCTGATAACATGGATGACCTCATAAGTCTCCCCGGCATAGGCCGCAAATCCGCCAACGCGATACTCACAAATGGATTCAATCAGGTAAGAGGGATCATTGTGGATACGCACGTTATCCGCCTATCCCAAAGGCTGGGACTCACCAAAAACAAAGACCCTGAAAAAATAGAAAAGGATTTAATGGAAGTCATTCCAAAAGCTTTTTGGAAACAAATCACCTGGTATCTAAAGGACCATGGAAAAGCTTTCTGCAAAGCCCCCAAACCCCTCTGCGATTCCTGTCCTCTAAAAACCCCTTGTCCGAAAATAGGTGTGTAATATCATGGGGTTTTTCCGCTATCTCACTCCGGTAGCCGCAGGTCCTTTAGCCTGCGTTCCTTCTAAAATGTAGCTCTGCGTGTCATCCTGGGCATAATACTCAAAACGTGTTGCTAATTTTTACGTCTTCCTAACCCCCTCTGTCATCCCGAACTTGATTCGGGATCTCTTGTGGTCCAATTTCCGTCGGAGCCGGAGATCCCGAATCAAGTTCGGGATGACAAAGGGAGCGCACCCATACCGTTTTATATTCAAAAAGACTGCGAAATATCAAACGGCTTTGATATTCGAGGGGTTTAAAGCCCATATTTCCGTCGAGAAACAGCTTGTTAACAGCAACACGTTTTGAGTATTATGCCCATCCTGAACTTGATTCAGCCTCAAGAATTATCGGTAGCAGTCCCCTTTAAGGGGCAGGATCTCATAAAGCTATTCCTTATGGCTCAGTGCTTTTATCTTATCTCAACCCCAAGCTCACCCTTAACGCCTCATTCACAATACCCATATATTTTAACGGCAACTTTCCGATTAACCCGCCTAGCTTATCTTTACTGACCGTCGCCAAAAAACCACAATCAATAACAGAATCCTTAGTCAACCCTGCTGTCCCCTTTGGCACTGAAACCTGCACAGGCAACCCCTTTTTCACATCCCCTCGGATCGCCGCAATAATCGTATGAGGAGCGAATTGATTCCCCAGATCATTCTGAACAACAAGCCCTGGCCTCGTCTTTTTTATCGGAGCCCCTGCCTTGCGCTCAAAATCCAACCAAACAATATCCCCCTTGCGCACAGAATGAGTTTGCATGTCTTTACTCCCATGTTCCGTCATTGCCATATTCTCTTCCCCTCTCCCATTGAGGGAGAGGGCAGGGTGAGGGGTTACCATTCATCAAATTCAAGGCCACTCCTCCTGCGACAACCCGGAAAGACCATCCGCTAATTCCAAATCACTCTGTAAATTTTTCTTATCTGAATAATACTTCGCGTACGACTCCCGCACCTCAAAATGCTCACGCTGTTTAAGATAATTCACAACCGCTTGTCTTACAATGCCGCTATATGTCTGATGTAAACTCTCAGCCAGCTCACAGAGCTTCTCATCCAATGGTTTCGGAAGACTTATCGCCCTCTTAACAGTAACACTCATCCCAACACCCCCTAATCATAAGACCGCTGCCCCTGAATATTTCATACTAATAGTATTACAGATATTCATACCATTGTCAATACCAGACATGATGATAGGGAAGAAGGCTGAATTACAAATGCCAAGAGGAACCGTCGCTGATAATCGCACCCTCCGAAGGTGAATCCATGCGGGCGCGCTTGATCTTCTCCTCCCCGGTAGTCGCACCCTTTATGGGTGCGTTTGCTCCACTCTGCGGTAGTCGCACCCTTTATGGGTGCGTTTGCTCTACGTTTAGTATGAGCAAAAAAAGCGCACCCATAAAAAGACGCAGATGCCAGAAACTGCATAACAAGCATTTTCAAATACCATTACACCGCATATCATATGAACCCCTATTGACATAATATAGTATGTCAGGTATACTGTTAATATGAATGTCTTTAAAAGCGCCAGGCAAAGCAAAAATCTTTCACAGCGAGCTCTTGCACGCCTTTCATGTATTGCTTTCAGATCGATCCAACTCATTGAGTCAGGAAAACATAATTGGCGTCTTTCAAGCCTTGAATGTATCGCGCGCACCCTGGGGTACCCCGCAAATGCAGTTAAACGCCGCGCTGAGTCCTTATTTTTTTTACCATCGGACTCAGTAGCCGTTATCTCAGATGCTATCAGCAGCGAGGATGAATCTTCATGGAAAATTTACTTATTCAACTTTATCGATGCTTTTCGCCGCACAAAAAACAGGATCTATATTGAAACGCCCCCTATTGAAAACACGCCGCTAAAAATTAAGGCGATGCTTGCATCTGTCACAGAAGCTCTCTGTTGTGAAATGAAAATGGATCCTCCATGGTGGTGCAACGCCATCCGTCCCCTATCTGAACCCTGGTTTGTTTCCGGAATCGAAAATCTTAAAGCCATGGCGACCCTGGAAAGCCCTGTTTTTTTCAAAAAAAGAAACATCTTCGTCCTGAATAATTTTCTATCAAGGACCTGATCGTGCTAAGCTCTAATTTAATAATCCAAATTTATCAGCCGCATTCTTACCCTCTGCCTTCTCCTTCTTCCCCCTCGCCCCTTCCAAGGGGAGAGGGTGGGGGTGAGGGGTTTCCTCTTTTTTCCAAAAGGACAACATGCTAACTGCTGAATTGATCCTGAAACTTTTCAAAGCTCTGAACGAAGACTTAGCTTCCGTCAACATTACCGGAGAAATCGGAATATGCGGTGGAGCTGTGATGTGCCTCGTCTTTAAAGCTCGGGCATCTACCAAGGATATTGACGCGATATTCGCGCCAACTCAAGAGATCCGAAAAGCAAGTCTTAATGTTGCAAAGAAATTCGGTTTGGCAGACGATTGGCTCAATGACGCTGTCAAAGGATTTTTTCTTTCTGATCCGCCAAGGGAAAACGTCCTCGAGCTTTCAAACTTGCGCATTTGGGCGCCCAAGGCAGATTATTTACTTGCCATGAAATGCATATCTGCCCGCGCAGACACTCATGACAAAGAAGACATCATATTTTTGCTGAAACACCTCAAACTTTCCAAACCCCAAGAAGTTTTCTCCATCATCATCAAATACTACCCCAAATCCCGCATCCCATCAAAAACCCAATTCCTCATAGAAGAACTTCTGGATTAGACAAAACTCGTCCCCCTCAGGTAGCCGTACTATTTACGAACGCGTCCTTCTCTTCGTAGCGCGGCAGCTTGCATACCGCTCTGCTCTTCCTCATCCCTCTACATATTTCCCCTCGCCCCCTGGGGGAGAGGGCGAGCGCAGCGAGGGTGAGGGGTTCCCATTATTTATTTTTATCAAAGATGATTGGCCGGGGTGAGATTATCTATCTTCCGTCAGCAGAGATCAAATTCTTAATCGTGCGAGCCACAATCGCAATATCAAGCGATAGCGAGATATGCGATAAATAATAAAGCTCATAACAAAATCTTTCTTTTGCAGCATCAATATTGCCAACATAACCCATATTGATCTGCGCCCAACCAGTCAAGCCCGGTTTGATCATATGCCTTAACCAGTAATATGGGACTTCCTCTTCCATGCTGGCCACCATTGCAGGCTGCTCAGGCCTTGGCCCAACCCATGACATGTCGCCCTTGATGATATTGATCAATTGCGGTAATTCATCAAGGTGCAATTTTCTTATCCACCGCAAGGAACTGGGAACTCGCGAATCATGCTTTTGAGTCAAAAGATGCGTCTGCTCACCATCGCGCATAGTTTTAAATTTCCATATGATGAATTCCTTGCCGCCCTTGCCGATCCGCTTTTGCTTGAATATCGCGCTTCCCTTAAGCACAATAGATATCCAAACAGCTGCAAGCCCGCCTATCAGTATCGCAAACGGCAGGAGCAGCAAGCCGAATATCAGATCATTGGCTCTTTTCACAACACGGTAATAATGCCCCTTGTTCAAGGGGGCTAATATCCCCTCCATGAACCATTCAGGAGTAAGCCAAGAAAGCGGTATCTTGCCTTTTTGCATTGCTTCAAATTGCGCATTGGAGTATATGGGCACTCCTGAGAGAGCTGTATCTTTTAATGTTTCGCTCAATTTGCCGTGTCTTTCAAGTTCCAAGTAATTGGAAGAAAGCACAACAGCTGAAGCTGCGCTTGTATTATCAGGTAAAGGCATGGTATTGGGCTTTGCTTCAATTATCCGCGCAACAGGATCCAGAACACTTACGCTTTTTTCAGATTTAGGATGCTGCACATCAGGACTACCCACAAATCCAGTTTTACCCTGAATTTCATCTCCGTCCCCATTGCCTAAATATATTACTTTTCCAAGGTACGAACTTGGACTAACTACACCTTCTGTTATTTTTCTCCATATGGTCAAAAAGCACCAGCTGAACACCCCTGCAATAAGCAGGATCGTTTTTGGAGCCAGCCTTGGGAATATGGGGGCAATAAAGTACAAGACAAAAGAAGTGATCATGAAGTTAATCAGGATCCCGGCAATAAGAGACATCTGCGGGGCTTTTAGATAGTATCTTGGCTCATACAAGCCCACAGTATGGAACACAATGATCCACAATGGGATAAGCATGAACAGCAATTCAACGCGTTCAGCTATCAACACCCATGAAACATCCATTCTGCGCACAAAAACAGCGCAAACGAACGCCATTAAAAGGCACACTGTATCCCCTCCCAAAAGCAGGAGGTACCGTCTAAAAGGAAGCATTACCCCTATTATACCATGAGACCACTCAGCATCAAGATAGGGCTAAGGGCTAAATTATAAGGGCTAAAAAGCAATCCGGGAAATAGCGGAATTAACTATCCGGGTAGTCGCATGCTTTAGCGTGCGTTCTGCTTCTTGATTCCATGGATTGCAAGAGCTTGAATCCCGTTTCTGTCCTTATTTTTCTTCTCTCTTCATTTAGCCCTTAGCCCTTATAATTTAGCCCTATATTCTCTCTATGTTTAATGGCCTATTCACATAAAGCTATAATTTCCCATATGCAGCAAGACCCAAAGGTCTCCATCATTCTCCTCAATTGGAATAACTGGAAAGACACCATAGAATGCCTAGAATCCCTGCAACACCTAAACTACCCAAATTTCCGCATTATAATGGTAGACAACGGCTCAGACGACGACTCCATAGCCAAAATAAAATCCTGGTCCTCCGGCCAAATCCCAGTCACCCTCCCATCCTTTCTCTCGAATTCTTCTTCATCTCGTAGCGCGGCAGCTTGTATGCCGCCCTCTTCCACCTCTCCCAGCTCTTCCAATTCCCCTCTCCCCTTGAGGGAGAGGGCAAGCGAAGCGCGGGTGAGGGGTAATAAAGAGCACCGCTATAATAACTCCCCCAAACCCCTCTTCCTCGCCGAATACGACCGCCAAACCTCAGAATCCGGCGGCACCCCCGAACTAGAACAAAAACTCACCCAACACGCCTCAAGCAAAGCTTTAGCCTTAATCAAATCTCCCTCAAACCTAGGCTACGCCGCCGGCAACAACATAGGCATCCGCTACGCCCTCAAAGCATCTGTCATTGCGAGCCCCATTACCGCTACTCCAATTAAGGAGATGGGGCGCGGCAATCTCAATCACGACAATACCTCAGAACCCCCATCCTACCTCTGGCTCCTAAACAACGACACAATCGTCCACCCCGACTCCCTAAAGGAAATGGTATTCCAAGCCCAGTCAAACCCCACTATCGGCCTCCTAGGCCCCACAATCCTATACTATAACACCCCTGACAAGATCCAAACCCTAGGCGGCGGCACCATAAATCCAATCCTCGGAACAAGCAGGCATGTAACCTCTAATAAAAATTCTGCATCCTCTTTTCTTAATTTTCCTCCCCATCGATGGGGGAGGCTAGGTGGGGGTGACTCCTCCTTATCCTACATCCACGGAGCCAGCATATTCGCCAGGGTAGATATGATCAATAAGATAGGGTTGCTAGATGAACGATTTTTTATTTATTGGGAAGACACAGACCTATCCTACAGAGCCAAAAAATCAGGTTGGCTCCTAACCCACGCCCCCCAAGCCCGCATCTGGCACAAAGAAGGCGGCTCAATAGGCAAACAAAGCCCCTTCGCAGACTACCACCACGCAAGAAGCGCCTGCATCTTCTTTCGCAAACACTATGGACTTTCCTGGATAATAACTCTGGCAATCATGTTCTGCGGAAAACTCACTAAAAGAATCTTGCGAGGCCAATTCACCAGAATCAACCTACTACTTAAAGCCCTCATCTCAGGCATATCGCACCCACTCCACTAACTCGCTTCCCTGCCCACTATGTCATTCCTGCGAAAGCAGGAATCCATATCCGCTATTCCAATATAGATTCTTCGCTTTTTGAATATGCCTCTGTAAGTTTTTCAGGTGGGCGCCGCTTTCTTTCTCATTTTTACCCCTACTTTCCCCATTTCAAAAATTTACACTTAAATCCAACTTCAAATAATCCCGATTATTAAAAACAAACTCCAAATTATCCTCATTGCATGATCAGGCATTAATATCCAAATTTGGATAATGCCTATTGACCAAGTATGGATAATCTGTTAAACATTTAGATGATATGTCTCAAAAATGCCATATTTACATGCATTTTATATACCATAAATGCAGTATTGTTTGCATTTTTAATATTTAATAGGATAAATCTATGGAAAGGCTATTAATTCAAGAACTCTACAAATGGAAAGAATCAAAAGACCGCAAACCACTACTTCTTAAGGGAGTGCGCCAATCCGGAAAAACCTATTTGCTTAAAGAATTCAGCAAAAGGGCTTATGCTGATTCTGCTTATTTCAATTTTGAAGGCAATGAGCCGCTTCACCGGTGTTTTGACCAAGACATTGACCCGCAAAGGATCATCTCCGAGCTCGGCGTGTTCCGCCGCAAGGCTATAAAACCCGGCGAAACCCTGGTGATCTTTGACGAGGTGCAATTCTGCGGCCGCGCCTTAACAGCGCTTAAATATTTTTGCGAAAACGCTCCTCAATACCACATAGCCTGCGCCGGATCACTGCTTGGCATAACCTTGTCAAAACCCTTGTCTTTCCCCGTAGGCAAGGTTGATATGCGCACACTGCGGCCGCTCGGGTTTTATGAATTCATGCTCGCCAACGGAGAAGAAAAACTGGCTGATTTTCTATCAGAGCTTTCCCCCGGCAAAGAGATCCCTGAAATATTCACAACAAAACTACAAGAACTCCTGCGCAATTATTACATCGCCGGCGGTATGCCCGAGGCTGCGGCCAAATGGGTCGAAACAAAAGACGTGGCCGAGGTTGAAGCCATCCAACAGCGCATACTTGACGCTTACGAGCTGGATTTCGCCAAACACGCGCCTGTGACAGATATCCCGAAACTCAATCTCATATGGAAATCCATACCAAATCAGCTTGCAAGGGAAAGCGGAAAATTCGTCTTCGGCCATGCCAAACCAGGCGCCAGATCAAAAGATCTTGAAGATGCGCTGCAGTGGCTTATCTCAGCCGGAATGGCTTACAAGGTGACAAAGATAGAAAAACCGTTCATGCCGCTTTCAGCTTACGCAAATCCTGCCTATTTCAAACTGTACGCGCCGGATGTGGGTCTTTTAAGGAAAATGGCAGGTCTCCCGGCTGAAGCGGTTTTCCACGGGCAGCAGACTTACAGGGAATTCAAGGGAGCCATGACCGAGAATTTCGCGCTAACCGAACTGCTTAACGCGGATCTCGAGATGCTGTTTTACTGGAAGTCCGGCAACACCGCTGAGGTCGACTTCGTGGCTCAGTTCAACGACCTTATAGTACCCATCGAGGTTAAAGCCGGGCGCAACAGGGCGCGCAGCCTCGCTGAATACAGGAAAAAATATTCCCCGGAAATCTCCATAAAGGCTTCCCTCGAGAATGTGAGCGGCAAAGAAGTCAAAAACATCCCACTATACATGCTGTGGCGCCTCAAATCATATCTCACCCGATGATTCCTCAACCCATGCCCCGCAAGCCCGCATCTGGCACAAAGAAGGCGGCTCCATCGGCAAACAAAGCCCGTTCGCTGATTACCACCACGCCCGCAGCGCCTGCATCTTCTTCCGCAAACACTATGGACTTTCCTGGACAATAACTCTGGCAATCATGTTTTGCGGAAAACTCACTAAAAGAATCTTGCGAGGTCAATTCGGTAGAATTAAGCTGCTACTAGAAGCTATTATCTCAGGTATATTCAGGTAAGTTTCTCAGGAAGAAACCGTTTTCTTCTTTATTTCCCTCGCCCCTTTCCCTTTTTTTCCTCCACCCTGGTGGGGGAGGTTAGGTGGGGGGGCATACGGGTGAGGGGTTACCGCTGTTTTCGATCTATGGTACTCAATTATCCTCTTCAGCGTCTCTTCAAAACCCACTTTCGGCTTATGTCCCGAACCTATCCGGCTTCGCGATATTCAACGCCCCACAGCGCGGCATTAATAACATGCTATCGAAAATTATCCTTAAGTGGTTAACCATTAAAGTATAATCTGTTTATGACAAAAACCCCAAGGAATCCTTTTATATACGGCAAGGAAGTTGGCGGAAAGGAGTTCTGCAACAGAAAAAAAGAAATAGCCGACTTACTAAGCGACATTAGAAGCGGACAGAATGTGATCATCTATTCTCCAAGAAGGTACGGCAAAACATCTCTTATCAAGGAAACGCTTAAGGCAGCGGAAAAAGAAGGCATTATAAGCGTATTCACGGATCTGGATGTGGTTCTAAGGGAAGAGGATTTCGTATCAACATACGCAACGGCCATTGCCAGGTCATTCAAAGGTCCTATTGAGAAAGCTCTGGACGCGTTAAAAGGAATTTTTAAAACCATTCGGCCCAAGATCGCGGTGAACGCGCGCGGCGAAACGGAATTGGGCGTGGAATTTCATGGCAATGTGAACCTTATGACAGAGGATGTTGCCCAAGCCGTGAAAACATACTCGGACAAGCTGAAAAAACGCATTGTTGTGGTTTTTGATGAATTTCAGCAGATAGGTGTTTTCCAGACCGACAAGATAGAAAGAAAACTCAGAAGCATCATTCAGACCCACGGCAGCAACATCTCATATATCTTTATGGGCAGCAAGAAGCACCTCTTCAACAACATGTTCTCAAACCCGAACAGACCTTTCTACAAGATAGGCAGGCACTTCCCATTGCGCAAGATCACCGAAGACGAACTGGTGCGCTTCATAACGGGGCGATTCTCCGCTTCGGGGAAAAGGATATCCCAAGACAGCGCCGGATACATCGCAATACTGACTGAATGCCATCCGTATTATGTTCAACACCTTTCCAGCTCAGTATGGAAACTGGCGGATTCCGGCATCGACAGGAACCTGGTGAACGAAGCGCTGGAGATCACCATCGCGGAAGAAAAAAGCGCATACTTAAACCTCTGGGATGCTCTTTCACTGAATCAGAAAAAGGTGCTGCGCATGCTTGCGAAAGAAGGCAAAACCGGCAGGATATACTCCCATGATATTTCCCGCAAATACGATATCACGGCCACGACCATCCAAAAAACAGTCAAAAGCCTGATGGAAAAAGATATCCTGGACAAATCCAACGGCTCTTATGAAATAAGCGATGTTTTTTTCCGCCTATGGCTCACAAACATACCACACGAATAATCACCCCTTCGCCGACTACCACCACGCCCGCAGCGCCTGCATATTCTTCCGCAAACACTACGGACTTCTCTCCATACCAACACTCTCCATAATGTTCTGCGGAAAACTCACAAAAAGGATATTACGGGGTCAATTCACTAGAATCAAGCTACTGCTTAAAGCGTTTATACTGGGGATATTTCAGTAATTTCTCGAGGATAAAGAACTCCTCTCAGCTATAAGCCATTGGCCATAAGCTATCGGTGGCGCAAAGCGCCTTTAGGCAGGAACTGTTTTCTTAGTCTTCTCTGATCCCCTCGCCCCTTGAGGGAGAGGGTTAGGGTGAGGGGTTACCACTTGTTTCAATCTGTGATACTCAATTATCCTCTTCAGCGTCTCTTCAAAATCCACTTTAGGCTTATACCCGGTCAATTTATTCACTTTCGTGATATCCGGCACTCTGCGCCGCAGATCCTCAAAACCAGCCTCATATGCGATCCTGTATGGCACGTGAGTGATCGAGGAAGAACTGCCTGTCATTTGTTTTATTTTCTGAGCAAGATCACCTATGGATATCTCCATTCCACTTCCAATATTAAACACCTGGCCAACAGCATTCTTACAATCGTTAAGTAGAATAAGTCCGTTTATTATGTCTTCTACATCAGTAAAGCTCCTGGTCTGTTCTCCATCTCCGTAAACCGTGATTGGCTCACCGCTAAGAGCCTGAGTCGTGAAGCGCGGAATGACCATACCGTATCTTCCTGTTTGGCGCGACCCAACTGTATTAAAGAAGCGAACGATAACAACTGGCAGTTTACTCTCTTTGTAATAAGCCAATGACAAAAACTCATCGATCGCTTTGGAGCATGCGTAATTCCAACGGCTATTAACAGTCGGTCCCAACACTCCATCGTCAGTCTCTCTTAAAGGTACCTGGTCATTTTTCCCATACACTTCGGACGTTGACGCAATAAACACCTTGGTCTTGTTCTTAAGACATGTTTTTAAAACAAGGCTCGTCCCACCGACATTGTTCTCTATCGTTTCTACAGGTCTTTCCAATATCCTGCACACGCCGACACTCGCTGCCATATGGAACACGATATCAGCTTCATAAACCAACGGCTTTAAAGCATCCGTATCAAACACAGAATTCCAATAAGTATGAAAATTTGGATTTTTCGCTAAATGCGAAACATTGCTCTTGCTGCCGGTAGAAAGATCATCAAGAATGCTGACCTCATAACCCGTGTCAAGCAACCGCTCAGCCAAATGCGAGCCGATAAAACCAGCGCCGCCGGTTATCAATATTTTCTTCATAATTTGAATATCTTATCCCTGCCTTGCCTTATATACTTTGTCGCATTCCTGGTGTCAAAAACGAGCCTCGCGGAATTTGTAATAAAATCCCAGTTATAACTTGAATGGTCTGTGTGAATAAGAACGCATCCATAAGACGCGATTCTTTCCTTTGTAAGCGCTATTGATTTTAACTTTTTACCACTGACCTCGATAGTGTCGATAAATGGATCATGAAAATCAATATCCACCCCTTCCACGAGCATCCTTTCCATTAACTTAAAAGCTGAGGAGTTTCTGGCATCTGCAATATCCTTTTTGAACGTAACGCCCAATACCAACGCCTTGTCCTTATGTATATTAAAATCGTTTTTGAGCAAAGTACGCAAAAGCTTGCGAGCGACAAAGTAAGGCATGTTTGAATTCACCTTTGATGCCAGATTGATAAAATCAGTATAGAAGTCATATTCTTTGGCTTTCCATGACAGATAAACCGGATCGACCGGTATACAATGGCCTCCCACTCCGGGTCCCGGGCGAAAAGACATAAAGCCGAAAGGTTTCGTGGCAGCAGCTGCCACGACTTCCCAGATGTCGATTTTCATACGGTCGCAAAGCATCGTCAATTCGTTCACCAGAGCGATATTGACGTTGCGAAATATATTTTCAAGTAATTTAGCCATTTCAGCCGCTTTGGGAGATGTCACCCCTACAACTTTGGCCACTACATTTTCATACAAAGCACACGCTACATTCTTGCAGTCAATTGTCACGCCTCCGACAATTTTCGGTATATCCCCCACTTTGTAATTGATATTCCCGGGATCGATCCTCTCCGGAGAATACGCTAAAAAGAAATCTCTCCCAACCCGATACCCTCTTTTTTCCAATATCGGCAATACGACTTCCTGAGTAGCGCCAGGATATATTGTTGATTCCAGCGTTATAAGCTGGGGCGGCCTCATCCTTGAGGCGATCTCCTCGGTCGCATTTACGACATAAGAGAGATCAGGTTCCTTATACTCGGTAAACGGCGTTGGAACACATAGAATTATCGCATCCAGCTCCGCAACACAATCCCAGTCAGAGCTTGCAACGAATTTTCCGCTCGCCATGGCATCGCGCAACACACTGGAACTTAAATCGTCTATATAAGACTCGCCGTTGTTGATCTTCTTGACCTTTTCTTCTGACACATCAATGCCATATGTGGAAAATCCGATGCGAGCAAACTGCATGGCTAAAGGAAGACCGACATATCCCAGGCCAACAATGCCCACTTTTGCCCTTCGGCTCTTTATAAGGTCAAACAGCTCCTCTTTCCCCGATGTTCTCGATCTTGCAGACCCATGATTAGGGGATACTACTAGTCTATCTTGAACGTTTTGCGTGTTTTTCAGGTATGTCTCTAAAGGCATTGTGTTTTTATACCAAATTTAGACCAAAGACTCAAGTTTCCAGGACGGAATAGAGAGCTTAATACGACTGTTTTTGCATAATTTTTTCAAACTCTCCAAGTTGTTCCCATTGATTTTAGCGGATGATAAGATGATCTCTTTAACGTGCATCTGTTCAATAAAATCGCTCATCTCCGGAAACCCGCCGATCACTCTGATCCCATGTATCCTTTGGCCTTTTTTATCCTTATCATCATCCACGAAACCCACGATCCTCTTTTTCAGAAGGGGCTCTCTGGGTATCACTCTTGCGAGAAGTTCTCCCCCGTCTCCTGCGCCATATATCAGCACACACCTGTCTTCGCTCTTTCCATTTGTCCTGGGAATCACAGCATCCAGCATCTTGAACGCGAATCTCGACGAACACAGAAAAGCGCATGCAACAAGAAAATCAACGACGAACAATGCCCTTGAGAACTCATTGAAACGCCAAATCGCAAGGATGATAACAACGCTGGACAAGATGCCCCAGAATAGTCCTTTTAAAAGCGCGAGCGTGTCCGTGACCGAACTGTAACGCCAGACCCCGCTATACACCCCGCACGCAGCCATTGAAAGCAACTGGCAAAACAGAACTATGGGCAGGGATGCTTCGATTACCCTCATATGGTCCAAAGCCGTGTCCTCGAACCTTATTACATAAGAAAGCAGATATGCAGCGCTTAAAAGTCCTATATCAAGCAGTACGGTTGCGATCTGCCGCTTATACGGCATGGACAATAAATATCCGAAAAAGAATTCTTTCGGCTCATCTGGTTCCCGCTTAATCACTTCATCGCTGCTTATGCGGACATGCGCTAAATAAATCCCAAGAAGCAGCAATGCCAACACATAGATCATGACAGCGAATGAAACCTCTATCCATCCCTTCAAAACGACGATCCCCACCAAGGATGTTATAGAAGCCAGTATGGTGAATACTAAAAGCGTTTTTTTCTCAGAGAATCCAGCCAGCACAAGACGGTGGGATGTATGGTCTCGTCCACCCTGAAACGGAGACCTGCCCCTGAATATCCTGGTAACGGAAACAAAACACATGTCAAAGACGGGGATCGCCAGGACAATGAATGGGACCACAAGAGGAAAATCTATCCTGCCGGGCGTCGCATGTACGCTCACAAGACTCAATGAGCCCAGGAAGAATCCTATCACCATGCTGCCGGCATCCCCGAGAAACGCAGATGCCGGAGGAAGGTTATAGATCATGAAGCCCGCCAGGGCTCCGATAAAAGCCGCGAGTATCGGCATGAATTCCGGATGCCCTGTCACATGCATGATCCATATCATGACCATGCCTGAGATGATGGCTACGCTTGAGGTAAGACCGTCCATATTATCAAGCAGATTGAACGCATTGGTTATCGCGACCAGCCAGAAAACAACCAGTAATTTGTCAAGAACTAGAAACCCTGTTATGGATATGGTCAGACCCGCAAACACCGCTGCCAAAGCTATAAGGACCTGCAGCAGCATCTTGATCTGGGGTTTAAGACCGTATTTGTCATCCACAAAACCCACGATGAATATCCCTAAAGTTCCGGAAACAGCTATGATGGGCAAAAGCTGCATGGAGAAAGTCAGGAAAAAAGCAGCCAGAACGCATACCATGATCCCAATACCGCCTATTAGAGGAACAGCATCCGATCTCCAACGATCGCGCTGCCTTCCGGCCACTAATCCGATCCTCTTAGCCGGATTTTTCAAAAAATAGTTCAATGCGGACGAGGCCAGAAAAGACAGAATAGCGAGTATCAGTAACTTATACATAACCGATATTCATATTTTACCATCAAACCTGAGACGATTGAGCGTGATAATTGACACATACGCATGATTTGACTCTTTCCTACATCAATCCATGAAACATCACAAGCCAAATAATATCCGCCCAAACTTCTTCTAACGATCACGGAATCTGAGTTTTGCTTGTCTCGAAAACAACCTGGTCATCTTGCGCTGCTTTTATGGCATACGCCGTGATCAGCACAAAAATCAGACTGGGAAAAGCATCTCTTGTGAACTCTTCCAGCATCTCAAAAAACAAAAAAGCCATGAACGGCCATGTGTAATACCGAATACCACAACGAAAAATCTTCCTTGCGATTAAATACGCCAATATCCCGAAAGCTATGGTACCAAAAACACCTGTCTCGCATATAATCCTAAGAAACAGATTGTGCGGATGCTGGAAACCCGCGCTTAAAAACTTATACTGCGCATAATCAGCCAAATGCTTATCATAAACGCCCGGACCGACACCCAACCACTTATTATCCGTCCACATTTTTAAAGCCGCGCTCCATAAGGATAATCTGTGAGAGCTATACCGATCGAAGTCCTCTACGGATGAAAAAGCCGAGTCCGCTTGTTTGACAGATTGCCAAACTTTTACATACCTGAACTGCGCTGTAAACACCAGGAAAAAGACCAGCGCTGCCACGCAAATGAGAGCGTGGCGCCAATTCTTCGCGAAAGACACTCTCTTGACCGATGACACAAGGATAGCTGCGGAAAAAACAAGAAACCCGATCGCAGCCAGCCTGGAGCATGACAATATGATCCCAGCAAGGATGATGGGGGCCGCTGGTATCAAAAGATACAATCCCATTTTCCAGCGCAGTATCCACATACTGATAAAAGCAATCACCATGAAACAGCCATATGTGATCGAATTCTGCAGACTGGCGTTTATTCCGGCTGAAGTGCGCCCGATAAAACTATGGGTGCCTATCAAAAACGTATTATCCATTATCTTTCGCAACTGAGGACACCACCATTGAAGGCATCCCATTATGCCCAGCACCAGACCCGCCACAAACAGATAGAGTGGGACATGCTCCAAAATCTTTTTATAAGGAAGCGATAAGGCTATGCCAAAAAAATAAAAAAAACAAGAATAGAAAAGGATGCGCTCCAGCGCAACTCCAGCATGAGAACTCGCTAACGAACTGATAGTCGCTATTGCGCAAAAAAACAATATAGATGTTGTTATATCCCGATATTGCTTACGCAATATCGGCAAACAATATCGCAGGAACCAATAAAACGAGATAACCCCCATCAGCAATATGCCGATCCTAGCCGTTGTCCAATAGAAGGATAAAAAGCCAAGACTAATCCTACTTCCGCGTACCTCAAAGGCAGTCACTGTAAGCAGGAATAAGATTGCCGCATGGATGACCCAATATGGCAATGACAATGCCCTATCAATGCCAGGCGAACTGCTTGAAACAGATGTTGTCATCTTCAGATTATGATTTAGCCACAGAAGAAGCGGGTAAAGCCGGGGCGCTGGAAAGCGATAACTCTAGTCGACCAAGAGCTTCTTGCAGGAGATCCGGGGAAAGTGTAGGATTACAGCAGTCATATCGAAAAGAAATCTTCTTTAAAGCCTCCAGATATCGACTGCTCGCGCGCACAGCATCCGGCCCGATGTTTCCTTTTAAGATTTTTTCATTAAGGACAAACGGTATTTTGTCAAAATCTCTTACGCAATGAACATGGGGCAGGGAATTATGGTTATTGTGCCGCCCAAAAGCCATTACTGGCTTACCCAACATCGCCGCTTCAAGGCCGGATGTGCCGCTGATCGTGACAACCCCCCTTGCTGACCTGATAACATCAATGCCTGATTCGCGGGGATCCAGGAAAATCACATTATGGATTTCCTGTAACTGACGGTAAAAATCTCGAGGTCTTTGACCAATACCGAACACATGCTCTTTGACCACCAAATGCGTATCTACCGGCAAGGCCCTGGAAATAGTCTGGATCACGCACATCTGATCGGTGAACTCGGGGGAAAACAGGCCGAGAGCTATCTCGGGCTCAGTGTGAAGGGGGTAGTAAACAAAACTCAGATCCTTGATATCCTTAAGCGTAACAAGCCTGTTAGCTACCAATCTTTTCCAGTCAAAATACCTTCTCCACGCGTTAGCGATATTGTCCGACAATAAATATCCGTACTTTGCCTTATCAAAGCCACGAATCAGACAATACAATTCCTTGGCGCAAAGGTATGCCGTCCTTCGCAGCCTATTCCAAAAAGTGAGTCCTTCCAGCAAGCGAGCCGTCAGTTTTAAATGCGACAGTGGGGCCTGGGAAAACGCTTTCGCGGCATCAAGATTCCCTTCGCAATCCTTGGCGATCGCATGAACGTAGGGATGCTCCTGAAACTCGTTAACCGCCCAGCAGAAATAATCACTATGTCTTGTTTCAATTAAAATGCGCAGCGGGATACCAAAAACTCTTGCCAACTCCGAAACCTGTTTATCGCCTGCCCCGACGATGATCAAGCTATAGCGGACACTGGAGAATTCTTTTTCCCAGAAATTCAGGGCTCCCAAGATCACGCTGAGCCTTGTCCAATATGTGAAACTTTCGCTGAGTTTGGAACGCGGATTCCCGATGCCCAATGGACTATAACCTCTACCCAAGTGCCGGCTCGCCATGATATGGTAATTCAGATTGATCCCAAACTCTTTCTCATAACGCTGCGCCTGCACAAGAAGCTTTTCGCGGTCGACAGGCTTGGAAAAAACCTGATCGTATCGATTACCGGTTGACCTGATCGAATCGAATACTCCCGGGTAACGCTGGGCATACATCGCGGCATCCTGCGCAGTGGCACAAATCATGTGAACCTTCGAATTATATTTTTCCTTGATCAATGCGGCCAAACGAGGAAAAAGATCGGCATAAAGACTGATAGACAGGAATAGAACGTTCTCAAAGCAATTCAATTCAGCCACCTATTATTCTCGACACCGCGCTCTTTACCGCACTGATACATCTCTCTTGATCATCCGCGCTCAAGCCGACGCTGCTTGGCAGACATAATCCACGCTCATAGATCCGTACAGAATGTTCCATTTCAAATGATTGTGCGTCACGATACGGCGGCAATGTATGCGCGGGATGCCATGTAGGACGACATTCAACACCTTGGCCATGAAGCCATCGGACCAAATCCCGGCGTTTGTCAAGCGAAGTATTCTCGGGTAACAAGATTGTGTAAAGCCAATATGTCGCAGCGACGCTAGCTGGTTTAGGCATCAGAGTTATCACGCCCATATCACGGAGACCTTCTTCATATCTTTGCGCTATAATGCGTTTCTTCTCCAGGGCATCATCCAGAGACTCGAGCTGCGCAAGCCCGATAGCAGCATGAACATTGGTCAACCGATAATTATAGCCTACAGCATTGTGGATGTACTCAAGTCCGTCATCTTTAGCCTGTGTTGAAAGATAGCGCGCATGCTGGGCATAAGTAGGATCGCTGGTTACGAGGATACCCCCTCCGCCGCTTGTAACAACTTTATTGCCGTTGAAACTGAAAACGCCAATATCCCCAAAGGTTCCCACATGTTTTCCCTGGTACAAAACACCTACACCCTCACAAGCATCCTCTATAACACGCAGATGGTATTTAACGGCAAGCTCCATGATTCGACCTATCTCACATGACAACCCGTATAGGTGTACAGGTAATATTGCCCGTATACGGCAACCCGTTTTTTTATTGAAACATTCTTGACCACGCAGTTCGCACTCGTTCGCCAGGAATCTCATTACCTTATCTACGTCCATCTGCCATGTCTGTAAGCATGCGTCCATAAATACCGGCTTAGCGCCGCAATAGCTGATCGCATTGACCGGAGCGATAAACGTAAGACTAGATACTATGACCTCGTCCCCAGACTGTACCCCGCATGCCTTGAGCGCAAGATGCAGGGCAGATGTCCCATTTACCGTTGAAACAGCATGTCGCGACCCAACTCTTCTGGCTACTTCCGCTTCAAATTTTTCTACGAATGGCCCGACGGACGACACCCAGCCGCTATCTATGCACTCCTTCAGATATTTCCACTCATTGCCGCAAAATTGCGGTTCGCTTAATGGTATTGATTTTTTAGTTTCAGGAATTTTCAGCATAATTACTAGGTATCACCTCGCCATCGCGCGTAAGGAGCCCAGATCTTGAGCGCACTCATACAATATTCAATTTGACGACATCTCTTCCATATATTTCTGAGCTTTCTCATATTCGTCACTCTTGCCAATATCCATCCAATCTTCTCTGATGGGAAAACTTGCCACCCTGAAACCATTTTCAATCAACTTTTCAATAAGATCTGTCATATCAAAGGAGTCCCCATTGGGAATCAATTTATATACAGAGGGCTCGAGCAGGTAAATACCGGCATTCACGAACATCTTCCAGGAAGGCTTTTCTTTTATACGCTTTACTCGCACACCATCGTTTTCAATAACGCCATAAGGAACCTTTACCTCATGTCTGCGTACAGCTATAGTCAGATCGGCTCCATTCTCTCGATGAAACGCTATCATTGCGCGAAAATCAACACTAGTCAGGATATCTCCGTTCATAACCAATGTGGTATCCTTCGGGGTCGCCACCAATCCCAAAGCTCCTGCGGTACCCAGTGGTCGATCTTCGTTCACGTAATCTATCTTCACTCCGAAATTATTACCATTTCCAAAGTGTTCTTTTATCTTTTCAGGCTTATAATGTGTTGTAACATTAACATGCATCACGCCTGCAGCTCTAAGCTGTTCTATGATAATTTCCATCAACGGGCGCCCCCCAACGGGCAACATAGGCTTGGGAGTTGTTTTTGTTAAGGGCATTAGTCGACTTCCGAACCCGCCGGCCATAACCACCGCCCGTACCGGCGACACATTATCAGACACAAAATCGTCCATTGTAACCAAACCCGCTATCTTATTGTGCGGCGTGAGGAGCGGCAAATGTAAAATGCGATGCTTTTTCATTAATCCTAGATAATGGCCGGCATCTTGATCAGCGAGTGCTGTTATTGGATTAGCGAGTTGAGTACCGTCTTTTAGCGCAAGTATGTCTTTGACCGGTCTGGATAGGTCAAAAGCAGCCAGTATTGCTCGTCGCACATCACCGTCTGTGATCGTTCCTAAAAGCTCATTGTCGCCACTGACAACCAGTACAATTCCGGCTTCATTAGCATCAATTTTTGAAATGGCCTGGCGCACAGGACACTCCTGGCTGACACATAGCTTGTCAAGGTTTACTTGCATAAGATTATTTTAACATCCGGGCATTGCAAAACGCAGAACCTGGAAACCTGGCCAAAAAACAGAGAAGTTCAAGCAAATGGCCAAACCATGATCTGCGATAGCACATAATGCAGATCTAAATATTTGTGACATAATTCATCCCGTCTTCCTATGTAAACTCACATTTTTTATTTCTTTCATTTGCAATTAACGCTATCACACATTGTAAAGCGTTGGCTTATAACTCTTCATGTTCTCTTTTATGTATTCAATTGTTAATCGTAAGCCGTCATTAAGAGAATATCCCGGCTTCCAATCGGTTAACTTCATAAGTAAGCCCGCATTCCCCTCAAGCCGAAAGACTTCGCTGTTATCCGGTCGTTGCCGCTCACCATCATCTTCGATCGGCACATCCATATCCAATAACCGCAATATTTTTTGCGCCAATTTGTCGATTGTGATTCCAGCGCCGCTGCAAATATTTAATACTTGTCCAACGGTATGCGAACTAGCCGCAATAAGCAAAAAAGCGTTTATCGTATCCGCAACATAATTAAAATCGCGTATCGGCGTCAAATTCCCCAATTTGATCTTGCCCCCTTGAATCGATTGCGTGATAATAGTTGGTATGACAGCGCGAGCAGATTGGTGCGGACCATAAGTATTGAATGGTCGAGCTACCGCAACTGGAAGACCAAAGGAACGATAATAGCTCTCTGCCAGCTTATCGGCCGCGATCTTTGAAGCCGAATACGGAGACTGGCCCTGAAGCGGGTGCTTTTCATCTATCGGCGTATACGTAGCCGTGCCATATGTTTCAGATGTTGATGTGTGGACAAGCTTTTCTACGCCATGTTTGCGACATGCCTCCAAAATATTGAGCGTACCTTGGATGTTAACCTGCACATATAATTGCGGAGCTATATATGAAAATGGTATCCCTATCAAAGCCGCCAGATGGAACACGTATTCTCGCCCAGCCACAAAACGCTCCATGCTAAAAGCATCCGTCACATCGCCAGACACAATTTCCACGTCACTCAAAACTTCATGGGGTAATTCCTCTAGATGCCCCCAATGATTACGACTATTATAGTGCACCAACGCGCGTACATCTGCCCCGGCATCCACCAATGTGCGCGCTAAGTGGCTCCCGATAAAACCTCCGGCTCCAGTAATAGCGACCTTTTTACCACGCCAATTCATAGTACGAAGATCCCCTCCTCATATTTTGATATCGCTCATCCGCGATACTCAACGTTTCCGATACAAAACGATCCTTTTGGCAATATTGCGAATAATTTTCACGAAAACCTATCATGATTCTACATCCTAGATATTTTGTACTCAAATCTATGACCGTATAGGTCCATAAATGGCCCGGGCATATCAGGATACGCGGTAGCACGAACCCTTCTCTTCACCTCGTCACTGCTCATGTCCGCAGTGATCCGACACAAAGCATTGAGCTCTGCTCGCTTATAAGGCTTTCTGCGCCATTTTTCGCCACAAAAAGGTAAATGTCCGACATCAGCTATGTGCGAAATGACCGACCTGAATAATTGCTCGATATGCAGATAACAACGCTCGGTTAGCGAATATGCAGAGTCATCGGCACATATTGGAAAACGCAACACTTCGCATATATCGCCGGTGTCCACCCTTGCCTCCATGCGATGAGCAGTCACGCCAAACATTTCTTCACCGTGATACAAAGCGAAATTAGTGCATCCAATGCCAGGATACTCTGGAGGACCCGGATGAAAATTCACGGTGTCAATTCTTGCCTTTCCCAACATCTCCAGCGGTATGATCCACGGTGAAATATACGAAACTATGAAATCTCCACTCCATTCCAAGCATTGCTCGGGAAAACGATCCCCAGGATCACCGTATACGACTTGCACATTCGGGCATTGTTCTTGCAAAAAAGATACGGACCGATCAACGCCCGGCTTGCGTTTTGCAAATACCAAAAAAGATCTTTTGGCAATATCAGCGCAACCTGCTCTCTGTTCCTTACAACTCATACCTAATGTCATAAAAGTCCTTGCCGTGCGATATCCTCTCAATTGGATAGTCGCATAGGATTTTCAACGTTTCTTTAGAAAATTGGTTCGATCCGTATGGGTTCTTGCCGGTACACTGCGTAGCCCTGAACCTATCAGATAAAGCCTTTTTTATCGCACTTGAGAGCGCCCTGCGAGAGACCTTGGAATCAATAACCGAAGATGCACGCAAGCGCCCCTGCTGCCGATTCCCCACATTAACAGCCGGGACCTTTAAGCTCGGCGCTTCGATAACACCGCTGGATGAATTACCGACAACAGCGTCAACGTAACGCATAGCGTTAATATACATATCTCTTCCCAAGCTCGGCACTAGAAGGGTCCTTGGCATGTTCTTTGACGCATATCGGGTCAGAATATTATTTATAGGCCGGCCTCCAGCGTCAGAATTAGCATATGTGATGATAGAGCGCACGCCAAGGTCATCAATGGCTCCAAGCAATGCCTTCAGATGGTTTATGCCGGATAACTTTTCCAAGGTTACAGGATGAAAAGTAAGTAAAATCGTCGGTTTTTTAAATTTGAATTTTAATTTTTTCTCAACATCTCTTCTGGAGCGGGATCGCGCTCTGAGTAGATGCTCAACGCCAGGAGCGCCGACATTAAATACTCTGGACGGGCCCTCACCCATCTGAATAACTCTGCGACGATGGCACTCCGAGGTCGTAAAATGAAGATGTGACATTTTTGTAACTGCATGACGCACCTGCTCATCGATGACTCCCAGCGTAAGCTCCCCTCCGTGAATATGGGCTATCGGGATCCTCATCCCAACCGCGGCCCCGCAACAGGCAAGAAGTTCATAGCGATCACCGAGCACAACAAGGATATCCGGCTTGAGATCGGCCAATGTATCAGCCAATCTCGATGCGCCCTCACCAAAAGCCTTGGCTGTGGAAACCTCTGAACCTCCTGAGAACCGCATAGGAACCTTCGCGGCTATGGAGAAGCCATCCCCCTCGATCTCGTGAGCGGTAGAACCAAAATCCGAAATAAGATGAGTTCCAGATACTATCATCTGGAAATCAATCCTTGGGCAGCCCTGCAATTCTTTCATCAACCAATACAAAAGACTATAATCTGCGCGCGTTGAGGTAAAAACCGCTATCTTGCGTTTTCGCATTCCAAAGTCTCCATTATTGATGATCGGTCTATAATATCGATTTCCTTAGGTTTTCCTGTAGTCAAATCCGGTACGTATGAAGATGTGTCCTACTCGCAATAGACCCTACCAAAGATTTGCCCACGCCACCCATGCAGGGCACAACCGTATTATATCACTTCGCCACTCAGTCAAGTGGGAACTCGCTGGATAGCTCGGGGGGTCGAGCCGCTGCCCGACCATAGAACACCTTTTTTGAGTCAGGCGTTACGTAGGAGAATGGTCAAGAGCAATGAATAAACGTGCACTCTGCGTTAACGAGTTGGCTTTTGACCGATAAAGATCCAATGAAAATTACTCGTTAGGTCAAACATTTTCTGATCGAAGTATCCTATATCCAAAGCTTTAAACTCAGAGAATGTGCTACGCAAATCCTCCTCGTCTTTTATGAGATACACAAGCTCTTTAACTCCGTTCAATCTATGCTTCGGATCATCTATTATCACTTCATGCACCCTATTATCATGAACTTTTTTTGTCCACCGTGTGATATAGTAATTTTTCGGCCCCATCATTGTAAAGAATACTATCCCGCCGGGACGCAGACATCGCGAAAGCTCTTTGCACACAGCGTTAATATGCGCCTGCGTAGGCAAATAATAGAGAACCTGGTTGGATATTATTAGATCAAAGAAGCTGTCCTTATACGGCAATGAAGTTGAATCCGGCGTCATGATGCTGAACCGATCAACCAAGCCAGGATCATAATGCCTGGCCAGCAGATTCTCCTTTATCAATGCGGTCGCGGATTCTGCAACATCAACGCCGTAAACATCATAGCCCTTGTCAATAAAAAACATGCTATTGTTACCGGACCCGCAGCCATAGTCCAAGACTTTGCCGGTAGGTAAATTCTCCTTTAGATACATGTTATGGAATCTCGCGATCCAATCGGCAGGATACCGCAGAAAACCCTTTTTTTCTGTGTACAGGTCGTTATAAACCTTCTTGTTTGAACTGAGTATTTCTCCCTTATTGATCATTTCCATGACGTCCATTTACCTCCTAAATTAACCGCGCGCAAAGTTTCAGAAATATAACGAGAAATTTATGCTCGATACGGGAATGCCCGGAACACGCTCCGATTTTGTGTAATCATTTTATATTAAAGCTACTCGCTTTCCCATACTGGGTGGCGCAATTTCCACTGCCCGCCCTCCCTCTTCCACAAATGCGGAGATCTAGAATTATCGCAATAGCGTCGATAATTGTCCTGTGTAATACCAATACGACCAAGGACATCTTTAAGATAGCGCTTCGGGTCCTCCCCGTCGAATCGACGAACAAGCGCTACGCCTTCTTCACGGGTAAGGTGTCTGTTGCGAATTTCCTGAGAAGCATCGTAGGTCGCACGGCCTATCCCGAATTTTGTGTAGGTGGTGTGATAATGAAGATCGTCTATTTTGTCATCAATACTATTGTATTTACTGTATGTCCCCTCTGAGCGGTGCGGCCTTGCCTGGAAGCCAGCGTGCTCCACAGCGTAATAATAACTTTCCTGCGGAGTCCATTTGGCATAATAACCCAAGTATCGCACATCAACCTTATTGTCGGCGAATTCCTGGGATGAAGACGGCAAGTAGGGTGACAAATCCGCCATTGTTAGCTCATATCTTTCCTTGAGCTCTCGAATAGACAAGCCTGCTATATGCAAGTCATTAAGATGTTTGTACGTATGGTAAGATGCGTCTCTGAGCGAAGTTTCATTGTCTCCGGCAGGATTTCCGTACTCAGCTTCATTCTCACCATAGATGATCAATGGTATCTTCATCTGAAGTGCCAATTTGATCGGCATATTTTTTTGACCTAAAATAAAAGTTTGAAACGGATGCAACAGGTTCTCGACGGAAAGGCGGGTGAGCAGCGCATGGACCTTCGGATTAGGCCTGACCGAAACATTCCCAAAACCACCGACCTCAAGCCAATTATTGAAATTCTTCCAGCCATATTCCGTATACATAAAAGGCGGCCAGGTGACAGTAAGAGGATGCATGCCGTATTTGTATTTAATGAGATGCGCAGCTTTGATACTATCCTTGCCGCCGCTGCCAGGCAGAATACAGTCAAACGATCCGTCCTTGCTACGATAGCCATCCAACATTTTTAACAGCTCTTTTTCGCGCGCCGACCAATCGATCTGCTCCTTTTTCTCGGCGTATCGGCATGCGTCGCAGATCCCCTCTTCATCAATGTGAAGCGTTGGCGTCTTGCGATCGCTAGTATGCTTGAATTCAGGATATGAGCAAGGTCTTTGATTCGACATCACGCAACGTTTGCAAAAAATAACCTTGTTGGGAAGGCCCCAATAACTTTCAACTTTGTTGTTTTCCCTTTTTAACACTTTTGACATAATTTTTCCTTTTCGTTATTACGGATTGCGTAAGCACGTACCGAATAAGCGATGTTACTATAGATTTTCAAACCCTCCACGCCGCTCCTCTCAGGATGAAATTGACATGCGAAAACATTTTCCTGCCTCAAACTTGAGCAAAACTCGACATCGCCATAACGCGTCATTGCCAAAGACACGGATTCGCTGTATGGCTTAACATAGTATGAATGCACAAAATACATATACTCACCGCTTTTAATACCCCTAAAGAAAGGATCCTTGCATGCGCTTTCTCGTAAGCGCACTTGATTCCATCCAACTTGTGGGACTTTGAGCGTCTCTTTTTGGTCTTTTAGATCTTCAAAGCGCACAACATCGCCCCGTATGATATTCAAACCTTCGTGCGAGCCAAACTCACTGCTTTCGCTCATCAGAAGCTGCATCCCGAGACAAATGCCTATGAGCGGCTTACCGGAATGCGCTGCGTCTCTAAGGACATTTTTCAGGCCTAATTCTGTTATATTGCGCATAGCATCACCAAATGCTCCGACTCCGGGCAGGATGACACAGTCCGCCAGATCTATCTCTTTGGCGGAGGATGTAAGAAAAGCGCTTAACCCCACTTTTTCGCACGCGTGTTTAACACTGAAAAGATTGCCTAGGCCATAATCGACTACGGCTACTGATGGCTTTTTCCCTTCAGGCATAAACCTTCCCTTCGGCGACAGGCCTGCAAGGAACATTATTTCTTGCGAGGTAGTCCTTAATTTCGCGTAAAGCAAAATTCTTCCCTCTCATAAAGGAACCCTTGTTTTTCAAAAACTCAACATTTCCTTCTCCAGAAAAATCCCCCCATGGATTACCGTTATTCACAAAATAATAATGAAGGACGGAAGCCAGGCAGACAGCATCAGCCTGGCCGCCATGGATGACCTGAAGACAATCATCCGGCGTTCCGGCGCCTCCGCAAGCAATCACTGGGACAGAAACAGAGCTCGCAATCTTTCGCGTCAGGCTCAAATCAAACCCCTTTCCAGCGCCTTCATTCTGGATTGCAGTGACGAGGATTTCGCCTGCACCCAAACGAGCCGCCTCAATAGCCCAGGCAACAGCATCCTTCCCTGTCGATTGACGACCATTATCAGTATAAGCCTCATACGATCCGTCTGGCCTCTTAATAGCTTCCACCGAAACAACAATCGTCGACGAGCCAAAAATTCGAGCCGCCTTAGCAATTAGTTCGGGCTCATTAATGGCAGCCGTATTTAACGCCACTTTATCCGCTCCAGCACGCAATGTTGTGCGGATGTCCTCAATACTACGCAAACCTCCGCCCACGGTCAATGGTATAAAAACCTCTCTTGATGTCCGCTTAACAATATCGAGCAAATTGTTTCTTTGATATAAACTGGCCACAATATCCATATACAAGAGCTCATCTGCGCCTTGCTCATAATAATAGCGTGCGAATACCTCGGGTTTGCCTAAGACACGCAGACCCTCAAGATTAACACCTTTCACAAGATTAGGGCCTTTGATATCAAGGCGAGAAATAATGCGCACCGTACCTTTACTTATAGGCTTATTCATATTGTCTGGCTTGAAATTCTCTATGCAACAAATTAGCCATGTATATTATAGCTATCAATTTTCTTCATTGAACATGTCCATCAAAAACAACGAGTCAAAAGCTATGTGTTTCTTCGTAATACGCCCAATTATCTCGGCTTCCATATACGGAGGCAATCCGGTTCCGGGACGCTTGACAGCCACATGCTCTTTCGTTATTAAAGTGCCTGCGGCGATATCGCGCGCAGCAACAAGACTTTTACGGGCAACAGCAGCTGTCGACATTTCGCTCGCCATCCTTTGCTTTCGCCCATGACCCAAGGCGGCCTCCACCGTCCGCACTCCTTTGACCAGCGCCTTAAGCTCACTCGGCTCGAGAGAAGCTTTATGATCCGGTCCGGGGAGGTTCTTGTCAAGCGTAAAATGCTTTTCAATGACGCATGCTCCCATGGCCACAGCCGCCAGGGACACTTCAATCCCAAGCGTGTGGTCTGAATACCCCACAGGCCGACTCAAAGCCTTGCTCATTGCCTGCATGGCTCGCAAATTTGCGTCCGCCGGATCAGCCGGATAATTGCTTACACAATGCAGAAAAACCACTTCCTTATTGCCAACTTCGCTTATTGCCTGCTCGGCCGCTTTAACTTCCTCCAGATCAGACATGCCGGTAGATACAATAAGAGGCTTGTTCTTGCGAGCAACATGGACAAGAAACCCTGCGTTATTGATCTCGCCCGACGGAAGTTTAAACAACGGTACGCCAAGCCCGTCAAGATAATCCACGCTATCACGATCGAACGGAGTGGACAAGAACATGACCCCTTTCAACCTGCAATAATCCATGATCTGGCGGTGCATGGCTTGTGTAAGTTCAAGTTTGCGAAGCATTTCAAGCTGCGATTCGTTTGAGTCAGTATTAACGATCTGATAATCGGCCTTTGATGCGCTCGTTGCTACCAAACGATCAGCTTTAAATGTCTGGAATTTCACCGCATCTGCACCAGCCGCAACAGCCGCATCCACTAGCTGCCTCGCGACTTTTATATCGCCATTATGATTGACTCCGGCCTCGGCTATGATAAAACACGGTTGCCCTGCTCCGATAATCCTTCCGGCAACTCTGATCTTATCCGACACGAGTACCTCTTTGCGTCAACCACGGCAAATCGATCAGTCCATGCTCAACCATGAGTTCCGCACGTCTGAATTGATGTTCATTATCGATATCGACAGCACGCTCATCAGGCATCTTGTAGGCAAGCAATTTCCCCTTACAAGCATAATCCTCGCTCGCAGACCGACGAATAAAATCAGTGCGCCAAATATAAAGACATCCGTTTATGTAGTACACATTAGGCGCATCCTGGCGCCGGTTGTAACAAGCGCCGTCTTCAAAAAGATCGTGCATCCACCCGTCTTTTTCCGTAACACACTGCCACACAGGACTAAAATCCGGCTGTGATACGCCCATAATACCATCCGCTTCCGGCGCGCTCTCCAAACAGCGCAAAGCCCCAGAAATATCCTGCGGCAATCTGCACGGTGAGGTGGGCTGCAAAAGAAGTAGGTATGTGAAGTGTTCGCCGCATTTTTTATCGAGACTATCGAGCGCATGACGCAAAACCGGCCACATCGGAGTGTCATCCCGCGCCAATTCCGCCGGGCGCATGAAAGGCACCTCCGCTCCTGACTCACGCGCCACCTTCGCGATATTCTCAGAATCGGTCGACACGATTATCCTGTCGATCTCAGGGCACATCTTAGCCATGGCGATGGTATGTGCGATAAGCGGCCGCCCGGCAAAAGCCCGGATATTCTTGCCAGGAACGCCTCGCGAACCGCCTCTGGCTGGTATAACAGCCAAACAAGACCTTTCGCACTGCGAACATACTTCTGGATGGCTAGACATATTTTGTTCCCATTAATTAGCTTTTAGTTGAATTATTTCAGCCATGGCACCATAAATTAGCACTATTTTCAGAAAATATTTGCTCGGCACAATGTGCCAAGTGAATATATATTTTACAATCTGCGGTTACTCTTAGCAACCGACCATTTTGGCTACCCTGCCGCGAATAATAATTTTTTGTAGATCTTTTGCCACGATTGGAGAAATGGGCCTAAAATTTAATGTGTAGATTCTAGGGTTGCTTGGGTCTCCTAGGCTATAGAATAAGCAAGGAGGAAAATCATGGAAACAGCAACCCAAACCGCTAGTGTTCCCACAGAAACAGCCGCCAACTTCATCAAGAAGGTAAGGCGCTATAACCGCAGGAAATTCACCGCAGAGGAGAAGATCCGTGTGATCCTGGAAGGCATGAAGCGTGAGGTGTCAGCTACTGAGCTATGCCGCAAGGAACGCATCCATCCCAATGTCTATTACGTCTGGCTCAAGGACTTCATGGAAGCGGGCAAAGCCAGGCTCAGGGGCGACACCAAGCGAGCGGCCAATGAGGATGAAGTAGGCAAGCTCAGGCAGGAAAACGATCGGCTAAAGATCATCCTGGCCGAGCAGGCTCTTGAGAACAATCTGCTTAAAAAAAGTCTGACCAGCTAGGCGCTCACTGGTATTTCATTATGACAGGGGAAGAGCGCAGGAGGCTCATTGTTGAGCTTGAAAATGGACCTAGGCGCAAAAGCAGGCTCCTTAAGAATCTGGGCATACCAGGCTCCACATACTATTACTGGAGAAAGCTCTATGAAGAAGGCGGGCCCAATGCTCTTGATAAAATGAAGCCCGTGACAAGACGCGCATGGAATAAGCTATTACCTAATGAGATAGACACCATCCTTAAGGTGGCAATAAACCATCCTGAGCTCTCCCCGAGGCTTCTCTCGGTCAAAATTACCGACGAGGAACCCTTCTACGTGTCAGAATCCAAGGTGTATTCCATCCTCAAGGATCACGGTCTTGTAGCCCCCAGGCCCCTGCCGGAGATGCCAGCGGCCAAAGAGTGGCGTCATAAGACCACAAGACCCAATGAGATATGGCAGATAGATGCCACGACCTTCTTTGTAGTGGGATGGGGCTATTATAAGCTTATACCCATACTCGATGACTACTCAAGAAAGATAATAGTCTGGTCCCTAATGCCTGATGAAACAGCAGGATCTATATCAGATGCCGTAGAAGAAGCGGTCGAGGCCGTAGGCATAGACCACCTGCCGGAAGATGAGAAGCCATCCCTTCTCTCAGATAACGGTTCCGGCTTCATATCAACTCTGCTGGCCTCTTATCTCTCGTTTCATGGCATAAGACACATCTTTGGCAAGCCCTACCATCCCCAGACACAGGGCAAAGTCGAGAGGTTCAACAGAAGGATCAAAGAAGGGGTGTGCCTGCTGTGACGTCCCCCCTATAAACTTGGTCATTTGAAAGGTCGTTCCGGTCTTGATAAAACAGTATCAAGGAGGACCAATCAATGGCCAGACAGAGAAGGCATACCGAAGAACAGATCATCGCTATCTTGAAAGAGGCGGAAGCCGGGGTAAAGACCTCGGAGATCTGCCGCAAGCACGGAATCAGTGACAAGAGCTTCTATTACTGGAAGAATAAGTACGCAGGCATGACAGTTTCTGACGCGCGCAAGCTCAGGGTTCTTGAAGAGGAAAACCGCAAGCTCAAGCACATCGTTGCTGAGCAAGCATTAGACATCAAGGCTCTTAAGGAGATCAACTCAAAAAACTGGTAAGGCCCAAGGATAAAAGGAAGGCTGCCCTTCACGTGATCGAGACCTTGGGCCTAAGTCAACGCAGAGCATCCGCGCTTATGGGATTGTGGCTGGCCAGTTTCCAGTACCGATCACACAAGAAAGACGATTCCAGGCTCAGGAAACGCATTCTGGAGCTCGCAGAGCGCCGGCGCCGGTTCGGCTACGAGCGAATCCATGTGATGCTGCGCCGTGAAGGATGGCTAGTCAATCATAAGAAGGTTGAGCGCATATACAAGGAGGAGGGCTTGGCCCTACGACGCAAGAAACGCAGAAAGAGAGCATCTAGCGTTCGTGTGCCGCTAGCCCTCCCCTTAAGGCCCAATGAGCGCTGGAGCATGGACTTTGTCTCAGACGTATTAACATACGGAAGACGCATCCGAGTGCTAACGATCGTGGATGACTTTACTAGAGAGTGTTTAGCCACAGAGACCGACACCTCGATAGGAGGTATGCGTGTTGCGCGTGTCTTGGACCGGCTCGTTGAGCAGCGTGAGAAGCCTCAGGGCATTACTATGGATAATGGACCAGAATTCGCAAGCAGGGCGTTGGATGAATGGGCTTATCGCAATAAGATCAAGCTTGATTTCATCAGACCAGGAAAACCTGTTGAGAACGCTTATATCGAGAGTTTCAATGGGCGTTTGCGCGAGGAGTGCTTAAACGACAACGTGTTTCTATCGCTTAATGAGGCAAGAGAAATCATTGAAACCTGGAGGGTGGATTACAATCAAGATAGGCCGCATGGGTCGCTTAATAGGCTCACTCCAGCGGAATTTGCCATAAGGCATATGCAGAATGCTAAGATTCAGGAGACCGAAACCGCTACCTTAAATCTGACCAAGTGAACGGGGGGAGGTCAGCTGGTCTATATGGACCCAGAAGCCCTAAGAAAAGCCATAGCTGAGGCCATAAAGACTTATAACATAACACCCCATGAAGCCTTGGAAAATGTGAGCCCGAACGACGTGTATATAGGCAAAAAGGAGGTTATTTTGAAGGCCAGGGCGGAAAAGAAGCGCTTGACCCTGGCCAGGCGTAAAATCGTAAACTTAGGATCGAAGGCAAGAAAACAGGAGGCTAAGCAACCCCGGAGTTACACAT
>JBHPMF010000168.1:0-2504 GCA_042563375.1 Elusimicrobiota bacterium | reverse complement strand
GCGCGAAAGATTTTAAAGAAGATGCTTTCCTTTTTAAATCCCTTGCCAATTCTGTTTTACTGCCTTGTTTGGACAAGACAGATATCCGCAGGCCGCTTACTTCCGGCAATGGCGAACTTGAAATAAGTATCGGAGAAGGATGGAATAAGGATGAAGAGGTGGCAAGGCTAAAAGATAAGCTTTCTGAGAGCGCCCTTGCGATACAAAGACTTGAAAAACTCCTTGGCAATGACGGCTTTGTGGCAAAAGCCCCTGCTAATATCGTTGAAAAAGAAAAAGAAAGGCTCGCTTCGATCAAGCTTCAGAAAGAAAAACTTGAGAATTTCATCTCGTCTTTAAACTAAAAAGATCAGGCAGGAGATCTCTGTTTTAGATAAGGCCGATCAGGTGTAAAAATACCGCGCCGACCGCTAACGGGCAGAAGTAGCGCACGCAGGAAAACCATATCCCATAAAAGCTCGCGAACTTGGAGCTCGCGGTGAATTCCTTACGGACCTTTTTTGGGTCCATGATCCAACCAACGAAAATAGCCACAAAGAGCCCTCCTAGCGGCAAGAACCAATTAGAGGCGAGGTAATCCATTGTATCGAAGAAGTTGCGTCCGCCAATAAACTTGAGGCCTCCAAGAGCGCCTCCGGAAAGCGCTGAGGGGATACCGAAGATGAAGATTAAAAGCCCCGGGACAAGGGCCGCGTTCCGGCGCTTCCATCCAAGGGTGTCTATGAAGAATGAGGCAACAACTTCTAAAAGAGAGATCGCTGAAGTCAGCGCCGCGAAAGTCAGAAGCAGAAAGAATATTGTTGAAAAAAGCATTCCTGCCGGGAGCTGGGAGAAGACGATCGGCATGCTCTTAAATACAAGCCCCGGCCCGGCTTGAGGGTCCATGCCAAAGGAAAAAATGATCGGGAACATGATCAGACACGACAAGAGCGCCACGCCCGTGTCCATAAGGGAAATGAGTCCGGCGGATTTAACAAGATCTCGGTCGCGCGGGACATAACTGCCATAGGTGAGCATCGCGCCCATCCCAAGGCTCAATGTAAAGAAGGAGTGCCCCAGGGCTTCAAGGACGCTCGCCGGGGTGAGCTTGGAGGCGTCCGGCGAGAACACAAATGAGACAGCTTTGCCAAACCCCGGCATTGTTAATGCCCGGCCAAAAAGGATCAGCATCAGGATGAATAGCAGCGGCATAAGGACGCCTGAGGCCCGTTCAATGCCGCCCTTAACCCCCCCAAGCACAATAGAAACAGTGAGCACCATGAAGATTGCGTGCCAGAAAATATTCAAGCCCCCATTAACGTAGAGATTGCCGAAAATCCCGGCGATGGCCTCTGAGCTTTCAGCCCCGGAGAATCCCGTAAGAGAGAGCATTGTATAGTGCATGGCCCAGCCGGCCACAATGGAATAATAAGATAAGATCACAAACCCTGTGAGAACGCCAAGCCAGCCGACCAAGGGCCAAAAGCTTCCTTTTTTCGCGAGGTCCTTAAAAGCTTCCACAGGCGAGCGCTGGGTGGAGCGGCCAATGGAGAACTCGCAGATCATAATGGGCACGCCCACAAAAGCGATGCAGGCAAGATAAATAAGTACGAATATGCCGCCTCCGTTCATTCCGGCGATATATGGGAATTTCCAGATGTTGCCTAAGCCTACTGCGGATCCGGCGCAGGCCATTAGAAACCCTAAACGGGTTGCCCACTGGCCTCTTTTGGATAATAAAGAAGTCATTAACATCTCCTTAAAAAGTCTTTTCGGATTCTAACATTTTTCCCGGAGCGTCATAAGGCATGGGAATTTTTACGCACGCTACGCTGAATTTTATACCGATACTGCATATTCTGATCAAGGTTCGGTAGGGATATGAACGAGGGTACTGTCCCGCACTACGATACGGGGATGACACGGGAAGGAAAAAAGGGACAGCTGTTGAATTTGAGGCGGAATTGAGTTAGATATATAAGAAGGAAGCGATTTAATCAGTGGGAGGATTACGATGAAGAAATATATCCGAATATCGGGCGTGCTGGCTGGTCTGATGTTTTTTTGCGCTTTAGCGTGTCTTGCCGAAAAGGCAGAGGCACCACCGTTTCCTTCGGAATTCACGATCACTGAGAGGGTTATTTCCGTAACAGACACTTTTGAGATAGAAGCTAATAAGAAAAAGTATGGCGCAATCACGGAGGCATTGATCAGCCTTACCAAATCTTTTGAATACAAAGACCAGAATAAGAAATGCGTTGCAAAAGCAAGCGCGAAGCTGGTGTCATGGGGGTCACACGTAGTAGTAACGGATTGCGATAAGAATAAGATAGGGTCCATAAAAGAAAATGTGGTCAAATCATTGTTCAGCGTGTATACGAACTATTCGATACTGGATGCCAAGGATAAGGAAATCGCGATTTCCGAGAAAGTCGATTGGATCACAACGGAGCTTACCCTGACTGATAAAGAAGGTCAGGTCATAGTCGAGCTTAAAAGACCTTGGATCAATATCGTTTCAGATA
>JBHPMF010000167.1:0-2589 GCA_042563375.1 Elusimicrobiota bacterium | reverse complement strand
AAGCTTCAAACAGGCAGGTATTGGCTGAGAGTGCGGGCTCAGGATGAGCTTGGCAATACCCAGACCTCGTTCGTGCTTGATGAATCCAGCATGACATTCTATGTTGACAGGGATTCCCCGACAGCCACTATCACATTCCCGGTTCATGACGCGCAATACCTTGCATCCCAGCTCAATTCAGCTAACCCAGGCCCCATATACGGATCAGCTTCAGATCCTCAACAGCCCCTGCCTTGCGCTTCCAATGAGTGCTATTACGGCGCTGATAACCCGTCATTGCAGCAAACCCAGTATAAGCTCTGGTTTCTGCTTGAAAACACTAGTTATTACTGGTATGGAGGTGAATTTGTTGTAGATGGCGCAGGACCGGAAACCCAGTGGCAGCAGACATCAGGAGTAGATGACTCAACAAGCACATGGGATTTTGACATACTCACAGGCAACTGGGTGAGTGACAGAACATATTACCTGCAGGTGAGATCAAGTGACATGGCGCGCGACACATACGGTATTGCAAGCGGCAATGTTCAGGATTCATGGACCCTGGGAGGATCAAGTTTCAGAAGGTTCATTGTTGATAACACTGCTCCAAATGTCGCGATCGGCACTCCCATAGCGGACGGGTATCACAATGGAAGTTCTTTTGAGATACACGGCACAGCTTTAGGCGATGAGGTAGGCTTGAAAACAAGCGTTTCATCAGGCATAGTTGTGAGGCTTTTCTACACGGAATCCGGAGTAGGAGATTATTTCTGGGACCCATACGACGATGTATTCGTTGCAAGCAACAGCGCGACTGCCTGGGAGATGGTGCCCACTTACAGTATTGTCAACGGCACAGTCACCTGGAACTTGGCTGACCTTCCCTCATTGGCGCAGTTCAATGATACCAAGAACCCATACAAGATATCAGCTTACGCAAGGGATGATTTTGACGCTGAAGGCAGGGTGACATTCATCACGGACACGACCATGCAGTTCAGGATAGATAAAGATGAAGGCACCATAGTCACGACAGTGCCTGTGAGCAATGCGTTCTACGGAGGAGCAGGAGACCCGTTATCTGACGAGATCCCTGTCATCATAGCCAAGCCATTAAACGCCATATCCGGAACATCAGTGGATCTTGGAGGAGGCGGAACTCCATCAGGCATAGATGAGGTAAGAGTGGGTATCCAGGACTTCACATCAGGCAATTACTGGAACGGCGCAGATGCTTTTGATGTTGGCGGGGGGGATGATTCCAGGTGGCGTTTGGCAGACGGTGATACTGACTGGCAGTATCAGGATGACGCAGTGAGCGACACCTTCCCGACTTGGCAGGGAGAGAGGAAATACAGGGCATATTACAAGATGACAGATACTGCCGGCAATCCGACTCTGGATACTGTTTATAAAGAATTCACCTGGGACATATCTGTTCCTACTTCCACCCTTATAACACCGCCGCCAAACGGAAGCACATACATAAAATCCCTGCCAACGATCTCAGGAACAGCATCTGACAACTCCAATACAGGCGGAGACACTGAATCAGGTATCTTAAGCGTGGAGATCTCGATCGAGCAAGGATCGGATTCCGGGATATTTTGGAGAGTAAGCGATAAGAGCTGGCAGCCCGGAGGCACTGAGATCTGGAACTCAACAAGCTCTCCAAGCGGATTCAACATAAGCACAGCAACAACAGGTGATACTCAATGGTACATGACAGGGGTGTCAACTCCTAATTGGGTGAGCAGCCAGGAATACAGGATAAGAACAAGGGTTGTTGACCAATCAAACAATATAAGTCGATACCTGGATACTTCTTCATGCACATTCACTTATGACCCTGAGCCTCCTGTGCAAGGCATATCCTTCCCCAATGATGCGACTCCCACAACAGCCAATTATAATCCCAGGCTCTCAACAGGAGCATGGGCTCCTGCAAGCGGGGATTACGGAGCCACTATCAGCGGTACTGCGAGCGACCCGGGCCCCTCAGGCTTAAAAGAAGTCAAGATCAGGATATATGATGACACTCTTACAGAGGATTGTTGGGTGCCGGGCGATAATTATTCTGACTGGGTGAATCCATGCCAGGAAAGTCACTGGTATATCCCTACAACCACGAATACTTTTGAAGACTGGTACTCCACATTCACATTCACGAACTCAGACCGCAAGTACAGGGTTGAAGTGAGATCTGAGGATAATGCGGGCAACTTCTCAGTATCTTATTCCACTGTCACATTCATGATCGACAGGGATGTGCCTCTTGTGGGAGTCACGTTCCCGGCTGATGGTTCCAGCATACGCGACATCACAAACTCCTATAACTTCATAACAGGAACCGCAAAAGATGCAGGCAATGATGTTCCCGGTGATATAGCCACATCAGGGGTGAAGATCGGTGTTCGTCAGAATTCAGATGGTCAATGGTGGAATGGAGCAGGTTCCGGCGGGAGTGGAGCGTTTGATAAATCTGATCCTGGAAATGGAATAGATGAGATGGATTTTCCGGGATCAAGCGCGGGAACACAGCAGATATCAAGTTATACCTGGCAGATCGTAAACACAAAACTCACTTCAGGTACCTCATATTATATT
>JBHPMF010000166.1:0-2630 GCA_042563375.1 Elusimicrobiota bacterium | reverse complement strand
ATTCTTCCCGCGTCTTTCTCTGTCCCTGCGCCCGCTCCGGCGACCTCTAAATTCCGGTTGATATTACCGCTATCCCATGTTACATATCTACTAGCTGAAAATTGCGGAAGTCCGCTGAGAACGACAATGAAAAAAACAGTCATTGCGCTGATAGTGATCTGCATAGCCGGCGCTGTACCTGCGTCTCATGGCGCAGAGGCGCGTAATCGGGATGATCCCAATAAAGCTCCTGAGTATTGCCAAAATATCGCTTCCGGTGAGATTGGCGGGGAGGGATGTTTTGACGTCCTGCAGAATCTCCCTTTTAAGAAATTCGCAGACAGAATAAGCAGGCCGTGTCATGGATGCGTCAGCGCAAATGTGCGCAAAGGCATGCAAAAGGCTTTTTGCAGGCAAATGATCTACCGCTTGACGATCCTGGAAGATAGGATATTGAATGAAGAAAAAAAACTTGAAGATCTGATCGAAGCCGAGAATTGCAACTTTCTCACCAGGCAGTATGACGCGGCATGCAGCGATATTAAAAAAGCGCAAGATCGCATCTCTGATTGCAGGCAGGCGCACATAAAAGCTTGTTTGAATTTTGCGGCTAATAGCAGGCCCGGAGAAGAGGCGGGTTCATGCATATTCTGCCGCAGTTCTTATAAAGACGCCGGCGCCCCTTCCGGCAAAGATGAATGGGCAGGATATAATATCGAGCCTGCCGCAAAGAACTTGCTTGCGAAATGTAAAAAACGCCCGGGGGAAAATGGCGAGCACATAGAGTGCGCCACGAATGAATATCAGCAGATCGTTTACGCGAGCGATCAGAATTATTTTATTGAGGTCAGGCCCCAAGAGCGATCTGGTGAACGCCTTTGCACGGTCAATTGTGATACAAAAGTGAACACTGAGTGCGTACATGAAGCTCTGGAGACCCCGGAGTGTAAAGAGTAAAGCCGACACCGGGGTCCCCCTGATATAGGGTGAAACTTCATAAAATATAAGCGTATGGATGTCCGGAGAGCCGCTCTTCACCAATAAAGGTGCGGGGAGGAAAGTCCGAACTCTACAAAAACGGTGCCGTTTAAATGGCGGGCTTTACAGCTGAAAAGCTGTAGGGACGGAAAGTGCAACAGAAACATACCGCCTCTGCCGGAGCTGTGCTCCAGTGCTCCAGTGCTCCAGTGCTGCTGTAAAATAGAGGATTTCCTCTTTAACAGGAGCACGGGAGCACAGGAGTACGGGAGCACAGTTTCGACAAAGGTAAGGGTGAAATCGTGAGGTAAGAGCTCACGGTCCCTAGTAGTAATACAAGGGGCGGGCAAACCCCACCAGGAGCAAGGCAGTGTTGCCGCATTAGATGCATGGTTCTCACTGTGATATTAATCACAGGACAGAATTCGGTGTACAGGACATCCGTACAAGTTTTTATATCGCAAATGAAGGTGCCTGGTCTTAGCATTCAACATTTCAAATGTTGAATGCTAAGACCAGGCACCTTCGCTCAAAAGCAAGTTTGTTCTAAAAGGCGCGCTCATGTTCACCGTCTGGAAAGCTCCGCGCTCACGCGCTACAAGGGATATCGATTTATCAGGATACATGAACAATGAAGCTGAGAGTCCTTGTGCCAGGTCTCCACATTCCACTTCCTCTAAAGGTATCCGCACTCATCTTTCTTTCGCCGGAAACCGCTTGCTAAATCGTCTTCTTGGCTTGTTTTGACTTGGGGGTTTTAGTTGCTATTAGAGAGGGGGATGTTCTCAAATGTACGTTTCACGTGTGGAGATCGGCACGGGGATCATACGTTTCCTAGGACTATCGCGGTATTCTGCCCTTGGCGGGATGCCTTTTTGTCTCTAAAATCCTAGAATAACCCTACAAGCACGATTGCAAAAGAATAGGCGCTTTCTTTCGAAATTTAATGACAAAATCAGACGAGATCCAGATCGATTTCTACAGGAAACTCAGCGGAGAAGAGCGCATTAAAATTGCGGCGGAGATCCGCGAGCTATCCCTTAGGCTTATGGAAGCGGGAATACGGGATTCCCATCCTCAGTGGTCTGATGACCGGGTGCGCCTTGCCATGATCTTTCGCATTCTTCCGCCTGATTTGTTCAAAAAGGCCTATGGCACGCCTCCGCTATGACTCAGGAAAAAATTCTGCTTTTTATTTTAAATCTACTGGATGAGCTTAGTATTCCTTATATGATTGTCGGTTCTTATGCCAGCAATTATTATGGCCGTCCCCGCTCCACGCAGGACGTGGATATTTTCTTGATCTGGAATCCGGATAATATTGAAGCGTTCACTGCCAAGCTTGGCCCTGACTTTTTCGCGGATAAAGACGATCTGAAATCCGCGTTGATCGAGCAAAGAATGTCGAACATCATCCACACAAAGACTGGTTTTAAAGCTGATCTATCGCCTCTTGGTTCCGGTAGCTATAACAAGCAGGCCTTTAGCCGGAGAAGGCAGGGCGATTTGTTCGGGCAAAAGGTCTATTTCGCTGCCCCTGAGGATATCATCCTCACAAAGCTTCTCTGGGCAAAGCAAAGCGAATCGCAAAGACAGATTGAAGACGCAAAAGGAATCATGCAGGTGCAGGATGAGTCCCTGGATAAGGACTATTTAACACTTTGGGCACAGAA
>JBHPMF010000165.1:0-2636 GCA_042563375.1 Elusimicrobiota bacterium | reverse complement strand
AATAGCAGTGGTGTCTATGGCTACCTGGTCGAATTGCAGGTCGATCGAATCCAGATCAGCTCTTAATGAAGCAGTTGAAGTCCAAAGACCATCAACATAGCCTTGCAGGGTCGTGGTTGAAGATTCAATGGCTGTCACATCAGCTCTTAGGTCAGCGGTTGAGACCCAGATGCCGTCAATGTAGCCTTTGAGAGTATCAGTGTCAGCGCCTACAGCATCGAATAGCTGGTCTATAGAGTCAAAGTCAGCTCGCAAGGTCGCGGTGGAAGCCCATAGCTCCTCAATGAAGTCTTTGAGTGTGGTTGTGTCGATCTCGATCTTGGTGAACATGTTTTCAGCATTAAGATCCCCGACAATTATGGAGCCGGCTCTTAGTATGCCTTCAACAGTTCCGCTTGACACGTAGAATGTGGCGCCATCCTGGAGAGTGCTTTGGTCGCGGATGGCTCCTGTGACTGAAGTGATATAACCCGCGTCATTGCTTAAGAGTGATACATTCTCGCCTTCAAGCATGACAGTGGTTGGTATCTCAGTTGTTTCAATGGATGGTCCTACCATGGTGACAGATGTGGTATCAAGCCTTTGATTATCGATCGTGCCTGTTAATGCTCCCGCGTCTATCGAGTCTGAGGGGAAACTAACAGGTCCGTCAACAACAGCAAATGACCCCTGCACGGTTCCGCTTGACACAAAGAATGTTGCGCCTTCCTGGAGTGTTTCAGTGCTGATTATGACGTTCAGATCAAGTGCGGAGATATAAGCTGCGTCATTGTTCAGGAGCGATACATTCTCGTTTTCAAGCATGACAGTGGTTGGTATCTCAGTTGTTTCAATGGATGGTCCTACCATGGTGACAGATGTGGTATCAAGCCTTTGATTATCGATCGTGCCTGTTAATGCTCCCGCGTCTATCGAGTCTGAGGGGAAACTAACAGGTCCGTCAACAACAGCGAATGAGCCTTGCACGCTTGCGCTTGACACATAGAATGTCGAGCCATCCTGGAGAGTATCCTGGTCCCTTATCACTCCAGATACAGCGCCGGAAGGATGAATGTGAAGAAGTGATTCTCCTCCATCAGTAAGGTCAGCAATGTCAGCTGCGGTGAGATCATCATTTGCGCCTGCTCCAAGGTCGATCGAAGCTGCTTTGATGTTTCCTGCTACGTCAAGCATGGATGTGGGCGCATCTGTCCCTATCCCGATGTTGCCGACATTGTCGATCGTGAGCCTTGTATCAACGTCTATTTCGCTGGCTCCGATCTTGAACTTATCCGAGTCAGAGTCATCAACACCTATGGTGAATTTGGATGTGCCTGAGAGCTGCAGTGATATCGTGGGGTCTCCGTCAGTCGCCACATTGTTTATGGCGATCCCGTCAGGCGCTCCTGAAGTGACGACTTCAAGAGTTTTTGACGGACTTGTCGTGCCGATCCCTACCCTGCCGATCGAGTCCACTACCATGCGGTCAGCTCCGGCTGCTCCGATGGAGAGCCTGTCTTCTTCATGGTAATAGGATATCCATCCTTGAGAAGATGCTTCATCGCCGTCTGAGAATCCCAATGCTCCGAATTTGTCATGCGGAGTGATGATGTTTATCCATGCTGTGTCATTTCTCTCAATGACTATCATGTCTTCCTGGTTTATTTTCCTGCCCGCAATGCCTGAATCCAGGACAAACAAACTACTGGACACACGTATCCCTATTCCGCTTGCGCTCTCAATGGTTCCATCACTCATAGTGATCGATGAAACGGAAACGCCGATATTGCTGTCGCTTACCGCGATGTCAACCCATGATGAGCCGTTGTAGAGTTTGAGGTTGTCAGAGTTCGCGTCATAATACACCATGCCTGTTGCGCCTGAGGGTGTTGAGGCGAGGGGGGATATTGTGAGCGTTGAGCCCACAAGGCCGTACGAGGTTATGATGTCTCCCTTGCTCCATGCAGTGGAGCTTGTGGAAACTTCAAACCATTCAGACCCGTCCCAATAGAATATTCCGGCCGGAGAGGTCCTATACACGAGAGCTCCGGCTCCGATGCCTGATACTGGCAGTGAAGCGAAGTTGCCGAGCTTGAGCTGCATATCATCTGACATGTCAATACTGGAGTCAATACTCATGATGGTGCCTGTCAGCACGAGCTTGCCTCCTGATACTTTTGACAAACTGCCAGAGTCTGATGCAAGTTTAACGGAGCTTATGGCTCCGTCATCTACGTTTGCGGCTTGAATCGCGAAGAATGCGCTGGATAATGGTTCTCTGGGGGTCAGGGTGGTGCCTTCGATCGTGACCTCGAGATAGGGGGTGATGCTATCCCAGTCAATCGAAGAGAACACATTCGCATTGTCAGCGCCGATCGCGTAGTTAAAGACGCCTGAGACGATCGCAACTTGCGTTGAATTGCTGGTCCAATACTCGGTTGAGCCATTGGAATCAGTGATCCTGAACACAAATGCTTTTGATCCGTCTACAAGGAGTCCGGATTCTTTTAACTGGCCCTGGTAATTTACTTTCCAGGGCACAGCGTGCACCGCCTTGACACTCATCAGCGTCAAATAAAACAGAAACAATACGATTAGTCTGAATATGTTACTCTTCGTCATAAGGCACCCCCTAAAATATCAATCACTATATATAT
>JBHPMF010000164.1:0-2636 GCA_042563375.1 Elusimicrobiota bacterium | reverse complement strand
TGGTTTGAGCAATGATTACTCCCCGCCTTCCTTCTTTTTAGCCTTGTTCGCCCAATAATCATGGTAATCATCCATAAATTCCCGGTCTTTCCTGTTGCGCTGCGTTTGTTTTTTATCATAGTCAGGCACGCAAAGGGGGTCAAGGATGGATTTTATATGTCTGGGATACAAGGCGGCATTAATGGGCTTGTAATCTCGCATCACTGAATTTTCCTCACCGATAAAGCTTTTGTTGGAGGTTTGCGCGTCTATGTATTCATCAGGCAAGCCGAGCAAATGTCCGAACTCGTGGATAGCGATCCCGCAATCAAAGACATTCCAGTTCTTGGCGTCTGCGCGATAAGTGTGGCTTTGAGGCATGGATGCGATCACATTGTCAGCGCGAGCCATATCTTGAGACCCTGAATCAAAATAAGGGATCATCTCAACGAGCAGCCCGCCATAAGCGTAAAAACCCCTGATGCACGCGGGAAGTTCCTTAATAGCTTTACGCACAGTATTCCTTTCCCTCTCTTCACCCGGGTAAGTAAAATATATGGACATTCTGATCTTGACCACATCTTCTTCTTTTTTCGCCCAATAGCGGTACGAGCGGTTGGTAATTCGAACTTCTTTGCCAACAGGCACCGCAGGATCATTAAGGCAGGCGCTTATATAAGGATCACGCTGCGCCTTGCGTCGCGCAACAACTTCAGGATCATGGCTTGTCTGAACACGAACACGATCAAAAAGCTTCTCCCGAACACTTGACTTCCCGGCTGGTTTGGATTCCGCGGGAAAAGCAGTTCCCGAAGAGAACGCATCATCAAGACTTTTCTTGCGTTGAGGATCCCCGGCTTGGGCAAGATTTAACCCGAACGTCATTACTACAAACAGGGATATAAGCAGTTCTTTTCGTTTCATAAGTATGTCTCCTTCTTATTTTTTGCTTTGGGGTCGCGTCTTTTATGCATTTGCATCATATACTCATAGTATTGCGCGAGTATCAAGCGATCACCTGAGCCAAAGGGGCAGATATAACAGGCCTTAAGGCCCATGTCGCAGCTTGAACACTAAACAAGCCGGATTGATAACGTACTGCGAGAGCATGTACTTTAAGGGCAAGGTTTTAATCTAAAGGATAAGTGGCAGTGCCTGGTCTCCACGCGTGAAACGCACATTTCGTGGAAAATATTGGGTTTTATTGAGTTTTCCGGGGGTGAAGGTTGCTCAAATGTGGAATGTAGAGACCAGGGGCCGCGGTGTAGCGCGGCGGTTATCCAATGAATCCCAGGAGGAAAAGTGGCTTACTGCCGACACGCGCTTGTGAAGCATGGCTGAATACGAGCTTTTCCGGAGCGCGCAACCCTTTGAACTGCCGTCTCCCTTTTCCCTTGCCGCCTATCTCAATTACAAACTTGCGGCCTTTTTCTTCCACCAGAAAATCAGGCGTTTTTTCACCGCGCGTGGACTTGAGGTAATGAAAAACACCGTAACACGCGCGCAAAGTCTCGGCGGCGAAGTCCTCCCGGAGTCCACCCAATGCCTCCTCGTAGTCCCTGTAGAGCAGACGGAAGGGCGTGCGCATAAGCACTTTAGGCTCCTTGAGCACGTTGGTGCCCGCCGGGAGCACTGGATTGAGGATGAATGACTGGTCCAGCAGGCGCACGTACTGCTCAGCCTTATATTTGGTGATGCCGACGTTGCGGGAGATGGAAGAATAGTTAATGTCTTCGGCCGCAGCCTTGCCGATAAAACGCATCGTTTTCCGGAGGGCCTCTATCTCGTCTGCGCGCAAGTTCGCTACGGTGGGGATATCGCGGCTAATGACTTTCTCCAATATATTTTCCAGGACCGGCAGCACCTGCGCCTCTTCAAGCGCGAAAGGGAAAAGTCCGCCCTGGAGATACTCGTCAAATAAATGAGCGCATCGCTCGTGCTCCGGCGCCCATTGTCCCGCGGCGATACCGCCGAGGGTGAGGCGTCCCGGCACCACTGCTTCTCGGAACCGGAGATATTCTGCAAAAGAGAAAGGGTAAAGGCGCTGCATCCTGACACGGCGCGAAAGATCATGCGCGGACTCCTGTAGCGAAAGCGCCACAGAACTGGTAAAAACCACGCGCAAGCGCAGGAAATCATAGATGCTCTTTAGCGCAGCCCCATAGCCTTTGCAGAAATGGATCTCATCAAGAAGAAGAAGTTTCGCGCCGTATCGTTGCGCCAATGTTTTTGCCAGTGCGAATAGGTCGGTTTCGCCTAGCGCGTCAAGAGACAGATAGAAGGAATCGCGCACTTCCAAAGCCAACTGCCTCAAGAGGACGGTTTTACCGACTCCTCGCGGCCCCACAATGCCGGTAAATGCCCGTCCTTCTGCCCGGAGGACCTCCATATAGAGGCGGCGTTGTTTGCTATAGCGTGCGCCTTCCTGTTTGGCAAGGTCGTTGAGCTCAAGAACTCTTTTTATCTCAATGGCCATTGAGATAGGATAGCAGGGAAACCGCAATTTGTCAAGTGATTTGACAAGATGTCATACATCCTGTCAAATCATCTTGTGTAAAGGAGCAGAATGCCCTCTGGTGGCACCCTCCGAAGGTGTAACGCAACTTTCGATTTTTGTGCTGGTATCTGGTCTCCACGCGTGAAACGCACATTTCGTG
>JBHPMF010000163.1:0-2660 GCA_042563375.1 Elusimicrobiota bacterium | reverse complement strand
CGCTGAGCATTATCTTTATGCCGCCAGCCCCACTGCCCATTGCGCGTTCAATGGATCTCTTCATCGCTCGTCTATGATGGATCCTTTTCTCAAGCTGCAGAGCAATGGATTCGGCCACAAGCTGCGCTTCGATCTCAGGAACTTTGACCTCCATAACGCTTATAAAAGTCTTCTTACTCGTCATTCCCTCAACAATCGCTTTAAGCGCTTCGATATCCGCTCCTCGTCGCCCTATGACCATTCCGGGCCTTGCCGTGTAAAGTATTACTCTCAAGAGGTTCCCTGCCCGCTCGATTATTATCTTGCTGACAGCTGCGAATTTCAGCCTTTCTTTTACGATCTTTCGTATGAGAAAATCTTCCTTGATCAGAGCAGGAGCTCCGCGAGGTGAAAACCACCTCGAAGTCCAGTCTTCAATATAGCCTAAGCGATTTGCTCTTGGTGATACCTTTTGTCCCATTAAAATCCCTCACTTCTTAAATTTTTCATCAGTCACCTCAATAGTCAGATGGACGGTCTTCCTTTTAAATGGAAAAGCCCTGCCCATGCTGCCCGGGCGCATTCTTTTTAATACCGGGCCTGCGTTTGCCAGGCAGCTCTCTATCCAAGCTTCACCCGGCTCTAATTTGCGACCTAATTTATTACTCAAATTGTTAAATGCGGAGTTAAGCGTCTTCTGTATCAGCACCCTGGAACGCTTCGGTATGAATTCCAGGATCTTTATCGCTTCTCCGACGTTTTTACCGCGTATCTGGTCTAACACGATACACACCTTCCTGGGCGCATATCTCGCATAATACGCTATTGCTTTAGCTTCAGCCATTGAATTCCTCCCTAAACAGATACGCGAATGAACGCGAACAATGCAGACACGCTAATAAACTCGAATTAATGCGGATCATTTTTTATTTGCGTCCATTCGCGTGTCTTTATTCGTGTTCATTGGCGTAATCTTCATCACGTTTTCGCTGCTGCTTCCTTCGTATGTGCTTCCCCGTGACCTCTGAAAAATCTTGTAAATGAGAATTCCCCGAGCTTGTGTCCTACCATCTGTTCAGTGATATACACAGGAAGGAATTTCCTGCCATTGTGTACCATGAAGGTAATCCCCACAAAATCAGGTACGATCGTGCATGACCTGGACCATGTTTTGATAGGCCTTTTCTCACCTGATTCATTCATCTTCTTAACCTTTTGAAATAATTTCCAATCTACATATGGTCCTTTTTTTGATGATCTACCCATCTATATTCCTCCGATTTCTGAATCTGTTTCCTGTTTCACTTCTTTCTTGCCCGTGACCACAAGCGCTTTACCGTGTTTCCTGTCCTGGACCACGAGCCTGCTCCAGGATTTAAGCCTTCGCGTTTTTAGGCCTTTTGCCTTCTGATTCCACGGGCTCACAGGATGATTGCCGCCCTTGGATTTTCCCCTGCCTCCGCCCAATGGATGGTCCACAGAATTCATAGCCGTGCCCCTCACAGTCGGGCGGATGCCCATGTGGCGCTGCCTTCCGGCATTGCCTATTGTGATCGTATTGGCTTCGATATTGCCAACCTGACCTATTGTTGCGAGCGAATCTTTTGAAATCATCCTGACTTCGCCTGAAGGCATCCGCAATGTGCTGTACTTACCCTCAAGCGCGATCACCTGGGACCGGCCTCCGGCGCTTCTGACAAGCTTTGCTCCCTTCCCGGGCATAAGTTCGATCGCGTGCACGAATGTGCCAAGCGGGATCTTAGATAACGGCAAAGCATTGCCTGTTTTTATCTCGACATCGGGACCGCTCTCTATAAGATCACCGACTTTGAGTCCGACTGGATGCAGGATATAGCCCTTGGACCCGTCCCTGTAACTCACCAAGCAGATATTCGCTGAGCGGTTCGGATCATATTCTATTGTTACTATCTTGCCCTGCACGCCGAATTTATCTCTCTTGAAATCAATCTCACGATACAAGCGCTTTGAACCTCCGCCTTGATGCCTAACCGTGATTCTGCCTGTGTTTCCGCGGCCGCCCCTTTTTATCAAGCCCCTTGTAAGCTGCTTACAGGGCTTCTTTTCCGTGATATCGGAGAAGTCCACCACCTGTATAAATCTTCTGCTAGGCGTATACGGTCTGTATGATTTAATCATGATTTATTATCACTCCAAAATTAAATAACTTAAGATACTTTCTCCATATCTATTTTTTGGCCTGACTTGATCTTTACGATCGCTTTTTTCCAATCAGACCTGTACCCCATGTTTCTACCCATGCGGCGCAGTTTACCGGGCACATTAATGATTCTCACCTTCGTCACATCTACCTTGAATACGGACTCAATCGCCCTTCTTACGTCTCCCTTGTTAGAATCTTTGGATACCTCGAAAACATACTGCCCCAATCCCTCTTTCAAGTTCGTGCTTTTTTCCGTGAGCAAAGGTCTTCGTAAAATTAAGTGAGGATCAAATGACATGGCAACGTGTCTCCAAATATTTTTTCCAGGCTTCTTCCGTCATAATGAGATTGAAAGCCTTTATTACATGGTAAGCATTGACCTGCGCGACTTCCTCAAGCCTGACATTGGGAATATTGCGCACAGCGCGCTGCAGGGCCTGATCTCGCTTGGAGATCACAATCAGCAGCGTCTTATTGTTAACACCGGTTTTATCCAAAT
>JBHPMF010000162.1:0-2670 GCA_042563375.1 Elusimicrobiota bacterium | reverse complement strand
AAGCTTGAGCCCGGAATAACCTTGTCTGTGAATGAGCATGGGCACACAGTGAAAAAGGTGTTCAATCAAGCGGGCCCTTCAGGCAAGACATCCATGATCACAGGCAGCAGGGGCCGAAATGGATTACCGCAAGTCCTGGAAAAACTGGAAGCCAAAATATCAGATTGCATTAAAATAGGATTAAGAAGTGATGTGCCTCTTGGGGTTTTTCTTTCAAGCGGCATAGATTCCTCGATCGTCTCCTATTTCGCCAAGAAGCACAAGCCTGATCTAAAAACATTCACAGTATATTTCAAGGAAGAGAGTTTCAGCGAGCGCAAGGAAGCGCGCATGATCGCTGATAGTTTTGGCACGGACCACACTGAGATACTCATGGAAGTGCCTGAGAACCTGCCGGATTTTGTGAGCAAGGTGCTCGCGCAATTTGATGAGCCATTCGGAGACGCTTCTGCCTTGCCCACGTATCTGCTTTGCGAGGCTGCAAGGCGGTATGTAACAGTGAGTCTTTCGGGAGATGGCGGGGATGAGCTTTTCGGAGGGTATCCCACATTCATCGCGAGTCTTGCTTTTAAAAATTACTGGTCGCACCTGCCTTCTGTTCTTCGTAAAAAAGTATTTCCCGCGTTCGCGAATATGATCCCGATGACGCATAACAAGGTAAGCCTTGATTACAAGCTAAAGCGCTTTACAGGGCAAGCCGGAGCTCATGATGACTGGCGGGAAGCGCATTTCGCGTGGAGAGGAGCATTCGGCTGGGGGGACCGGGAGAATATCTACACGAATGATTTTCATAACAGTATTTCCGATAGGCTGCCGTATGATTCAGTGATAAACCATTTTTCAGATGTTAAAGGGGAGCCGGCATTAGACCAGTTATTGTACGCTGATCAAAAAAGCTACCTGCTTGATGCTTTTTTAGTGAAAATGGACAGGATGAGCATGGCGCATTCTCTTGAGGTAAGGCCGCCTTTTCTCGACCCTGAGCTCGGGGCTCTTGCGTGGGAGATCGACGGAGCTTATAAGATAAAAGGCATGAAAACCAAGTGGATCTTAAGACATATGATGAAGGGCAGGCTCCCGGAAGAAGCCAGGAAACTTCCTAAAAAAGGTTTTTCACCTCCTTTGGCTATGTGGTTTCTTGATCCGAAATTTTCCGCGTTTTTCAAGGAAACATGTTCTTCAAGCGCTTTCCGTAATCTTGGCATTGTGAGCCCCGCAGCGGTTGATAAGTATCTTGATGAGCACATTCAAAAGAAGGCTGACCGCTCAAGACAGCTCTGGGTGCTTCTGGGCCTGGCGCTGTTCGCGCAGAGAAGAGCTGGAAAATAAAGCATAAGTATTTGATTTCTTTCTGTCATCCTGAACTTGTTTCAGGATCTCATAGAGTGCTATCGTACTGGCTAATGGCTAATAGCTTATGGCTAAGTGGAATTTCTTAATGAGATCCTGAAACAAGTTCAGGATGACGGAATAAAGAACATATTCGCGTCAATTCGCATGTCTTTGTTCGCGTTCATTTGCGTGAATATGCCATTTAAACTCAAAAGCAAATTCAAACCCTCCGGCGATCAGCCAAAAGCGATCAAGGACATCTTTTCCGGCCTCAAAGGCGATAACCGCCATATCACTCTTCTCGGGACCACCGGTTCAGGAAAGACTTACACGCTGGCTTCCGCGATCGAGAAGTGGAAAAAACCAGTGCTCGTTATATCGCACAATAAGGTTTTGGCAGCCCAGCTTTACGCTGAATTCAAGAGTTTTTTCCCTGATAGTGCTGTTGAATATTTCATCTCCTATTATGATTATTACCAGCCTGAAGCCTATATAGCGCAGACAGACACTTATATTGAAAAAGACGCTGCTATTAACGAACATATCGAACAGATGAGGCTCAAAGCAACAACCTCTTTGCTGTCCAGGAAAGACGTGATCGTGGTGGCCAGTGTTTCCGCTATCTACAACGTGGGCGATCCTGGGGATTTTTCAAGCCAATGCGTGTATCTGGAAACAGGAAGAGAATTTTCCAGAAGTCTGTTGCTTGACAGGCTGATTGCTTTGCAGTATGAAAGAAACGACTATGATCTGCAGCCCGGACGATTCAGGGTCCGGGGCGCTGTGATCGAGTTTTTCCCTCCGTACGCGGATAACCCTGTGCGCGTAATGTTGGGTTCTTTTATTACCCACCACCCGGCCCCCTCGGGGGTACTCGGGACATGCTCCCCCGCGAGGGGGGAGGAGAAAGATCAGGGAAGCGCTGAGGTAGTAGCAAAGCTTGAAGTTGTTGAGAAGATTTCAGGCAAGATATTAAGCAGGCTAAAGAGTTTTTATCTTTATCCTGCCAAACATTTCGTGACACCCCAGCCCAAGCTTGAAGAGGCGTTTAAGAACATCGAAGTGGAGCTCATTGATTCTCTTAAAAGTATGCGTTCCAAGAACAAGCTTCTTGAAGCGCAAAGGCTTGAACAGAGAACCAGATATGACCTGGCTATGATGAAGTCCGTTGGATTTTGCGGGGGCATAGAGAATTATTCGCGCCACATTGACGGCCGCGCTCCCGGAGAAAGGCCTTCGTGCCTGATCGATTATTTCCCAAAGGATTTTCTTTTGATCATTGATGAAAGCCATGTGACGATCCCGCAGCTTCATGGGATGTATAACGGGGATCGCTCA
>JBHPMF010000161.1:0-2709 GCA_042563375.1 Elusimicrobiota bacterium | reverse complement strand
CATGGAGACTAAGGGAATAGCACTGTTTCACTTCGCTCCGCTGTCATCCTCGCGGATGCGGGGATCCATTTCCTTTTACAACTAAAGCTCTTTTCTCCTCTTCTGCCTTTATCACTTTCTCCTAATGCTTTCCTTCGTCCTTGCATTTTTTCCTTTCCCTGTTAAACTATTAATATGAGCATGCCCTTGAAAATCGCAATATTGATTACTGCTGTTTTTGCGATGTCCTGCTCTCTTTTTTGCGCAAAGACCTTTGCCCGGGGGGATAGGCAGAAGGTTCCCATAGACCTCTCAGACCAGTGGGGCCACCCGTCAGAGAACCAGAGTGTTTTTGGTTTTTGCCATGCCTTTGCCACTGTCGGACTTGTTGAAGCCGCATATTACAGGGAGCATAAAAAGCACATTGATTTTTCTGAAAAAGGACTCATCTCCCATTTATACACAGGTCTTAGCGTTGATACTATAACACCGCAGGTAAGAAAGGTTTTGAAAAAGCTCGAAGATGTCGCCGGCGAAATAGAGAAAGAGGATGATGAAAAAAACGTAAAAACCTTCAATATCGGGCATGGTACTGACCTTGCTTCGGATTTTGAGCTAATGCAGGAGCGTGGATTATGCGAGGAAGCGGTATACCCGTATTGGCGATTCGGCCAGGATGCCATGGACACGCGTAATATCACCTATCTTGGCAGGTTAAAACGCGCTTACGCGCTCGCTCAGGTGAAACCGCGGCCTATTGACATACAGCAGGCGTACAATGAACTGTTTTTTCCTCCAAGGGATTTTATCCGCTGCAGGGATGAGGCCAAGATCCGCGTAGAAGAATTCAAAGGCCTGGAACTCGACTACAAGATATGCCATATACACAATGGGTATTGCAAGAAAGAAATAATCAAACAGCTGCGCCGCGGTCTGCCTGTGGCTGTTAACGTGAAAACCTATCCTGCGTGGCGTGAGGAGGAGGGGGGGCACTTGCTTATCATTGACGGGTACGACCCTGATAATAAGCGCTCAGACCATTTCATGGACCTGTTCAATGTGCGCAATTCCTGGACGACCAGGTGGGACTTATCCATCACGCAAGCTCAAATGGATATCGTCAGGCTCATGTACGTTGTTTACTACAAGTGATGACTCTTCGCGTGCCCGGCGCCCGCTCATGAAGCACAGAGAGATTCTTCTTTATATCACTATTTTACTTTTGGTTGGCGTGTTTGTTGCCCCGTCGCTGCTGCGGGGCGCATGGATCGAAGCAACGTTAAAACTCTTGATCCTTCCTGCGGCGATTATTATTACCGGAATGCCAGAACGAAGCAGCTAACCTGCTGCTGTATTCTATTTTCTCTACTGCGCGGCTTCCACAGCATCATCCTGCTCTTGAGGTTCTTCCTTCTTGATCGGGGCAAAGGATATCTTTATCGTGTATTTCATCGGACACCCGCACATTGTGTTAGCGCCGTATATCGGTTCCTGGCACTGTTTGGTGTCTTCAACAGTTTCCCTGCGCGCATACACCATATCGCTGAGGAGTTCTGAAAAGTCAAACTGACCCCGGCCGCAATGTCCGGAACATGGAAATTTAAAACGGCATGCGCTTTTTGGGGTGAATACCTTCTTCTGGCTGTCAAGCACCATGCCTCTGTTATCTGACAGGCTGAACTCAAGTGAAAGCTGTAAAACTGACGGAAATCTTTGGGCGATCGTTCCCGCGGAATGCATCATGCGCTCCTGCTTTATGCCTCGCCTTACCTTTTCTTCGTTTTTATTCGGCTTGCTATACTTTCGTCTTCTTCTGAATCCTGGCATTTAGATCTCCTTTAAAAAACAGAAGAACCGCGCCAGCTGAACTGGCGCGGTTCTTCGTTATGTCACTATGCGATCAATATCGGTTAAAGGAACGGTCTTTGTTGTTGCGACCTCCCCCGAATCCTCCGCCGCCACGTCTGTTGTCGTCACGGCTTCCCATAGGTTTTGCTTCGTTAACTGTCAGTTCGCGCTCTTCCAAGCGGGTTTTATTGAGCTTGGTGATTGCGTCCTGAGCAGCGGCTTCCTCTGCCATTTCCACAAAACCGAATCCTTTTGACCGGCCTGTGAATTTGTCATTGATGATTTTGACGCTTTCTACTGCTCCGCATGTCTCGAACGTTGTTTTCAGCGTCTCTTCTGTTACATTGTATGGCAGATTGCCAACATATAGTCTTTTTCCCATTATCTTTAATACTCCTTAGTTTTTTCCGCGTGGACTTAGTTCCACGCCAACTTATTCTGTGTACTACAAACGTATCTCTGGGAATACTCTTCGTGGTTTTGCTTTACCTGGGAGATATTCTGGAAAGATCGATTAATAGCATCAACACCTATATTATGACATATTCCCGGGGTAATTTAACCTGATTTTTATGTTAAAAACCCCTAAAAACAGCCATTTTTCTCGTATTTGAGGTAAGCCCACTGTATATCCTCCCATTTTTTTGGGTTCTTTCGTAAATAAGTTGATACTGTTGGCCCGGATTCTCCGTTTGCCCCCTCTTACCCCTCTCCCTTGAGGGAGAGGTTGGGTGAGGGTGATAAAGTCTTTCCTTATCCAACCTCCCGAAGAAACAGCAAGGTTGCTGCTTTATTACCCTCACCCCCGCCTCCGGCGGGGCCTCTCCCCTCAATGGAGAGGCGAATCCGTCATGAACTTCAACTTATTTACGAATGACCCTT
>JBHPMF010000160.1:0-2723 GCA_042563375.1 Elusimicrobiota bacterium | reverse complement strand
CCGCTAAGATAATTCCCATTCTCCCCTGTGTCATCCCAGCGAAGGCTGGGATCCAGTTCCTTTATTCAAATAAAGTTCTTCTCTCTTCTGGATCCCAGCCGGAGTTTACCCCAGACTCGAGTAGTCACACCCTTTATGGGTGTGTCTGCTCTATCTCATGGATCAGAGCAGAAAAGAACGCTGGCTACGATACCCATGGAGATGCCGGTCCGCGCAGAAGGCACCCGTAAAGGATGCGACTACCGGGCAGAAAAACAGAACGATTGATAGGATGCTAAAGGAAAAGGATAACCCCGCGGGACTATCCCTAACGTTTTTCTGATAATATTGCTGAAAATAAAGCGCTCACGACTGATAACAACGCAACGGGATGGTGGAGGAAGGGACTGTCCCTACGTTCTAACTTCGTTTGCCCAACAATATCTTCTTCGCTTTCTCCCTGTGCTCTTCTTCCCCTATCAACACAAGGATATCCCCTACTTTAAGTTCAGTGTTACGCGGAGGGTTCGCTATATGGGCTCCTTGTCTGTATATGGCTACGATATTAGCCCCTGAGCGCTCTTTTAAATTTATTTCCTCAATACTTTTATCCACAACCGAAGAACTCCCGGTCAATATAACCTGACCGAAAACATCTTCCAATGAATAGTCCCGCCCCTCAGCGCAAAGTATCGCCTGCCGCGTTGGTTCACTTGTGGCAAGGCCTATGATCTCATCAAGGAGACTCTCAAACCACCCCTTGGCGTCTATTACGCGATCCTTCAGAACAAACCCGATAATAATAGCGCTGGCAGTGAATCCTGATAACAGGTAGGGCGAGCGGATATAGTCTTTGGCGAATACCAGGAATAACGCGCCAAGAGAAACCAGGATCACGCCGTAGAACACATTGTAAAAGAGATTGATATTGATGTACTTGAAATATTTCGCGGGCGTAAGACTCGTTGCTGCCAAAGTCGTTAGGAGAAGAACTATGTGGTTTAAATACCTGGATATCGCGAAAAACAAGGGCATGGAAATAAGCAGGAATATGCCCCAGATAAACAAATGCGCCAAAGTCATGCCTCTTCCTTCCAGAGGTACAGCCAGATCGAACATGCCTGATATTATTTTCGCTGAAAATATAGCTGCCAAAAACAAGACAAAGTAAACAGCGAACCTTATCAGATATTTTGAAAATATCATTGTTTTGTGCGCTCTGGAGCTCCTGTCTTGAAATCCTATTATCCACCCATGATAACGTTTGAGCGCCGTATCAACAGGCTTGGGCATGACAAAGGTAAACCCCTTGTACAACGTGCCGGAACCCCGCACCAGATAAGGCATAAAGAACGCTGTTAAAAACGCGACGATCGTGGATACCGGATACAGGAATTCACTCGCGACGCCTGATACTATGCCGAGACTCGCGAAAATAAATGAGAATTCACCTATTGGCGCGAGGCTCAACCCGATCCTAAATGACGTATCCATCCTGTACCCGACCAAAAACGAACCAATGGCTCCATAAAAAATCCTTCCGAAGATCGAGACAAGGGTTATTATGAGAATGGGCCATTTATAAGTCATTATTATCTGGGGATTAATAAGCATTCCCGCTGACACGAAGAATATGGCTATGAACATGTCCCTTATGGGATGGATCCACCTTTCGATCTGCGCTATATCTTTTGAAGCTGCCATAACAACTCCCATTAAGAATGCTCCAAGAGCGACTGAGAATCCGAATTTTGAGGCTAAATATGCGCCTGCGAGACAAAGTCCCAGGGAAACAATCCCCAGCATTTCCCTGGACTGGAATTTCCCCACCCACTGCATGAACTTAGGCACAGCGGACAATCCCACCACAAGAAATAGGATCACAAAAAACCCCACCATGAGCAGAGCCCTTACTACTTCAGGCGCCTGCCCTGCGCCGCCTGATCCAAGTCCCGACAGGATCGAGAGTATTATGACGGCAAACACATCTTCCATTATTAGTATCCCTATCACAACCTGCACGAAAAATTCCCGCATCATTTTCAGATCCATGAGGATCTTGGCGATAATGGTAGTAGAGCTTATGGAAAGGATCGCGCCCAGGAACACACTGTCCATGCGGTTCCAACCGAAAGCCTGTCCCAATTTATAGCCCACGAATACCATTCCAAGCACTTTTATGGTCGCGATAACCGCGGCGCTCAATCCGATCTTCCTGAGTCTTGGAATACTGAATTCCAGGCCAAGCCCGAACATCAGGAACACGACTCCAAGTTCCGCCATGGTATGGATACTGTGCATATCCTTGACGATCGAGAAAGGATACGTATAAGGACCGATAAGAAGCCCCGCAAGCAGATACCCGATCACAGAAGGCTGGCGCAGTTTATAACACAAAAGCGTCATCCCCGCCGCCACACCCATAACAATGGCCAGATCCTGCAGAATATAAGTGTATTCCATTTTTTTCTAAATCATCCCTGCGCCTTTTTTCCTCCCCCCTTGAGGGGGAGGATTAAGGTGGGGGGTTTCCTTTTTTTCTTCTCCCTTTATTTTGCAATATCTCTTCAACCCCACACGAATTTATTCTCTGCTCAAGCATCGCCGAAATTATTCCCGTCCCTCTGTCATCCTGCTCTCATCCTGTCATCCTGAACTTGTTTCAGCTTCAAGATTTATCGAGACGCAGTCCCCTTTAGGGGGCAGGATCTCAACAAGAACATTCCTCCCAACTGTCATCCTGG
>JBHPMF010000159.1:0-2736 GCA_042563375.1 Elusimicrobiota bacterium | reverse complement strand
CTTCCTCAAAAAGGAAAGCGGCCGATGCATAAAGAGAAACATCGCGAAGAATGTTGCGAGCAACGACAGTACTCAGGATTATTCACCCGGACAAACATTCAGCAGAGGCAAAAAGCTCTCTGCCAAACCAAAAAGTAACAGATTCAAGATAAAAGCATCCGCTTCAACACACAGAGTGAAGCTCGCTTTTTTATTCAGGTTTTAAGCTTACCCCTAGCGCTTATCCAGCAATTTTACCCAGGAAGGCATTTTAAATTTTTGAATGGAATCCTTTCGTGTATATGGCTTGATGTCGAGAACAGGAGTATTGTTATCTGCGTCGATCCCTTTGAGCTTTAACCTGCATCCTGCGCGGCTAATAAGCCTGGTAAGAGTAAGCGATACTGGATTAGGCCTGCATGGCGTGCGAGTCGCGAATATTCCCTACTCAGGTAAATCCATCCTGCCTTTTGGATGTATCTTCTTAAGCCCCCTGATGGCGCGATCCAGCCAGCAAAGAATGAAAACATGCGAGTACTTATCTATGCCGTCAAGAGACTGAGCCCACTTTTTATAAACGACTAGGGTATCGCCCTTAATATAGCCAATGGGTTTTACGTGGAAATAGGCTGCTTTCTTTTTCAAGTTCGTCGTCGCAAAACATGGATAGCTTCGCCAAAGCAAGCTAGCGCAGCCTCGGCGAATACTTCGGGAAAAGTCGGGTGGGGATGGATAATGGCTCCAATGTCATCGGTTGTAGCGCCGAGCTCAACAGCCAGGGCAGCCTCACTTATCAGATCCGAAACATGCGGGCCAACCATTGATACTCCGAGTATTTTTCGCGTGTTCTTATCAGCCACCACTTTCACAAAACCTTCCCCTTCTCCGGCAACAAGCGCTCTTCCCGAGGCCGCGAAAAAACACTTGCCCACCGCTGTCTCAAAGCCTTTATCCCCGGCTTCCTTCTCACTTAAGCCAACCGCGGAGATCTCGGGATCAGTGAACACGGCCATTGGGATGTATTTCGCATGTTTAAGCATTGGCTTACCCGCGATAATGCGCGCTGCTTTTACTCCGTTATGAGAAGCCTTGTGCGCAAGATACGGCGGCCCCGTAACATCTCCGATCGCGTAAATACCGTCTATATTTGTCTTGCAGTTTTCATCAATTTCAATAAATCCCTTGTCGCTGCACTTAATGCCGGCTGCGGCCAATCCAAGGTCCGCAATGTTCGGAGAACGCCCCACGGAAAGCATGAGCTTATCCCCCTCGACAGCCACCTCGCCTTTCGGGGTTTTAACATTTACTTTAATGATCCCGTCTTTGATCTCGTGATCAAGCGCCTGTGAACTTATATACACGTCAATGCCAAGCCTGGCCAAAGAACGCTGGACCATGCGTACCAGATCCATCTCCACCCCGGGCAGAATCTGATCCATAAGCTCGATCACGCTCACTTTGCTGCCAAATTTCGCGTAAAGCATGCCCATCTCAAGACCGATCACGCCGCCCCCAAGCACTATCAAGCTTTTGGGCAATTGCGTTAAATCCAAGGACTCTCGCGAGCCTATAATATGATGCCCGTCGATTTTGAAATTCGGCAGATCCATGGGTGAGGATCCGGTCGCAATGATCACATTATCAAAACTAACTGTTTTCTGAGATCCATTTTCCCGGATACAGATACTTTTCGAGTCCTTAAAACAAGCTTCGCCCCGGAACACTTGTACGCCATTGCCTTTTAAAAGCATTTGTATACCCTTGCCGAGATCTCCCACAACAGAGGATTTCCATGCCTGGATATTGGCGAGATTGGGCGCAACGCCATCAGCATTGATCATGTTCTTGGCGGCAGCGGATCTGATCTTATGTACCAGGTTGGCTTGCGTGATCAGAGCTTTTGACGGGATGCATCCGTGGTTCAAACACTCCCCGCCCAGATCAGCCCTGTCTATTATCGCTACCTTGCGTCCCAGGCGGCCAAGCTCAATGGCCGCAACATAACCGCCCGGACCGGATCCGATGATAAGAACTTCTGTGTGCAAAATATCAGCCATAAAATTTCCTACCTGTAAACAGCCACGGCTTCAATGGCAATATCTTTGAACGGTTTTTGCAAAGCGCGTTTTAACTCCGTAATCTTCAACCCGCTCATTTACAACACACTTAAGTATCACTCTAAGCCTTGGAAACGGACCGACTTCCTTTGGTATCTGATCAAATAATCTTTCCGTCATTAGAAACGGCCAGGAAGCAGGCATACCTTTGACTGACCTGCCTTCCCCCCACACAGGGTGCACGACGATCTCGGTTTCTCCGTATGCTGTTTTTAATATTTTCTTCCACTTGCCCGTGCGGTACATCGTGACCTCGATCAATACTCCTTTCCCAATCAGGTTTTTAAAATTATTGTAAAGTTCGCGTTTTGAGATCTCCTTGAATTCCAAGTCTTTAACAGGCGACGTCGAATAGAGAGGATATTTAAAAAGCTCCCCGACGTCTACCTCTTGAACAGGCGCATGCTCCTTTTGCTTGCTGACCCTGAGCTTTTCCTTTAATTTCCATACATAGGATTTTTCCGCGATAAAATCATTGTCAAACCCGTCCATGGGGCCGGTATACTTAAATGCCTGCAGCATACCCCAACCCGGAAGACTGCGTGCTATTTCACGAGATACCCTCACCATGTCTTCTCTATTGACCTTAAGCCTGTTGGAGCTGTTAAACCCAAGAGCATAATGCGGTCTTTCAACCCCG
>JBHPMF010000015.1:0-43525 GCA_042563375.1 Elusimicrobiota bacterium | reverse complement strand
GGGATGTAGGCCACGGACAAGTCACTTCCCCCCATCTTGCCACTCAAGCGGGAACTTATACGCCTCTATCCTGTGCTCATCCTTGCAGAAAAGGCCCATCTGCATGTAAGCCTGGATAACCATCTCGCTTTTGGGGTCCATCATGAGAATGGTTGAGCACCCTGTATTGGACCTTTTGGCCGGATGCTTCACGAATTTATCGGATTCCAGGTCCCATATATACCCATCCACATCAGCAGCAACATTGAAAGTCATCTTCCATTTGCTTGTGAGGTTCCCATAGAATCTTTCATACTTTGGGTCAAGGCGATTATTTTTTTGCTTGATGTTTATGCGCACAGCTTTAGCTGCTTTTGTGTAAGTTTTCATCCTGCGCTCATGATCCTTCTTCAGCTGAGCGGAATCAGCTCTTGCAGCCGCCTGCATGAGGCTTGTGTGGTTCCACGATCCAACAGAGTATTCCCCTGCCTTTTTACGCATGCCCTGGCCCGCTGTTGCCACACCTTGGCTGGCAAGGAGCTGCACTGCCATGGCCTGGCTTTTCAACTTATATTGCGTAGGATTCACGAATCCGACCCTCTCCCGCAATAATTCGCCGTCACGCAATGAGAATGTTTTAAGCGTGCTCTCCCCCACAAGGGAAAATTGGGTCTTAGCCTGCCATACTCGTTTAAAGCCCGCGAATTCCACGAATTTGAATTTGACCTTCTCCATCATCTCCTCGCCGGAATCAAGGGCAAGCCCTCTGAGAGTCCCGCCCGCAAGGAGATAGATATTATTCTCAGATATGGCAAACTCAAAGTTTGGCAGCCCATATTTCTTGGTTTTGTGCTTAAATTCTTGCAGCCAATTTACCTTGCCGTTATTTTTATCGAACAGTACGACATCCATCTTGTTATCTTTAAAAAATCCTGCTACAAAGCCTTTGTCTGTTATTTTCGCATCAGTCGGAAAAGCGCCCTCTCTTATTTCCATGTGCCAGAGAAAACCCTTCTCAAGCGAAAACGCCATCAGGCTCCCGCCGGAAGCAAAATACGCGTCATCACCTTTCACTTGCCAAACCGGAGCAGATCGGCTCACCAGAGGTATCTCCATGTCCCAAGCCATCTTGCCCGAAGCAAAATCAGCCTTCAAGGCCCTGCCGCCTCCGGCGAACAGGAAATAATCGTCACGCACAGTTATATCGCCGCCGGCTGATTCCACCGTGAATTCGATCTTGCCTATGGGCAATTCCCACTTTTCTTCTCCGGTCTCAACATTGAGCGCTTTGATCACGGCATTATGGGGTTTGTCAGGAAAAGCAAACCATTCTCTGTCCATCATGACGAGGATTAGGACATTGAGCTTTGTGTTGCCGGTAATTGAAGCAGGAAAACCTTCCAGATCCTTGGTCCAATTGATATTCCCAGTCTTGGATATGGACTTTAACTCAAGATTACGCTCTTTCACCGCCATTATCAAAGGATGGGGTTCATCAAGCAGGAGCGCTGTGGTAAATTGATCGCCCTCCCAGAATTTCTTGCCTGATCCATCAAGCAGGAAACGTTTCCTTGGAGCATCTCTCTTCGTGCCGATGCGCGAGGTCGCATGGATGTATCCATTCTTGGTCAATTCCAAATATTCGATGGAACCCGGGAACTCATGCTTCCATAGAAAACGCGAATCAACATCTTGATCCCTTGCCTCCTTGTCCAATCCAAATAAAGCTGTTGTCGGCAATAATATGACCCAAGACAGAATGAGAAATGGGATTATCAGATTTTTTCTATTTATCATGCTGATCTCCTGTGATAATGGAATTTCCTCATCACCCCTACCCAACACCCCCCATCAAGAGGGAGGAGAAAGAGGGAAAATTCTGCGCAAATAAAGATTTGTCGATCCACGAGATAATTTACCTTATAAAAGCAGGAAGCAAGTAGTCATCCTGAAATTTTGGAATTCACATTAAAATGCATGAATGAAAAGCTATTATGGAAACGTAACTCGAAGGCAGGCTCTTGTGTTATTGTGCCGGATCCTGGATAGAATCAGGATAACGAAGCAGTCTTAAAGTTATCGTGCTATTGAGATTGCCCCGTGGGCATACCGCAGGACTGCTCTGCTGAGACTGCCCTACGGGACTGCGCGCCCAACGGGCTGCGATGACTTTAGAATGATTTTAAGGGGTAACGATGATCTATAAAACAATCAAAAAAGATGAGTTCAAAAAGTTCGTCTGTAGTCTTATCGGGGAAAACCAGACCATAGGGCCCAAAAAAGTCGGCTCTGACCGCCTTGGCAAGCCCATTTATCAATTCGCGGAAGTCCAGTCCTTTGATGAGATGGACCTAGATCACACTATCACCTACTATTCGATCAAGAATTTCTTTCTGCCGTTCCGCGAAGAATTATCCCAATATAATTTCAAGGATAATGACTGGGATCAGGAGATCAAATACCGCGTAAACCCGCGGGTAATAGTGGGTTTAAGACCATGCGATATAAACGCCCTTACCATTCTTGACAAGATATTCCTGCATGGCACATACCCTTCCCCTTATTACATAACAAGGCGCAAGAACACTTTTCTTATTGGAATGGATCACGAGCCCCTGCCGGATTGCTTTTGCTCTTCCTTAAACCAGCACGCTGTGCGCAGAGGATGCAATCTGTTCTGCTCCGACATAGGCGACAAATACTATCTTTCCATATTCTCCTCAAAAGCATTCAATTTCCTTAAAAACGTTAAAACAAGCGACCCCGCAAGGGCCGATGACAAGAAGTATATTGAGAGGAGAAAACATATCAAGCGGAGTTTTAAGACCAAGGTAGAAGTCTCCGGATTACCGAGCTTCCTTGATGTTGAATTTAAGTCCCCTATCTGGAAAAAGTGGGGCGATAAATGCCTTAACTGCGGGACATGCGCAATGGTGTGCCCCACGTGTTATTGCTTCGGCGTCAAGCAGAACATCGACGTGAGCTTAAAAAGCGCTCATAAGGAACGCCATTTGTATTCATGCAATATCGTTGATTTCGCGCAAGTGGCAGGAGGACATAATTTCAGGCCCAACAGGGAAGACAGGCTTAAATACAGGTACTACCATCATTATAAGGGATTCTCAGAAAATGCTGATGAGCAGATATGCGTCGGGTGCAATAGATGCGGCAGAGCGTGCTTAGCGGGAATCAACCCTAAAGATGTGATAAATGATCTCAGATTGGAGACGGTAAAATGAATCCGAGTTTTAAAATACCAAAGCAGGATATAAATCTTGAGCCTTTCATGGCAAAACCTCCGCAATACAACCGCAAAACAATCATCATGCGCACAGACAGGGTCTATAAGTGCGAAATCATAAATATCGTCAAACTTACATCAATGGAAAAGCTTTTTCACCTTAAAATACTCGATGCTCACGAGCATGAACTTTTTTATTTCAGGCCCGGGCAATTTGTTCTTCTTGATGTTCCGGGATTCGGCGAAGTTCCTATATCCATTTCGAGCTCAAGCAATAACACGGAATTCATCGAGCTCTGCGTGAGAAAAGCCGGGCGCGCCACTAACATGCTCCACAGGGCAACAGTAGGATCAAAAATCGGGATCAGAGGGCCTTTTGGCACTTCATTCCCCATGGAGGAAATGGCAGGGCATAATATCCTGCTCATCGCGGGCGGTCTCGGCCTGGCCCCATTACGCGCGCCCATTTTCTGGGTTAATGAGCACAGGGATAAATATAAAGACATTCATATACTTTATGGAGCGAAAGACCCTTCTCAGATGCTTTTCACATATCAGTTCAAGGAATGGGAAAAAGTCCATCACCTCAACCTCATGACAATAGTTGAAAAACCTGATAAAAAATGGAGGGGACGCGTCGGACTCATAACAAAGCTTTTTAATGAAATAACAATAGACCCAAGCGCAACATACGCGATAATCTGCGGACCCCCTATAATGTTCAAGTTCGTATGTAAACACCTGGACACGCTTGGACTCCCTATGAACCGCATGTTCGTGTCTCTTGAGAGAAGAATGCACTGCGGTATGGGAAAATGCTGCAGATGCATGGTAGGTTCGACTTTCACGTGCGTGGATGGCCCTGTGTTCGACTACTGGACTGTCATGAACCTCAAGGAGGCGATTTGAAACATCTTGGCATAGAAATAACAAAACCCAGGATCGCTGTTTTTGATTTTACATGCTGTGAAGGATGTGAATTGCAATTGGCGAACAAGGAAGATACATTGCCCGATTTCCTATCCCTCATTGAGATTGTGAACTTCAGGGAAGTCTCCTCGGATAAAAGCGATGAATACGATATCGCCTTGATAGAGGGATCGATCTCAAGGGATGATGAGATAAAACGGCTCAAAGACATACGCTCAAAAGCAAAAGTTCTTGTGGCTATAGGCGCATGCGCATGCTTTGGAGGCGTTAATCAAATTAAAAACAAGTTCCCTCTCAAGAAAGTCATTAAGGAAGTCTATGGCAAGCATAAGGTAGACACTTCCAAGGTAAAAAAAATAAGCGAGATCGTTAAGGTCGACCTTGAGATCCCGGGCTGCCCTATATCAAAGAAGGAGGTGGAGCAGATCATCGTGGATGTGGTCACAGGAGCGGATATTCAATTGCCACAATACCCTGTCTGTCTTGAATGCAAACAAAACTGCACTCTTTGCGTTCTTGATATGGATCAGATATGCCTTGGTCCGATAACCCGGGCAGGATGCACGGCCCCATGTCCTGCTGGCGGAACAGGATGCCTTGGATGCAGAGGCCCTGCTCCTGATGCTAACTACGATTCTTTCCTGAGCATGCTTAAACAACGCGGATTCAATATGCATCAGATAAAGGAAAGAATGGAATTTTACGGAGCTTTTAATGAGGTGTTAAAATGAAGCGCGCTAAAACTATCACAGTCCATCATCTGACCAGGGTGGAAGGCCACGGGAACATCCATATCAAGATATCCAATGGCAAGCTTATGGAAGCCAAATGGGCTGTTGTGGAAACCCCGAGATTCTTTGAAGCCATGCTTAAGGGCATGTCCCATGATCTGGCCCCAATGCTCACCTCGCGGATCTGCGGGATCTGTTCGATAGGACACGCTCTGGCAAGCTTGCGCGCAGTGGAAAGAGCCATGAACATCAAGATATCTCCGGCAGCAGAACATCTGCGCCTGCTTTCAAAACATGGAGAAACCTTGCAAAGCCATGTTTTGCATGTGTTTTTTCTTGGAGCGCCTGATTTCTTTAAAGTAGGAAGCGTGCTTCCGTTGATAAAAACCCATCCTGAAATAGTGGGAATAGCCTTAAGGCTTAAAAAACTCGGAAACGACATGTGCGATCTAATAGCAGGACGCACTACGCACCCGGTAAGCCTTGTTGTAGGAGGACTGGCCAAAGCTCCGACTAAGAATCAGCTCTGCGCCCTTAAGAAAAACATTCAGGAAAGAATGCCTGATATGCTTAAGGCGCTCGAAGTATTTAAGCCCCTGGCAATGCCTGATTTTGAGCGTGAAACCGAATTCGTGTCCCTTGAGGGAATTAAAAAATATCCATGGATCGGCGGCAGTCTTATATCATCGGACGGCGTGCGCAAGCCTGAGAGCGCGTATCTTGCCATGACAAACGAGTACAAAGTGGATTTCAGCACATCCAAATTCACGAAACTAAGCAGAAGCTCATTCGCCGCAGGAGCTTTGGCAAGAATCAACAATAACTTCAGGTGCCTGCACAAAAAAGCGCAGGAAGCTGCGAGCTCCCTTAAGCTCAGGCCTGTGAATCACAATCCATTCATGAACCATATCGCTCAGTTGGTTGAATGTTATCATGTGATGCTTGAATCAGTGGCGATAATAAACACACTACTCAATACCGAGTACAAAGATGTTTACAGAAAATACAAAGTAAAAGCAGGCGAAGGCGTGGGAGCGGTTGAAGTACCGCGCGGCCTCCTGTATCACCACTACAAGATAGACAGCAAAGGCAGGATTATAAAAGCCAACTGCATAATCCCCACAACGCAAAATCACGCTAATATTCATTTTGATCTTCACAAGCTGGCTGACCAAATGGTGCGACTCGGCAAAACCGACAAGGAGATCACGCTTTTAAGCGAGATGCTGGTGCGTGCCTACGACCCCTGCATCTCCTGTTCCGTGCATTGAATTAGCTGATAAAGCCTTTCTTTTTTAATTGCTACCATAGATATTAACCATGCGAACATATTTCCTAAGAAGGTTCCTTTTAATCATCCCCACTTTTATCGGGATCACCCTTATGGTATTCACTATAACCCGTTTTGTTCCGGGCGGGCCCATTGAAAAGATGATCGCTCAATACCAGCAAATGGAAGGGGACTCCATGAAGCGCTCAGACGGGATCGGCGGAACCACGCTTTCCGATGATCAGCTCAAGCAGCTTGAAGAATACTACGGCTTTGATAAGCCTGTGATCATAGGCTATATCCAATGGCTTGGGAAAGTTCTGACAGGCGATCTTGGAACCTCCACTCGCTATGGAGACCCGGTATGGGACATTATGAAAGAGCGTTTTCCCATTTCCATTTTCTTTGGGCTCACATCCCTGATGCTGATATATGGTGTTTGCATACCTCTGGGCATAGTCAAAGCCATAAGACACGGCACGACATTCGACAATACAAGCTCGTTCCTTGTGTTTTTTGGTTATGCTATCCCCGGGTATGTGCTTGGATGTTTTTTAATAGTTTTCATGGCTTCGCACTGGGATCTTTTCCCTCTTGGTGGATTTATAAGTGATGATTTTGAGTTCTTGACCCCATTCGGGAAAGTAAAAGACCTGCTCCACCACGCGGTCCTGCCTCTTTGCTGTTATCTGATAGGAAGTTTCGCGTTCATGACGTTCATGATGAAAAACAATTTAATGGATAATCTGGCGTCAGATTACGTAAGAACAGCCTTGGCAAAGGGCGTTTCATTCAAAGGCGCGGTTTTCAAGCATGCAATGCGAAATTCCCTGATACCGATCGCAACGACCTTCGGCAACAATATAGCCCTGCTTTTAACGGGCTCATTCCTCATAGAAAAGATATTCGATATTAATGGTTTTGGATTTTTAGGATTCACATCAATAATTGAAAGAGATTATCCCGTGGTCATGGGAATACTTGTGGTCGGATCTCTACTAAAGCTTACAGGCAATATCCTTTCTGACATCTGTGTGGCGATCGTTGACCCAAGGATAAGGTTCCAGTGAGAATGAACAGCTGTAGCTATCTGTCATTGCGAGCCCGAAGGGCGTGGCAATCCCAAAGTCACCGTACGTTTGAGGTTGCCACGCCCTTCGGGCTCGCAATGACAATCTTAATATTAAAAGTATGCACATAAATCCCCTTACCCTAAAAAAGATCAAGCGCTTCCGCTCGATCAAAAGAGGGTACTACAGCTTTATAATCCTCTCACTGCTTATCCTGGCATGCGCGTGCGCTGAAATGCTGGTGAACAACCGGGCGCTTCTTGTTCAATATAACGAAAACCTGTATTTCCCGACTTATGGCTCGATACACACAGGCAAGGATTTCGGGCTTGATTATGAATATGAAGTTGATTACAAGTCACTTAAAAAGAAGTTCCGGCAGGAGAATAAGGGCGATTTTGTGATCATGCCGCCAGTGCCCTACAATGCGTATGAGAACGATCTTAAAGAAGATGGCATGTCATTTCCCCCGTATCCACCATCCACAAAGGAAAAGCATTACCTTGGCACGGACAACACCGGCCGTGACATACTAGCGCGTCTTTTTTATGGATTCAGGACCGCTATAGCGTTCGCCATATTAGTGCTCATATTCGAATACATGATAGGCGTAACAATAGGCTGCCTCATGGGATTTCTTGGAGGAAGATTCGATCTTTATTTCCAGAGGGTCATTGAAATATGGGTGAATATTCCCAAGCTTTATGCCATTATCATTGTTTCCTCCATTATGGTGCCTACGTTCGGGTCCCTGGCGGGTATCATGATATTTTTCGGATGGACAACGATCACCTGGTATATGCGCACCTCGACATACAAAGAAAAAACAAGGGAGTATGTAATGGCAGCGCGGGCCCTGGGGGCAAGCAACCTGCGCATAATATTCGTGCACATCTTGCCCAATGCCATAGCTGTTCTTGTCACATTCATACCATTCTCGGTTTCAGGTTCCATAATTATCCTCACTTCTCTGGATTATCTTGGATTCGGACTTCCGGCCCCCACTCCGAGCTGGGGCGAACTATTAAGACAAGGAACAGAAAATTTAAGCGCCCTTTGGATAGCAAGTTCTGTTGTTGCGTCCATGGTGGCAGTTCTGCTTTTGGTCAATTTCATAGGAGAAGCAGTGCGCGAAGCATTCGACCCGAAAAAACATACTGTTTATGAATAAAATGAGAACATTAACTGCTGCTATGGCGATCCTTCTTTGCTGCGCTGTGCTTCATTCCGCGAAACTCCCGCCAAATCTAAAATGGCTGACATCGAACGAACCGACTTTCGCGTCTGATAAAGCACAGAAGGGAGGCGTAATAAGAGGATACCTTATCTCATTCCCCATGACCTTGCGCACAGTCGGCCCTGATTCAAATGGGAATTTCAGGGGATTTATCACTGATGAGGCAAAATTGACCTACGCTGAGCTTGGCCTCGCTGAAATGCATCCAAACACAAAGAATATGTATCCGGCCCTTGCTACGCACTGGGCGATAGGAAAGGATAAGAAAACAGTGTATTACAAACTCGATCAAGACGCGCGATGGTCTGACGGGACACCGGTCACAGCTGATGATTACTTACACAGACTCGAATTCATGCGCTCCAAGGAAATCACAGCTCCATGGTATAACAACTACTACACCGAGAACTTTGACAAGATCATTAAATTCGATGACCACACTATCGCTGTTGTTCTGAACAAAGCCAAGCCTGACCTGCTTTATATGACTTCCATGTCCCCCTCTCCGAAGCATTACTACGGTAAGCTGACTGAGGATTTTGTAACAAAATACAATTGGAAAATAGCTCCCAATACAGGTCCTTACTATATAGCGGAAGTCAACAAGGGGCATTCCGTGGTGTTTCGCAGAAAAAAAGACTGGTGGGCAAAAGATAAGAAGTACTTTAAATATCGTTACAATGTTGACAAGATAATAATCAAAACGATCCGCGACAATAACATAGCTTTCGAGCATTTCAAGAACGCGAACCTTGATACTTTCAGGATGACAATACCCCAATTCTGGCATATCAAATCAAAAATGAAAGAGGTCGATCTGGGCTATGTTCACAAACTAAAATTTTACAATCAGCTCGAAATGCCCAATTACGCGATCTTTATTAACATGGACAAGGAAATATTCAAGGATAAAAATGTGCGATACGGATTCGCCCATGCAATGAACATCGGCAAGGTCATCAAAGCGGTGCTGCGCAATGATTACGAAAGGCTTGAGTCCTGGGCATCAGGACAAGGTGAATTTTCAAATCCAAACATCAAGGCCAGGAAGTTCGATCTGAAAAAAGTGGATGAATACATGAAAAAAGCAGGATGGGGCAAAAGAGGGCCTGATGGCATAAGAGTGAAAGATGGCAAGCGATTCTCAGTGCGTATGAGCTATGGGTGGCCCAGCCATACTCCGCGGCTCGTTGTCATAAAAGAAGAAGCCAAAAAAGCAGGCATTGAGATCAAGCTCCAGCTCTTAGATTCCGCAGCGGCTTTCAAGGCAATGCTTGAAAAAAAACATGAAGTTGCATGGGGAGGACTTTCAACCGGCATACGTCCGGCATACAGACAATCTTACCACTCGGTCAATGCGCACAAAACCCAGACGAACAACTTTACTAACACTGATGATCCTGAAATGGACAGATTGATCGGACTTTACCGCAATTCCCTTAACAATAAAGAGCGTGCTGCTCTCTCAAAGAAGATCATAGCCGGGATACATGAGACCGGAGCGATCATCCCGACATTTTCAATTCCATATTTCCGCGAAGGATACTGGAAATGGGTTGAGTTCCCGGAAAATCTCACAAAAAGGAACGAATACGTCACAGATTACGGCCTTTTCTGGATTAACAAAGAAGTCAAGGAAGAGACCTTGAGGGCATTTAAGAGAAGAGAGCCTTTAGGTAAAACCATTAAGATCAATGACTATTGGAAAGTGAAATGAGCGTAAATCTCCTTGAAGTCAAGAACATGGTCACGACCTTTGACACTGAACAAGGCCGCGCAAAAGCAGTTGATGGAGTGAGTTTTAATGTTAAAAAAGGCTCTGTCTTGGGGATAGTAGGCGAATCAGGATGCGGAAAAAGCGTGACTTGCCTGTCTATTATGAGACTTCTGCCAAAGCCAAGCGGGCAAACCCCGCATGGAGAGATCCTTTTTGACGGCAAAGACCTTTTAAAGATCACTGCCCAGCAAATGCGCCGCATCCGAGGGAACAAGGTATCAATGATCTTCCAGGAGCCAATGACCGCATTGAATCCTGTATATGCGATCGGGCGCCAGCTTCTTGAATCCTACAATCTTCACCGCCCTGATATGAGCGCAAGCCAAAAAACAAAATCAGCTGTCAAGCTTTTAAGCGATGTGGGGATTCCTGATCCTCAGAAACGCATGAAAGAATACCCTCATCAATTATCAGGAGGTATGCGCCAAAGAGTGATGATAGCGATCGCGCTTGCTTGCCGGCCAAAACTCTTGATCGCTGATGAACCCACAACAGCGCTTGACGTGACAATACAGGCTCAGATATTAAAGCTCATGCGTGATCTTCAGAAATTAAATGACATGACCATAATATTCATCACTCATGACCTGGCTGTTGTGGCGGAGATGTGTAAAGATGTGATAGTAATGTATGCGGGTCAAGTCGTGGAAAGCGCGCCTATTAAGGAAATATTTAAAAATCCCAGGCATCCTTATACAAAAGGCCTGCTTTTTTCTATGCCAACCCTTACTACCCCGCGTAACAAGATGCTTAATGAGATAGATGGAATGGTTCCTGATCTCTTTGAGATCCCCCCTGGGTGCAGGTTCCAGAACAGATGCCCGTATGTGCAGGGAAGATGCCGCCAGGAAGAAATACCATTAAAAGAAATAGCAAAGGATCATAACGCAAGGTGCTTAAGGATCAATGAAGTATAAAGGCCTATGACCCCCCTTCTTTCAGTTAAAAACCTAAAAAAACACTTCCCCATCCACGGGGGCGTGCTTTATCGCCAGATCGGACAAGTGTACGCTGTTGATGATGTGTCGTTCGAAGTGAAAAAAGGCGAGACCCTCGGACTTGTGGGCGAATCAGGATGCGGCAAATCGACTCTTGGAAGAACATTACTCAATCTGTATCCTCCGACTTCAGGCAAAGTCATATTTAACGAACATGAAATCTCAAAAGTATCGCAAAAGAAACTAAGGGGTTTGCGTAAAAAAATGCAGATAATCTTTCAAGATCCCATGGAATCCCTTAACTCAAGGCTCACTGTTGGAAGGATCGTGGAAGAAGGATTTCTTATCCATGGAATGTTTAAAAATCATCAAAAAAGAAGAGCTGAGGTAATGAGGCTTCTGGATTCAGTGGGGCTCTCAAAAAACGCGATCGATCATTACCCGCATGAATTCTCAGGAGGTCAAAGACAAAGGATAGGCATTGCAAGAGCCATAAGCGTAAAACCCGAACTTTTGATCTGTGATGAGCCTGTAAGCGCCTTGGATGTTTCAGTCCAGTCCCAGATCCTGAATCTTCTAAACAGACTTAAAAAAGAACTCGACCTCACAATGATATTTATAGCGCATAATCTCGCAGTGGTCAAATATATTTCAGATAAAGTGGCTGTTATGTACCTTGGCAAGATTGTTGAGATGGGTCCATCAGAAGACCTGTATAAGAAGCCTCTGCATCCTTACACACAGGCTTTGATAGCAGCCATACCGGTTCCTGATCCTGAAGCGCCAAAACGAGACAGGGTCCTTGAAGGAGATGTGCCGTCACCCATTAATCCGCCTTCAGGATGTTATTTTCATCCGCGCTGCCCAAAAGCCACGGATGTCTGCAGGCAAAAGTCACCTGCATTGCGCCGCTTCAATAAAGACCACATGGCTGCCTGTCACTTTATATAGCACAAGATCATTTCAGGGTTTTTTCAGCCACTTTTTAGTCCACGGGCACGCTGCAATGCAGATCCCGCAGATCAGATCACCCACTTGCTTTTCATGTCTCCTGGTGACGCCATAGCACGCGTGAGCATTGAAATACTCCGAACGATCGAGCCCTTGCTTCCAGTTCTTACCTTTGACCGCATTCCCGGGACATACCCACCCGCATTCAGCGCAATCCCCGCACTTTGATTCTTTCGCGGGCTTTCCAACATCAAGCACAGCATCAGTAAGCACAGTGCCAAGCCTTATGGCTGTCCCGAATCCTCTTGTCACAAGCAAAGCATTCTTGCCTATCCAGCCAAGTCCGGCTAAAGTAGCGATCGTCTTATGCGCAAGGGGAACGGAAAGACTGCGCCAATCTATTTCTGAGTGCGTTGCGGCTTTTGCGACTGCTTTGTGTCCGAGATTCTCAAGAAACCCGGCGCCAGCCTCAGTGATCTCGCCTAATTTCATGTTTATCCTGTCATATTCTTTTTTATATTCCTGAGTAGGGCCCAGGTCCATTGATGAGGCGATCTTTGGACTCAAAGCTATGGCAATGCTTATGCCATAGGGCAAACCATGCCGAACTTCTTGAGGCAATAGCCCTAAATCAGCGAATCCAACAAGATTAGCCCCTTGCAGCACAAGAAATTGACGCAGATCTTTAGATAGATTATTAACTGCCATACGTATAAAAGATTATATGTGAGTTAAGGCAAAAATGTCGCGCTAAATCAGTGCCTGGCACCGGAATCTGGGAAGTGCTAGGATAATTCCAGGCATATGGAACAAACCCGCAGAGAATTCCTTAAATTAATCGCAGCTTCAGCCCTTCTGGCCAGAACCCATAATCTGTTTGCTATCAAGGACACTGCTTCAATGCCGCATAGGCAACTTGGCAAAACAGGATGGAAAACAAGCCTGCTTGGATTCGGAGGCGGATCGATCTCTCATATGGATCGCAAAAAAGCCTCAAAAGTCGTGACCTACGCAATAGAGCAGGGTATAAATTACATTGACACTGCCAGCACTTACGGGCATCACTCAAGCGAAGCTGCAATCGGAGCGGCTCTTACGCCGAAACTCAGAACAAGGATCTTCCTGACAACAAAGATATTGAAACGTACCCGCAAAACCTCAACTCAGGAATTCGAGGAAAGTTTAAGAAATCTTAAAACCGAGCCTGATCTCGTCCAAATACATTCAGTGAATTCAATGTCATCTCTTCAAAGCGCATTATCAAAAAACGGCTCCATAAAAACAGCCCAATGGGCAAAGAAAAAAGGATATGCGCGTTTTATAGGTATAACAGGACACACTGACCCGGAAGTAATCAGCAAAGCCCTGGATATGTATCCTTTTGACACTGTTTTGATCCCCCTTGGCGCCGCGGACCATCATATCTCCTCATTTGAGCCTGTAATAGAAAAAGCCAATAAGAAAAAAATCGCGGTTATAAATATGAAACTCCTGGCAGCAGGAGCTGAACCGCGACATCTAACCCTGGATGAGCTTCTTCATTACGGGTTCAGTCTTCCTGTTTCAACAGCGATCGTAGGTTTTAAAAGCACAAGCGAAATAGATCAAGCTGTGGAATCTGTCAAGAAATTCAAACCTCTCAAGAAAGAGCAGGTAGATGCGATCCTGAAAAAATCCAAAAAAGTCGCGGACTCCGGAGTGATGTGGTGGAAATGATGATCATCGTAAGCTTTGCCCTGCTTTTTATATCTGTTTTAATCGGTCTCCTGCTGATCGCGTTGGGCCTGCCGGGAATACTCCTGGTATGCGCGGGTATCATAGGAGCTATTGCCCTGCATCCTATTGCAAGCCTTACCCTGTGGACAGTACTCTTCCTGCTTTTACTAAGCGCTGCGGCTGAGCTCCTGGAGCTTTTGGTCAATTTCTTTGGAGCAAAACGCTTTGGAAGCTCATCAGGCGGAGCATGGGGCGCGATCATCGGCGGGATCGCAGGAGCATTCTTATTTGGAAGCATATTCCCCATTATCGGGCTATTCGCAGGCGGGCTTATCGGGTCTTTTGTAGGAGCCTTTTCAGCGGAGTTTCTGTTGAACAAGGATGCAAAAAAATCCTGGCGCTCAGGCCTGGGAGCTTTCATGGCCCGTATCGTGGCAAATGCGGTTAAAATGGGAATCGCGATAGGGATGGCTGCGTTCGGCCTTTGGGCGTTACTGTAGGCAAAGAGCTCTTACATTCCCATCTTTGGTAACCGTATACTCGAGCGAATGACGGATCCGTCTTTGACTGTAACCCACGCGCTGCGTTCATGGAAGAGAAAATAATATGATTAAGACATAGATATACCGGAGGTGGAAAATGACTGACTTGAAATCAAAGTATTTTACGCATGAATATATCGAAGAAATTTCCTTAATAAAACTCAATCGCCCGCCATCAAACAGCCTATCTGTTGAAATGATGGATCAGCTGAGACAGCAGATCACGCAGCTCGCGAATGACAAAAAAACGCGCGCTATAGCGCTTTCAACGAGCATCCCCAAATATTTCTCATCAGGCCTTGACCTTGATGAGTTTTTCCACCCTGACCCGAATCAGCGCGAAAAATTATTCATGTCTATAGTGGATCTCTATCGCGAGATCCTGCTCTGCCCAAAACCCACGATCGCCGTGATCAGCGGAGCTGCTCTTTTGGGAGGATGGATCGTGGCAATGGCATGCGATTTCCGATACATAGCTGAGGAGAACGGAAAGATCTCATTGAGCGAAGTAAAACTCGGTACAACCCCCACAAGCATCATGATCAGCAGGCTCTCGCATATGGCCGTAAATCAAAGCCTTGTGAAAGACATACTACTCACAGGCAAGACCCTGAAAGCAAAAGAAGCCATTGAAGGAGGATTCGCTGATAAGGCAGTTCCCATGGAAACAGTTCTGGCTGAATCCGTGGCATTGGCCAAAAAACTCTCGGATCTCCCCACAAACGCCTACGCAACGATCAAAAAAAGCTACATCGAGTGCCAGATGGGTAATCTCGACGCCCTGATCGCCAAAAGCCGCGAGGAATTCCTCACAGCCCTTAAAACCCCTGAATGCATAGAGGGCTTCACCGCTGCCAAGGAAAAACGCAGGCCAAAATTCAAAGACATTTAACTGAAACGATCCCGGCTCTTAAGGGAAATCAATAGGGTCAAAGCCATGGTAAAAATCCTGAAAATCAGTATTTTTTTTCTTTTGATCTGCCAGTGCGGCCGGCTGTGCTCTGCTGACCCTGACTCAAAACTCATTAAAAGAGCTCATGAACTGTATTTCCAAGGAAAACTTGATGATTCGCTTGCTATATATAAAAAAGTAGCTTCAGGCACAAACAAAAGGTCGCAAGCCCTAAAGAATATGGCCGTGATCCATCGTGACAAAGGCGAGCTCACGAAAGCGATCAGCGTGCTCATAAAGGCTCACGAACTCGATCCCAAAGACGCTGATGTGCTTGAGCAGTTGGCATGGTTCTCATACTTAAAGGCTGATTACACTTCCGCGAAGACTCACGCTGTAAACGCTCTGGCGCTCTCTGCGGGCACGCTCTCTATCTATGCATTCGCAGCTTCCCTGGCAAGCTCACAAGAATACAGCAAGGCTGAAGTGGCACTCAACAGATTCATCAAGGATTCCCCCCATTTCCTCCCTGCCTACCTTGACCTTGGCAGGATTTACGAAGTTCAACGTAAATGGAACAAAGCCAAAATAACATACAAGGAGGCGCTCAAGATCGATCCTGCATTCGCTGAAACGCGCGTCCATCTTGCCGGAACGTTTAAAGAGCTAAAACAAAGCGATGAGGAGATCAGGCAATACGCGGAGATAAAAAAAGTGGACACGCGGCATCCCGAAGTAAAAAAGAGCAAGAGCCAGATAAAAGCCATAACTGACGCTGTAATAGCTACCGGCCGAGAGCTATTCAGCAAGAATGCATCATCGAAATTCAGCGGTTCCGCTGTTCCCCTTGCCAAGAATCGTGAGAGCTTGCCAAGGATCAGGATAGGCCTTGGAGCTTCGGTTGCCGGCAAGCCCTTGCCCATGGCGGGCTTGCTTTTCATGGCAGGAGACTCCTTCCGTATCTATGACAAAAAAACCGGGAGTATCATAACAAGAGGGAAACGCCATGAAGCTTGGCGCATTGAAGTGAGATCTAAAAAAACAGGGATCTGCCTTATACATAAACCAAAATCAAAATCTCCCGTCAGATTCAATGGTCCGATCGTTATCAAGACTGAAACTTCCACCAGCACGATCCTTGTGCATGGTGTGAAATTCGGCCATGGCTTTTCATGGGAAGGTTCCCAGGACAGGGAATATAGGGACCTGCTGGAGATAATACCCGACAAACGCGCCGGCATCATCATGGTCAATGATATCGTGGTCGAGGAATATCTTTACAGTGTTCTACCCTCTGAGATGCCTATTTCCTCTCCACCGGAAGCTTTCAAAGCGCAAGCTATTGTGGCAAGAACAGATACGCTTTTCCGCAAGAAACGCAATATGATGCACAAAAGACATCCCTACGACCTATGTGACACCCAGCACTGTCAGGTGTATGCCGGGATAACTTCTGAAAGGCCCAAAGCAAGAAGGGCCGTGAATAAAACACGGGGTATTATCCTCACTCACAAAAAAAGACCCATAAACGCCCTTTACCATGCCAATTGCGGAGGCCACACCATAACAGCCTCAAAACTCCCTGGCTGGTGGGGAGCGCCGTATCTGCAGGGAGTGTTCGATGGTCCGGGCAAGGCGCCAAGCTCCCCGTGGGAGATGGATTTTTGGATAAAAGGAAAACCCGCTATCCATTGCGCCGCATCCAAACATGTGCACAAGGCATCGTCAAGATGGATATGGTCTGTTTCCAGAAAAGAACTCCAGGAACGCGTCAATCGTAAAGCGCGCATAGGGAAGCTGCTGCACGTAGAATCTGTGCGCCGAATAGGTTCCGGACATCTCCTGGGAGTAAAATTCATCGGAAGTAAGGGGCGGGTCATCATCAGGAAGGAGCATGAGCTAAAAAGACTCCTTGCCATAGGCCAGACCAGGAGCGTGCTCTTAGCGCTGGACCCAAGCTATAACAACAAGAAGGAACTTCAGCGCGTTTATATATTCGGCGGCGGCTGGGGACATGGCGTAGGCTTGTGCCAAGGCGGAGCAGCAAACCTTGCTGAGAATAAGAAATCTTTTAAGGATATACTCCTCCATTACTATACGGGCGTCGAATTCAAACAGCTCGATTATTGATAGATAAGAATCGCGGTATTGCTTTCTGTTTTTGGTAGTCGCATGCTTCAGCGAAGCAGCCCTGCAGTCTCAGCAGAGCAGTCCTGTGGTATTCCCCACAGGGTAGCGTGTGTCCGCTCTGAAAAATGGGAATAGGCGCCATTCTAGAAGGCGCCTCTGCCCATTTTTAAGACGCACGCTAAAGCATGCGACTACCAAGAGGAACAGAGCAGATATCCCTTTCGCGCCATCGTTCACTCACTCCATTGTTCTGCCTCCTAGCGTCTTTCCCTTGTAATTCGTAAACTTTTCTGTGGGAAAAAAACAGGCTTTACAGGAATTAATCGAAACCGTGACCCACCTTCGCTCACCAAAAGGCTGCCCATGGGACAGGAAACAAACCCACAAATCCCTTATCGAGTTCCTTCGCCAGGAATCGCGTGAGCTTGAGCAAGCGATCAAACACGGTTCATGGCATGATATTGAAGACGAGCTCGGAGACCTGCTTCTTCAGATCCTCATGCATGCTCAATTGGCAAAAGAAAAAGGTTTATTCGATATCTATGATGTGGCTGGAAGCCAGACTTTAAAACTTAAAAGGCGGCATCCTCATGTATTCGGGGAAAAACGGATCAAGACAGCTGCCCAAGTATTAAAAGTATGGCAGGAACTTAAAGACAAGGAGCGCTGCTTAAGGAAACAGGATCTTAAGCGCCGCAAGATCAGCAAAACTGTTTGCCCATCATAATGCCAAACAACAAAGAACGCTCGATCTACACATTCTTCATGGCCACCTATTTTGCCCAAGGCATGGTAGGGATAGCATATGTTCCCATAGCTTTTCTGCTTAAGGAAAAGCTCATGCTTTCCGCAGCACAAAGCGGTGCATTCATTGCCTTGATGACCTTGCCATTTCTGCTTAAACCCTTTCTGGGGCTTATAACAGACTCTTTCCCATTGGGCGGACGCAGACGCGCTCCATACTTATTAATGGCTTCAGCAACCACTTCAGCCGGATGGGCAACAATGGCAATAATGCAGGGATACGCGTACTGGCCCATATTAATACTGCTTACAATCGTTAATACCGGCATGGCTTTTTCGGATGTTCTATGCGATGGGATCATGGTTGAGTTCGGTCAAAAGGAAAAGAAAACCGGCCCTTACCAGGCAGCGCAAATCGGCACGCTTTATTTAACTTTGTTTATAACAGGAATAGGAGGCGGATGGCTGGCAGAGCACGCTCCTTACCGCGCAATATTCACTTTCACAGCATTATTCCCATTGCTCATTTTTATCACGACTTTTATGGTTCCGGAATCACCCGCAAGCACCTCTAAAAATCAGATTAAGCTCGTGTGGCAAGGCTTGTCAAGTTTGCTCTCAGCCAAGTCATTCTGGATAGCATGCCTTGTTGTTTTCCTGTTCAGCTTCGCCCCATTCCTTGGCACGGCGCTTTTTTATTTTCAGGCAGATACTCTGGGTTTGTCAAAAATCTTCATAGGCGCCCTCACCTCTGTAGGAGGAATATCCGGAGCCTTGGGAGCCCTTGTGTTCTGGAAGATCTATAACAAAAAACTGAATTTTTTCAACCACGCGATCACATTCAAGACAACATCCCTGCTGCGCATAAGCATCCTGGCAGGAGCTCCTCTGACTCTTCTTTATATTGGATACAGGGGACAGATAAGCGCGATCCTGCTTACAGCACTCTTCGGAGCATTCGGGGTTATCATGCGCTTAAGCCTTATGGATGTTTTAGCCAAGGCATGCCCTCGTCACGCTGAAGCCACAGCATTCGCGTTATTTATGAGCGTATTCAGCCTGGCAGCATGGACTTCCAATGCGCTTGGAGCCTGGGGCTATGAGATGCTTTCTTCTTTTTTTGGACCATACTCGAGCGTCGCAGCTCTGGTTTGCCTCACATCCCTATGTATAGCAGCATGCTGGCCGCTCCTGCGCTGGCTCCCATCCGCACGATCAGAAACCTGATATCCAACGCGAGTTTCTTATCATCTCCCTCTGGTAGCCTCAAGTCTTCAGCGAAGCAGCCCTGCAGTCTCAGCAGAGCAGTCCTGTGGTATTCCCCACAGGGTGGTATTCCCCACAGGGTAGCCTGTGTCCGCTTTCCCCGCTGGTAACCTCAGGCCCCCATCTTTCCCCTCACCCTTTGGGGGAGAGGGCAAGCGTAGCGCGGGTGAGGGGTCTCCTTTTAAAATAAAGGATTCTTCAGAATTTTAAACCAAAGCAGACACAGGCTAAAGCCTGAGGCTACCAAATCCCGGTGGCAGATGAAAAAAGAAGGGTCTTTCGGTTACTTATTATCTGGGACCATGGACCCTGTCAAATTAGGTCCATAGACCCTACTCCTAAAATCTGTTTCCTGTTACATACTAGTAGAAGCAACACAGGCAATAAAAATCGAAGAGTCCAAAACGGCCTCTTAATAAAAACTAAAAAACAAAATTGCCGAATAAACAAAATAAGGGGGTTTGAAAGGAAGTTCAAAATATAGACAAACATAAAAACTAAAACGGACGGTTCCTGCTTAAGAACCGTCCGTTTTTTTATGAGAAATAAGTTATTTACTTATTTTCTAAATGCTTCACTGCCCACTCACCCAAGCCGCCCATAAGTCCTGTTCCGTGCTGCTGAACGGTTAATTTAAGCGAGTCACAGTCGATCACAGCGCCTTTGCAGTATCGCTGGTCGCGCATCTGGCCGCCGTCCTTGGCACTGTCTTCCTCGCCTTCGGTATCGAATGAAATGGCCTGCGTGTACATGACCTTGCATTCTCCGCCTTTTCCCCCAACGGGAACAGCTTCCCAAAAAGCAACATCGACACCAAGCGCCTCATCGCAATTTTCAGCTGCCCATGTATCGATAGCTATGCCTTTGACTGTCCAGATGTATTTGGTTTTGGATGTGATGGGTATTGCGATGGACCTTGTTGCCCACTGGCCCAATCCTCCCATTATCCCACTTCCTCTCGCTTGCCTGCGCCATTCAACTTTTATAGAACCGCACTGCACTGTCTCCGTGCATCTTGTTTCATCTCCAACCGCCAGCTCACCTTTTATGTCACCGTTACTAGACTCATGAAATACCATATCGAATGAACGATATGATACTTCGCACGTATCACTATCATCCGAGATAGGATGCTCTCTCCAATGTGAAACATTCTCAGCTCCGGAACAATGCCCGGCTGCCCATTCACTGGCAGGGTCTTCTTCGATAAGCCATCTTTGCTCCCATTTCTCAGGCTTATCCAACATGGCTGAGACGATCCCTCCGATGAATCCATGTCCCTTCTTCATCTTTCTTTCAGCGCAAAACGCTTGCGTTACAGAACCAACACAAAGCACCAAACACAGCACTACACTCACTAACATCCTTTTATTCGGCATGGGCCACCTCCTAATGATTATCACTATATAACAGACATTCTTTTTTTTGCAACATTGCTGACTGCCCCCTTCCCGGTGTCAGGCGCCACAGGAGGACACCCTGCTATTTAAGATCCGGAACTGCTCCATTGACCGTAAATTCTTTTGGAGGCTCTATATAGATAAAATCATCGTCCGGCGCACCCTTAAGGATATCTGCCACAACCGAGAAAGTGGCTGTTGCGTTCATGGATCCCATGTCCAGGAATACATCCGCGATATTGAGAGTTGAGTTGGGAAGCGCATTGCCCCCATAGGCCTTGTAAATAGTGTGCATGCCGTCCATGAGCTTTTCCATGAATTCCCATACATGCTCCTTTCGCTCAAGATCATCAGCAGCATCCATGAATACCTTGAGGAATGTTATAGCTCCTAATGTAGCTTCAGGCTGGATCATGTATTTAAAATCAGGATTGGGCTTTATGTAGAGATCCTCGAAATCAGCGCTAAAGAAACACAGCCCCATTGCCGGCTTTGAGAATGTGATGGATTTTTTCTCAGGATCCTTTATGTTCCCCTTGAGCATCTCCCCCTTATCCAAGATCACAGCAAAATGCTTTCTCAGATACTTTATCGCCTCCCAGGCTTTTTCCTTATCATAAGGCAGGATAACAGCTCCCACCCAGCTCTGATTATCAACAGCAACGCTGTTATTGACAGCCCCGTCAGGATCGATCGCAGTCACAAAATGATCCTCTTTCCACAGGCTCATGATCCCCTTGATAAGCAGTTCGTGCCTTCTGATCAATTCTTTCCTGAACTCATCATCCTTGACCTTGAATTTCTTTACTGCTCTAAAAGCAAGTCTTAGCGTGCCCGCTGCATCAGCATTATGCTCTATAAAAACATGTTCATTCTGAAGATTCGGATCCCCTGGGTATTCATCAACAGGCTTATCAGCCCAATCCCCCTCCCCATAATAGCCGGCACGAAACAATCCATATCTTCTGTCAGCCTCATCAAGCACTTGCTGGCTGAAAATAAAAGATTTGACCTGCCAGTTAAGCCATGCCAGATGTGTAGCGTCTCCCGAAGAAAGGATATAGGCATAGATGGCATTGATCGCCCAAAGATTAGCTCCTAATGGCCCCCTCCTATCTATGTAATAATTGCCTGCTGTGTTATAGAAGAAATGCCAGAGGCCTTTATATCCTCTTTCCTCCTCGACTTTTGCGATTCCCACAAGCGCATTCACTGCCTGCTTTGCTGCTTTGTGATCTCCCGCTTTAAGCTGAGCATATATGCCCAAAGCCTGGTCATATACCCAGATACGCCCTGTTTTAACAAGATACTCAGAAACAGGATGGTCTTCCCCTGCATAGCTTTTGTATAAACCACTGAAATCAAAGCCTCCGAAAGTTGTGCCTGACGGGATTTTCTGGGATTTCATCCAGGTAAGGGATTTTTCGTGCAATTTGGTATCAACCAGCCCGGGAAAACCGAACCGCATTAGCGTATTAAGATACGCTTTATCTGAAGCGCAGCCAGCGCAAAATATAAGACTGCATAAAAATAAGATTTTTAATTGCATTTTCACCCCTAAATATCTCAAATTCTGTATACTAACAACGGTTTAGGATCCATCTGCATAGGGGAGTCCTGCCCGACGGTAATCTATATTTTTTGGCTCAGACTCCAATTATAGCAATGGATTTCTTGGGTGCAGTTAAACATATTATTAAAGGAGAACGACTATGAGACCGAAACTTAAGTTTTTGACTGATGAGTTGGTCGAGAAAATAGTGACCGAGGCCAGAGATATCCTCTGCAAAGCAGGACTTACAATCCACAATGAGCAAGTCCTTTCCATGCTTTCAGATCATGGAGCAAAAGTGGACACAGGCAAAAGCCATGTGCTTTTGACCCAATCCATAATAGACAAGGCGCTCAAATCAGCTGTGTCGTCATTTAAACTTTATGATGTTCATGGCAAGCAGACCCATGATCTTTCAGGATACAATGTGCATTTCACCCCTGGCTCAGCCGCGATCAATATCCTTGACGGTGAAACAAGCAAAATACGCAAGCCCACATCAGCGGATTATGTTAATTACGCCAAGATCATCAGCCAGCTGGGTAATATCGCATCTCAAAGCACTGCTTTTATCCCAAGTGATGTGCATGAAAGGATCTCAGACAGCTACAGGCTTTATTTAAGCCTTATGCACTGCGAAAAGCCCGTGGTAACAGGAACATTTACAATAGAAGCTTTTAACATCATGAGAGACCTTCTGCTTGCGGTCAGGGGTTCCAGGGAAGATCTGAGGAAAAAGCCTCTTGCTATATTTTCCTGCTGCCCAACATCACCTCTAATATGGAGTGATGTGACATCACAGAACGTGGTTGATTGCGCCAAATATTCCATACCTGTTGAATACATATCCATGCCTTTATCCGGATTCATGGCCCCTGTAACACTTGTGGGCTCTGTAATACAGCATGCTGCCGAAACATTAAGCGGAGTCGTGATAAGCCAGCTCACTAATCCCGGAACCCCTGTGATCTGGGGCGGCTCTCCCGCTGCTTTTGACATCAGGTTTGAAACAACGCCCATGGGAGCGGTTGAAACCCAGATGATAGACTGCGCCAATAATGAGGTAGGCAAATATCTCAACCTGCCAACGCAAGCCTATATATCGCTGAGCGACTCAAAGCAGCTTGATGCCCAGGCCGGAATGGAATCCTCCCTTGGAGCAGCTCTTGCAGCGCTCTCAGGCATAAATAATATCTCAGGACCGGGCATGCTTGATTTTGAATCCTGCCAAAGCCTTGAAAAGCTTGTTGTTGACAATGAGACCTGCGGGATCGCCCTGCGCTTGATAAAAGGAATGGAACCCAAAGAAGATTTCCCGTTTGCCCCCAGGCTCCAGGAAATGGCTGAAGAAGGCCATCTCCTGATCTCTCCTCACAGCCGCAAATACCTGAAGGAAGAGCATTATTTCCCGGGACCGGTTATTGACAGGGCGAACAGCGCCAGATGGAAAGAAGAAGGAAGCAGGACCCTTACTCAAAGAGCCAAGAGCGAAGTGGAAAAACTTATTAAGAAATATCAGCCTTCAAAATTGCCCGAAAGCACGAAGAAAGAGCTGACCAAACTCATGGAAACAGAAGCCGGCCGTCACAAGATGGAAAAGCTGCCTTACGCTATCGTATGAAGGAAATAGTAAGTTTTCAGGCATCAGAGATCGCCCCAAATAAGGCCAAAATCCAGGAACTCACCAGCGTTTCGATCAATAAGGCTCTGGAAACATTCCTGGACATGGCAAAACCAACCGGAATAATGCGCGAAATCCCTGTCTCGGATTTTGCGGATATTTTTCAAGGAGAAGGCAAAAATGAGGAAGAAACCCCGATCGCGCAGGTATTTCCAAAAGCTGACCGCATGGCTTTATTCGCAGCCACTCTTGGCAGAAAAATAAGCCAAAAGATAGAGGAACTATTTAAAGCAGATGAGTTCGTCGTGGGAACGATCCTGGACAGCGCCGCCTCACTCGGAGCTGATAACTGCGCCCGGGCGATTGAAACGCTGTTTTTTAACGGGCTTACTGAGAAAAAACAAGCAGGACATTCATCCAAAGCTCTCAGATACAGCCCGGGTTACTGCGGGTGGCATATCAGCGGACAGAAAAAATTATTCGCTTTTCTGCATCCTGAAAAAATAAGCATTGATCTGATGGAAAGCTATCTGATGAACCCGCTAAAATCCGTATCAGGTGTCATTGTATGCGGCCATCAGGATATCCATGATTTTGAGAACAGTTATGCGTTCTGCGGTGATTGCAAGACTCAAAGCTGCAGGGAAAGAATGTCGGCTTTGACCGGTTAAGAACTTTATTTTAAAGGGAGAGATAGGAGGAAAAATGGAAATTTTAAATGAAATATCAAAGAATCTTCAGGGAGGACTGAAAGAAAAAGTCTCAGAACTCACACAACAGGCGATCGGCCAGAAGCTGCCTCCAAAGCAGATACTCGATAACGGCCTTATAGCCGGCATGAACGTGATCGGAGAGAAATTCAGGGACCATGAGATATTCCTGCCGGATGTTCTCCTTGCCGCCAAAGCCATGTACGCGGGACTCGACAAGCTCAGGCCCTTGCTCGCCAAAGACGGAGTACCCAATATCGGAAAAGTAGTGATAGGTTCTGTATACGGTGATCTTCATGACATAGGGAAGAACCTTGTTGGCATTATGCTTAAAGGCGCTGGATTTGAAGTAATCGACCTTGGAAACAATGTGGCTCCTGAAAAGTTCGTTGAAGCTGCGATCCGGCAAAAGGCTGATTTTATCGGCATGTCAGCGTTATTGACCACGACCATGCCTGTTATGAAAAAAGTGATTGAGATCCTAAAGGAAAAAGGACTTTCAGGCAAGATCCGCACGATTATAGGCGGAGCCCCTGTAAGCAAGGAATACGCAGCTGAGATCAAAGCAGACATGTACGCTTTCGACGCCTCAAACGCAGTAGAACGCATGAAGGGCGCCCTGGTCGGCAATTAACTATTAAGCATGTAGCGCTTCTTTCTGTCATCCTGAATTTAGTTCAGGATCTCAATTAAGATACTGAAACAAGTTCAGCATGACACAGGCAAACAATGCCAGAGCTATGCAAAACATTCTAGAACGCCTTAAAAACAAGGAAATCCTGATCTCCGACGGGGCTATGGGCACAATGCTCATGGAGCGAGGACTTAAGCCCGGAGACTGCCCTGAAAAATTCAATATTGAGCAGCCCAAGGTTCTGGAAGAAATCGCCAGGCTCTATCTTGATGCCGGAGCGAACATTGTCCAGACCAACACATTCGGAGCATCTCCATTAAAGCTCGCTGACTATTCACTCGCTGACAAGGCTGATATCATTAATAGCAATGCGGTCAAAGCAGTAAAAAGCGCGTTAAACAACAAAGCATACACGAGCGCTTCATGCGGACCAACAGGAAAACTCCTTGAACCCTATGGAGATACTGATCCGCAAAAAATCTATAACTCCTATAAGATTCAGATGAAAGCGCTCATATCTTCAGGCGCTGATCTGATTTGCATTGAGACCATGATTGACTTGGCTGAAGCTTCTTTGGCTATTAGAGCAGCTAAAGCTATTTCCCCTGCAATCCCTGTTATGGCGACAATGACATTCGACTGCACACCCAAGGGAATATTCACTGTGATGGGAACCACGGTTGAGCAAGCAGCCAAAGGACTTGAAAGAGCAGGCGCGGACATTGTGGGCTCGAACTGCGGAAATGGAATCGAGAATATGGTCTCGATCGCAAAAGAATTTAAAAAGTTTTCAGATCTTCCTATCATCATCCAATCAAATGCAGGACTTCCCGAGATAAAAGACGGGCAGGTCGCATACGGAGAATCCCCTCAGTTCATGGCGGAAAAAGCCAAAGAGCTCATTAATGCGAATGTCTCGATCATAGGAGGATGCTGCGGCACAACACCGGAGCATATATCCGCGTTTAGAAAAGCAGTGCTAGAGTCTGGCCATCGTACGCTATAGCGTGCGGCTACCGCGCAGAATCAATGCAAACGACCTCAAAAATGAAATCACGTAAATAATCAGGGCCTTAGATTTTCCCTGTTCCAAACGGCTTAAAGAGGATGATAAGCCTGGGAAGAAGGCTCAAAGCCGCGACAAGGGCCACTGCCATGGAAAGAGCTGTCAAGAGCCCGAACAAGATGCTCGGGATGAAATTGGAAAACACCAGGATCGAGAATCCCACTATGATCGTCATTGAAGTGTAATACATGGCATTGCCGATGCTTCCATGACAGCGGTGCATTGTTTTGATGTAGTTAAAATCTTTCTTGAACTCATATTCGAATCTGTGCAGATAGTGGATGGTATTATCCACAGCGATCCCCACGCTGATAGCCACGATCGTTATTGTCATGACATCCAGAGGAATCCCTCCCCATCCCATGACTCCCAACACAACCGAGGATGACAACAAATTCGGGAATATCGCGATCAGGGATATTTTAAATGATCGGAAAAGGACTATGAACATAAGCATGAGCGCCACTACAGTGTATCCGATAGTGCGGATCTGGGAATTAAAAAGACTTTGGAGCATGTTGTTATAGAGGACCATGAGCCCTGTCAAACGGAACTCATCTTCTTTTAGCCCGAGTTTTTCTTTTAAGTCCGAGCGCACCTGATTTAAAAAAGCATTCCTCCGCAATGATTTCATTGAATCCTTTATCCTTACGGTTATCCTGGCCTGATCATGCTCAACGGATACATAAGGATTCACAGCGACTTTCTTGAATCTCTCAGGCATCTGGCTGAACAAAAGAGCCAGCGTGAAATCATCCAGCGGACTATTATTATTGATCCTAAGAGCGATCTTCCACAGGGTAGCCAAAGACAGGACCTTGCCTGTTGCCTCAAGCCCTTCCATGTAGTTATGGACCCTCTCGATCTTCTCCAATTTAGCTGATGTGAACCAGTATTTTTGCGAATCCCCGGCTTCCTCCTCGAACTCCTCGAACATGTCGAACTCATCATCCGCAGCTGATTCCGGCTCAGGCGAGGTCTCTTTCGTATCTTTCTTAAAATCAATGATCACGTCAAGCGGCGTGGTGCCCCCGAGTTTCTGATCGATGAACTTCATGCCCTGATAGATCTCAGTAGGTTTCTTGAAATAATCAATGAAACTATTCTCAACTTCAAGCTTTGTGATGCCTGTGATATTTATCACAGCCAGCATCAGGCTGGCCATGATTATGACGCGCCCGTGCTTCTCTGTCACGCGCGCGAAAAAAGACGTGAACGGAAGCCCGAAATCTTTCACAGAGCGGGGATCGAGTTTGTGCATGAGCAGGAGGAATGTCGGAAAAAACACGAATGTCACGATCAGGGACACGCATAACCCCATGGTCATCATCAAGCCGAAGTTGACAACAGGCACTATGTCGCTGACAACAAGCGATGAAAAACCCGCGATCGTAGTCAGTATCGAGTAGAGGCATGGAATGAATTTGGTTCTCACTGTCTCGCGTATCAGATCCAGGTGCGTTTGCCTGTGGCGCAGCCTTAATAATTCCCTGTACCGCACCACAAGATGGATAGCCAAAGACATCGTGAATATCAATTGCAAAGAAACGAAATTCGACGAAACAACAGTCACTTCCCATCCGCTTAAACCCAGCAGACCCAGCATTGTGATGACTGAAAAAGCGCAGCAAAGCATTGGCAATGACACCCATCTTAATCTTTTGAATATCACGCCCAAAGCCAGGATAAGGAAACACAGCATTCCAAAACTGAACACACGCAGATCATTCTTGATGAAAACAATGATATCATCAGCGACCATGGGCACTCCGCCCAGGTATAGACTGGCATCAGCTCGATATTTATCCACGATCCCGCGGATAGAAGCTATATCCTCATGCCGATCCACGCGGTACTTCTCCTTATGCCGGTCATACTCCGCTGACACAAGCTTTAACTCTTCCTGCTCCTCAATAGAAAGGGCCTCTTCGCGCTCTTTCTCCCGCAACTTCGCCCTGCGATTCAATGCTCTCATGTAATTCTCATCTATATGAAAATTGACCTGTATGGCGGATGAACGCAGGTCCGGACTTACGATAAGGTTGCGGTAAAGCGGACTCTCATGCAGTTCTTTTATCGCAAGCTCCTTGTTGATATCATCTGATTCCAGGGTCTTTATGTTATTGCGGATATCTTTAAGAGGCACTGGAGGATTTTGCAGCAGCGGGATATCCAGCAGGGTCGTTACCGAAGACACTCTTTCAAGCTTCTTTAACTCATCGCGCAGATCTTTGAGATGTTTAAGGGATTTTTCCGAGAATAACTCGTCTTTCGGAGCGTAAGTGACGATGACGAACACGTTCGCCTTGTAGCGGTCTCTGATCTCACGGCTGTATTTGAGGTCCTCGTCGCTTTCGAGTACCAGGGAATCAGTGGATGCGTCCAGCCTGAAATCCTTGATCCAGTAGCAGGAGAACGCGAGAAAAGCAGAAAGAAACACAAGCGCCCACTTAGGGTGTTTTAAAATACTGTTATCGTATAATCGGGCGAGCAAGGGTCTTTTCTGCATTTAAACTATTCTTCCTTATCGGGTTTTGGCTCTTCTTTTGCGTCCGGTTTTGGACCGTCTTTTTTCTTGGGCGTTTCATTAAAACCCTTTATCTTTTCCTCCATCTTTATGAACAGCCCCTTTATGGCGCCGTCTTTTAAAAACTGGTCATATTGCGACCCGTAGGATTTCACGATGCTTATGCCCTCGATCTCCACATCATAGACCCTCCATGCCTCTTTCGGGTCTGACGCCTTCTTGTTCTTGTAGAACTTGTAAGCGATCTCTATTCTCTGATCCTTGGAAATGACATGGGTAAGCACGCGGAATTTTGTTTTCAGTCTTACAGGCTCCCCATATTCCACTGTCTCATCGGACATGAGATCCATTTTGTCGAAATAGGATGCCTGAAGCTGCTTAATAAAAAGGTCCGTGAATGTTTTTCTTTGGTCTTTGCTGAGCTTGGGCCAATGCTTTTTGCCAAGCACAAGCTTGGCCATCAAGGACAGGTCAAAGAACGGGGTTACGACCCCCATGACCTTATCTTTTTTGACTTCTTTCTTCATTCCCTTGTCTTTAAGGATCTCCAGTATCGCGCTGACTGAAACCTTCAGCCGCACGCTCACAGCCTTTGCGTCATCATCAGCTCTTAATGGCTGGCACAGAAAAAGCAGCGCGAACAAAGTTATAAATAATTTTTTCATATACCTACTCCTTTATTTTTTTATCACGATTCTGCTTATAAGCATCTCTCATGAAAGTATAAGGATCCAAAGCGTCTTTTTTCAGGCTCTCATACCGGCCCATGCTCAGCGATGCCCTATTCACCGCTTCCGCGGCTGACAAAGAGTAAGTCAATTCCCATGACGCGTAATAATTCAATGGCTTGGCAAAATGATCCGGGATAAGCCCCAGCGCATCACGCAGATTCGAGGGCCCGAGCAACGGCAAAACAAGCGGGAAACCGCCTCCTATGCCGTAATATCCGAGCGTCTGCCCGAAATCCTCATCAAAGGAATACCACTTCAGGTGCTTGCCCGCAGGATCAAGAAACCCGCCTATTCCCACGGTGGAATTGACCACAAAGCGTCCGAGCTCTGTTGTGCTTTTCTTGAGATTGAACTGCAGTATTGAGTTGGCAAAACGGATAGGGAATGCGAGATTATGGAACGCGCGGCCGATCGAAGTGCGTATCTTGACAGACAAGACCTTTCTATACCCTTTGGCTATGGGCCTCACGAGCCAAAAATACATCTTGTCATTAAAGCGATACATGGCCCTGTTAAAACCTCTCAAGGGATCACGCGCCTCTTTTGTTTGAGCGCTCTCGGCTTCATTATTAAACTCATCATCAAATTCATCAAAATCCGTTGCTGTGCTTTCAAGTTCAGGAAGGTTTTCCTGCTGAGCATGGACCCTGTTAGTGGTCACCAACGTGAAAAGCAATAACAATAATATCAACTTTACGCTCATCCAGAACCCCTGTTTTGGAAAACATTTTTCCACAAACAAAATACTCCTATTCATATATACATAGAGGAACAGAAAATAGTATCCATGACAAGGATACAGGCAATTAGGCTTAACTTCAATATAAATTTAGGAATTTGTGAATAAGAGCTTATTTGCCCTGCGGATGGATATCGCAGGCTTCGTCGCGTCCTGAAATGCCGCGCAGGAGCCTCCCAAGAATATCAGAACCCGTGATGATCCTCTTGTGCTCATCCCAGACTAAGATAATATCCGCGTCGATCACATCATCATGCGGAAGGCATGATCCTATCTTCCATCGATGGAGTATCTCTCCGAGAGGCGTTTTTGGGCTCTTAATAATGATGGGGCGGTGACAGAAATTCATGGGATTAAAAGGCGCGCCCGAAAACAAGGCTTTCCTTAAAAACCCGTCAGCATCCAGAACAAAGATTGGATCCCCGAAATCATTAACAAAAACAACCCATTTCATTGCGGAGGATTCCACAAGACGCAGGAATGGATCGCCTTTTGAGCGCTTGAATGCCGGAAAAACAGGATGATTATCCTTGAACTGCATCTTTATTATGCTTCTTGGATCCACTATTTCCCCTTCTTGCGACGCAGGCAGATCATCAATAGCCAGGAAATTCAAGGCTCCTATACCTTCCATCTTGTCTATTTCTCTGGATGCGATATGCTTCTTTATGAGCTCAATAAGGTGTTTTTCCTTGAAATACATGGTGCCCTCAGGCCCTATCCACCAATCAAGAAGTTTGGCTGTTATAAATGCCATTGGAAAAAGAAGTATCTGGTAAGCCCTTAAAACAGGAGACAGGGCGGAAGCCACTTGCATGGCATGCCTGGAAAAATAAGCCTGCGGTATTATTTCCCCGAAAAACGTGATGAACACTGTTGAGAATATGAATGCGGAAAATCCCGCCATTATGGAATCAGCCAGTATCGCCAGAAGCGCATTGGCCGCAACATTGCCCCACAATATCGTGGCAAGCAGGAAATTAGAGTTTTTTCTTAAAGCCAGGATCTTGTTTGCGCGCTCATTGCCGGATGCCGCTTCCACCTCGAGGCGCAGGCGCCCCACGCTGAAAAACGCAAGATTTAATCCTGAAAGTATCGCTGACTGCGATATGCAAAGAATGATGCCGAGCCAGATCATGGTTCCATACTAGCAAAGAATAATAAGCCTTATGCCTGCTTCCGGCTCAGAATGGTTATTTTAGGCTTAATTAACGCAAATAGGCTATCTCGTAGATATATTCGCTCACTCTTGGATCAACATAGCTTTCCGCAAGTATTATGCTGCATCCTCGGCGCCTGAGCTTTTCTTCATGCTCATGCTTTCTCTTTTGAGCGATCTTGTATCCCGGATAAGTCCTTAAACTCCTTATTCGCTCAGCAGTCCTTTCGGATGCATACTTAACATAGAATGAGTAGTAATCCTGCCTCTCGATCAACCCGTAATCCTTTATCTTGACCCCGGCTGATCTAAGACCCTTCATTGTTTTTTCCATTCTTTTTTTGGCTTTTTTCCTGTTAAGGTATTTGCGCGCCTGGAAAGTGCGTATCGGCTCCTGCGCCGGGCGGCCAAGGTAAATTATTTCATATGAGTAAGCGCTGACTTTGGGATCATAAAAATCCTCGGCCAACAAAAATGATCTTACCCAGATACTCGCTCTTGCAGACAACCGCGCCGGTGTTATTTTTCATCGGTGCGAACTTTTTATGATCCCCTCTTGTTATTTCAGATCATTCGAGCGATCTTGCGCGATCCTGTATTGCGCCAATATCTGCTTCGTTGCCTCATCAGTCTTGTTAGCATTCAGGACAATTCTTGTTCCGGAATAGTTATGAGCGTCGATCTCGATGACATGGTATGAGCCCATTGGTTTTTCAAAGGCCTTTATCACATCCTGCATCCGCGTTATAGCCTTACCATTGATCTTTTCAACCACAACCTGATCGATCCCATGATAACCCACATTGATATCGTGCGCAAGAGCCTGGCTTATGATGATTATCTGCTTTTGATCCGGAGAAGGCAGTTTTTCATCCAGATAATACTTAAACCTGGGATAGAGATCCTCCCATTCCCATGTTTTCATGAAATTGTAGGTTAGAGGCATAAACACAAGCCCGCCATAGATAAAATAAGTGGGCTGCTTGTCATAATGCGGGCCTGTTACAAGAAGTTTAAATTTCTTCAGCGGTATGACCAGCTCAATCACGGCGCCTTTTCTGATAACTTTTAAACTAACTTTATCTCCCAACTGTTTTTCGTGTACAAGGTAGGAAAATAAAAGCCGCTCGTCTTTCCTGAAAGAAACAGTGCCGTTATTGGCGACACGGTGATCTTCAACGGATACAATGACATCTTCCTCCTTTAAAATATTCCAGGCGCTGCCGCCATAGATAACCCTGGTTATCAAAATTCCGCTTTGTCCCTCTTTGAGTTTATAAAAAGTCCTGAGGCTCTCGCTTTCGAGTTTTTGCCAGTAAACGCCTAAGTCCGGAACTCCGTCATAAGCGCCGTTCTTGATGTCTTCCAGGAAACGCGTGATGTGTGTTATGGGAACGATATACCCGATATTCTCAACGTCGGAGCCGCTGTAGGACTGAAAAGAGATCCCGATCAATTTTCCGTCTTTAAAAACCGGCCCTCCGCTGTTGCCGGGATTGATCGCAGCATCAGTTTGGATCGCGAGTAGATCCCTCCTTGAGTGAGTGTAGTCTTGCACCTCGATCCTTGACACGACTCCTTCGGTTATGGAAAGATCATTTCCTCCGACAGGGAAGCCATAGGCAGCTACCTTGTCTCTCTGGCGCGGAAGAGCTCCGAATTCAACCGGTTTTGTACCCTTAAAAAAAGACGGGTCCGCGACTTTTAAAATGGCCACCTCGCTGTCATGAGCCACATGTTCCACTTGAGCCGTATATTTTTTGGTTTCCCCGGCTTTTCTAAGCTGGACATAAACCTGGTCACTGACCACATGCGCGTTCGTGATCACGCGGTTTCCTTTTATGATACATCCGGATCCTCCGAAATTCTGCTGATACCCGGTATCCCAGGGCTGATAATAACTCGGCTTTTTAGATACCGTAAAAAACTGAACCACGGAATTTTTAACATCCTTCTCGCTTGCGAAAGCTTTCGGGCTGTTCAGTAAAACAAAAACGCAAAAACCTGACAGCAAGATGCAAGAAAAACTCTTCATAAGACTAACCTCCTGTGCAAACAATGGAAAAAGGGGCCATGCCTGATCCGTATGTCATCCAAAGAAATAGACGCCCTAGTTAATTCTACGCGATTAAACGCGAATATGGGAAATTATTTAAGTTTCACGCTGACCTTGATCGGTTCGATCATGGCCGCATAAAACCTGAATTATTTTGCATTGGATTCTGCCGTGATACTGCCGAGCCGTGATCAGCGACCATAATATCTTTTAATTTACCCACGGGGACATCATGCGCGTCATCGTGAGCATGGTGTCCCCGGAACCCAGATGCTTTGCGCGCGATAATGGTTCAAAAATATTTACCGCGCCTGCGCTCTTGGATCATGGCTGATATGGCCTGAAATTAAGTTAATAAAATCATAAAGTACTTATAGTTGCGAGAGACCCGCTCAACCAGAGCACTTAGGAGAGGACATGAACAAAAAAATTATGCGTATAAGTTTTTCATTTATCCTTATAAGTATGTTGACCTGGCTCATCTGGGCACCGTCAATAGCCAAGGATTTCAGCCATTCAAAAGATCTGAGCCTTCTCTTCGATAATGCCGAAAAAACCAAAACCAGCTCCAAAAAAATCAAAAAAACACCAGATCAAAATAAACAAGACGTGGATACTGACGTCTGGATAATCATGGACAAGAACGAAGCCAAGTCAGCCCGCGAGGCCTTGAGGCTCTCAGAAGGTGAAATAATCACGAATCAGGTCGGAGAAGCGCTTTTTTCCGCGAGCCTAAGCGCGGTTTCAGAACTCGTTGATTTCATGCTCGCAACATACAAGCGCGCTCCGGGATTCTTTGCTTATGATTCAAAGGAAGAAGCCCTTAAAGACCTTTACGCGACTCCCGCGCCTGCGCCTGAGATCTCATATACGATCGATCAACAGGAAAAAATCGTTCCCATGGTAGCCCAAGTGAGCGAAAAAGATATTTCAGCAACCATCACGAAACTGGAAAGCTTCTATAATCGCTACTACACTTCCTCTTACGGCATAAATTCCTCCAAGTGGATAGCAGCGCACTGGGGCGATATCGCAAAGAAAAGGCCTGATATCGATGTTGAGCTCTATAATCACTCAAGTTTCCCTCAGGATTCGATCATTCTCACGATCAAGGGCACGAAAGATCCTGACAAAGTCGTGGTGATCGGAGGCCATGCAGATTCAACATCCGGGTGGTGGGGCGGTGAGGATTCACGCGCTCCGGGAGCTGATGACAATGGTTCAGGCATTGCGGTTATTACAGAAGCCCTAAGGGTCATAGTGGCGTCAGGTTATCACCCATCGAAAACCATAAAACTCATGGGATTTGCAGCGGAAGAAGTCGGCTTAAGAGGTTCCCGGGAGATCGCCGCGGAATATGGATCCAAGGGGATGAATGTGGTGGGCATGGCCAACTTTGACATGACCAATTTCAAAGGCTCCCCCAATGATATATACCTTCTCTCTGATAATACAAGCCGGCCTCAAAATACATTCATGGGCAATCTTATTGATGAATATGTGAATGTGCCCTGGGGCTGGACAGAGTGCGGATACGGATGCTCAGACCATGCCTCATGGACCAAACAGGGATTCGCGGCTTCAACGCCGTTCGAAACGGCTAAGGATGGCATGAACGGTAATATCCACACATCGCGCGACACCCTTGCCAATTGCGGAGGTAATGCCAGCCATTCAACCAATTTCGCCAAGCTCGCGATCGCATACCTGGTTGAAATGGCAAAATAACAATGCCACTGCGTGTCATGGATATTTCCGTAATTAATAATTAAGAATTCAAAATTAAGAATTGATTCTAAAAATCCCACCATGTCCTCTCTGCTTGAATCCTAAAACCGTTTTTTATCTTGAAGAACGCGATCAGCCTTATTACCGATGCCCGATTTGCGAACTATTACTCTTGCATCCATCATGCCTGCTCACGCCGGACAAAGAAAAAGCGCGTTATCTCGAACACATAAACGATATCAATGACTCAGGATACCAAGAATTCGTGAACCCGCTTTTTCAGGAAATCTGCAAAAACGTGAAGCCCGGAGCAAGCGGCCTTGATTTTGGCTCAGGCACAGGACCTGTGCTCGCACATAAGTTGGGTCAAAAAGCATACCCTATCCGCCTTTTTGACCCCTTCTTTCACCCGGACGCAAGCGCGCTTTCACAGAAATACGATTTTGTAGCAGCCTGCGAGGTAGTAGAACATCTCCATGCCCCCCGCAAGGAATTCGAACTCTTGCGATCCATCCTGAATCCCGGAGGTTTGCTCGCAGTCATGACCTGGCTATGGGATGAGAGCATTGATTTCGCTAACTGGGGCTACAGGCGAGATAGCGCACACGTGGCCTTTTATTCGCAAACCACTTTCAAATGGATCGCGGCTAATCTTGGATTCTCCAAGGTCTGGTTCCCGCATTACAGGATAGCGCTCCTGCGAATATAGGCGGATCATAAACTCCGCGCACCCGCCCCCCTGTCATCCTGGACTTGTTTCAGCTTCCAAGTTCATGGAAACGCAGTCCCCTTTAGGGGGCAGGATCTCGTAGAGTTTTCCTTCCAATTTTCATAAAGTGGAAAACATTCCTGCAAAAGCTATGGTCCGCTGAAATCATCTATTAAGTCAGGAAAAGCTTTTTAATTGCTATTTATCCAGGAATTTTTTTTTCTGGCGCTTGGATTTATGTATCGCCTTCCAACGCTTTTTAGAGTTGGATTGCTGCTTGCCGCCCTGCCTTCTTTCAAGGTGGGCAAGCTCCTTCTTGAGCTTTAAGTAATTGAAAAACCTTTTTTCATCCAGGCTGTTGTTTTCCAAAGCCTGCTTTACAGCGCATCCGGGCTCATCCCCATGACGGCAATCATGGAATTTGCATCCTTCGGCAAGCGCGTCGATATCATGGAACACCTGGGAAAGGCCCTCGTCGGACTCCCAGAGTTGGAGCTCACGCATTCCCGGAGTATCGATCACGCTCGCGCCGCGCGCAAGCAAAAAGAGATGGCGGCTTATTGTCGCATGACGCCCATGAGCGTCATCCTGCCGGATCTCCATGACTTCTTGGATATCCTGACCTAACAAACGATTTATTATTGTCGACTTCCCCACTCCTGAAGAGCCCACAAACCCCACGGTCTTGTTCTGTATTAAGTATGGGTCTAACTTTTCAAGGCCTTCACCTGTTTTCGCGCTGACCGCAATAACAGGCGCTCCGAGCGAGACTAAGCGCGCTTCCAGGACCATATCCTGATAGTTCTTATTAACATCTGTCTTATTGATGACTATGACCGCTGATACCCCTGACTCATATATCGTGGTAATATAGCGCTCGATCCTTCTCGCGTTAAATTCCTGATTAGCTGAAGTGACCAGGAATATCGTGTCAATATTGGCCACGATCACCTGCTCCCGGGTCTTTTTGCCAGCGACCTTTCGCGATAATTTACTGCGCCTTGGCAGGATATAATGGATGATCGAGCGGTCACTATCACCGCGAATATGGACCATGACCCAGTCACCGACCACAGGAAAACCCTTGGAGTCCTGTGCGTCATGGACCATCCTGCCTGAAGATTCGGCATTTATAACTTGAGTGCCGGTATCTACCCTGACCATCGCCCTGTGCACTTCGATCACGCGCGCCGGACTTAAGCCCTCACTTTGATATTTTTTCGCCTCAGCCTCACGCGCTGAGTCCCAGCCCAGCTGGGCAAGCCTGTTTTCCTGCTTCATCGTGTGTCAGCCGCCATGATTTTAATCATATCAAGTCCCTGATGCCCCGTAGGCTACTTGCAGTGCTTACCCCTGCGCGGGCATGGAGGCATGGCAATGTCAGATATTTTTTCCGCGCACTCACTGGGGTCGCAGCAAGTATGGCAGGCGCGCTTCAATGCGCAAAACCCCTTTAACTCCACATCTTTGGAAAGGAAATTGTTCCTGACGGGCTGTTCCTGCATCAGATCAGTGCTTAGATACTTTTTATTGTCATCCGGAAAAACAGTCACAACAACAGCATTGGGCCCAAGTTCATTGTGCCGCATTAACGCGCCAAGGAAATTCGCTCCGCTTGATATGCCAACGCCCAAACCCAGTTCGCGTGCCAGCTTTTGCGCCATAAGGATGGCATCCCCGTCATCCACGCTGACAATGCCATCAAGCTGATTAAGCTGCACTATCGGCGGTATGAACTCATCGGAGACTCCCTGGATGCGGTGCTTGCCAATCTTGCTTCCGGTGCTCAGCGTCGGAGAATTCGCAGGCTCCAGAGGATATAGCTTCACAGCAGGACGCACCTGCTTGAGAAATCTGCCCACACCCATGACAGTCCCGCCTGTGCCGACCCCGGCGATAAAAGCATCAGGCATGATATTTTGAAACCTCAATTGCCACCAAATCTCAGGACCTGTGGTCTGAATATGCGCATCAATATTATCGTCATTGGAAAACTGCCTGGGCAGGAAACAGCCTGCAGTAGATGCTGCGAACTCTTCGGAAAGGCGGATACAAGCCACAAACCCACCCTCCTCATGACTCACCATTCTGATCGCAGCGCCAAGGCTTTGGATAAGGTCCTTGCGCTCTTTGCTCATCCAGTCAGGCATGAATATGGTCACAGGGTGGCTGAGAGCCCGGCCAATAGATGCAAAGGCAATCCCGGTATTGCCGCTTGTAGCCTCAACAATCGGAGCATTTGGAGCAAGCGCCCCGCGCTCATAACCCTTGCGCAGGATATGCAAAGCCATGCGGTCCTTGATGCTTCCTGTCATGTTGAAGTTCTCAGCCTTGGCATAAATGCGGCGAGCTTCACCCTTAAAGGTGAGGTCTATGGCAAAAAGCGGTGTATTGCCTATAAGATGCCCAAGCTCGCGCAAACGATTATGTATGTTTATATCAACCATGTTCCCTCTGATAGATTATGGTATAAAAACTCGAAGAGTCTTTGCCTTTATCTCGGAAAATCCTATTATGACTATAGGCTAATACCATGCTGTTCGCACCTAAAAAATTCACCGATAAAGAGGAACTGCTTCAAGCTTACTATGATTATCTTGAAAACAGGGACCCTTCCAGAACATGTTATTTGTCCGGCCCCATATCACCGGCTAATGGCAAATCCATATCTGAGAATATCGGGAATCTGAAGTATTATGCGCGCAAACTTGACGCAGCGGGCGAGTACGACACTGTGATAAACCCAAGTTCCGCCGGAGACCTTGAGAGAATGGGTTATACCGGCGAGGATGCCCTATGGGTGTGGCTTGGCCTGCTCAAATCCGGACTTGTAAAAATAATTGCCATGGTTCCGGGATGGGAACGTTCAAAAGGAGCCGCTGCTGAACACGCCCAAGCAAAAGAGCAGGAACTGGAAATCATCTACTTAAAATAAAATAGGGGCGCCAAGCCTGTTGTTAAGTCTTATCGATCGCTTCAGCGATATTTTTCGCAAAAGCAGGCAAGGAAGGATCCCGCGCTCCCATTGAGAGGACGATATCTCCTGATTTCGCCATGGAAGCTATAAGCACAGCAATATCATCGCGTTTTTGGGGAGTCTCGACTTTGCCTTGGCAGTTTTTAAGTCCTTCCGCTATATCCTCGGATGAAACATCCTTTAGCGTTGTCCCGCCAACATAATAGATCGGAGGCAGGTAAAGAATATCGTTTGGTCTAAGCGTTTTATTGAACATCCCTATATATTCCCGCAATAAAAATTTGGTCGGAGCAAAGCCGTGGGGCTGATATATGGCGAATACCCTGGAAGACATGTTTTGAGCTGTTTCCAATACTGCCTGGATTTTTTCGGGATTGTGCGCATAATCATCAATAACAGTCACGCCCCTTCCGGTTTCAATGCTCTGGAAGCGGCGTCCAATGCCCTTGTACGTTGATGATGCCCCGGACAAGGCATCATCATCGCAGCCAAGGAATTTACACGCAGACAGGGCAGCTAAAAGATTACAGGCATTGTGTTTGCCCGGAAACGGAAATGAGAATCTCGTGTTGTTGATGTGCACAGCAACAGATGTTCTGCCCAGCTCGATCTTATCTGCGCAAAAATCAGCGTTTTTATCCAAGCCGAATGTTTTTGCGGGTTGTATCGAACGCAGCAGCTTATCATCAAAATTCACGAATACATTCTCTGATTGTTTCGCGAATGTATGGAAGAATCCCAGTGTCTCCTTGATGGGCTTGTGATCCTTTGTGAGATTAAGAAAAACACTTAGGTAGGGCCGGTATTTAACCAGACTTCCATCGCTCTCATCCGCTTCAATGACAAAAAGCTCTGACGCGTCACTATAGGCGTTGCCTACGATCCCTTTGCCTGCCAATCCATTCAAATTTGCCCCTGAAATCAGGGATGGCTTTTTCCCGCACCTGGACAAAAGATGGAATATCAGGGCAGTCACAGTGGATTTACCGCTTGTACCTGTTACAGCGATCGTCTTTTTCGTATTTACGATGCTTGCAAGCACATCAGAGCGGTGAAAAATCGGAATATTAAGACTGCGGGCTTTTATGTAATCAGGATTCGTCTCTTCAATAGCCGTGGATACCACCAAAGCGTCTGTTTTGGAGGAAATACCGGACCCGTCCTGCTTGGAAATACCGCATCCCGCGGATTCCAGGGCATCCCGGACATGCTTGGTGCCGCTGTCATTCGCAAGCCGGTCAGAACCTGATATTTCGATTGAATTCCATTTTAGATACTGAGCGATAGCGCTCATTCCCACGCCAAGGATCCCCACAAAATGAAGGGAAGAGCATTTTGTCTTGTTAACTGATAATGACAATCGCGCCCTCTTCAACATCATCAAACAACTTGATGATGTCGCTGTTTTTCATGCGTACGCATCCGTGCGACGCAGGAGCGCCTATTAGATGCTCCTGATTGGTCCCGTGAAAATAGATAAACCGTTCGTATGAGTCGATGCCTTTCCCCTGATTAATACCCGGTTCAAGTCCTGTAAGCCGGAGGATCCTTGTGAGTATCAGATCTTCTTCAATAACCTCGTTTTGCCAATCTTTCCCGGTATCCTTCCTGTTTTTGAATATCCGGCCCAACGGACAGCCGGCGCCGAACTTCTTTGCGATCCTATGGATCCCAGGAGGCGTTTTATTCGAGCCCTCCTGATTGCCTATCCCGTATTTAGATGTTGAGATCGGATAAGTCGCGGATACTGACCGGTTTTTAACCATGGAAAGAGTTTGGGCTTGGATGCTTACAAGTAAGCAGGTCTCGGGAATATCGCCTGTTATCGCGATCAGGCGTTTATGAATTTCCGAGTCAAGAGTAAATTTCTTATTGAGCATTGGAATGATCGAAGCTCAACATTAATCTAGGATATGCTTCCCGAATCAGTATTAGTATTGCTTACTTTGATTCCGCGGAAGCAATAACCTCTTGCGCTTCCTTGTAGCCCTTGTCCTGAGGAAGCAGGGATTTCTCCAGGATCATCTTGAGGACCCACAAGGCTTGATGCGCCTGCTCATGGATCGAGCAATATTTGATTTTTGGCTTACCGCCGGAACCGCAGCCTCCTGAACCGCATGACGGCATGACAATCTCACAGTCACAATCTATCATGATTGAATCAGTCCTCCTTGTTTCCAAGACTAGGCCATTACGATCACCTGCCCCGGATTCTAGATTATCGCAAATCAGGAGAAAGCGCTAATAGCCACTTTCCGCGCAAACAACACCGGGGACTTAGCGTATTGGGAAAAACATGTAGGCGATGAATATCGCCGCTATGATCCCGGCCAAGTCCGCGATCAAACCGCAAGCAACCGCATGCCTTGTTTTGCGGATCGAGACCGAACCGAAATAAAGCGCAAGGATATAGAAGGTAGTATCAGTGGAACCCTGGAAAGTGCAAGCCAGGCGGCCTATAAAAGAATCCGCGCCATGGGTCGTCATGGCATCCACCATCATACCGCGAGCGCCGCTGCCGCTTAAAGGTTTCATGATCGCTGTGGGCAAAGCTTCTACAAAGCTTGTATCCATGCCAATAGCCGCCACTGCATACTTCACGCTTGCCACAAGCCAGCCCATGGCCCCTGAAGCGCGGAACACACCTATCGCCACCAGTATGGCAATAAGATAAGGGATTATCTTTATGGCTGTATTGAAACCCTCTTTCGCGCCTTCAATGAAAGTATCATACACATTGATCTTTTTAAACGCGGCTAATGCGATGAATCCGACTATCACACTGAAAAGCAGTAGGTTAGCAACTATGCCGGAGACCACCTGGATGCTCTCCTGACCCATGCGGCTGAATCCCCATATCATGGCAGCGATCATAGCGCCAAGACCGCCTAAGTAGGCAAGTATGACCTTATCCAACAAGTTTATTTTTTGGACAATGGCCACTGATATAAGTCCGGCTAAGGTGGCAAAGAATGTGGCGAGCAGGATCGGTATAAAGATATCTGTGGGATTAACTGCTCCCAGCTGAGCGCGATAAACCATGACGCTGATGGGGATCATAGTGAGACCCGAGGTATTTAGCACAAGAAACATTATCTGCGCGTCAGACGCGGTATCCTTGGTGGGATTTAGATCCTGAAGCTCTTTCATGGCTTTAAGACCCAGAGGCGTGGCCGCGTTATCCAATCCCAGCATGTTAGCCGCGAAATTCATCATGATAGAACCATTCACAGGATGATTTTTGGGGATTTTGGGAAATAATTTGCGAAAGAACGGCTCAACAATCTTGGATAGGATACCAACGGCGCCGCCCTTCTCCCCTATTTTCATAAGCCCCAACCATAAGGTAAGCACACCTGTTAATCCCAAAGATATCTCAAATCCCACTTTTGCCATGGAAAACGTGGACTCCACCATGGTTGTGAACACTTGAGTATCACCAAAACCCACCAGCTTGATCAGTCCAACGATGAATGCGATGAAGAAGAATGCTATCCAGATATAATTCAGAGTCATAAGGCGTGTTTGTTATTCATATTCCGATCTTGATTAATAACATACATAAAATCCTATTCCAATGCAAAGCTCACGGAGTCTTGAAAGTCCTTTTATCTTTTCTAGAATCTAGTAGAAGAAAAAACTCTAATGAAAACATGTCCGCTCTGCGCTGAAGAAGTCCAGGATGCCGCGATCAAGTGCAAGCATTGCAATGAGATGATCGCTGAGAAAAACACGCGGCCCTGGTATTTCAGCTCTATATCCTTGATCATTGCTTTCTTCTGCGTAGGCCCGTTCATGCTTCCGCTTGTGTGGCTTAATCCCGAGACAAGCCAAACTAAGAAGATCATCCACACTCTCATCATCTCCATCATCAGCATTGCATTGATCTGGGGCGCTTACCGATCCATCATTAACATCTCCTCGTACTACGACGCAATGGGCTTTAAGTGATCCGATAACTGCTGCTTTTTATTGCGTGTTTTGGTGGATTAGGGGACCCGGAATGGAACGATTCTCGAACTTTCAAATCAACTTGGGCTCGATTTCTTTTATTAGAGAGCTGATCCGCTCGACAAAGTTCCGCGCGATTCAAGAGCCTGCCTTGCTTCGGTTTCCGTTATCGGCAAGTCTGGCTCATAAGTAAATCTATTCCTTTTGCGCCGCATGTGATCAAAAAGATCCGCCAGATCTTTATATTCTTCCCCCATGAAGAAACCTGTTATTTCAACCACTGTTTTATGTTGACGTGCCTCACTCGGCCTGTATCCTTTCAGGAAAAGCAGAGCTCTGCCTGAACGCAACATGGCAAGATAGGCAAATGTGTAAGCCGCCTCCTCGTCGATTGACAAGGTAGCTTCTGCGGTTTTCAAATCTTTTGCAGCTCGAACAAGAAGCTTTTTTGCCTAAGCGCTGTCAAGGGTAATCTGTTTAAGAAAACCGTTACGAAGAAGTTCTTTGATCAGATTTTTAGAGTTAAGTAAAGTTTTGTGTTGGTTTTCTGT
>JBHPMF010000158.1:0-2758 GCA_042563375.1 Elusimicrobiota bacterium | reverse complement strand
TGTGCCTTGCACAAATATATTTTCCTGGTTGCCCGCGTTATCCAATGCCCTGGCTGCTATCACATAAGTCGCATCATGCTCCCACCCGTCAGTATCGCTGTCATTTAAAGCCGGCATTGTGAATGTTGAGGGCTCTCCGTCTTTTAACTCCCAGTCTTCACTCGGATTTACCACTCCGGCTGTATCAGTATTGACCCACCATGAATTCTCAGTATCCCAAGAACCTGAAATTCCATCCCAATAAGCTGTTACTCCTCCTGTAAGCCTGAATATGCTCACCTCGACATTGGCGATCCCTGTGTCAAGCAATTCTTGAGCTCCGGCATCAGGTTTATCATCCGTTGTTCCTGATATTGTGGCAAGCTGGCCTCTCATCGCGTTATGTCCGGGAAGGTTGACAGTCGTCACAGGCGCTGAACTGTCAAACACGAACGTGGAACTTCTCACATGCCAGAAAGACTCCTGATTGCCTCCCTGATCAGCATCATCATACCCTGAGGTCGTGATGTAGTATGACGCGCCTGAGACAAGATGCGTGCCAGCGATAGGGAGATTAGATGTCATGTCCCAGCTTGACTGATAAATATCAAAATGCCCGAGATTTGACTTCATGTCAAAACTGCCTGATTGCCATGCTCCTGTGTTCCAATACCATCCATCAGAAAGCCTGATAAGCTTCATCCAGATTCTGGAAATAGTGCCTGAACTGTATCCTATTCCAGCAGGCTTATCCGCCATGGTTCCTGAGCTGATAGTAAGGGAATTTATGGGACTGGAGCTTCCTATGGGAGGATATATCATGGCTGTTTCAGGAGTTGTGTTATCAAACACAGTGGTCTCAGTTGAAATAGATGACCATGTCCCTGCTTCATCCTGAGCCCTTACATTGATCTCATATTCCTTGCCGCTCTCAATACCTCCGCCATCCGTGAACAATGCGCTGTTTGAGCCTGTTGAGTACCAGTTCTCCCATATGACCCCGTATGTGGAGAGCGCTGTGAACCAGGCATTATCAGCCTCACTTTCATCAAGATCGAATCCTCCGTCAGTCACAGCATCCCAGTACTGGGCAGGAGCAGTGATCCTTTTTACCCTTATCTGCACAAGGCTGAGCACGCCAGGAGCTGTATCCTCTGCTGTTCCTGAGATCGTGGCCAGGTTCTTTGATCTGTTGACAACAGGTTTTGTGATCGTGGAGCTCGGAGCCTCATACTCAAAAGTGAATGTATTGGAATCAGTCCCAACAGCGTAAGAAGCCAGGGACTGCACATTGCCCGCTGAATCAGTGGCGCTTGATATGATCAGATACCGGAACGGGGAAACAAATGTTATGCCTGTGACATTCCAATCCGTGGGTGTTCCTCCTGCTCCGAAGAAATAAGGGCATACCTGATCAAAACTATCACTGCCGTCATAACAGGAATTGCCTGATGTTATTTTCTCAATAGATACTGAAACCGTTGAAACACCGAATTCATCTGAAGCTGTGCCTGTGATGCCGGAGCCTGCGTTCCAGTGAGCGCCATGAGTCGGGACTGTGATAGATGATATAGGAGGTGTTTCATCATAAGTGAAAGTCAAAGTGAATGTGCTGATATTAGCGGGTGTTGACAAGTCTTCGATCCTGAGCTGGATCATATAAGTGGTGTCTGAAGTAAGGTCCGGCTTATCCCATGTCCAGGTAGCAGGACTTCCTTCGCTTCCCACACCGCTCCATGTCCAATCTCCGCCAGAGTCTGATGATATAAAGACCGCGTTTGAGAATGCCTGATCAAATGAACTTGTCCCATCGAACCAGGATGGGAGCCCAACATTATAAGGATCATCAGGATATGATGATATGGCAATGCTGAAATTCTTGATGCCCGATGGTGAATCAGAGGCTGTTCCTGCTATGGTGTCTTGGCCGCCATTCATGTAAGTGCCTGATGGGGTAGTAAACACTGCTGTTGCTCCCCAGAGATCGAATTTTATCGTGTTGGAATCAGTATTGACCGCGAATGAACTTTCCTGGTTGAGCGCTGTATCCCTTGAACGCGCTACTATTAGGTAATTTGTGTTATGCTCCCAGACAGGCATTGTGAATCCTGGAGGATCTTCTGTGGCGAGTTCCCAGTCAGTGCCTTGAGTGCTCACTGTTATGGTGTCAACAGTTATCCAGCTTACACTTGCATCATTCCATGAACTTCCATTCCAGGTGGCTGTTGACGCCGGAGGCGGTCTGTAGATATAGACCTGGACTAAGTTCGTGCCTGCATTGACTGTATTGCCGGCAGCTGGAAGGTCCACTGTTGTTCCTGATATGGCGGACAGCACGCTCATTGTGCTTCCGTGGATCGGAAGAGCGATCGTTGACTGGGGCTCATCATTGTCATATGTGAAGCTTGATACGAATTCTGTGAAATCGCTTTCCACAAGGCCTGAAGTATCCGAGGCTCTGGCCATGACAAAGTAGCTTGTGCCTGAAGTCAGGTCATTAAAATCAAAGTTCCCGTCACTGTCATAGAACCACTCAGACCAATCTGTGTCGCATTTCCTTGTGAGATCCTCTGATTCCACAGCGTTCCATTCTGTTACAGCCTCTGTAAAATCAAGGTTAGCGTTCTTCCACCATTCATCATCTGTTCTCTGTCTTATGGCAACATGCACGAGATCAATGCATGATGTATCAGCAATATCATAAGCTTTTCCTGCTATTGTTTCCCATGCAGCTGCATTGATGAATGCTCCATCCACAGGGAATGTGGATGCGGTATAG
>JBHPMF010000157.1:0-2765 GCA_042563375.1 Elusimicrobiota bacterium | reverse complement strand
AGAGAAAGACTGGGTGGGAAGCTGCCTTATTCTTCTCGAGGTTCTGTCGGCTTTAAGATATCCCCAAGAGTCATCTTCATGGCCTCCTTGGAATACCTTCCCACGACTTCAGGCATCTGAGCATCTTCATACCTGCGCTGGGAGAGTATCGCTCTTATCTTCTCCCTGTCGATCTTTATGACAATGGCCTTGATCTTTGTTTTTTCCTGCGGGGCCTCCTCGCGGGACACTTCAGACGGAGGAATATAGGCTTCACGGCGCAGCCCTGAGATGCGGATGAAACACCCTCCTCTTTCCATGACTTTTGTGACATCCCCCTCGATCGTACTGCCGATTACAAGCTTTTGTGTGAGCTCGTCAGCCGGATGCGGCGTAAGAACCTTGTAGCTTATAAGGAATTTCTCCTTTTCCTCGTCGATCTTGATTACTTTGAAATCCAGGATATCCCCGCGCTTAAAAAGGAACTTCAAGTTGGGCTTTGGATACCACGATGCTTCGCTCATCGGGAGCCTTGCCTCGACTCCGCTGATATCCGCGACGACCTCCTGCTCATCGATCGTCTTTACCCTGCCTGTCACGATGTCTCCCTCTTTTGTGTTCATAAGCGTCTTCTGCCTGATCTCACCGCGCTTTTCCTCGATGATCTTCCTGCGGGATATTATCACTCCGATAGACCGATTCACCTCAAGGACTTTGGCTTCGATGCGCCTTCCTACCCAGCGCCTCAATGGGCCCGGATCGCCTATGTCCACTTCATTGGCCGGAAGCGTGGCCGGATACGGCATGGAATCCCAAAGCTTGGCCGGAACCTGGCTGAACTCTCCCTGAGACAACTGGATGTTTAAGCCAACAAAGAAAGAGGTATTTGATTGTGCCCTGAATATTCGGCCTTTAACGATCTCCCCTTTTTTGGCTAATTCTTTCAAATCTGGATGATCCTGACAGCTTTTCTTAATGACAAATTCGCTCCGGAAAGGCTGTTCCTTGAAGCGCTGAACGCCAAAGGCAGTTTTGTACCCGGTACGGCATTCAAGGTTTTTGGGACTTCTTCTTTGGGAAGCTTGCCTTCGAATTTTCTATTGATGTTCATCAGATAGACGTCATTGTCTAATGCTACGATGCTGCCGATGAATACCCTGTCTCCGAATTTGGATTCTTTCGGCGAGCTTTCTTCAAAAAGCTTGGCGAAGTCCTCATTCCCCCCTTCTCCGTCTTCATCATCAAGCCCGGCTTCGTTATTCTCAGGCCATTCCTGGTCTAGCTCTTCTTTAAGTTCTTCTTTATTCATGGGACAACTCCCGTATGGCGTTTAGCGTTTGTTGAGTCAGGGCATCCTTCTCTTGTTTTATATCCTTTCCTTTAGGATAGATAGGATGGCCAAAACTAATACTTACTTTTTGTCTAAATCTTGGGAAAGAAACAAAATCAGATAAATATGCAGGCACGATCGGGGCTTTCGCTTTTGCTGCCAGAAAGCCGACGCCTGATAAAAAATTAGTTAGGGAACCTTCAACGCGTCTTGTCCCTTCCGGAAAAACTACTAATGTTTCTCCCTTATTTAAAAGATCAAGAGCTGCCCGGACAGCGCCTATGTCATTGGCGCCGCGCTTGAGCGGCCTAGCCCCATTAAAGCGCATAAATGCGTCGAATACAAGGTTTCTGAACAGCTCGCTTTTCGCCATAAAATAAGCCTTGCGCACATGACTAATGACGAGCGCGATGATGGGAGGATCCCAAAAACTCTTATGGTTTGCAGCCACAACCACCCCTCCGCTTGCAGGCAGATGTTCGAGTCCGTGGATCCTAAGGTCGAAGAGGATCCTGGCAGCAAGCCTGACAAAAAAAGCGTATATTTCGTAAGCCAACTTAATTCTTTGCCTGCTTTTTATAGATACTTGCCACTTTACTCACAACCTGGTCCAGGCTAAGGCCCCCGGTGTTCACAATGACTGTTCCGGCTGATTTCTGCTTTGGCATGATACCGCGCTTTTGTTCGCTTAAATCTCTCTGGTTCACAGCCTTGCGGATATTAGCGAACTTCACGGGTTTACCCTGGGATTTAAGCTGCTTATACCTGCGTTTTGCGCGCTCCTCCAAAGGGGCGTCCAGATACACTTTCAGATCAGCGTCAGGAGCAACGTGCGTCGTGATATCGCGTCCTTCCAGGACGACATTTCCTTTTTCCGCCAACTGCCTTTGCAAACTTCTCATCACCTTTCTGACTCCCGGTATGCAGGCCACAATAGGCGTTGAGCGCGTTACCCTCCCGCTTCTGAGCTCTGATCCCAGCTCCTTTCCATTCAACACGACATTCAAAGTGCCGTTATTGTATTTGAAGCTCATTTGAAAGCGCTTGTTTAAAAATCTCATAACACTGTTCTTGTCTTTGATATTCACATTATCTTTTAAGGCTTTCCAGGTCAAAGCCCTGTACATGTCCCCGGTGTTAACGAACAAAAATCCTAATTTCCTGGCAACAAGCCTGCTCACTTCTGATTTGCCTACGCCCACGGGGCCATCCATGGCTATCACTCCTGACTTCCTGGTCATCTTTCGGAGATCCTTCAATACCTCGAGCAGTCTTTTGTTCTCTGCTTTTGTGCCGATCGAGATCCTTACAAAATTCTCAAGGCCGGGGGCGCCCATGGGTCTTATGATCACGCCTTTTCCAAGAAGAGCATTAAAAAGCTCGTTTCCCGGCATCACAGGGGACCGCACGAACAGGAAGTTGGTAACAGTGTCTTTAACCACCTCGAACCCCAATC
>JBHPMF010000156.1:0-2820 GCA_042563375.1 Elusimicrobiota bacterium | reverse complement strand
CAAAGACATGGATCCTGACATGGTTTGGATCCCGAAAAACTATGACAACAAATACCTGGGTCCCATATCCCTTAGAACTGCTTTGGCGCGTTCACGAAACCTTGTGTCCGTGAAATTAATAGACATGTTCGGCCCGACTCGCGCGATAGAACTTGCGCGCCGCGCCGGGATCACAAGCAGGCTTGATGCGGTCTTGTCTCTTGGCCTTGGCACGGGCGAAGTAAGCCTGCTCGGTCTTACGGGCGCGTACCAGGCCATAGCGAATCTCGGCATCCTGGCAAAACCCTACTCCATTGAAAGCATAACCGAATCAACAACAGGCGAGATCCTTGAAAACAATGCTCCGATACTGTCCGAAGCTTTGCCCCCGGCCCCGACATTCGTGCTCATTGATGCCATGAAGAGCGTTGTAAAGTACGGTACAGCCCGGTCTATTTCCTGGTCAATAAAACAGCCCTTGGCCGGCAAGACAGGGACCACTCAGGATAACCGCGACTTATGGTTCATTGGGTTCGCTCCTGAGGTCACAGCCGGAGCCTGGATGGGGTATGATAATTTTGGGTCTTTGGGTAAAAAAGCCTCGGGGGGCACAACCGTTGTTTTATGGTGGAGACAGGTTATGAAGCAGATACTCAGGGATTATCGTAATATTGATTTTGGGCCTCCGCCCGAAGGGATCGTGTTTGCTGCTGTTTGCGAATTCAATGGGAAGCTCTCAAGGCGCACATGCCCGAAAGTCAATCTGGAAGTGTTTTTAAAAGACAACTCTCCGCAGGAGTTCTGCGATGAGGAGATCCATGAGCGAGAACCCCTTGTTGTAAGAAGCAGGGAACTGCTTCCCGATACGACCGGCATGCAAACGATCATTCTAAGGGGAGTGACCCTGCAAGTGCCGATTCAGCCAGAAAACGATCCTCAGGAAGAAGAGGGGGATGAGGCTTCTGCGGATGAAAACTCGGAAAATTCGCAAGACTTGGAAGAAGGAGATGAGGATGATCAAAATAGAGAAGATTAAAAGCAGAGAGATTTTGGATTCAAGGGGGAACCCCACTGTTGAGACAGAGGCGATGCTTTCAACAGGAGAAGTTCTGCGCGCAGCAGTGCCTTCCGGCGCTTCAACAGGAACATATGAAGCTGTTGAACTGCGCGATGGCGATAAAGCCCGTTATGGAGGGAAAGGCGTGAAAAAGGCGTGCGCCAATATCACGGACAAGCTTGTTCCTGCCATAAAGAACATGGACCCTGTTGACCTGCGCAAGATCGATCAAAAGATCCTGGAGATCGACGCGACCAAGAACAAATCAGCCATGGGAGCCAATGCAACGCTTGGGGTCAGTCTTCTAATGGCAAAATGCGGGGCTTTTGCTCAAAAAAAGCCCTTATATGAACACCTGGCACAAGTATTCGGGTGTTCCAAAGACTTCCAAATACCCACAGCATTGATGAATTTTATAAACGGCGGCAAACACGCAAACAACGGGCTTGCTATCCAGGAATTCATGGTGGTTCCGGAAAACACTGCGAGTTTTGCTGAAGCCTTGCGCATGGGCAGCGAGATATTCATGGCTCTTAAAAAAGCCCTGGCCGAGAAAGGAGAAAACAGCGCGGTCGGAGATGAGGGGGGATTCGCTCCCGCTTATATAAAGAATCCTCAAGAAGCCCTTCAAATACTTCTTGATGCGATCTCAAAAGCAAAACACAACAACAAGGTGCGCATATCCCTTGACCTGGCTGCCAATGAATTCCTTGCAGGCAAAGACTATGAGTTGTTCAAGGGGGAAAAAGCCATTACCCCGGGAGCGCTCATTAAACACCTAAAAGACTGGACAAAAGCATATCCGATCGCAAGCTATGAGGACCCATTATCAGAGGATGACTGGGCAAGCTGGAAGGATATGACAAAAGAACTCTCCGGCACAGGAGCATTATTAATAGGAGATGATCTTTTTGTGACAAACCCTGAGAGGTTCGGCCGCGGCATAAAGGAAGGCATAGCCACAGCCATTCTTATAAAACCCAATCAAATAGGCACTCTCTCTGAAACCGCTGATGTTGTTCAAATGGCTCAAAAGAACGGGTACGCGACTGTTGTGTCTCACCGTTCAGGAGAAACAGAAGACGCTGCCCTTGCCCATATAGCGGTCGGCCTCGGGGCTGATGGGATAAAAACAGGCTCTGTATCAAGAAGCGAAAGGCTCGCTAAATATAATGAACTGCTTAGAATAGAGGAAAAGCTTGGAGGAAATAAATACAAAGGAGCCTTAAAAGCAAAAACAGCTGTTAAGGCATAACCGGACTGTTCGTAAAATGTCCAAAAGCGAAAAACCAAAAAGAGGACAAAAGGGCATAGGTTTCTACCCCCTTACGATCCTTATATGCTGCGTTGTTCTCATTGGCTTATCCTGGAAAGATACGTTCAGTTTGATCAAGAATTCCTTTGAGATCAGAACCCTTTCCAAGGAACTTGTCAGCGCTCAGGAACAAACCAAGAACATTGAAAAAGAGATCGAACTTTTAAAAAACAATGATAAATGGGCGTGGGAAAAACTGCTTAGGGAAGAACTCGGCGCCCTAAAGCCCAATGAAGTGGAATATAGGATCAAATAGTAAAGCCTAGTTGCCGATCGTTTAATAACATATCTGAATATAGAGTTAAGTAAAGTTTTGTGTTGGTTTTCTGCCATCCTGGGCAAGGAACAGCGCAGGGGCACCTTTTGATAAAGATAACGAAATGCTTCCTTAAACCATTTAAAGGAACATTGGCTTTTAAGTCCATTTTTCCGTCGAGAATCATCTTATTTGTCGCAACAATTTTTAAGT
>JBHPMF010000155.1:0-2869 GCA_042563375.1 Elusimicrobiota bacterium | reverse complement strand
GGACCGTTGCGGCAAACGACGTCGGCGCTCCGAAATTACCGAGAGTCTGCACTGAGACGTAAGTCAAAGCCGCTGTTGAGAACTCCAGACCATTGGGACTACCCGGACAATCACCGCTTGATACACGCTCAAGCTTGAGGGTTCTGTCATCTGTCATCTTCAGGAATATGTATCCGGCTTTAGACCCACCCCAATTATCCTCCAGGGGACCATAGCAATAAGTATTGCCGTCGCTTGTCACTTGAGAAAAATGCCTTCTTGTCTGGCCGGAATATGTGAAAGTGAAGTTGTAAGCCGTTGAATCCAGTGTTGATGTGCCGATGGAAAGCACGCCTACCAGCGGGTTCTTATTCGAGGGCACAAGCGCCATATGCGGACTTTCATCAGTCCCCCACTCAGTGCCCGCAAGAAACCACTTGCCCTGAGCGGTATCCTTGATATCATGATCCACTGTCCCGCACACAGGTTCCGATGTCCTCACGACCTGTAATTTGCCGAACAAATTATCCTTGACCGTACCAGCCTCGAAATAGTCGTACGGACACACCACATATTCAGCGTAATTCCATACCAGCCTGCCAGGACTGTTATAGATTATTAGATCGGTGCGAGTATCCCTGAGACCGAAGTCAAGGGCGACCGATGTCGTATGATCAGGACCGCCGGCATAAGCGATTAAAGTGCCGGCGCTCACATTATGATCAAGAGACACGGAGCAGTTTAAGGCGTCGCCTTCCCATGTGCAGATATCCGCAATAAGCGCTTTGAGTTCGTTCGAAAGCGTTGTGGCATGGACAAAATATCCGGCAACCTCGTCGCATACCGAGAAATTAATGAAATAATCAGTCGTTCCATCCTGCAAATAATAATCCTCCCTGATATTGGTTATGGTGATATCCCCCGGGGCATACACTGCGGCTTCCTGCTCATTGTCCGTAAGCATCATATAGGTGTGCAAGGTCGGAAAAGTGTGGCCGCCGGGATTCATCGCTCCCAAAGGCGTGATCTCGAAATAATCCGCGGGAGCAAGAGGTTCTACCGAGAAAAAAGTCGCCTGGTCACCGCAAGGGTCAATGGAAAATGCATTTTGCGCTAAAACGCCAAGAAGAACAACGACAAGGAAATATCCGGCCGCGATCCTAGGTATTATCCTGAACATCCGATGGCACAGTTGCTTGTGAAGAATCTTTTAACGCTTTAATACCGAAGATCAGATAACCTATTGCCATTGCAAAACACAACCATCCCCAGAATGGGATCGATATTTCAGCCAAACTCACAACAGTGTTTATTATCACAGGAGGCGTTATCGCGATGATCGAAAGATTCATCAGAACATCGAAACCAAGCTCGATCTGTACAAATTTGGACACAAGGATCCCGATCACAGCATATATCACAGCCTGGATGATCCTGTAAACATACATAAATGCCACGATAAATACATAGAGCACGATCGCTGTCCATTTCCGGGCAAGCTCCATCCAGCCCTTAACCCTGGTGCGGTCAAGATAAAAACTCTTCACCTCTGAAAGATCATATGCCCTTGTCTCTGTCTTGTTCTTCTTCATGATGAACTGCGACCTGGTGAGCAAAGCAATAACATTATCGCCAAGCTCATCAACAGCAGTATGCTTCTCCCTGAGGTCGATGATCATGAATGTTTTGCCTGTTTTTGCCTCCTTGATCTCATACGGAGTAGACGCTTCAGATGTGGCAACGCCGTCATTGATGTCGATTCGCGGTACTTGCGAAGCGATCGCCTGGGCATCAGTATCAAGGAAATACGCTAATTCCTGGTGCAGATTGATCATCCTCGGAGCCCAGCATACTGCCACAAGCATCAGCAAATACGCGAATGTCATGCCTCCCCAATTCTTTGCCGCGTCAAGATATACGTCTTTGGAAAAAAAGGAAAGATAAAGAGGCTCGAAAAATTTGAATCGTCTCACGGGTTCGGGCATTTTTTTATAGAGGAACATTCGGATTATCGCATTTGCATTCCGCGAAACAGAAGCGATGGTCGTAATACAGACATTCCCTGGTCGGGCAACTCGCAAAGCGATTACGCTTATAGCAGCCCTCTGTGTTCTTATCCAGCACATAACGCTGCATCAGGCATTTTCTGATGCATTGATTGGCCGGACCATCAGACTTACCGCAAAGATAATTGCCCACTTTACATACGTAGTAAGCTGCATGAGCATACTTGCATCCGGTGTTTACCCCTTCCTCTCTATAGTAATCACAGCTTGATACGCTTCCATCCATGCTTAGATCAGGATTTTGTATCTCCTTGAATATCTCGAATCTCGGAAGTATCGGATAAATACCGTATTTGAAATCATCGCCAATATATTTTTTTAGTATTCTGAAATCGCCTGTTTGGTCAAATGCCCTGAAAAGCATTTTAAGCCTGTAAGTCTGATGCGACTCATCTTTTACTTGCCATGCATTAATCTGCGGCCTGGCCGCTATAAGCGCAACAAAAAAAACTAATGCCAAGCTCCATATTTTTCTCATATAACATCATTTTACGAAATAACATGCCTGGCACTATGCTCGGCGCCGGGCGCGGGCCATCTGCTATCTGACGTAATCTGACCAAATCTGATTTACCTATTTTTCCGCATAGACATACATCGCGCCAACTAATATATTCTATTCAAGGATTGAAACATATCCAGTTGAATGTTGAATGAAGGAGGACGGAAAGAAATGAAAAAGCTAGTACTAGCAGGCATAGCTGCTGTCATTATGTTGCAAGTCAGCATGGTAACAGCTCATGCCATAGAAAAGAATACGACTGAAAGCGAGCCTATATTGCTTTCTTATCAGCCACAGCAATATATGCTTGATACTGCGCCTG
>JBHPMF010000154.1:0-2894 GCA_042563375.1 Elusimicrobiota bacterium | reverse complement strand
CCAGTTCCCTCCTGCCCCGGTGTCAATATCCACATTCCAGTAATTAGGACCTGCAACCCACGCTCCTGTTGAAGGAGCAGTATCCTGGTCCCATGCCTGATCATCAGAGAGCCTTACGATCCTTACTTGCGTTTTTACTGTGTTTATACTTGTGCCAAGTATCTGGTCCAACTGGTCAGGCTTTACCCTTTCCAGATCAGAAAGATTACTGATGCCTGTGACAGGAGCCGGGGCATCGAACCTGAACTGCCAGTGATAAGTGGTAGCATCAGGCAAACTTCCTCCGTGGATATTGCCTGCTTTATCCTTTGCTCTTGCTGTGACGCGGTAAAGCATGTCATTGTCAGGGAAACCAGCCGGTATGGTATAACTCCAAGTGCAATCTGATGTGCAATTCGCGGGGCTCACAGTGCCTGAATCGATCCAAATACCATCTCCGCACGAAGTCTGCCACGCTGTTCCATCCCAGCACGCGTCCAGATCAAAACTCGCGGGATCTCCGTCATCATCCCTTATATACCTTAATGAAACAACATCCACCTGACCTATGGGCACATCACTTGTTGTACCTGAGCTCGGGCTTAATTCAGCCAGGGTCTGGAATTCATAATCACCGCCTGATTCATAATCAGTATCAGCATTGGGCCAACCCACAGCAGTGGTAGGCGTTGAAGTGTCAACCGTGAATGTTGATTTATTGACCCCTCCTTCACTAAGAACAGTTTCAGTATTGCCTGCTAGATCCTTTGCTTTTACCAAAATATAATAACTCGTGTTGTTTGTAAGCTTACTCTCATCAATGTAATATTCCCATGTTCCTGATGAAACACCCATAATGGTAGTCGCGTCCTGATAAGAAGTCGGGATCACTCCATAATTAAAATACGGGTCAGCTCCTGCTTGAGTGAAATCCGGGGTGCCATCATCCTCCCACCAATTACCATCACTTAATCTTCTTATGGCCACCTGTATGGATTGCAATGCTGTGTAAGTGCCCAGACCTGCCTCGTAATCCTGCGGAGAAGCATTGGGCGAAGCATCCTCAGCGATTCCTGTGAATGTCGCGATCGACGTGACAAACCCTCCGTCAGCAGGAGTTATTATGGAATTGATGGTCGGGCTTGTGAAATCTATCACGAATTCCACTGTGCTCAACACTATTTCAAAATTATCAGCGCCATCCTTTGAACGAGTCTGGAAGTCATAGAGATAACCTTCAAAATCCGGGCTGAATGTCGTATATGTACTGAAAGAGTTGTCTGATTGTTTGTCCCATATATCGTTTGTGAGATTATTTTGAGTTAATGGGAAATTAATAGATTGCGGGATCTGGTCCCATACGCCAAGACCGCCCCAATATTTATCATCTGAGCGGTGAAGCCGTATCTTCACCTCCGTTGCCTGCGAACCTGCTCCCCCTGACACATCATCATCCACTGTTCCGTAGATCGCTGTGAATTTATACCCATAAGCTGTACCGTCAACCGGGAATGTTGTAACAGACACAGCAGGGACATTGTCAAAACGGAACTCAGTGACTTCATTAGCGGTCGGAGGCATGGTACTCCTGTTAACATTGGAAGCAGTATCCTGCCCTCTTACTCCCACATGATACAGGTTGTTTGTAGTGAACACGCTTGTGGCTATCGTCATTGTCCAGGATGAACTCTCAACACTTGAAACCTCATTCCAGCAGCTTCCAAGAGCGCATCCTCCAAAACCACTGCCTCCATCCCAATAATCGCCAAGCGCGTTGCGTATAGCTATCCAGATATGATTCATGTCTGACACATCTTCAGAATGATTCCCCCAGAATTGCGTGAAAGTCCCTGTAGCGGAACCCGCGCCCGGGAATATGACCGTTGTTGTCGGACCCACCACATCAAAGGTCACTGTTGTTTTATAAACAGCGGCGTTTTCAGTTCCTCCGTCATCAGTGGCCCATACTTCTATGCGGACCGTCTTATCATGAAGCATTGACCAGTCAGGAAATGTGGCTTCGACCCCGTTTTCAAGCTTCCATCCATTTGCAAAATCACCGCTTATAGCAGATGCGGTCATCCTTATCTCTCCAGCATCATCAGGCCAATAAGTACCATTCCAATACGCATCATTAAAATCATCTGTTGCCCCGGTGGAAAATGCCACTTCAACCTTATCTATTGCTCCTGCGCCTTGAGTATCATCCACTGTTCCTGAAGTCATTGACAAGTCATACAAGTAATTAGTGTCAGGCCAGGCAATGCCAAGCGTAGGCTCATCAGTGTCAAATGTGAAATACCTCTCAGGCATTGTGCGCACATTTCCTGCCTTGTCAGTCACCCTGATCAAGATGGTGTAAGTTTTGTCGTTCTCCATCTGCCCTGCTCCGATGTCAGGTCTTGTGAACTCCCACGTCTCATTAGGAACTGCGGTTGGATCAAAAGCCGCGCCTTCGCTCCATACAGTGTTAACATCCCATGTTGCTGTCGCGTAATACACAGCGCTCTCCGCTGCAAAAGAACTCCCATTCCACCAGCTCCAGTCATCAGCAGTGGGATTGTTTGAAGACATAGCGATCTCTATCAAGGCGATGTTCGTGTTGCTTCCCGGGTAACTGACTATATCATCCACTGTACCTGATATGGCTGCAAGAGCATCAGCATTCAAGTACTCCCCGTCTGAAGACGGATTGGTTATAGTGGCTGTGGGTCTTGTAACATCAAAAATGAACGTGTGCGGGCCCTGGATCGTTGATGTGCTTCCTATGTCATCTATTGTCCAATAATAAATATCGAATTCATCTGTTTCACCTGAACCCTTCCATGTAAGATCCGTTGCCAAATCATATATCCAGTCAATGCTTGGACCCGGAGTGATACCGGGTATGTTAATAGTGCTCACAGCAGCTCCCC
>JBHPMF010000153.1:0-2984 GCA_042563375.1 Elusimicrobiota bacterium | reverse complement strand
GGGAATACTTTTATTTGAGCATTAGACATTGGAGCATTAGAACGCCTAGGACAAGCCAGGCTTTGCGCCGGCTGCGCGGCGCTGACCCCCCCCCCCTTGACAAAACAGGGTTTAGGGGGTATACACTTAATAGGCGATAATGGCAAATCCGCTTAAGGCGGAGGCGCAAAGCTACGGGTCCCTAGATGGGGCAGCCGGGTTGCCGAAGGAAATATGCAGAAGATAATAGTACTGGATCTTCATAATTTTTGTAATTTTTTAACCGTTTAAGGTTGGGCGACCTTAAGCGGTTTTTTTATGCAGAAACGCGAATTAACGCGAATAAGGCAGCAATGCGAATGAACGCGAATTAGGAAAAGTTGGTTGAGCGACAAATTCTGAACAGCCATAGGGCGGCTGCTCAGGACCGGTCATCCTGATGAAAGTCAGGATGTCAGGGGCAAACCCAAGTAAATTGGGGGCGCAAAGCCACGGGTCCGTAAGGACAGCCGGGTTGCCGAAGGGAAAATGAAAAGGATAATAGCGCCTTTGAGCGCTTCTATAATATTTATGGCTTGCACTTTTGGTGCGAGCTTTTTGTTTGCTGATATGAGCGGCGGCGAGCCCGGACGCTTCATGGCTTATGGAGCCGGCGGACGCGCTCTGGCAATGGGTGGAGCTTTTTACAGTGTTGCTGATGATGCCACAGCAGCATATTGGAATCCAGCCGGACTCTCTATTCTCAATAAAAGAGAGTTTACGGCAATGTATGCGTCTTTGTTCGCTGATACCAGCCTTGGGTTCATGGCTTACGCGCATCCTACTCCAAGCAATGGAGTCTTCGGATTCACCTATACCCAGCTTAAGAGCGATGGATTCGAGAAAGTGCAGATTTCCATGGATTCAGCCGGAAACATCCTTGACATAAAGACAATAGGGACTTTTTCAGATATCAGGCAGGCTCTTGGACTTGCCTGGGGAAAACAGATCAGCAGCAAGATGAGGCTTGGGCTTTCAGCAAAGATGGTAAGAAGAACGCTTGACACGAGCTCTGACTCCCACATTTCAATGGATGTCACAACTCTGATCCCCAGGCTCTTCCCAAAATACAGATTCGCGTTCGGACTTCATAACCTTGTTTCAATGAAATCAGGGGATACGGATGATAAGATGCCGCTTTTGATAAGAATGGGAAATAACTATTCTCTTATCCCCAAGAAGCTCTCAATAGGAATGGATTTCACCATATCGCAAGTCAGCGGAATGTCCTGGAATCTGGGCGGCGAATACTGGGTTCTGCGCTTCATAGCGTTTCGCTTTGGCATACAAGGCGACCCGGGATCAGCAGGAGCTCCCAGAGAAATGAATTTCGGAGCCGGACTCGCGTATCAAAAATTTTCACTTGATCTAGCAAGCACCATACATGATCTCGGACTTACCACCAGAATATCAGGTTCCTGGCGCTTTGGATCGTCGATCATAGAGAAACGGGAGGATGAGGTTAAAAACCTGATCCAGCAGGGATTTGACGCTCTTCGCGCCGGAAACTTCCTACTAGCCCTTCAAAAGCTCAACCAAGCCCTTGACTCTCAACCAACAAACAAAATACTAAAGGAGATGGTAGACCGCCTGCAGGAGGTTGTATCGCTCTATCCGCAGGCTCTATCACAAACAGAGATCCAGGCCTTTGTACGGAAAGGAGTCGCCCACTTCACAAGCGGCACGGATCTCAAAGCCGCGGTAAACTCCCTGCGCCATGCCTTCAACAAGAACGTAAAGGACACAAAGATATTGGCGCTGTTAAACCTCATGGAGAAAGCCGCTGGAGTGTCTGAAGTAACAAGAAAGATCGAGGGGCCGCAGCTCTTCACCTGGATCGACCAGAAGGTGTTTGACGCCAGGAAAGGGTTCATGGACGGGCGCTATGACCTGGTGATCAGAAGATGCCAGGATATCCTCGATCTGGAGCCAAACAACACAGTGGCGCTTGAAATACTCGGCAGCGCGTTTTTCATGATGGATGAGAAAGCCAAAGCAAGGATCATCTGGAGGCGGGTCATGGAGATCGATCCAAGCAATGAGATAGTGCCGCCGTTCTTGGAGGCAGTTAAAAGACGATGATGGGATGAAGAATGATGATGAGATGATGAGATGATGAGAAAGAGGAGAAAAAAAATACAGAGATGGAAATGAGAGTATTAAGAGCTGGATTCTTGGAAAAGGAAGATTTGAGGCAGTGTGAAATGTGTAATTGCAGATCCCCGGAAACCTCCCAATTACGTAAGGCAATGTAAAAGAGCAAAGGCAGCTTAATGAAGTCAAGGGCCTGGATTCCAGCATGCGCCGGGATGACGGTCCAAGATTTACAGCATGATGTTTTACGACGGTAGAATAAGGTGCGGAAAGAATTAAAAATGTATGGAAATGCGAATGAATTGTGAAAAACATGAGTTTTGCGCTATTTACAGGTTTTTCAAATTGCCTATGGACATTTTAAATATTGTGGTCTATATATATAACGGGGAGGGCAGTCTAATTGATCAATGAGCAATGTTCAGTGATCAGTCTGCCATTTATATGATAGAGAGAAAAACGTACGCATTTACAGTGTTTTTCATGCTGCCTGTGTACTTTTTTATGCTTTTCGCGCCTGCGCTGCACTGCGAAGATTCATCGAATTCCATGGGCGTTCCGAATCTTTCACTCCTTGGAAAGGAGAGTGAACTGCGAAACGAGATGCAGAAAAAGATCCAGGAAGATATCCTTGATCCGATGCTTGGCAAGGGCCGGGCTCTTGTGTTTGTGACAATAGAACTCCAGGTGATCACGAAAAAGAGCAAGATGACGCGCAAGGGCGGGGGATCAAGCGCCAAAACAAACATAGGGGGCAATAAGCTGTTCTCGCAGTCACAATACATACTTCCCGGAATACCCAAACCAAAGAGCCTGACTGAAGAGCCTGTGGAGGGCAGGCTCCAGAGGGAAGAGCAGGAGAAGGGCGCTGA
>JBHPMF010000152.1:0-3030 GCA_042563375.1 Elusimicrobiota bacterium | reverse complement strand
GGAATAACACGGGGCTGCTTCGCTGAGGGTGCGGCTGCTAAAAACACAATCAACTCCCCCGAAAATCAACAAGCTCCTGATTTCCTCTTTTCTCATGGAAAAAGCCGGAAATTCATGGTAAAAATTAATGTGTATACGTGCGCTTAAAGAACGCTTTTTAACTTTGAATTACTCATGATAAACATACTTAAGGAAAGCCTGTTCTTCAGGAACCTTTCCCCCTCTGTATTGGAAGCGATCTCAAGAAAAGTAAGGATGCAGACCCTGCCCAAGAACTCCACCGTATACGAAAGAGGAACCCCCGGAGACAAGCTCTATATCATCTCAAACGGATATGTGACATTATATGCCACTGATAAAACCGGCCAGGAATACCCGATAAGATACCTTGGAAAAGGCGAACTCCTGGGCGAACTCTCCATATTAACAGAAAGCCCGCATTCAGTCACAGCTCGCACAAATACAAGCTGCGAGTTTTTTACCCTGGATAAAAAAGATTTCGAGACGATGCTTTCGAAAAATCCCGCGTTGGCCATGCACTTCTCAAGACTTCTGTCCAAAAGATTGCTTTCCTCCACGGAGCAAATGGCAGAAGAAGACTGGATAACAAAACGCTTAAGCGAACCGCGATTATTCGTATTCGCGGCGCACCTCGAGGATAACAAGGAGGATATCTTCACTCTGAATCTCGCACTGAGCGTTTCCGAGCAGACCAGGAAAAGAACGCTCCTGCTTTTAATCAAGCAGGATGATTCATTTGAGCTGCCAAAGAGCATCAGGAACAAGCTCTTAAAAGTCGGCAAGACCCATGATATCCTTGAAAAACGCGCTTTTAAGGAGATTCTCGAATCAGCGAAAACCACTCATTCTTCCAAGCTGACCATCATTAACCTGCCCATAAAACTTTTTTACTCAATGGATACGCATATGCAAGTGCATTTCGCGAACATGCTCCGCTCGGAATACGATTTCACTCTTGCTTTCATACCGCTCATCAGCATCGAGCCATTGTCAGCATTCTGCAAAGAAGCCAACAGTGTTTTTGAGGTCCACTCCGAGATAAAGCCGCCGATTTATTCGCACAAATTCCCGATTCACACGATCATGATCGTTGATGAAGGCATGGATTCCTTTTTCGATCAAACAAAGATAAAGATCGGATGGCAAAAGCGGATAAGCAAAGCCTATGGCCAGACAAAAAACCCGTTCCAGGCTATTGCGGGCACCAAGACAATGCGCTCTATCGACAGGCTGGCCCGTATTATAACCAAGCTCAAAATAGGGATCGCGCTCGGTTCAGGAGGAGCTCTTGGCTTCACGTCACTGGGAGTTTTGAGGGTACTGGAAAAAGAAAAGATCTATCCTGACATGATTGCAGGCACTTCAGCCGGAGCGTTTTTAGGAGCCATGTACGCCAAGCCCATGAACACCGCTGAGATCAGCGAGGTCGGAAAAATGCTCGGCCGGGATTGGCTGAAAAAGAACCTCATCTGGGATATCGGCATCCCCGGAAAAGGCGGATTCATGGGAGGAGTAATCGCCTTAAGGCTTTTCAGGTCGATATTCGATGATCTTGAGTTCCACCATCTGGAACTCCCCATGTCTTGCGTGACGTGTGATATTATGACCGGAGAAGAAGTCGTGATCCAGGATGGAAAAGTGTCTGACGCGATCCGCGCCAGCACTTCGATCCCCGTGATATTTAAACCGCATTTTCATCAGAACCGCTATCTTGTGGATGGAGGCCTTGTAAATCCCGTTCCAACCAATACAGTGAGCCAGATGGGAGCTGACTTCCTCATATCAGTGCGGCTTACAAAAAGCCCACGCGAAAAAAAGAAATCCAAAGTCATAGTGCCTGACATAAAAACGCACGCAACCGCTCCAAACCTGCTCAATGTATTCTTCAACACGATCGTTACCATGAGTTATCAGGTTGCTCTCTCAAAGATCGATGTGTCCCATGTTTCCATACATCCGAAAATCGCTGATTACAGCTGGCTGGATTTTGAACACAGCGAGGAATTGATCGAGATAGGAGAAGAAGCAGCTTTGGAAGCGATCCCCAAAATAAAAGCCAACCTACCGTTCTTTTCGAGATAACCGGGGTCACGTCTAAAGTTTGGTCTAATTAACAAAATGTAATGCTAATTCTTTAAAATTTCTTGAATAATTTTATATCTACGTTTAATAATCAAACCGCGATGCGCATTGAGCAGCTGCTTGAGCTTGCTAAAGTATCCATCCAAGGAATTCGTGGTATTTGGCATGCCAAGTTCGGGATGCTTTTGATAAGTAAACAAATAGGGCAGATGGGTTGCCAGACTTCTATAGGCCGAGCGTATCCTGCGGTGGGTATATTGCCAATGTTTCCCATCTTCAGAATACGTTCGTTCTTTTAGAAAATCTTTCCATTTATCAAACCATGTCGCTAATAGATCAGAAAAAGTCGTCTCTGTAACTGTCGGCAGTGATAGGGTTAGAGCCCGAAGTTCTTTGCCGGCTTCCAGATTGGGTCTGGATGTCAAATACCTCCTAACTGCAGCCATTTGGTGAAAATGGCAGAGCTGTACCGGAATATCGCTAAAAATCCTGAAAACGCCTCGTTTTCCGTCGACAACCACAGCTTCAATGGTGTAACCTTGTCGTTCCAGCGTCTGCCTGGCTTTGAGATATTCTTCAGGGGTTTCCGACCTTACTTCGTGGAAGTGTATGTTTTTTCTAATCCTTGGGCAGCGGACGACCAGAATGCCATACTGGCGGCCGAAAAATGTTGTGTCGGTGACCGCGATGATCCTTTGCCCGGTCGGTTCTGAGCGAAGCACCAATGCTTTGTCCAATTGCCGCTGCACCCACTGCTTGGTATGGCTGTATTTAACCGCCAATTGTCCCAAGGTCTGTTTGTGCCAAACGTATTCTCCCCAAAGCTTTTGATAGAAGGCGCTGCGGTCTCGCTTAGGGATGAACTGACGCTTACATGACAGGCACTGATAACGCTGCCTGCCACGGACTTTCCCGTACTTTTTGATG
>JBHPMF010000151.1:0-3062 GCA_042563375.1 Elusimicrobiota bacterium | reverse complement strand
GCGTAGGGCTAAGTCGGACCGTGACATCTGTGGGGGTCACATCGATCTGCTGTACGGGAACCATCTGAGATCTGATAGAAGCCAAGGTGCTGGATGTCGGGTCTTTCGCGGGTTTATCAGAGATCTTTGCGAGGATGACATTCTCATGGTCAGGGCTGAGGAACGGGGATTCAATATCTGCAATGTTTAGAAAAGCTTTTTCAGAGATATCAGGCCAATCGTCCTTTTGCGAGACAAAGAGCGTAAGTTTATCAGCCAATACAGCGATCGGCAGTTTGAGGGCATTGCCCTCAAAATGAGTCGTTTCATAATGTTTTTTCAGGAAAGCCAGGGAATCAAAGAATGCAGCCACTTTCTTTTCTTCGATAACATGGACTATCTCTACCTCTTTTTTGCTTTCATCTATCACACGAAGGATCGCTGTCCCTGAGGTCGATCTGAAACCCTTTGGATTCTTCACATCAGCAGGCAGCGCTTGAGCTCCTGTCTTTGAGATCGTGACCATGCTGCCATCGGCATCTATGCTTACAGGCCCCAGAACAATAGGATTCTTCGGAAGTTTTGCATCCGGCATGGCAAGCAAAGTGACCTCATTTATGAGCTTATTGGCGGCGAGAGCGTTAACAGCCCGGTCAAAAGACGGCCCTGATTCTCTGCTCATGAAAACAGGTTCATACCAGGTTTCAAAGGATTCAGTGTGCATGGTGTTGCTATTAAGTTCCCAATCCGGGATGAGGCCGATGCCCGTGTGCTTTGCGAGATTCTCTTTTAGTTCGTCTTTCCTGGACACTAATACCATGGGCACTGACGCGAAATCCTCGTGGCTGACTTTCTTGCCCTTATCCTCCAGGCCTGCCACATAAAACTGTCTGTAAGTGGGATCAATAACGAGCTCTGTTGTCTCTCCCGCTATATTGACTGTCAAGCCAAGGTATACATGGCCTTTGGAGAATAACTCGTAAGCCCGCAACCCGTCCTTTCTCAGGAGATAGCCAAAGCTGTTGCTCATGAACTGGCATGCTGTCTGGTGGAACAGGTCATCGTCAGGAAGGTCGTCGTATTGAGGCCTGTGCGCCCTGAGAGAGCGGATCAGGGTTTTCTTTGATCCAGCGAATATCTCATCAATGCGCGCTTGCGCTTCTTCCAGTGAATCAAAATTGGGAATGCTGTTTTTCCTGAATGATTTGAGGATCCCGGAGATCAGCGGGAGCTTGCCACTAAAAAAAAGATTCGAAACAAATGAACTAACAGCTTTTTTGATGGAAAAAGCATTATATTTAAGCTTGTATTTTGCGCTTCCAGCATTTGGCAATGGACCTGATTTTAGTTTTACGAATAGCCGCATAAAAGCAATTTCTATGGCACATAGGGCGCGTAAAAATCCGTGAATTTTTGTGTTGCCGTCAGCTAAAGCTACAATGGGAAGGTTATTATTCATGGCAAATTGCACTAAACGGAATGTCTTTCCTTTTGGACTGAATTCTTTGATGTCTTTGATATAGATGCCTACAATACGCGATTTTTTCCCGTCAATGAGCACCTCGGTGTAATCACCATAGTAATCCGTGTTCAGCTTAGCTTCCGCAAGCAGCGTAGCCGCGTCCGGGATATCATGTTTCTTTCGCCATTGGACTGCGAATTCTCTTCTGTGCCGGTCAAGTTCTTCATAGGATAATTTTGAATTTAAAAAATTGGAAGGTGAGCCTATATCTTGCGGTCCTGCCGCCAGGATCGCAGAATTATCTGCTTCCAAAATTAGACCGGTATCCTTCCACGTGCCTGTCTGTTCTTCATCGATCAAAGATGCGGAAAGAACCATATTATTTATGCTAGTGATGCCTTCTTCAAATGGCTTAAGAGTATCGTAAAAATTATTTAAACCATGTACGAGGTATCTAAATTCTTTATTGTTGTGCTTTTGGGGGTTCGTGGTGTCGAACGCTCTTTGAAATGACGACGGCGCAATATTATCGGATACCAAAGGCAGCTGATCATCCTGTTTCCCCGGGCTGCTGTCGCTAAAAGGCGCGCCTGCAGGGAGTGTATTTTTTAAGCTTGTCTGCTGAACGGGAATATCTATTGTTTCTGCTTCTTTGCCGTCTTTTCCATATGTGGTGATCTGTCCGCCCTCACCCTTGAAGGCCATGGCTTTTTCAAGCAGATATAGGGGGTCTGAATCCGGAAGCTCGGTTTGAATCACTTGAAAATCCATGGATTTAAGCTCCTTGAAGGTGTAGACGCTTTGATATCCATGTTCCGGGTCCTTGATAGTAAAATACCATTTGCCATTTTTATTGGCTGCTCCGGCTATTGTGACAAAGTGACGCGCGGCATCGTAGAGCTGCGTGAACCCGAAAACAACATTCTTGTCTTCATTGATCCTTTGCAGCAGGTTTGCCTCTCTTATGGAGTCTGGGAGTGTGGTATCGGGGACTATGAGAGTTGCGTTCACAAGGCCGATCGATTCCATTATGGCCTTGATCTCATGGTCGTGTAGTCCATTCCTATCCTCAAGGTCGACCTCATTTTCCTTGGTGTTGGATGTGTTCTGTTGTACAAGCAACAGGGCTTTTTCCTTGAAAGTCTCATAATCCATCACATCTCTTAAGCGCATGAGTTTTGGATGGTGATAGATAGAATGCAGGGCACAGTCTAGGGAAGTCTGGACATCTGCTTTACCTGATTCCACTATGCCGATCACTGCTTCCGGGACTCTTGTGAATATCCTTAAGATGGTGCTGAATAAGCTGAGCTTACTTCTTCCTGACATGAATGTGCTTTTTCTTTCCGCATATGGGTCTTTTTTATCGTTAAGCGTTGCTGTGGCATCGGAGTTGCTTCCCGCGAAGGGCTTGGGATCATTTTCTTCCGCGGTTTTTGATCCGCTCGCTTTTACTGCGGCTTGCCATAGGGCGTTGTACATTCCGTTTTTAGCAATGAGTTCTCCGTGGGTTCCGGCTTCAGCAATTTTCCCGTGGCGGTCGAGCACGAATATCCTGTCAGCGTTCTGAATGGTTGTGAGCCTGTGGGCCACCACGAATGTTGTCCTGTTCTTCATGAGT
>JBHPMF010000149.1:0-3206 GCA_042563375.1 Elusimicrobiota bacterium | reverse complement strand
TTTACATTAGGAGGAGAATATGATATTGCGAATACTCGTTGTTTCTATCTTTATGACGATTGCTGCGGCTGCCGGCCATGCAAAGGACCCGGCGCTTAAAACAGATACCCAGAAGACTCTTTATTCGCTAGGCACTATGGTCGGCAGTGACCTTGCGACCCAATACATGCTGGAGCCCGGCGAGGCGCGATTCGTAGCCATGGGCGTGCAAGATGCGATAGAGGGTAAAAAGTTCCGCAGCAAGGTCCAAGATTATCGCGCAAAGATCTCTGACCTAAGAAAGGACCGCCTCAACTCCAAGAACAAGGACTTTCTTGATAAGGCTGCCAAGGAGAAAGGCGCCAAGAAATTCCCTTCAGGCCTTATCTATAAGGTGATCAAGTCCGGAAAAGGCGCATCCCCGAAGGCCACTGACAAGGTGAAAGTGCATTATCACGGAACATTCCCGGACGGCAAGGTGTTTGACAGCTCAGTTGAGCGCAACAAGCCCGCTGAATTCCCGCTCAATGGCGTCATTAAATGCTGGACCGAAGGCGTGCAGAAAATGCAAGTTGGCGAAAAAGCCCAACTGATCTGCCCCTACGACATCGCCTATGGCGAAAGAGGCCGCGGCGGCATCCCTGCGTTCGCCACCCTGATATTCGAGGTAGAACTCCTGGCGATCAAATAAATTTTTGAATGAACATCATACCATGATCCGGGTCTACCCGGATCATTCAGTGCTTGTATAAGGGACTGGTCTAGCGTTGGGTAACCAAAACAGGCCTTATGCTGGCCCGACGCTAGATGGGTCTTTGGGCCCATAAGATATGCCCATCAGACTCAATACGCATCCGTGATTCCGTGCAATAATCAGAGTGAAGTAATACTATGGAGGTGTTTATATGATAAAGCTGTCTTTATACAATATGTTTGTCAGCGTGTTCCTGCTCAGCGCGCTCGCTCAAGCGCAGGCAGGCGATAGGGCCCGGAGCGACCTTAACGAGTTTTTCTCATCGGGCGCCGGTTTCGCGATGCCGCTAAAAACCCCGGCGCTGCCGGAATTTTGGAAGCAGATGAAAAAGGGTCTTGGCGTCACACCCGAAGAGGATCCTGAAACCACAGCCAGGCGCCAAGCACAGCAGGACTCTGTTATAAGCTCATGTCTTAATGACCCCCGGGTGCCTGAAGACAAGGAAGTCGAAGTCTTTTATCATGCCAGGCACTCCTGCGGCCTGCTGGGAGCCGGAAACAACGTACACTACCGGGCTACGAAAGAGCGGGATGTGATACGCATCCGCATGGGTATATATTTCAAATTCGAGGGGGGCAAATGGGAAAGGAAAAGGGCCAGGAAAGCGGTTCATAAACTGCCGGAATGCATAAAGAAGTTCTATGCCCGCCAGGGACTGCTCGTCGAGATGACGCCTTATTTCGACTTAGGACCGCAAGGCAGGGAGATGGCTGATCTGGCAGTGGACACACAGCCCAAAGACGGCAACTGGCGCGCTGACGCTGAGCACTGGGAGGTGCATGACTGCAAGACTTGTCTTCATGAATTCGGCCACCTTTTGGGCTTACCCGATGAATACGAAGATGGCGCGTGCCCGAACCGCACGTATATAGGAGAGACTGATTCCCTGATGCGAAACCCCGATCACCGCCGCGCGAAACTCTATTCCCGCCATATTAAGACCATTACAGACCCCCTGTGCGTTCCCGGCTTCCTGGAAGCTATGGAGAAAGAGAAGATAGAGAACCGCAGGTTCAGCCGCGAGTATCACGAGTACTGGGACAACAAGCGCAAGGAACGCGAATCAAAAGAGGATCTATAGCCGGTTTCTTCGGGTCTTGATTTTCTACTTTTTGAGTAATTTTCCTTCCGGGTAATCTTTATGCGGGATTTCAGGAAAAAGTTCAAAAGTCCGTGGTTTTCAGACTGTTCTTCATGCTGAAAGTACGTTTCACGAGTCCAACCCGGCACTGGGCCATATTGAAATGGTGTCCTGCACGGTCCTGCACGGTCCTGCACGGGTACGTGACAGCACCTTTTATATATTGCATACTCTGTGCGTTAGGCTAACCCAAGGAAAAAGGCGCAATTCCTATATAAGCCATTTAAATTTACATATAAACTTCCCAATGTTCACAATACAAAGAAAACATGCCTGAAAACACACGCGCTGACAAGCATTCAGTAAATGAAGAGGGGAGAATACTGGAGATCCTGCCGGATGGATTCGGGTTTTTAAGGTCTCAAAACAACAGTTACCTTCCCGGCTCGGATGATATTTATGTTTCACCAAGCCAGATAAAAAGGTTCGCGCTGCGCACTGGTGAGGCCATTACCGGTGATACCAGGCCGCCAAATAATAGCGAGCGGTTTTCCGCCTTGCTGGAGATTAAGTCCATCAATGGCGTCAGCGTGGATGAGGTCAAAGACAGGCCTTTTTTTGACAAGCTCACTCCGTTTTACCCGAAAGACCACATCAAACTTGAAACAAAAAGCAACGAGCTCACAGGCCGATGTATGGACCTGATCGTACCCGTCGGCAAAGGACAGCGGGGCCTGATCGTCTCGCCTCCCCGGGCGGGCAAAACAATGATTCTCCAAAAAATGGCTAATGCCATAGCCTTAAACCACCCTGAGGTCGTTCTTATCGTCCTGTTGATCGCTGAAAGGCCGGAGGAAGTGACCGACATGAAAGGATCGGTCAAGGGCGAAGTCATATCATCCACATTTGATGCGCCGTCCGCGCGCCATGTTCAGGTCAGCGAAATAGTCCTGGAAAAGGCAAAAAGGATGGTGGAGGGAAAGCGTGACGTAGTGATCCTGCTTGACTCCCTCACGCGCCTTGCGCGCGCTTATAACTCGGAAAACCGCTCTTCCGGAAGAGTGATGTCAGGTGGAGTGGAGTCAACGAGCCTGGAGAAACCAAGACGCTTTTTCGGCGCTGCAAGAGATGTCGAAGAAGGCGGAAGCTTGACCATCATTGCCACAGCTCTCATCGATACCGGCAGCCGGATGGATGAAGTGATATTCGAGGAATTCAAAGGCACGGGCAATATGGAGATCTACCTTGACCGCAAGCTCTCTGAAAATCGGATATACCCGGCTATCGACATTAACCGCAGCGGCACAAGGAAAGAAGAGTTGCTTTTCCCGGAAAACAAGATCAACAAAGTCTACACTCTGCGCAAGGTTCTCGCCCCTCTTAATAAAGTAG
>JBHPMF010000150.1:0-3146 GCA_042563375.1 Elusimicrobiota bacterium | reverse complement strand
GAAAGTGAAAAAGGTGAAAAAAGTGATATAAGGTGGCAGAAAGAAGGGGAAAGCAGGGCGGAGAAGGTAGCGAATGTGAAAAATACAGCCGAAGATAGTTTTACGCGAAGGTATTGGGCAACAAAGATTTAAAAGAAAAATCCGCTTTTCCCTTTGTCACCTTTATCACTTTCTTTGAAGGTATTTCCTGACCAGGTCCAGGGCGAATGATGAGAACTTGGTTTTGAGCATGGTCCTGTCTCCTGAGAACTTCACGCCAATGGCTTTAGTGGGCATGCCTTTTATGGCCAGGCCGAAGCGCGCTGTTCCAACGGGCTTGGTGGGTGTGGCTCCTGTGGGGCCGCAGATCCCTGAAACGCTTATTGCCATGTCCGCTCCCGCGCGCCTGATCATGCCATCAGCCATTTCCCTGGCTGTTTCCCGGCTCACAGCTCCGTATTCGATAAGGGTGTGTCGGCGAACGCCAAGCAGTCTTATTTTTGACTGGTATGAATAAGTGACTGCCCCCTCAAGAAAGTACCTTGAACTTCCGCTTACTCTTGTTATGCGCTCGCTGATAAGGCCTCCGGTGCAGGATTCCGCGCAAGCCAGTGTCATTTTGCGCTGAGTCAGTAGTTTTCCGACAGCGCTTTCAAGCGTGATATCGCCTTCGCCAAGGTAGTTCTCCATGAATGTTTTTCGCAGGGCTTGTCCGGCTGATCTGAAGATCTTTTTCGCGCGTGTTTTAGCGGCTGTTATGTGCAAATGCACTTCATAGGGATAAGCCAGTATCGTGACAGAAGCGCCGGCGGACCCCAGCTTTTTGAGCAGGGGCTTCATTTTTTCCTCAGCCTCAGCTTCCATGACGCCCACCATTTTGAATACTGTTGTTGAAAGAGAAGGGCATTTAAAGTGTTTTTTGATAAGCGGGAGAGCTTTTTCAAGAGTGTTTTCCATCTCCGCTTCCGGTCCGGGCAAGATCACAAGAACTTTTGCATTACTGCCGCTCATGTGTTTTTGCAGTTCAAGGAACTCTCCCGGAGCTGTTCCTTTGTTATTGGTTAAAACACGCGCGCCTTTGAGGATCATGGCTTGCCTGCTCAGGGATCTCAGCCTGCTGCCCCCGATCTTTGAATAACGGCCAAGAAGATCTTTTTCAACGTTTTTATTGAATTCAAGCCTTCTTCCTGTCACAGCGCTGGCAGCCTCGCGTGTTATATCATCAAACGTAGGGCCGAGCCCTCCTGTGACGATAACAAGATCAGATCTTTTTAAGGATTTTTCCATGGCATGACAGAGGCAATCCATATCATCCGCTGCTATTATCGCACACGATAATTGAAGCCCCAAGGGGGAAAGTTTGCGCGAAAGCAAATTGGTGTGAGTATTGACCTTGGAGTCCAGCAGCTCCGTGCCCACGTGTATCGCTTCTGCGATAGGTGTGAAACGCGAGACGTTAGACGTGAGAAGTGGAAAAGGAATCTCAGATTTTTTTGTGTGTGGCATTTAACGTTTTACGTCTTGCGTTTCACACTCATACATGTCTCAATGCATCCGCTGCTTTTAAATGCAGGATTTTGAATGCCGGAATAATGCCCGCGAGCAATGATACGAAGATCACGCATATCCCCGCCCATATATGGCTTGACCAGGCAAAACGCAAGTGCAAGTAGCGCTCAAACGGCATAAAATAACTCAATGCTTCGCCCAGCGGCAGCGGGAGGCCGACTATTCCAAAAAAGGAAATGATCGCAGCGCCCCACAGCGCCCCCCAGAACAGGCCTGTGACCCCAAGCCAGCCTGACTCGATGATAAGCAGCATCATTATCTCCTTTCTTTTCGCGCCGATCGACATCATAAGCCCGAATTCCCGTATTCTCTCAAAAAGGCTCATGAGCATTGTGTTCAGGATCCCCAGGGCAACAATGACAAAAATGACTATAAGTATAAGATACAAAACAGCGTCCTGGAATTTTCGTATATGGATGAGTTCCGCGCTTATATCTTTCCAGGATACGACTTTGAATTCAGGGCCGATCTGCCTGACTTTTTCCTCTACTACTTTTTGAGTCCGGTCGAGTTTGTTCACATTATGGAGTTTGATGGCCAAAGAATTAATGCCATTTCCCCATCTGAGCACATCCTGCGCGTCTTTCCACCAGACGTATGCGATCTGGTCATCAAAAGCGTAACTTCCGGTTTCAAATATTCCCGCTACCCGGATCGTGCGCGCGGAAAGACCGCCTTCCTCGTCCTGCCCCATCATGACGAATTTTTCCCCGACCCTTAGATCAAGGTTTTTTGCGAGCCTTGATCCGATAACGCTTTGGCCGGACTTGCTTATAAACTTTCCCTTGATGACATATTGCTCAAAACCGAACAATTGTTTTTCTTTTTCAGGCTCAATCCCGAAAAATGCCACGCCTTTTGAATTGGCGCTTGATGCTGCGAGTCCCGTGAATATGACCCTTTTGCTGAATCCGGCGCATTCCGAGAGAGTTCCGAGCATTTTTTCCAGAGCCTTCACATTGTAAAAAGGTTTTTGGGGGATCTTCGGGTCTTCGCTTTGGCTTGACTGTATCTGCAGGTGGGATGTCCAGGCATTGATAGCCCTGTCAACCATCTCAGCTTGCAGGCTTTCGATCAGGCTTTGCTGGAAAAAGAGCGCAGTAAGTCCGATCACAACAGTAGAGAGCGTTATGGCGCTTCTGCGCTTGTTCCTTAAAACATTGCGCAGAGCGAGTTTGAAGATTATAGAGAGCATATAGTATTGTGCTGCAGTGCTTCTGTGCTGCAGTGCTGCTGTTTTATTAAGGAACTTCCTTTATTAACGGGAGCACAGGAGCACAGGAGCACAGGAGCACAATTGTTCAATTTATAATCCTCTCTCCAGTGTTCCCTTGGTGAAGATGCGCGGGTGCAGTTTTTTATCAAAGACGATCGATTTATAGGTGAATATTGTTTTATAGCCTTTCTTTCTCTTTAGTTTCGGCTCACAAGTCAGTGTTTTTGGTATTTTCCTGCCCCCCATCATGCCGATATCAGACCCGCTGATCTCGCGGACAATGTTACCGCGTTCGTTCAAGCTCAATTCTTCAATGGGGATGATCTCGTTCCCGTCTTTTGAGGCTATGACCCGCCATACCACTTTTCCCCAGATAACAGGG
>JBHPMF010000014.1:0-47832 GCA_042563375.1 Elusimicrobiota bacterium | reverse complement strand
TATCAGCGCGCGCGGCCGCGAGCCCACAGAATTTCCCCGAATCTCCTCCCTTACCAGGGGGGAGGAAAAATGGCGCTTCGGGGAAATTCTGGTGAGTCAGGATAATTTCAATTATGTATTCCAAATAAGCTAAAATGGAGAAAATCAGGCACTGTCCCGCTTTTGAGAATTTTGAATGAATTATAAAAATCCCTATCCAGACGAAGCAGTCATTGATTTTACCCAGGTTTTATATTCGCTCCGTCGTTATTTTCCGGGTATTGTTGCAGGTGCGCTTATTGGCGGACTTCTGGGTTTTGCCATAAACATTTTCATGCCCAAGCAATACCAGAGTTCTGCTCTTATTCAGATCATACGGGAACCGGTCAAAATGGTTATGGATCCTCTTTCCGAAGAAAAGGGCCAGTATTCTGCAAGCAAGGTTTCAACCATAGCCTATGAAACCGTCATTAAAAGCCAGGGTATACTGCAAAACACTATTTCAGAATTGAATTCCATTGGTACTAATCCCAAGTCACTGTCTTTTAAGATTGGAAAAGTAAAATCAACAAATCTCCTTAATCTGAAGGCAGAATCTTCTGATCCCCAAGCCGCGGTCCTTGCTGCAAATCTTTGGGCTAAAAAAGCCATTGAATTTTTCGCTAGTCACAACGCAAAACAACTTGAGCAGGGTCATAATGCTATGTGGGGCCAGTATCAGAAAAGCAAGGACAAGATATTCAGGCTGGAGACAGACGCCAAAACTATCAGGCCGGCTCTTGAGCTTGACAGCACTCAGCTTGAAATAAAGAAAGCTTCTCTTCATCGAGCACGGAAAGAACTTGAAGATGTCGGGTTTGATCTGCGCGATGCGGAAGCCATCCTCCCCGGATTAAAAGACGAGATAAAGAAACATGATAGGGTGCAAAAGTTTGCGGAAGGCATAACAGACCATGAGGACAGATCAGGCGGAAGAGATGTGGTTTACGCCAGGATCAATCCTATTTACGCTGAACTTGAGAAAAAAATAAGTGATACTGATGTTGCCTTAAAAACACTGAAGCCTAAAAAAGAGCGTTTGGAAGCTTTCGTTTCTGAGACGAAAGAAGATTTTCTCAGGCTTCAGAAAATAATCGGCAAACAGAGTATCCGCCTTGCAGGCATTGAACGCGAACTGGAAACGATCAAGGAACAGTATGGGGTAATTTTTAACAAGGTGAGTGAAGGCGGGCTCGCCAGTTCCCTGCCCCTCGCGGATTTGAGCCTCATTGCTGAAGCAATGAGCGCAGGAGAGATTTCAGGGCGTATGTCTTTGGTCTTTAGCGGAATGCTTTTGGGCGGCATTTTGGGATTAGGCCTAAAACTTTTTACTGATGGACGTGGCTCCGGAAACACCCTGCGCTTCCCTGCTGACAGACATCTTCATTCCATGAAGCCGGGCGCTTATGCAGCAGAAAGATTGCCAGAAGAAAAGCTTCCTCTGTCCGGATAAAACCCATATCTCGGCGAATTCCTTTATTTCTTATTTCCAGTGTCTCACATCTTAAATTTCGCTTATTCTATCCTTATCCTCATTTCACCTCTGACCCTATAAAACTTTGTGCCAGACCCACAATGTTCTCACTTTTTCTCTCTATAATGCCCTTTTCACTTGAGGGAGAGATTGGGAGAGGCGTACAAAGAACTCCTTTCGGCTATTAGGCATCAGTCATAAGCCATCTGTGGCGCGCAGCGCCTTGTGATGAAATCCACCTTCTTTTCTACTTCATTTCAAATAGAAAATAAGCTAAAATGACATTGTTGCCAATGTACTGGCAACAATGTCATTTTGGATTTGATTCGGGATTCATTCCCTCCTTTGCTTAAGGGAAACCGGTTTTATTCAATGGAAACGCCGGTCTGCGAAGGGCGATAGCCTGGATGGGGGGTGGGTAAGGGGTGAAGGTGGCATATATTTCAAACAATGTTTTATGTAAACCGCAGAATTATGATGCATAGGGTTTGTAGTACGAGGTGAAAATGAGAAAAAAAGCATTAATAACAGGTATAACAGGCCAAGATGGATCTTATCTTGCGGAATTGCTGCTTTCCAAAGATTATGAAGTTCATGGGATTATTCGGCGTTCAAGCAGTTTTAATACTGGCAGGATAAATCATATTTATGTTGATCCTCATGCTAAAGGCGTGAATCTGTTCCTGCATTATGGTGATTTATCGGATTCGGGCAATTTAACGAGCTTAATATACGATGTCAAGCCGGATGAGATATACCACCTGGGCGCTCAAAGCCATGTTAAAGTAAGTTTTGAGCTGCCTGAGCATACCGGGGAGTCGGTTGGCATAAGCACGATACGATTACTTGAAGCCATAAAAAGAAGCAAGATAGAAACTAGATTTTACCAGGCATCCAGCTCCGAGATGTTCGGACTAACGCCTCCTCCCCAGAATGAAAATACACCTTTTTATCCAAGGAGTCCGTATGCTATCGCTAAGGTGTATGCTTACTGGGCGACGAAGAATTATAGAGAGGGTTATAATTTCTTTGCGGCAAACGGCATTCTTTTCAACCATGAATCACCGAGACGCGGTGAGACATTCGTCACAAGAAAAATTACAAGAGCTTTGGCACAAATACTAGCCGGTCGTCAGGACAAGCTTTATCTTGGAAACATAAAATCCCGCAGGGACTGGGGTTTTTCTCCGGAATATGTAGAGTGCATGTGGAAGATGCTTCAGCAGGACGAGCCGGACGATTACGTGATCGGAACCGGAGAAGAGCATTCGGTTGAAGAGTTTTTGCAGGAAGCTTTTCAGTACGCGAATTTGAACTGGAAAGATTATGTGGAAATAGATCAAAAATACTTTCGCCCCACAGAAACCAATACATTATGCGCTGATAGCTCAAAAGCAGAGAGGAAGCTCGGCTGGAAGGCGCGAGTGACGTTCAAGGATTTGGTCAAAATAATGGTGGATGCTGACCTTGCAAATTGCGGACTTGAACCTATCGGGGAAGGAGAGAAGGTGCTTAAAGAAAAAGGAATTGACTGGACGAAAAACAGGATGGTGTCAATCGGTGTCTGATTTTTGGTTAAAAAAACGGATCGTTGTCACAGGCGGATCCGGCTTCCTCGGCCAGCATGTCATTGAAAAGCTCGAGGCAAAAGGCGCTTCGAGTATCTTTATTCCAAGAAGTTCTCAGTATGACCTGGTAAGGATGGAACATGTTGAGAAAATGTATCAAGACACAAGGCCTGATATCGTTTTACATCTCGCGGCGCAGGTGGGTGGCATAGGGGCCAACAGGGCGAATCCCGGAAAATACTTCTACGACAATCTTATGATGGGAGTTCAGTCTATCGAAGCTGGAAGGCGCTACGGTCTTAAAAAGTTCGTGGCTGTAGGCACAATATGCGCTTATCCTAAATTTACTCCGGTCCCATTTAAAGAAACGGACTTGTGGAATGGCTATCCCGAGGAAACCAATGCTCCGTACGGATTGGCAAAGAAGATGCTCTTAGTCCAATCCCAATCGTATAGAGAACAATACGGTTTTAACTCGATCTTCCTTCTGCCGGTAAACCTTTATGGTCCGGGCGATAACTTCGATCTGCGCTCTTCCCATGTCATACCAGCCATAATCAGGAAATGCATTGATGCTGTTAATGCGAATTCCAAAGAAGTCTATCTTTGGGGTACGGGGAAGGCGACTAGGGAATTCTTTTATGTTGAAGATGCTGCCGAAGGTATAGTGTTAGCAGCTGAGAAATACAATAAGAGCGAGCCAATAAATCTAGGCGCTGGTTTTGAAATATCAATCAAGGATTTGGCAGGGCTTATAGCAAGATTTACCGGGTTTAAGGGGAGATTTATTTGGGATGAGTCCCAGCCGGATGGTCAACCAAGGCGTATGCTGGATACTTCAATGGCGTATAAAGCATTCGGATTTAAAGCCAAGATCTTGCTTGAGCAAGGGCTGGTAGAAACAATAAAATGGTATACAGCCAGGAACGTTTTACCTGCGATCCAGCGCTGACATTTCATTGCAGTTGATCCCACGCCGAACAAAGCATATTTCCGTTGAATACACTGAGGAAAATCAACATACAAGGCAATGTCGTGCCAGACCCACAAATTCAGCTCAATCAAGCAATATCATGTGCGGCTGTATTCTAAGAGGATCAAGTGATTTAAGTCACATCTGTATGATTTTATTTGCTGCCTTAAATAAGATAAAATAGGTTTTAATGAGGGATATTGCGTTTATTTCAAGGAGGATAGAATGAATGACATAGATGGAAATGGCCGTTCTCACTACAGACAGGATTCAGCGGAGTATCGCAGGAATGGGGAAGAAATAGTGATGAATTGGAATCAGCTTTTTAAATCAATAGCTTCTATCGGAAGGATATTCAACCATTTTCCTTTGGCTATTATCGGCCTTCTTATTGGCGGACTCGTGGGTGTGGGGGCAGCCCGTATGTCGTATGTTAAAACCTATAGAGCCACAGCCTTGTTCGAGATGCTTCCGTCTCCGATGCGCATGGTCCTTGAGCCTCTCCAGACAGCCAAGGAAGCTGAAGCTAATAAACAGGAAGAGGGAGAAGTCCCCATGTTGGGGGATGATGTGAAACTGACAGAAAAAAGAAAACAAAAACTTGAAGGGGCAATGTGGGAGAGGCAGAAAGAGTTGCGGGAAGATGAAAGGCGCACTGCTATTAACACCTATAGAAAACTATTGCTTTCTCCTCAAGTCCAAGATATGACCGCCAAGAAGTTAGAACAAGATGGAATTAGAGAGATGGCATCTTTTGCTGATGCTGAGTTGGTGGAAGATACAAATCTCCTGGAAATTGGCGCGATAAGCAAGGATCCTGTTGTCGCCTATCTTACGGCGAATGCTTGGGCAAAGTCTGCTATAGAGATGCTGATAAACCTGAATTCGCAGCAATTCCAGATGGGCAAGTCTTTTTTGTGGGAGCAGTATAAAAAGAGCAAAGGAGAGATATTGAACTTTGAGACAAAGATCGTTGCTCTTAAGAAAAAAGCGAATCTTGAGGTCGTGGCAACCAATTTGGAAGCTAAGAAATCAGCGCTTCTGGCTAACATAAAAGAACTGGAGATCATCAGGGCTGAAGTAGCTGCGCTTGAAAGCGAATTGCCGGCAATTGAAAAGATGGTGTCTGTCGAGGAGGAGACCGAAGAGATACAGACATTTCTTAATAGCAAAAGCAGGAAAAAAATACGCAAAAAGCTTCTAAAGCGCTTGGAGCGCAATCCGGAACAGGTCAAAGATATTTCCCAGTATTTGCAAGGAAGCTACGATGTGGCACAGGTGCTCAACCCCGTGTATTGGGATTTACTCGAGACGCATAAGAAGAAGAAGACGAGAGTGGAAATCCTGAAGCCGAAAAAAGAATTATACGAAACATCTGTAACCAAATTGAATAAAGAAGTGACTGAGCTTCAAGTTTCGCTTAATTCGAATCAAATTACCTTGTCGTCCCTCGAGAAAGACCTTGAGATCGCCAGAAAGCAAAACGCAATGATCTTTGGGAAAGTAAGCGAAGCGGAATTGGCAAGCGCTATGCGTTTTGCGGATCTAAGGCTAATGAGTTATTCCGCAGAGCCGGCATCTCCGCTTCCGGTGATGGCAAAACGGAAGATGGCTATATGCGCAAGCATAGGTTTTTTCCTTGGATTCATGATAAGCTTTTATTTTGTCATGCCTTATGTTCAGCGCCGCAAGATGATGTCGGTCGTCTCCGCGATGCCGATGGGGCAATGCGCTGAGGATGTTTTGCTGAAAGCGAGAAAGCCGCGAGAGCCTCTTGAGGTGTAGGCTTTAATTTTATTGGTACAGGCACAGTATGCATCTTGGGGGGTCTTGTGCGCGCATATATGCCGAATGTCGCAGAAGGATCGGGGGGTGGATTCCGCTTAGTCCAAAACTGCTTCAAACAACTTGAGAAAGGAGTAACAAAAGCATGAAAGAAAAAATCGAAAGCAAGCTCGATGACATAGATGTTTCTTTTCTTAAAGACAAGGTCATATTGGTTACCGGGGGCACCGGTTCTTTTGGCAAAAAATTTACAGAAATTATATTAACCAAAACCCAGGCCCGTAAGCTCATTATTTTTAGCCGCGACGAGCTGAAGCAGTCTGAGATGGCTGCCAGTATCAAAGACAACCGCGTAAGGTTTTTCTTGGGCGATGTGCGAAACAGGGCGCGCTTGGAGAGGGCGTTCAAAGGCGTTGATTTTGTCGTTCACGCGGCAGCATTAAAGCAGGTGCCCATCTTGGAGTACAATCCTTTTGAGGCAGTGCTAACCAATATTCTGGGAACGCAGAATGTCATTGATGCTGCTATCGATCAGGGTGTCAGTAGAGCGGTTTTTATTTCCACGGACAAAGCTGTAAACCCCATAAATCTGTATGGCGCCACAAAACTTTGCGCTGAAAAATTATTCATCAACGGCAACGTATATTCCGGGGACAAGCTGGCGCGCTTCAGCATCGTCAGGTACGGAAATGTGATAGGCAGTCGCGGCAGCGTAGTCCCTTTGTTCTTAAAGAAAAAGAAGGATGGGGTTTTGCCGATAACTCACAAGGAGATGACGCGATTCTGGATAACCCTGGAACAGGGAGTGCATCTTGTGTTAAACGCTCTTTATGGGATGAATGGGGGCGAGATCTATATTCCGAAGGTTCCAAGCATGAAGCTCACGGATCTGGCCAAGGCTATCGCATCGAAGTGTAAATGGGAATTCACAGGCGTGCGCCCGGGAGAAAAGATACATGAGGCTTTGATGACCGATGAGGAGATCCAGCGAGGCGCTGATATAGGGAGCTGTATAGTTATTCCGCCGATAAGTGCCAAAAACGCCAAGCTTTGGACGAACGGTGGCAAACCTCTCCCGAAGAATTTCAAATATTCCAGCGATAAAACTCAGTGGCAGCTTTCTTCGGAAGAGCTGCTTGCGATGGTGAAAGCAGTATCGTGATCCCGTATGGCCGCCAAACCATAGAAGAAGATGATATTGAGTCGGTTGTCGGTGTTCTAAGATCAGATTGGCTTACCCAGGGTCCCAAGATTGAGGAGTTTGAGCAGGCCCTTGCACAATATTGCGGATCAAAATACGCCGTAGTATTTGCAAGCGGTACCGCTGCCCTCCATGCCGCTTATTTTGCCGCTGGCATAGGCGCAGGGGATGAATTCATAACGTCGCCGCTTACATTCGCTGCTACGTCAAATGCCGGGCTGTGGCTTGGAGCGAGACCTGTTTTTGCTGATATAGATCCGGAGACTGGAAATCTTGATCCCAGGAAGGCCGCAGAGAAGATCACAAAGAGAACAAAGGCCATTGTTCCGGTGGATTATAGCGGGCATCCGGCAGAGCTTGACGAATTTAGGAGAATTGCGCAGGACAACAATTTAATATTGGTTGAAGACGCCTGCCATGCCCTGGGAGCTTCCTATTCAGGCAGGAAAATCGGCTCGCTCAGCGACATAACAGTGTTTAGCTTCCATCCTATAAAAGCAATTACTACAGGCGAGGGCGGTGCGATCATTACTTCGGATAAAAAAATTCATGAAAAGCTGATAAGATTCCGCCATCATGGGATAGCCAGAAATAATCTAGAACAGAATCCTGGTGATTGGTATTATGAAATGCATGACTTGGGCCTGAATTATCGTCTAACAGATATTCAGTGCGCATTAGGTATTTCGCAGTTGAAGAAATTGGAGCGTTTTGTTGAAGCCAGAAAGGCTGTTGCTCAATATTATTATAAAGCATTAAGCGGCTGGCCGGAGATCGAGCTGCCGGTTGTAAAAGATGGCGCATGTCACGCTTTCCATCTGTTTGTTATCCGCCTTAATCCTGTCTGGAAACATAAAAGAGACGAAGTCTTTAAAAGATTGCGGTCCCTGGGCATCGGGGCGCAGGTTCACTATATGCCTGTTTACCGCCATCCCTACTATAAGAGTCACGGATTTGGCATTGAGAGTTGTCCCAATGCTGAGGATTTCTACAGCCGCGCGATTTCGATTCCTATATTCCCCTCTTTGACATCTGGGCAGCAGGGAAAAGTTGCAGATGCTCTCCGGCTTGCTTTGGACGAATGCTGCAACGAAACGGTATCTCAGTGAAATTCGGTGGGGCGGCAGACAGAAGGTTGGTAGACAGACTTGGCCATTAATTTTTAAATAAACCACTCTAGTTAATATGAACAAATTTATCATTAGGGCAGACGCGGGAAGAGAAGTCGGTTTTGGCCATGTAGTAAGAAGCCTTTCGCTGGCGAAGCACCTTAGGGAGCAGTACGGGATTAAAGTTCTGTTCTATTCGAATCCATATGCGGAGCTTGAAAGACTCTATAAAAAAAACAATTTTAAATACATTGTCAACAAAGGCCTTTCGGAAATTGAATTTCTCCATAAAATAAGAGAGGATAATCCGGATTCGGTTCTTTTTATAGACAAGTTGTTTCCTTATGAAGGCAGTGTGATCAGGCGGCTCAGAAGCGGGCTCAAAATCATAATGTTCCAGAACGAATGCGAGGGGATGTTCGAAAGTGATTACGCCATTTTCCCATCCGCGCATTTAAGTGATGGCGTAATAGGGGACCAGAGGTGGGCCAAAGCGCATTCGAAACTTATGCATGGCCCCGACTATATTATCGTTAATGAGCAGGTTCGCGGCATGAAAAATAATGATTCCAACTCAGTACCTCATATAGCTATTACTACGGGAGCAAGCGATCCCGGGGGTATTTTGCTTGAGCTTATAAAGTGGCTTAATGAAAGCAATATTACGGTCAACGTAAAGATTCTATTTGGTTTTGACTTTTGTTTCAGAGCCGAGCTGGAATCAATGTGTTCCCTGGTAAAGCCGACAATCGAAGTTAAGGAATTCAACTACAAGGATTTGCTTTCGGCAACTCTGGCAGTTTCGACGTTCGGCGTGACGCCCTATGAGCTAATTTATGCCAATATCCCTGTTATTACGCTTGGGCATATCCAGAAAAATTCGATCGGAGGGGAAACCCTGCAACGCCGCTATGGGTGCAATTACCATTTGGGATTATTTCAAGGCGTTGATAGGGAGCAATTCATATCTACTGTTGAGCTATTATGGAATTCTAGTGAGACATTGCTAGCGATGAAAAAGAAGCAAAAAAATCTGATCGACGGAAAGGGCTTGGAACGGGTGGGTAAGCTGATCGCGAATTGCTGCATGCGCCAGCGAGCACCACAAGGTTGCGGTTGCGCGAATCGAACAGCTATGGGGGTGAAGCAGTGAGGCATGATATGCAAAAGAAGTTCGGTCGATGTTTTGAGGATTTCAAGGTTGGCGATATTTATAAGCACTGGCCGGGCAAGACAATATTTGAAAGCGACAGTAATCTTTTCTGTTTGCTCACCATGAATCGCCATCCGGTTCATTCGGATGTTAATTATTGCAAGGATCAAAAGTACGGGAAAATATTGGTTTGTGGATTACTGACGGTCAGCGTGGTCGTGGGCATGACAGTATCGGATACGAGCGGGAAGGCGATCGCGAACCTTGGCTATGAAAAGATAGATCATGCAGGCCCGGTTTTTATCGGAGATACGCTGTATGCGACGACCAAGGTCTTGCGCAAGCGAGCATCCAAGTCTGCGCCGGACCGGGGGGTAGTCTATCTGGAAACAAGGGGTTATAATCAGAATGACCAGCTTGTGTTGATCTTGAGAAGGCATATGCTTGTGCCTAAAAAGGGAGGAGCAAAATGAGGAGAGCTGATTTTCTTTTGCGCAGTTTCATGTTTGTTCCCGGGCACAATGAAAGGCTTCTGGCAAGCGCTTCCAGATCGGTAGCGGATGGTCTTATTCTGGACATTGAAGATTCGGTCATGCCGGCCGCCAATAAGCAGGTCGCGCGGGATATGATCAAAGACAAGGTGGGTGCGGGACTTTTTAAGAATTTCAAGGTTTTCCCACGCATAAACGACAGGGAGAGCGGCCATTTGCTTAAAGATGTTTACGGCCTGACAATTGAGGGGGTAACAGGCTTTGTTTATCCCAAAGCAAAGAGAGGGGAGGATATCTATTTTTTCGACAAATTATTGGAAACCGTTGAATACGAGAAGGGATTCCCTGTCGGTACTTTTAAAATAGCTCCCTTGATCGAAACGTCGGCAGCCGTCCTCAACGCTCAGGAAATTTGTTTGGCATCAGACCGTGTAGTAGCCATCGCTTATGGATGCGAAGATTTTGTTGCTGATCTGGAGGGGATCCATGATCACGAGGGGAAAAGTCTATCGACGCCGCGCGCGATGATCGCTATGGCCGCCAGAGCTACCGGGGTCATTCCGATAGATACGGTGCATATTAATGTGCATGACCTGGAGGATCTTGAGAAGAATGTTGAATTGGCCAGGATCTTGGGTTTTGAGGGAATGCTGATCCTCCATCCGAAAGAACTAGAAATTGCCCACAAATATTTTTCACCGAGCGAAAAAGAAATCGGAGATGCCAGAGAGATGCTGAGACTCGCCCAAGAGGCCGAAAAAATGGATAAGGGAGTGGCTGTTCTCAATGGTAAGTTCATCGGGCCTCCCATGGTGAGCTCAGCCAGGAAAGTCCTTGAGCGAGCCGGATTGGCCAAACAAGAAAAGATCTTTAAATGAAAAAATTGATAATCATCGGAGGCGTGGGGAATGGGACGGTAGCGGCCTCAACTGTTGAAGACATCAATGCTTCCGGTAAACAATGGGAGATCATCGGGTTCTTGAATGATTTTGAAACGGAGCCGATCAATGGTATTCCTGTGCTGGGCAAGATCGATCATGCCACTGCGCAAAGATTGTTGCAAGATAAGAGTGTTTACTTTCTCTTTGCCCTGATCTCGACAAAATATAACTTTAATTTTCTGCATAGGCTCAAGGATTTGCGGATCCCCACGGAGAGGTTTGCGACGATCATTCATCCCACTGCAGCAGTCTCCAGGTTCGCTAAGGTAGGGAATGGAGTCTGTATCCAGCCTTTTGTGAGTGTGGGTCCGAATGTGGTTATTGGCGATCATGTCCAGATATTCGCCCAGTCTTTGATCGGACATAACTCTATGCTGGGCGATTATTCCTATGTTGCCAATAACGCATGCATAGGAGCCCATGTCCATCTTGAGGAAGGGGCGTACCTCGGCACAAATTGCACTCTTTTGGAAAACATTACTCTTGGAAAGTGGTCGCTTGTAGGCATTGGAGCGGTTGTGCTAAAAGATGTTCCGCCGTATGCCAAAGCAGCGGGGAATCCGGCAAGAATAATCGGAGAGGTCAAATAGTGGATAAATTTGCTTCGAAGAAGTGCTTTATTGTCGCCGAGATCGGCATAAATCACAACGGCAAGTTTGATACTGCCATAAAAATGATCGGAGCGGCGAAAGAATGCGGTGCAGATGCAGTCAAGCTGCAGACTTTCACCGGCGACGATTTTTACTGGAAGGACAAAGAATTTATTTTTGGCAAAAGCGGGCAATGGAAGGAGCAAATCCGGCATCTTTTTGACAGCAGGAAGCTAACCCGGGATGAAATACGACGATTGTATGAGTATTCCAATGAAATCGGCATTCTATGCTTTTCAACCCCCCTTTCTTTTGAATGGTTGGACTTTCTTGAAGGCGTCGGTAATCCGATATATAAAATCAGCTCAGGGGATGTGACCTGTTTGCCGCTTATTGAAGAAATTGCCAAAATCGGAAAGCCGATCATTTTATCGACCGGAAAATCAAAGCTTTCTGACGTTGACGCGGCGGCTCAGACGATCCAACAATATAATTCAAGGAAACTGGGTATCCTGCATTGCGTCGCGGCTTATCCTGCCCCTTTGGATCAGGCGAACTTGAAGATGATCCAGAGTTACGCGGCCCTTTATGATTGCGTCCCGGGTTTTTCGGATCATACCGAGGGGATATTGGCGGCTTCAGTATCTGTTGCCTTCGGGGCAAAGATCATTGAGAAACATTTTACGCTTGATAAAAATGACTATGGCCCTGATCATTGGTTTTCCATGGACCAAGCGGAACTAAGGCATCTTGTGTCATCGATCAGGGAAGTGGAGCGAATGGTCGGGCATGGGCATAAACAGCTTTTGAAAATCGAAGAGGACAGCTATATCTGGGGAAGCAGATGTATTGTTTTGAACAAGAATAAGAAGAAGGGTGAAACCATAAAAAACATGGATTTGGATTACAAGCGTCCCTGCCTCGGACTGCGCTCCGATTCTTCCGAAATCCTGGTCGGAGGGACATTAGTACGCGATATGCAGAAAGATATGCCCGTCGCCCTTTCCGATCTGGAACTTTCGCGGATACAATGAAAATCGCCATCATCCCGGCCCGAGGAGGCAGTAAAAGAATCAAGAATAAGAATATCGCGGATTTCTGCGGCAAGCCGATAATTTATTATCCATTGATGGCCGCGAAGCAGTCTGGGCTTTTTGACAAGATCCATGTTTCCACTGATAGCGAGACGACCAAAACTGTGGTAGAAAACCTTGGGTTTCCGGTGGATTTTCTCCGTGACCCCATGCTTGCTGATGACCATACGCATATCAGGCCTGTGCTTAAATGGGTTTTGGAGCGGTATCGAAAGACAGGTTGCAGTTATAACGATGTGTGCCTTATACTGCCTTGTGCAGCGTTGATCGAGGCTTCGGATTTGGCGGGAGGATTTAAAGCGTATCTGGAGCATGGCCGCGAGAAGGCATTATTGGCCATAACAGAGTATTCAGCGCCGATCGAGTGGGCGTATGAGAAAGATGGCAGAGGATTTTTGATGCCATGTCAACCTGGAAAGTTCGCCATTCGGTCCCAGGATCTGGGCAAGAAATATCATGCTGCCGGAGCTTTTATATTTTTTAATGCCGATCATATTCTGAGCGGACAACTTCCTGCGGATCAGAATTATGCGGGCTACGCGCTGTCCGGATATAAAGCTGTTGATATCGACGAAATGAAAGATTTTGAGTTGGCTGAGATCTTATATCTAGGCCAACGCGCGCACTGTGAATCTAAAATGTCACAATAGCGTTCTCTATTTTGATATTTGAAATGGAGCTTCAGGAGGACAAAATGTCATTTAAGACAGAGCAGGAAGTTTTTTGGGCCGGTGATTTTGGAAATGTGTACGTTGATCGCAATAGCAACGTCAAGAGCGTTGCTCATCGAACAGCTGTATTCGCCAAGATATTGAGAAGGACTCGTGGCATATCAAGCGTTTTGGAGCTGGGTGCCAATATTGGGCACAATATTCACGCTGTGCGGAATTTATTGCCCTCATGCGCATTCGCGGCTGTGGAGATAAATGATAAGGCGATTGCAACATTGAGTGAATTGCCGGATGTAAAGGTGTTTAAAGGCTCGATTTTTGACTTTTCGCCGGCTGATCTGGGAAAGCACGATTTAACTTTCACTTCCGGCGTCATGATCCATATAAATCCGAAATTGTTATCTGATGTTTATGCGCGGCTTTATGAGTGCTCGAATGCTTATATTTTGGTCAAAGAATACTACAATCCGACACCGATGCAGGTGAATTATCGAGGTCATAATGACAGGCTTTTTAAGCGTGACTTTGCCGGTGAAATGCTCGATAAATACCCGGATCTGGAACTTGTGGACTATGGGTTCCAATATCACCGTGATTATAATTTTCCGGCGGATGATTCAACGTGGTTTCTTATGAAAAAGAAAAGTGTCTGACAGAAAATACTTCCCGCCAGCGCCTTTTCATAAAATGCGGGAGTGAACTATTCAGCTGGATGAACATGGCTTTGCCTGTAAATCGATCCCGGAGGTTCTGTAACTGATGTATGTACATGCGATAATTGAAACTGAAGAGGCATATCGCATCGCGCAAGCAGACGTGCTGGAAAGTCGTGAGAAATGGGTTTGGTACACAACATCGCCGTGGCTGCTGGAAAAATTGGCAAAAGCTGGGGAGAGTGTTCGATCTTTGGAAGAGGGGGTGACTCAGCAGGACATTAATACTGTCGGAGAGGCGAGTCTATCGATTTCGCGACATCTCAGAGATTATCTTGATGGCCATTATCGCGACTGGTCTAGTGGTATGCGACCCGGCAAGGCGATAGGGACTAACTGCTATCGCATGCTGTCAACACTTTTATATAAGGTGTTTCTCTTGAGCCGCTGGATCACAATGATTGGCGCGCAGCATGGAAACAAAGCTTTCATTTATGGTGACCCGGCGTTGAGCCATGCCATTGGTTTCAGAGTAACGCTGCCAAGATTTGCCACACTTTATGCTGCACTTGCCGACAATGCTGATTTGCCGGGCTGGATCAAGATCATGCCTTATAAAAGTTGCGAGGGTGGCAAGCAATTGGATCTTATGAATCGCATTAGTCTATGGGACAGGTTATTTTCCCTGATAAATTATGATCCTAGTGTTGTATTTTATCGCTTGTGGTATTTTTTTACCAAGGGACGGCCCATCTCTTTCCCTTTCAGGAAAAAGGTGGCTCAGTTATGGGTTTATAAGGACAATACATTGATCCGCGAGGTTGCGCTTTGGTTATTTCTGAGAGGGGCTGAGCTCAGAAAAATAGTGGATTCAGATATTAAGGTGGAGACAGATACGAATCAGTCAAATCCGGCGGATTTAATTGAATTTCTCAAGCAGGAGTTAAGCGAGCATGCTGCGCAGGTCCAGATTATTCCGGGGTTGCTGCAGAGACTAAATGAGATCGCATCCGAGAGAATTGCCAGGGCCATGGAATGCGGGAAAAAATTCGCGTGGAATTTAAATAAGAAATTAGATGAGCATGATCTTGTTTGTGGAAATGGGAGAGAGGGCAATATTTTCAAGGCTGTGCTTTCCAATTGTCTTTCTGCCCCGGGAGAGCGAATTTTGCATCAATTGCTTAGATATCGGAATATTCCTGCAATTGAATTTGACCATGGGGTTTCCGCCGGCCTGAGTGCGCAGCATGTGCATATAAGTGATTTTTTGCCCACACAATCGTGCGATGGCTTAGCCGCTTACAATGATAACTCTCTCCACTTTTTCGAACAAGAGTCTGTTAGTTGTCCCAAGCGTGGTATCGTGACAGGTGTGCCTCGACAGCAGAGAAAGATCCCATTCGGGCGTTTGCAGAAGATCCTGATCAGAAAGAGGTTGAAAGTAAGCTCTGGGTGCCGTATCGTCATATACGTGATGACCGTGTATCAAAACAACGAGATGCACAATCCGCATGGCACTGCCGACCTCGCCTATCACCAGTTCAGGAAAAGGATCATTACAGAAGTATTCCCCGCGTTACCCGACCAGTTTATTGCGAAGCTTTATCCAACGTATCGCTACGTGGACCCTGACCCATTCGTAGGGCCCATCGATGTTGCCCCGAATACAAAGGTGATCCAGTTTACGGATTTTCGTTATTGGCGCTCCTGCGCGGACGTGCTCATTGTGGATGCCCCTTTAAGCACTTTGGGCTGGGCTTGGGCCGTGGGCGCGCCTTTGATCTTTCTTGATCGGCCCTCTAATCCACTATTGAACCACGTGGCGAAAGAGTTTGATCGTGCCCTATTCAGGATCGACTGCAACAAGGCCGACTGGTCCAAAGAGCTGGAGGGCCTTTTGCGGCTACCCCACCATGAATTATTAAGTCAATGGAATGAGAAGTATCCGATCCGCAGAAAGGTGGACGAATATTATGTTTCAGGTAACAGGAATAAGACTGGCAGTCAAGTGGCTCAAGATTTGCTGGGCCTTGCAAAGACTCTTGCTGAAATGAAGTCGGGACCTCTGGAGCAGGGAGTTGCCTAACAGGGAAAGCGTGAGGAGCGGGAATTGAAGATCATACTCAATACTCAATACAACTGGGAGACAAAGCAGAAAGGCCAGATGATCGTGCATAGTATAGGAAATACGCGCGCATTCGAACCTGTCTGCGATTATCTCGATTCTGTTGACCATCCTGACCGCAGTCGTATCGCAGAGCTTTTATCCGAGCAGGTGGGTAATTTCGCCGCTATCATAGAGGGCAGAGGATATGTCCTCGCTTTTGTCGACACTATCCGGAGTTATCCTCTTTTTTATACTCAGGGAAGCGCTGATCCGGTGGTATCCAATTCAGCCAGGACGGCAAAGAGTGATTGCATGCTGGATGCTATCAGCGAACTCTCATTATTGGAGTTCAACATGTCCGGGTATGTCACCGGCGGCGAGACCATCTATAAGGACCTTTATCAGTTGCAAGCTGGAGAGATGCTCTTTTGGGACAGGGCGGGGTCGCGCCTTGAGCGCAAGCGTTACTATCGCTATTATCCGCGAGAGATCGAGCGCAAGAACGAAGCTGAATATATAGATGAGCTCACAGCGGTGATCGATCGCATTTTTCAGCGCGTTATAGATAACGCTGACGGTGCTCCGATATGGGTGCCTTTAAGCGGAGGTCTAGATTCACGTTTGATTGTTTGCAAATTGAAAGAATTTGGTTGTAATAATTTATTCACTTTTTCTTATGGACCACCCGGTAACTATGAAGCTAAGATCGCCAAGAGGGTTGCCAGCCGGCTTGGAGTTCCATGGGTTTTCATGCCTTCGTTGAGTTCAAAAGCAAGAGACTTTTTCCGCTCCGGAGTTCGTAAGGATTTCTGGGACTTTTCCGACGGGCTTTGCGCTGTGCCCAATATGCAGGATCTCGAGCCTCTATTATCTTTAAGGGAGCAGGGGCGGCTGCCGGGAGATGCTGTGATGGTCAATGGGCAGAGTGGGGATTTTATCACAGGCGGCCATGTGCCAGAGAGCTTGCTGCATGAGGGTGCCGATGAACCCCGGCTTTTTGATGCGGTCATAGCCAAGCATTTCTCGCTTTGGGAACATTTAAAAACCGAGACGTATCTTGATAGGATACAGGGCAAGATCGGGAAACTACTCAACGAGGCATGTGAAGGAGATGTGTCCGGGAGCGTGCCGGAGTTGTATGAGTACTGGGAATGGCAGGAGCGCCAGTGCAAGTATGTGGTCCACGGCCAGCGCGTGTATGATTACATGAACCTTTCCTGGCAGCTTCCGCTCTGGGATTATGAATATATGCGTTTCTGGCAGACAGTGCCCATGCAATATAAATCAAAACAGAAGTTATATCGCGCATTCCTGGAGAAGTACGATTACAAGGGACTCTTTAGGAATTTTCATCCGGTTGTATGGCGATGGCCGGGATCTTCTATAGCTGTTGTTCCTGTTGCCCGGTTTGCGCAGGTGCTATTCGGAAAAGCATGTAAAGAAAGAATCTATCAGTACGCTAAGTATTTTGGTCATTACAGTAACCAGTATGCCGCATATGGATACAAACATTATCTACGCCATATCCATAATGCGCGTAACATTGTTTCTTTTTACGTAATGACATGGCAGAGTGAGAATGGAATCTCAAATGGCTTGCAATAAAGGGCACCCGGTTCTTATTTCAGGATTATTTCTTTATATATGACAAATCCGGTATTGGCTGAAAAATCTTTCGCTGTATCACACACGAAGCATTCGAGCGTGTGCCTTGTTGATCTTGATGCTTTGCGCTGGAATTTCCAACGGGTTGTTGCCATGGTAGGGCGGGGTGTGAGGGTCCTCTCAGTGGTGAAAGCGAATGCTTATGGGCATGGCGCTTGCTCTGTGGCCAGGGCTTTAGAGGGCGAGGGGAGTGATTATCTCGGTGTTGCGACCATTGATGAGGGGGTAGAGCTGCGCGCAAGCGGCATTCGAGCGCCGATCCTGGTATTTGCAAGGATATATCCCGAGCTTTTTGACAAACTGGTCGCGTATCGCCTGACGCCCGTGGTGCATGAGCCTTTTCTTATGTCGCAATTAGATGAATTCGCAAATAAACGCGGTGTTTTTTTGTGTGTTCACCTGAAAATTGATACCGGCATGAGCAGATTGGGCTTTCCTGTATCGGAGATCGACGATTGGTTTGGTGGTATCAAAAGACTCAAAGTTCTGAATATTGAAGGAGTCATGTCGCATCTGGCTGAATCTGAAAGTGATGACAAGGATTTTACATCAAAGCAAATCGCGTTGTTCCGACAGTGTATGGATCGATTGCGCGAAGGGGGTTTATGCCCGCGCTTTACGCATCTGGCAAACAGCGGGGCGATCATTGCTTGGGCTGATGCTCATTGTAACATGGTGCGTCCAGGCCTGATGCTTTATGGAGTTCCGCCGTCACCGACATTGCCGCAGCGGGCAGGATTAAGGCCGGTGCTTTCCTGGAAGACCTCTATTCTTCAGCTCAAGCGGGTATTAAAAGGGTCTGGCGTGAGCTATGGGCGCACATTCATTGCTTCACGCGAAAGCGTCATCGCGACCTTACCTATCGGTTATGCTGACGGGTATCATCGGACATTATCCAATCGCGCGTATGTTCTCGTGCGCGGGCAGAGGGCTCCGGTCGTGGGCAGGATATGTATGGACTTGACCATGGTCGATGTCACTGATATCGCAGGCGTGAAGCAAGATGATGAGGTCGTGCTGCTTGGCGTGCAAGGCAGCGATGAAATATCGGCGGATGAGATAGCTGGCTGGGCCGGTACGATCTCCTATGAGATGTTCACATCCATAAGTTCGCGCGTGCCGCGAATTCACACTGCTGCAGCGCCATTAAGGCATATGCCGGCGATCACTGCAAATTGAACGTATATTGCTCTGACATTGAAGATCTTCGCGCTGGTTTTGAGACTGTAAGATGGTAGTTGATTGCAGGGCTGAAAATAGAAACACATTAGCGTGAAAATACTCATTATTACAAGAATATATTCGGCGATGCCCGGATCATTCCGGTCGAAAGAATGGCGCCCTACAGGCATGCCTGCATATTACAAGCTTCTTGAGGCGCTTAACAAGGAAAACGATGTGGAGGCTTTATGCCTGGGAAAGGTTGGCCACGATGGGATAGAAATACGGGAGGTTTTCCGATTCTCGAATCTGGAGCGCATACAATTCCATATCGTTCCGCATAGAAAGACCCGTCTGTTCGGGCGTCATCTTGGCAATATCGCGAACGAGATACTCCAGTTATTCTATACGTTCAAGGTGGTTTTTAGGGAGAGGCCAGACGTAATTTATGTAGACAGGATCCATATTGTATACGGGGCTATCCTATCGGTTTTTTTCGGGAAAAAGGTTGTTGTGCGGCTCTACGGAGTCGCTTCTCTGCTTAAAAGGTTCAGGGGTTTGAGAAAGTGGTTAAAGGAACCAGTGAGATATCTTAGCTACAAGGCCCCCTTTAGCCATGTCATCTGCACAAAGGACGGTAGTGGCGCAAGGTATTTTATCGAACATTTCATGAACAGAAATATCCCTTATGAGATATTGCTTAATGGCGTTGACAAGGACATCAAGTTGGCCTCGCAAGTGGGGCAGATGAACCCTCTAAGGCAGAGGTACGGCATTGCGGGTGACCATAAGATCATACTCTTTGTCAGCAGGCTCGATGACAGAAAGGGTGCGCGTCGCTTCGCTGATGCTCTTTGCGAGCTTGCCAAAAAGAACAAGAAGTTTTTTGCCGTTGTTGTCGGAGATGGGAAATTGCGCAAAACTTTGCAGGAGGATACGGCCAAGAGCGACATTAAGGACCATATAAGCTTTGAGGGTGCTGTCGATCATGACGCCATATACGCTTACTATAGTATGGCGGATATATACGTTTCCCTGAATTTCCTGGGAAATCTCTGTAACACGGTCCTTGAGGCGATAAACGCGGGGAAATGTATCGTGACATTCAAGAAAGATCCGCTGGATCACACTGACGATGATACTGAGGCCTTTCTTGCCGGCAACGCCGTCCTTATAGACAAAAGGCGAATCATGGAAGAGCTTCCAAACGTGCTGGAAGGATTGATCAATGACGATAGCAGGATACGTAGCATGGAAGAAGGGGCGGTAAGATCGTCTAAGATGCTGCCGAGCTGGAATGAGCGGATCGAGCGCGAGATAAAATTGCTGGAAAGAGTGGGGCAAAACGGGCAAGCATAGTGGATATGCTAAAAATCGTCCGTATAATCTTTGGGTGTCGTGCATGGATGATATGCTTTTGAGCGAATCCGCAAGAGACATCTTCAAATAGATCTGCAGCAACTCATGCTTTTTCCTGGCGTCATTGATACGGCTCGTATGGCCTCTTAAACGGTACAATCCCAGGGGGAAAGACGCGAGTACGTTTGAATCTCCGACTTTTCGCGTATGGGCGATGGCTTTCCTGGCGAGTGCTATCGAGTCTTTCATAAAAAATGGGCATGGTTGCGTGAATTCGTCGACGGGCTTTGTGAAGCGCAGTGAGGTTCTTGTGGCCGGGCTTGCTTGTGATGGGTTTAAGCCCGAGCTTGAACGCGTCTGATATGACGATATCGTATGTTATTGTGTGGCAATATGGCACAAAAAAAATCATCGAAGATATTCGCCATATAGATATCATCCGGATTATTGAATTCCCTGAAGCCGGCAGGGAAATGGTATCTGACCAATCTTCTCATCAAGGGATAATGTTTCTGGGTCAATATACTCCGTGCGATCTGGGCTATGAAGAACCGGAAGGTCTTGGCGTGATATAAGCTGAGATAGAACTTTCCTCCAATTTTAAGAACCGAGACGAGATTATGCATTGCCACGGATGGATTCCTGGAATGCTGCATCCAGTTATGAGCGCTGATCAGGTCGAACTCCGTGCTTGCGAAAGGGGTCATTAGGTCGTGGCGCTTGAACTTCATATTGTTCAACTCGTATGATTTTCTGAGTTGTTTTGCTCGCGCGATGTTCTCGCGAGACAGATCCATCGCGGCCACATCCGCATCCATGATCCTAAGGACTGCCGCGTGTTTGCCGGGGCCGCACTCGGTTTTTAGAATCTTTTTACCCTTGAATCCCTTTTCTCGGATCTGGAAGTATTTTTTTGGAAATTAGATTTGTGATAAGCGATGAATCCTTTCGGCAATCTGGGGGTATCAATGGAATGCCGAAACATGTCTTTGCCGGATACTTTTAACGTGAATTCATTCTCCTTCATAACTTATGCCGTCTAAAACAATTAAATTGTATAAGTTGCTTTCAGTAATCGTCCAGAGCTACAAGTTGACCCAACTGGCACTATTTAGTTACAGTAACTTTTACGCGAAAAAATCTATCGAAGCAAACGATTGAATTTTTTCCGGGCCTGTGCGATAATAGTGGTGAGCAACCGATGATAAACATTACCTTCGTGTATCCAAATTTTGAAAGTCTTGGAGTGGAGTATTTAATGGCTATTTGCAAGAAGAATGGTCATGGGGTTAGCTTTATCTATTATGATGCAGAGGATGCATACTTAGACAAAAAGAAACAATTTTCATCCAATAGCATTGTTGAAGATATTATCAAAACACGCCCTCATGTTGTATGCTTCTCCTGCGTTACTGACAATTATCGATACCAAATCAATATAGCAAAATCCCTAAAAAAGAATTATCCCAAATTTATTACTATCTTTGGCGGCGTACATCCCACCGCTTTACCCGGGAAAGTCTTGAGCAATAAAGAAGTTGATTGTGTCGCTATTGGGGAAGCAGAGATATCTCTCATTGAATTTCTTAATAATTGTCAATGCCATGACAATTTAAGTCTTCCCAGCAATGCAGTCAAAGGAATCGTATTCAAGAAAAAGGGAAAAATCATTGGTAACCTTGAGATGGGAGATCATTACGCTAATCTAGATGAACTCCCTTATGCAGACAAGGAGTTATTCACATCACAAGCGAAGGATCGTTCTTATCTTTACAAAGTCATTACAAGCAGGGGATGCCCCTATAAATGCTCATATTGCTTTAATTCTTTTTATTGGTCTTCAGGCGGTAAATCAATTCTCAGGCAAAGATCTGTAACGAATGTTCTTGGTGAGCTTAAAGAAGCGAAAGCAAAAATAGGCTTAAAGTATGTACTTTTTCTGGATGATTGCTTCACGACAAACACCAGCTGGCTTCTGGACTTTTGTAGGCGTTATAAAAACGAAATAAATGTACCTTTTTCATGCACTACTAATCCTCAATATATAGATAGTGCAAAAGCAAAGGCCCTAAGCGAAGCTGGCTGCGTTAATATCCAAATAGGTATACAATCGTTAAGTGAAGATTTGTGTAATAATATTTTGCATAGAAAATCTGATAATTCAAAAATTGTAACCGTCATTAAAGATTTAAAAGATGCGAATATTATGGTTCAAGTTGATCATATGCTTGGGATACCCGAAGATACGATCAAGCAGCAAGAAAAAAGCGTAATTTTCTACAATAAACATCGACCAAGTATTATCAGCATATTCTGGTTAACTTATTATCCCAAAACGACCATTTTGGACCATGCTCTCTCAAAGGGAATTTTGCAAGAGAGCGAGATTGCGATAATCGAAGACGGGAGGCGTATCGGCAATGAGTCTTATTTGGCCGGTGGTGATATGAAAAACCCGGGAAGATACTATAGCTTAGCTTTTATTATGGGCTGGCTACCTTTGTTACCAAAATTCTTCGTCAACTTCCTTATTTATAGCCGGCTATATCAAGTTTTCAGAATCAAAAATTATTATTTAGCTATAGCCCTACCCCGGGCGATATATGCTACCTTTAATAGGAAGGATATCAAAGGTAGAGAACATATCTTTCATTTTATTCAGCAGCTCAATATGCTTCCACGGCCTTGGAGAACGGCTGTTCAAAAAATATTGTCCGCTCTATAAATCGGGGAAGAACATACAGAATAACCGGTTCGGAAGTGGTGGAGTGAGATGATGGTTCCGCAAAGCATGGGCTTGCCTGTAAAGCCCTGGATAACTACTATTGCCTTGGTTTTTGAGCCCCATTGTCTTCTTTTCACGACTGATTCCTTCTTTTAAGGATCAGCCACATTTTAGTTAGTTAGAGAAGCTTATGTCTTAATGGGGAGCAGTATATGACCATCTTAATCTTATCCAGGGCAAGCCAGTCTTTTTTGGGTGGAATTGTGGTTGCGAGCGGATTAAATGCGTTTTTATGCGCTGTCTGTCAAGTCTGACACCATTTTTTCATTACCCGGGTCTGTTTTATAGCCTCTTACATTAGGTAAAATATGGTAGTTTGCATTAAGATTCTATGTATATGGATGCATTGGCTGACCTAGTGCAATGGTGTGATCCGAAGCTGCCAGTTGTATATGGGATTGTTCTGCGGCCTTGTTTCCTGGGATAGCAGGACATGCTGTCAAACCGCTTGGATTAGGCGTTTAAGTTAATCAAGGAGTGAATTTGAATTAAATGAAAAGCGCTGTAAAAGATAAATCTTGCGAGTCATTGAAAAACATAACCGATCGTGCATGCAAGCAGGTCGCTGTTATCGGAGCGGGTTATTGGGGGAAAAACCTTGTCAGGAACTTCCATGATATCGGCGCTCTTAATACGATCTGTGATGTAGATAAAGACAGTCGAGCTCGTTTTCAGGAACAGTATCCTGAGTGCAGGGTTAGCGGGTCTTATCAGGATATCCTGGGCGATGATCGCGTTGACGCTGTCGTGATCGCGACTCCTGTGGAAACGCATGCTGATCTGGTAAGGCGAGCTATTGAGGCCGGAAAAGACGTGTTTGTTGAAAAACCGCTTTGCTTATCCGCGTCAGAGGGGGAAGGCCTGATCAAACTGGCGCGCCAGAAGAATCGCATACTTATGGTGGGGCATTTGCTCTGGTATCATCCGGCTGTGCTTAAATTGAAAGAGTTGGTTGAGCAGGGGGAGCTTGGCAGGATCCAATATGTGTATTCCAATCGCCTAAGTTTTGGCAAGATCCGCAGGGAAGAGAATATTCTCTGGTCTTTTGCGCCGCACGACATATCAGTGATCTTGGGATTATTGGGCGAAATGCCGGATCATGTGCAAGCCCATGGCGGTAATTATTTGCATAAACAGCTATTTGATGTGACTGTGAGCTGCTTGTCTTTCCCCAGCGGCGTGAAAGCGCATATTTTTGTTTCATGGTTGCATCCTTTCAAAGAACAGAAGCTTGTTGTTGTGGGTGAGCGCAAGATGGCGGTGTTCAATGACTGTGAACAAGAGAAAAAACTGCTGATCTATCCTCATTCTATCGAGTGGCAAGGGAATATACCTGTGCTTAACCCCAAAGAAGCCGAGCCCGTTCCCCTTAATAAATCCGAGCCTTTGCGAATAGAATGCGAACATTTCCTGGAATGCGTGGATAAGCGTATTGAGCCACGTACTGACGGAGAAGAGGCACTGCGCGTCCTTAAAGTTTTAAGGGCATGCCAGAGTGAGCTGGAAAAAGGGCGGCGTTTACCTGCTGCGGGAAATGCGGCGATAGCCACGCCGGGTTTCAAGGATGTTGTCATACATCCGACTGCTGTCGTTGATGAGGGGGTGACAATAGGCGAGGGTACGCGTATCTGGCATTTCTCTCATATTATGCCAGGCACGAAGATCGGAAGAAAATGTGTTTTAGGGCAAAATGTTTCAGCGGGTCCGAGCGTGACGATCGGAAACAATGTGAAAGTCCAAAACAATGTGTCGATCTACAAAGGGGTGGAGATCGAGGATGACGTGTTCTGCGGTCCGTCCATGGTTTTTACCAATGTGATCAATCCGCGAAGCGCCATAGAGCGCAAAAGTGAATTTCGCTTGACGAAAGTGGGGAAAGGCGCTACTTTAGGCGCCAATTGCACCATTGTCTGCGGTTATGCGATAGGCAGGCATTCTTTTGTGGGAGCAGGGGCTGTTGTGACCAGGGAAGTCCCGGATCATGCTCTTGTTGTAGGATCTCCCGCGAGGGTCGTGGGGTGGGTATGCAGTTGCGCCAAAAAGCTCGTTTTTACCAAAGATAAAAAATCCGGCAAAGAAACCGCTAAATGCAATGATTGCGGGCGCCGGTATGAGAAAGATGGCGATGCAGCCAAGGAAACAGAAAAGAATTGAAGATACCTTTACTCGATCTTGTCGCGCAGTATAAAAACATAAAAAACGACATTGACCGCGCCGTGATAGGAGTGCTTGAGAGTGGCGGCTATGTGCAGGGGGCCAATGTTAGGTTACTGGAAGAAGAGGTGGCCGCTTATACTGGCTCCAAGCATGCCGTAGGTGTGGCTTCCGGGACAGACGCGCTATTTTTAGCGCTGAAAGCTTACGGGATAGGGCCCGGGGATGAGGTGGTGGTACCGTCGTTCACATTCTTTGCGACATCGGAGGCAGTATCTAATACCGGAGCTGTGCCTGTGTTCACTGATATTGATATGGCTACCTACTGTATCGACGTTAATGAGATCGAGAAGAAGATCACGGAACGGACAAAGGCAATTATCCCGGTGCACCTGTTCGGGCATCCTTCCGATATGGACCCCATCATGAATCTGGCGCACAAACACGGGGTCAAGGTGATAGAAGACAATGCACAGGCGTTGGGATGCGATTATAAGGGTAAAAAGACTGGCTCCATCGGGCATGTCGGATGTTTGAGTTTCTTTCCCAGCAAGAATCTGGGTGGCTGTGGTGATGGGGGCATGGTACTGACAGATGATGGCACTGTCGCCGAGAAAGTGCGCCAGCTTAAGACCCATGGATGGGCGGTGAAATATGAACCCAAAATGCTGGGTTATAATAGCCGGCTGGATGAATTACAGGCGGCTATCTTGAGGGTGAAGCTTCCTCACCTTGACCGTTGGAACGAGGCAAGGCATGCGATAGCCGGAAGGTATGCTGGATTGATGAGCGGAGACGGAGTATTTCTGCCGCAGGAATCCAGTCACGCCAGACATGTCTATCATCTCTACGTTATACGCGTATCACATAGACAGACAGTGCAGGAATATTTAAAGTCGTCGGGGATCGCTTGCGGTGTATACTATCCAAAGCCGCTACATCTTCTTGATCCATATTTACACTTTGATTTCAAGGATGGCGACTTTCCTAGTTCGGAACGCTGCAGTAGCGAGTGTCTTGCTATACCGTTGTATCCCGACATGAGTGAAGATCAGATCAGCGCTGTCGCTTCTGGCGTATGCGAAGCAGTGAAAAGGTCAAGGGTCGCGAATCGGGGAGTGTTATCACAGTGAAGACATCTAAGTGCAGGGGGATTTTTTTTGGTCTTGCCTTATAAAAGGGATGCGGTAGCGAATGCATTATGGTAACGGTTCTGCGCTATATGGATCGCATCCGCTTCAATATCGGTCTGGCATTGGAAGACAGCCATGAGCATTATTGGGGAATGTGCCGCTTTTTTTGATATCCTTAAAAACTACAAATCATCCATAAAAATAACAAGAAAGCATGAATGTTGCCTTGAGACCGCTATGGCCAAACGAGATTCTCTAAATGGAATGTCTTTTACGCATTTGGTAACATGGTGAAATAATCAATGAACGTTGTCTTTATCAATCCTTCTCCTGGCGGGGCAGGGCTAAATGATGCCACAATAGAACCCCCCTTGGGTCTGGCTTACATTGCCGCTGTTCTGGAGCAGGAAGGGTTTAGTTGTTCTATTATAGACGCCAATGCCCTCGGTTTGGACTTGTCCCAAGTAATTCGCAGGATACCGAAAGATGCCAAGATTATCGGTTTCTACATTAATTCTTTCTGTTATACTGCCGTCTCGGACCTGACGGCAGCTTGCCGGAGATCCTTTCCCGGTGCGATCATATTGCTTGGCGGTCCACTGGCTAGCGCGATTCCGCAGCAGCTCCTTCATGAAATTCCTTGCCACGGTGTCATATGCGGCGAAGGAGAGTACTCAGTAGCCAGGATCATGAGAAATATCTCCAATGCAGCTCTGCCGTTCGACGGGAATGTGCCCGGCGCAGTATTTCGCGATCCGGGAACCAATGATGTCGTGGTAAATCCACCGGATCGTATAAAGGACATTGACCAGATTCCATTCCCCGCCTATCATCTTTTGCCTCCGTTGAAAACATATAAGTCCCGAATCCGCAAATCGCCTATGGCAGCCATTGTCACCAGCCGAGGATGTCCCCATCAGTGCACTTTCTGCAGCAAAGATATATTTAAAAACCGGGTCACATTGCGCAGCGCAGGCAATGTGTTGGCAGAGATCGATTACCTGGTCTCGTCCTTTGGAGTACGACAGATCGATATACTGGATGATAACTTCACGCAGAAGCGGTCCAGGGTCGAGGAGATCCTGGATGGGCTTATTGAAAGAAAGTATGATCTGGCCCTGAACCTCCAATCCGGTATCCGTTCGGAGATTGTGGACGAGGGCCTTTTTCGAAAAATGAAAAAAGCAGGCGTCTTTAAACTGGCTTTTGGCGTCGAATCCGCTGATACCGAAGTGTTGATGCTGTGCAAAAAAAGGCTTGATCTTCGGAAGTGTGAAGAAGTTGCCATGCTGGCCAAAAAAATGGGGTTCCTTGTGTACGGATTCTTTGTTATCGGTCTGCCTGGGGAAAACGACGAGGCGTTCAGAAAAACCATAGAATTTGCCCGACGAGTGGATTTTGATGCAGCCAACTTCTGTATGGCAATACCTTTCGTGGGTACAGAACTATATGAAATGGTAAAAGAACGGGGGCGCTTTCTGATCGATACCAGCCGTAATATTGATATGGGATTCTATGGAGGAAAAGTTTTTTTCGAGCATGGTGATGTAAGGGAGGGAGACGTCCTTAGGCGCTACAAAACAGCTTACAAGGAGTTTTTTTCTCTTCACAAAAAACTCAAAGTGATTGCCAGCATGCGTTCTTGGTCGGAATTACGCTGGATATTGAATGCGGCCTATTTCGTGCTCAAAGGGACTCTGGGGGCTTCTTCGGGATCCAAAAACTCGTAGTCTTTTCTTTCCGGCATTCGCCAGTTTCTCATTAGGCGGGCATATTTTTTCTCGCATACCTTGATAATATCGAGGAAATGATACCGCCTCAGTTTTTTCAACTATATGATGAACATGCTCGTCCGAGAGTGAGTTATCGGATTAAATGAGTTTTTATGCTCTTCCTGTCAAGCCTGACACCATTTTTTGCTCTACCAGCCTGTTTTGCTATCTCTGAAATTAGGTAAAATATATAGGAATTTGTGTTTGGGTTTCGCATAAGCATATATATAATAATGGTTAATATTGCGCAACAACATAACCCAGAACTGTCGATAGTATTATAGGCTTGCTTTACAACATTGTTCCCCGCAATACTTGGATATGCTGTTGAACCGCTTGGATTGGCATTTAAATTGACCAAGGAGTATTCGAATTAAATGTATAGTTCCAAAAAAGAAAAAGCTCGTAAATTGCAATTGCAGGGCGAAAAGCTGACGAGCGCTGTTGCCACTGGCGTATATGAGGTTGAGAAGGAGGGCGGGAACACGAAGCATGGGGTGCTATTATAGTGGGAACATCCAAGCGTAAAAGAGTTTTAATGGTTCTCCCTTCATTGGAAGGCGGCGGAAGCGAGCGTGTCATCTCTACACTCTTGCGCTATATTGATCGCGATCGTTTCCATGTAGGTCTGGCACTGGAGAATGCTTGTGGCCCTTATAAAAGTGATGTGCCTGAGGATATAACTGTTTTTGATCTTGGCGCCAAACGAACGCGAAACGCGATACTGTCGTTGATAAAGCTGATACGTCGATTCGATCCTGATGTGGTGCTGTCGACCATCGGCCAGGTCAATCTGCTTCTGCTGGGTATCCGTTTTTTGACTGGCGGGAAATATCGTTTGCTGATCAGGGAGACAAATACTCCCTCCGTCAATCTGAACACAACCTATAATCCGTGGATGTTTAGGACTCTCTATAGGTGGCTCTATCCCAAAGCGGACAGGATCATCTGTTCGTGTGAGGTGATGCGCGAGGACCTTGAAAAACATTTTGCCGTGCCGGGAGTAAAAATAATCGTCATCCCCAATCCTGTGGACAGGGACTATGTGCTTGCGCAGGCATCAAACAGAGAGCATGGGTTTGAGCCCGGCAGGATCAACCTGGTGGCCGCGGGCCGCCTTGTAAAACAAAAGGGTTTTGATATCCTGATCAAGGCGTTTTCCATGGTAAAGGATAGGTATCCTGACGCAAATTTAACCATCCTGGGTGAAGGCCCGGAGAAGGAATCATTAAAGCAGCTGGCTTGTGCCGGAAAAGTTGACACATCCCTGCGTTTCGCGGGTTTTAAGCGTAATCCGTATGCATATCTCAGCGAAGCGGATGTTTTCGTGCTGTCTTCCAGATGGGAAGGGTTGCCTAACGCGGCTCTTGAGGCCCTGGCGTGCGATACTCCTGTCGTAGCTTTTGCCGGCGCCGGGGGGATATCCGAAGTGATCAAAGATGGGTTCAACGGCATGATCGCGGCTCATGAGGACGCCGGAGATCTGGCCGGAAAGATTTGTTCCATGCTGAACAGGAAAAATAATCATAGCGTGAATCTGCTTCCGGAAAAATTTCGCGTGGAGAATGTCGTTAAGCAGTATGAGAATATTTTGAACTAACGGAGAAACATTATGCCAACTATAATAAATGAAATAGGGATCGAAGAAAAATGCAGGGTACCTCAGCCGGAATGCAAGGATATTGATGGTCTTGCTAAAGCCAGGATAAAAGATAGATTTGATCAGTTGGCTTTTACGCGCGGGGAGTGGAAGAAAAAGAATTCTTATTATTATCAGCAGCAAGAGAACTATTTTCGCTTTTTAGTGCCGGAAGGAGCGCGTGTGCTCGAACTGGGTTGCGGCACAGGAGATCTTCTGGCGGCCCTGAAGCCGAAGCGTGGGTTGGGCGTAGATATAAGTACCAATATGGTGGCACACGCCAGTGCGCTTTATCCCAATCTGGAATTCAAAACCGGGGATCTTGAGAGCATCGATATGAGCGAGAAATTTGACTTTGTAATACTGGCTGACACCATAGGGTATTCGCAAGATATCATCTCGACATTCCAGAATTTGCGCAAGGTATGCACGCCAAAGACAAGGGTAATCATTTCTTATTACAATTTCCTTTGGGAGCCGCTGCTGAAATTGGGAGAAAAAATCGGCCGCAAGATGCCGCAACAGGATCAGAACTGGCTTTCTCCCGAGGACATAACCCACTTTCTATTTTTAGCTGATTTTGATGTGATCAAAACAGAGAGAAGGTTTTTGTTTCCGAAGAACATACCAATATTGTCATCGCTAGTGAACAAGTATATCGCGTCTTTGCCTGGTATTTCACATCTTTGTCTGAGCAATTACGTTGTGGCGCGTGCTGCTGAGAAGCAAAGAACAACAAGGGATTATTCCACAAGTATAGTGGTTCCTTGCAGGAATGAGAAGGGGAACATCGAGGATTGCATAAAACGACTTCCTGGTTTTGGAAAGCATCAGGAGATCATCTTCGTGGAAGGCCATTCTGCAGACGGGACTGCGGTGGAGATACAGCGTGTGATGAAGGCATATCCCGATCGCGATATTAAATTCATTCATCAGAGCGGAAAGGGCAAGGCCAACGCAGTATTTGAGGGATTTGCTATTGCAAAGGGAGACATTCTAATGATCCTGGACGCCGACTTAACAGTGCCGCCCGAGGATCTGCCTAAATTCTATTGGCTGATCGCCAGTGGAAAAGGCGAATTCATAAACGGGTGCCGCCTTGTTTATCCGATGGAAGGCCAAGCCATGCGTTTCTTAAATCTACTGGCGAACAAGTTCTTCAGCTTCATGTTCAGCTGGCTTTTGAACCAGAGATTCAAGGATACTCTTTGCGGAACAAAAGTGATGTTCCGGCAAGATTATGAGACGCTGGCGTCTAACCGTAAGTATTTCGGGGATTTCGATCCGTTCGGGGATTTTGACCTGATATTCGGTTCAGCGAAGATGAACCTGCGCATTGTCGAGCTGCCGGTGCGTTATCGCGATCGCACTTATGGCACGACTCAGATCAGCCGGTTTCGTCACGGGTGGATGCTGTTAAAGATGACAGTATTCGCATTCAGAAAGCTCAAGGCCTGCTAAGCAATGTCGCAAGCGCTGCTCAATCAACATAAGAATATCTGGCAAGACAAACCATTGCTGCGCGCCATATACACAGACTGGTACAAGGAGATCGTGCGGTGGGCATTGCCCGGAAAGACCCTGGAGATAGGCAGCGGGAGCGGTAATTTCAAGGAATTTATGCCAGAGTCCGTGAGTACAGATATCGTCAAATTACCGTGGCTCGATGCCGTACTGGATGCGCATCATCTTCCGTTCAGATCGGAGAGCTTTAATAATATCATCACATTCGATGTCGTCCATCATCTGCAGAATCCGACGGACTTCATCAGGGAGACCTCACGCGTGCTGATGCCCGGGGGACGCCTCGTGATGATGGAGCCGTATATTTCCGCTGTTTCCTATCCTGTTTACAGATTCTTGCATCCGGAACCTCTTGATATGGGTACAGACCCATTCGAGGTGACATCAGTCTCAGCTGAACGCAAGCCCTTTGATGCGAATCAGGCGATCCCGAAGCTCCTTCTGGAGAGTTACTGGAAGCGTTTCGAGGGCCTTTTCCCAGAATACACAAAATTATTGCATAAACGCTTGGCTTTCTTTGCGTATCCATTGAGCGGGGGTTTTGACCATCCTGCATTGATCCCGACCCGGGCGTATCCGCAGTTGCGCCGTCTGGAAAACTGGCTTTCGCCTCTGGGAAGATTGTTCGCTTTTCGATTTTTGGTAGTTTTGGAGAAAGTTAAGGAAGTTTGAGTCCGGTTAATAATAAGCGCCAATGAATAAAAGACCTAGTTCAATTGTTTCCTTGGAGTCTGGTGCAGAGCGTGTAAAAGGTAGGCTAATTACCAGGATTAGTGACATTTTGAATAAGAAAATAAATACTGCGTGTCTTTTTTGGATCGGGATTATCCCGACTGTTATATATGTAATAACCAGAATCGGAATTCTGCGTGACGATGGGTACCTGAAGATTGCAAAGGCCTTGTTGCAATATGGCAGCTTCGGCATGCCGCCAAGCGCTTACCATATGCCTGGATATCCTTTATTTCAGGCGTTCTTGCTTTCTATGCTGCCTGAGAAATACCTGATTCTTGCTAATATCGCTTTCTTCGTCCTGGCGAGCGCGATATTCTTCGCTTTGCTTAGATATGCACGGATCACGTTGCGCGTATGGAGCGGAATGCTTGTGTTGTTTTTGTGGTTTTTTAATCCATTTTTCTTATTTTTGCACAGATGGCCGATGTCTGAGAATCCATTTATCCCGTTATTCATGGTAGCGATATTCTTCTATTGGAAATATCTGGATGAAGGGTGTTTGCGCGACATTATCGTGTCCATGGGCGTCCTCGCTTTTGCGGCGTACATCCGATCCTATGTTTTGTATTTACCAATATTTTTGGGGTTACCGATTTTGGTTTATCGCAAAAATATTAGGCACTATGTTTTAGGATGCTCTCTCTTTCTTTTGATTTTGTCTCCGTGGTGGGTGCGCAATTATATTCAGTTTGAGCATATAATTCTTACCACTTCGCGTACGGCACATGGCATCTGGACGGCTACCAATTCTTATATTCTGTATGAGCGCCCCGATTATACTGGGCAATGGCAAAGTCTGTCTATAATTTTGAGGAGTACCAACAATATCAAGTTAAAAAAAGATATCCGGGCGTGGATGGACATCAGACACAACAGAGATTCACCCACCTCTGAACGTTTCGCCAGGGATCGTGTGCTGGAATTTTATAAGAACAATATGTGGCATGTGCCTTGGTTATTCTTGCAGAGATTAAAGTGGTTTTGGCATTACAGCGGGAGGCATCCGAGTAACAGGACTTGGTACTACGATCTTCTCGGGGTTGCGTGGTATCTGGTATGGATGCCCTTTGCTTTTATTTATCTACGCAGCAACCCTGATCCGCATTTCAGGGCGATTTTTATCACTGTAGCCATATACTTCAGTCTTATCGCGATGGTGAGTCTTGGGTCAGTGAGAATGAGGATGCCTATGGAATTCATGCTGATAATGATGTTTATACAAGGGATTCCTTTGGTGTTGAGGCGGCTTTTATTGTGAATCCTAAAATGCAAGTCATTGCAGGCTGTTATAAAGCTGGAACGGCTCAATCTCGGGATATTATCACGGCACTGATCGATATTTGCACAAGAATTCTTTCCTTTGTCATTTACGGGAGCCTATGCTGCCTTCCTATTGCGATTATTTTGTTCGGTTCATTCTATAAGCCCTTACGGTCAATATCCGAGTACGCGTTCATTGCCAATTTTAATTACTACGCTTTGATAATGCTTTTTGTGGCGATACCGATCTTTTTGTTGCGTTCTAGGATATTGCGCTTGGATATGCTGGTTTTCTGCCTGATTTTCACTCTGACAGTCACGTATTCTATAGCTGGATATCTTACGGATTTTCATGAGCAGGGCATTTTCATCGCCCTGTATATTATACCGGTGCCAATCTATTTCGCGATGCAAGTCTTTCGCTATAGCGAAGTGACGCTAATCCGGATTTTTGTGCTATTCACCATCATTGCATTCGCCATGACGATGCTGGAATTTTATACGCGGAACTACACCAACACTTCACCTTTTGACTTCATGGGGTATTGGCACAGTCTGGGTTCAGGTGCGGAAGCTATCGACCGCAAGATTTATCCTTTTTTGGGGAATCTGCTCAGGCCGTTCGGCCCTATGGGAAGGTCGCACGCGAACGGAGTCATGTTCAGCGGTTTGGCCACGATGGCCCTGGTACTATTCAGGATGGAAAAAGAGCATAGGATACTTAGTTTTATGATGTTGATTTGTGCGCTTGCTGGTATTTATATTTCAGGAGCATGGACAGCTGTCCTGTGTTTTGTTCCCATGGCGTTCATATCGATTTTTGGTTTTCGCCTGCGCAACATGATCGTCGCAATAATAGTCGGATTCTTCGTGACCGCCATATTCATAGGGATCACGGATACTCAATCTCATGGGGAGTATCTTCGGTTGGGGTTTGTTTCCCTGAAGGTCGGCACAGGGATTTTTTGGCATCTATCCCAATGGAAGTACTGGGTATATCTGATATTTGGGCAAGGGGTCTCAGCGTCAGCGCACAACATGGAGTTCGGCACAGAGATAGGATGGTTCGGTATTTTTGCCGAGGCCGGCACGATCAATATTATTTTATTCACCTTGGCACTGGTTACATATGTGCGTTATTGCTTGAGATTAAAACGCGCAGCAGGCGATACGCTGTGCTGGGCGGGGATGTTTTATGTATTAACCGTGTTAGCGGGAGCTGTACACTATAGACCTTTTTTCGTTTTTCCGGCCAATGTTCTTACGTTGGCTATCATGGGGTACACGGCACATCGGTATATGGCCTATCTCAGGCGTTGCAAGATGCAGTCTGTGGGCTTTGAGGATGGATCTGTTTGATATGAGCAGGAAGCCGTTGGTCGTACATATTATCAGCACACTTACCCGCGGCGGAGCTGAGATGATGCTTTGTAGGTTGCTTTCCGCTATGGATGATCGCTTTTATCGTAATGCCGTGATCACTCTGGCTGATATGGGTGATTGTGGGGAAAAGATCAGGGCGCTTGGAATCCCAGTGTATTCATTAGACATGAAAAGGCACGGGTCGTCATTGGCAAAGGCCGGATCATTATTAAAGATAGTAACGTTTATAAAGTTGTTAAACAAGCTGAAGCCCTCAATCCTGCATACGTGGATGTATCATGCCAACATAGTTGGCTTGGCAGCAATGCCTTTTGTGGGATATCCGGTTCTGATATGGTCTCTGAGAACATCGGGAGAAGCTTTGCATACGTATCCCGTGACCACAAGGTGGGTGGTGAAGGCCGGTGCCTGCTTTTCTCGTTTCATCAGGAAGATACTTGTGAATTCCAGGCGCGGGGCTCGCGTGCATGCGTCTATCGGATACTGTCAGAAGAATATGCGCTATATTCCAAACGGTTTTGATTTCGACATGTTCCGCCCTTTCCCGCAAGCTCGTCAGCGCATAAGAGATGAATTGGGTCTACCTGAGGATGCTATCTTGATCGGGAAAATAGGCAGTTTTAGCATCAGGAAAGATTCCAGGTATTTTTTTGAGGCAGTATCATGCCTTGACCCCGATTGTGGAAATGTAGCGTTTTTGTTAATGGGACGTGGCATGAGCGACAAAAACAGTGAATTAATGGAATTGGTCCGCAGCGTGTCCTTAAGCGGCCGCATCCATTTGCTTGGGGAACGTGATGATATTGAACGTATAATGCCGGCGCTAGACTTTCTCGTTAATTCCTCTGTTATGGAGGGTATGCCCAATGTCGTAGGAGAGGCGATGGCTTGTGCTGTGCCGTGCGTGGTGACTGATGTGGGAGATTCTGCGCATATGGTAGGGGATACTGGGCGCGTGGTGCAAGCGAATAATGCGGATGCCTTATCCATGGCTATCAGTAATATGATAGCGATGCAGCAGAGTGATCGGGAGCGTCTTGGTGCGAAGGCCAGAGTGAGGATGCAGGAACATTTTTCCATGGTTCGTGTCGCCAAAGAGTATGAAGAGTTGTATGCGGCATTATTTGGTCAGGCAAAGGCAGAAGCGTCTGAGGGCCGCGTGATAAAGAAACACAATGGAGTATATATCAATGATTAAAAAATTTGCACTCAAGTGTATTCCCTGGGAAATCGTAGAGGCTAGTCGTGGCATAGTCGATCTGAAGTTGGTTGGCAAGGGGAAAGCGTTCATGGTGCTTTTGTTGACTATGCTGGCTGCGTTATTTGAGGGATTCGGAGTTGCCATGCTTGTCCCGATACTCGATTATGTTGGAAGCAACGGGGATGTGGATGCCCTGATGCAGCAATCGAACATGTGGAGCTATATAACCCTCGCATTTTCATGGGTTCGCATGCCTGTTCGTCTCATCTCGCTACTTGTCGCAGCGCTGATCCTGATTCTTTTGAGGCAGCTTTTCATATATGCCAAAACGGTTTATTCGACCATGATGACTCAGAGTGCTATCGCAAAATTGCGAAAGGACGGGTTTCGCGCTTTGCTCAAGGCTGATATCGCGTTTTATTCCAATGAGAGCGTGGGCGACATGGTCAGCAGTCTCATCATGGAAACTCAAAGGGCGGGAACGGCCATTACTTTCCTTTTTACGCTGATCGGATCGGTTGTCTTGTTTTTGTCCTATCTGGTTGTCTTGGGTATGCTTAACTGGGGCATGACATTGCTTGCGGCAGCGGTAGTAGCGGGCATGGGTTTATTGATCCGAGCTCAGATGAGTTATTCTGCCATGTTAGGAAAAGAGATAACCAACCATAATAACTGGTTTTCGACAGCGCTTATTGAGCGTCTTAATGGAATCAGACTTATAAAGTTGGCTGTTGCGGAGGACAGGGAATCGGCGAAATTCAGTGAAATAACCGATGGCCTTCTGTTTCGCAATTATCGCCTTGCGCGTATCGGCGCAAGGATTTCCGCATGGATCGATCCTTTGGGAGTGATAGGGGCGCTAGGTATCCTGTTTTTTGCTTCTGAAGTGCTGCATTTACCCCTGTCGCGAGTGGGTATTTTTCTTTTCATAGTCATGAGATTGATGCCGGTAGCAAAACTGTTTTATGATTCACGCCGGAATCTGGCGGGATTTATCAGCGGTCTTCAGCGCGTAAGGCAGTTGCTTGACAGGGCTACCGCGGCATTGAATATCAGAGGCGGGGACAAAAAATTCATTGGTCTTGAAAAAGAGATCCATTTTAAGGACGTTACATTTTCTCACCGAGCCGACGCTTCTCCAGCATTGCAGAATGTGATCTTAAAGATCCCTGCGGGTAAGATGACGGCATTGGTGGGCAGGTCAGGCGCCGGTAAATCCACCCTCGTAGACCTTATTCCGCGACTCAGGGATCCATCGCATGGGGAGATATTTTTTGACGATTTTCCATGCAAAGCATTCGATGTTGGATCATTGCGCGGCGCGATCGCTTTTGTGCCACAGGAGGGCACTTTGCTCAACGCTTCTGTGGCAGAGAACATCCTTTATGCTAAACCGGATGCCAATCCGGAAGAGGTACGCTGGGCTGCAAAGCAGGCGCATGCAGATGGTTTCATTCAGAGGCTTCCCGAGAAATATGAGACAGTGATAGGTGATCGCGGTTTGCGCTTATCCGGTGGTGAGCGTCAGCGGCTGGTTCTAGCTCGGGCACTTTTGCAGCGCGCGCCAATTATTATACTGGACGAAGCAACGAGTTCTCTGGATTCCGAGTCGGAGATTTCGATACAGCGGGCAATTGGGAACATCCAGTCGCAGGGCAAAGCTACTCTTGTGGTCATTGCGCACCGCCTTTCGACTGTTCGTCATGCGGACCAGATCATTGTGCTGGATAAGGGCAAGATCGTGGAATGCGGCAGGGAATCCGATCTGCTACACAATGCTGAGTGGTATGCGGATATGCTGCGTATGCAGTCTGAGGGATATCGGGATCAGGATTTAAACGCGATAACGCGTTGATCGGAGCATTGTTTGCCAACGAGGCGGATATAGAAAGATCGCTGAAGGATAAACATTGGAGAGGTGTATATATGTCTGAAGTTGAAGTATTGTTGAGAGATTCGGAGAAGGTCGCGGAGAACGCAAAGAACGGTGATAGCCATGCTTCAAACCGCGGACAGTGTGCTAAAGACGGTGTGAAAATATTCTTTGAACGTGAGGCTGATAGATTCCATTCCTATTACCTGCCGCCTGAAGATATGAAGGGCAGGGTGATCCACTATCTTTTCCACCGGGTCCTGTGGGAACGTTTCCATTTAACGCTTAGGCTGCTGGGAGATTTAAAAGGTAAAAAGATCCTTGATGCCGGATGCGGTCCGGGCAATTATCTTATAGCTTTGTTGGAGCAGGGCGCCGGCGAAGTGGCTGGGGTGGATTTTTCCTGTGAGATGATCGAGTGTGCCAGGGGGAACTTGGAACAAGCGGGTTTTGCCGCCCGCTCGGTACTGTACCCCGCGGATTTCATGTCCATGAAACTGCCGCACACTTATGATCATGTGGTCGCCATAGGATTTCTTGAGTATATGCAGGATCCTTTGGCAGTATTGCAGAAGATAAGGGACCTTGCGGATTCTTCGTTTGTTATCAGTTTTCCAAAAATGTGGACATTACGTACATTGCCGCGGATGGCACGTTATAAATTACGGAATTGCTACCTGCGTTTTTTCACTCACAGGGAACTTCGCGGATTTATGGAAGTCTTGAATATCGATCGTTATCAAATCCATGATCTTGGCAGGGACTATCTTGTGCAAGCCTGGAAGTAGATCGAATCCTGCATCGTAGATATGAGAAAAGTCAGGGTCCTTCACATTATTACACGTCTTATTCTGGGCGGGGCGCAGCAGAATACTTTACTTACCGCTATTGGCCAGCATAAAAATCCCTGTTATGATGTCACCTTGCTCATAGGTCTTGATCATGGACCGGAGGGTGATCTTATTCGGGAGGCTAAAAGCAGCGGCTTAAGAGTCGTGATCAATCCGGACCTGGTCCGACCGATACATCCGGTTAAGGATCTGCTTGCGTATAGGTCTGTGCGCAAGTTCATCGAGAACGGCAAATATGACATAGTGCATACGCATAGTTCTAAAGCCGGGATAGTGGGTCGTTTGGCTGCTTACAGAGGTAAGGTACCATGTGTGATCCATACTTTACACAGTCTTGTTTTTCATAAATATCAATCGCGATGGAAGAACATGCTCTATATAGTTTTAAAGAGGATATGCGCGCCTATGACAGACCATTATATATCCGTCTGTGACGCTGTTACCAAAGGTGCTTTGGAGAAAAAGATAGGAGATCCGGGGCGCTACACAACGGTTTACAGCGGCATGGATTTGATTCCGTTTTTGGAAGCACCCAGCTTGTCGCAAAAGAATTGCAGAGAGGAGATCGGTCTGGATCCCGCGCGCTTCGTGATCGGAAAAATTGCGCGATTGTTTTCTCAGAAAGGACATGAGCATTTTTTGGAGATGGCAGCGCAAATATACAGAGAGGACCCCTCGGTTCAGTTCTTGATCGTGGGGAACGGCATTCTGCTTGAAAAGTTGACGCAGATGGCAAAATCAATGGGGATCGACAGCGCCGTAAAGTTCGCTGGGCTGGTGGCGCAAGAGAGGATACCTCGATATATCCAAGCCATGGATATCCTTGTCCATGCGTCTGTTCGAGAGGGGATCCCGCGGGTGCTGCCGCAGGCATTGGCTGCGGGCAAGCCGGTGATAGCATTTGATATGGACGGTAATCCTGAAGTGATAGAAGACGGCCGAACGGGGTTTCTGATCGCTCCGACGGATAATAGCGCTATGGCTAAAAAAGCGATTTCGCTTTTGCGCGATCCTTGTCTGCAGGCCACAATGGGCAATAACGGCCGTGAGTTTGTTCTGCGGAACTTTTCATTGAAAACCATGATCGAGCGCATTGATTCTGTGTATAAGCTGGTTTCAAAACGGAAGGGGTTGAAATTATTTGAGAATGGGACCCATGAATAAGGATCACGAACTTGGCCAGAGCCAGTCCAATGTCTTTTCCGTGGATGTTGAAGATTGGTATCAGGGCATCGAGCAGCCGCTCGAGTCGTGGGGGAATTTTGAGCAACGGCTTCGTATAGGGCTGGATCGAGTCCTGGGTGCGTTATCAGATGCTGATTCCACAAAAGCCACTTTTTTTATTTTAGGATGGGTGGCGCAGGCGTATCCCCAAGTGGTTCGCGATATATCCAATATGGGACATGAGGTGGCAACGCACGGATACGCCCATATAAAGGCCTATGAGATGACACCACGTGCCTTTGAAGAAGATGCGCGCCGAGCCAAAGATTGCATAGAGTCTTTGGCGGGTAGGCCTGTTTGTGGATATAGAGCGCCGTATTTTTCAATTACCAAGAAATGTTTGTGGAGTCTGGAAATATTAAAAAGACTCGGGTTTCGTTATGATGCCAGTATATTCCCCGGCGCAAATTATCGCTATGGTATTACCGGTGCGCCTGAGCATGTCTATCGTATCAAGGAATGCGATTTGATTGAGTGTCCTATAAGTACTTTTGATTTATTGGGGAAAAAGTTCGGGATTGGAGGGTCTTATTTACGTATCCTGCCGCTTTTTGCCACAACTTATGCTATTAATAAACTTGTTGCCCAGGGCAGCTTCGCGTCCGTGTATGTTCATCCATGGGAATGCGACCCTGAGCATCCTAGAGTCAGCAATTTTCGTTTAAAAGCACGTTTAACGCATTATGCCTTATTGCATACTACCTTGCCGAAGATCCATAGTTTATTGCAGCAGTTTAAATTCACATCTTTTGAGAATTATCTGGATATCATGGAAAGTTCGGGACGGATCCCTACTTATTCCATGGCAACAGCGTTCAGGGTGGAGCCAGCGCAAGGCAATCCGATAAAAATAGTGAGAGTGATCGATCGACTGAATATCGGGGGGCCGGCTATTCATGTGACGCTTCTGTCAAAGCATTTGGATGGGGCAAAACCTCAGGTTGTTGCTGATGCCGCCAGAAATGACATAGATGAATTCAATAGTGATCAAGCGGCACAAGCTGCATGGCAAACGCGTCTTGTAATAGGCAAGGAAGAGTGTGATGAGGGAAATATGATGGGTTTTGCACAGGAGAATGGCGTGTACCCCACTCAGATAGTCGCGATCCGCAGGGAAATAAACCTTGTTAATGACTTGATAGGTTTCTGGAAATTGCTCTCTATAATACGGAAGGAGAAACCGTCCATTGTACATACTCATAAGTCCAAAGCGGGCGTGTTGGGAAGATTGGCAGCATGGTTTTGTGGTGTTCCCGTAGTGGTGCATACGTATCACGGGCATGTTTTATATGGTTATTTCGGCAGGATGAAAACCGGCGTGTATATATTGATCGAGCGGATGATGGCGAAGATAACGCACAGGATAATAGCTGTGAGTGATAAGGTTAGGAAAGACCTGCTGGACCTGAAGATAGCCGGACCGGAGAAGATAGAGACTATTTATCTTGGTTTTAATCTTGATAAATTCACTGTAAAAGAGAAAAATCAAGGCGTATTGCGTAAGGATCTGGGGTTGGAAAATGATGTTCCGGTCGTTGGGATCGTAGCCAGGTTGGTGCCCATAAAAGGGGTGCATATTTTCCTGCGCGCGGCAAAGATAATATTGCGGTCCGAACCACGGACACGCTTCGTTGTGATCGGTGATGGCGAATTGAGACGCGACCTGGAATCATTGGCAAATGACTTGGGTGTAGCGGATCGCGTGTATTTTGCCGGATTTCGGATGGATGTAGAGGAGCTTTATTGTGATCTTGATGTCTTAACGCTCACCTCTCGCAATGAGGGTTCTCCGGTAAGCCTTATCGAAGGGCTGGCATCCGGATGCGCTGCAGTTTCCATGAACGTCGGTGGGGTGAGTGACGTTATCAAGGACGGTGTTACCGGTATCCTGGTAAAACCCAATGATAGTGAAGCCATGGCAGATGCTGTAGTCGGATTGCTGCATAAACAGCAGAAAAGAGTCGCTATGGGCGCCGCCGGGAGAAAGGACGTGCAAGAAAGGTTTTCAGTCGAACGCCTAGCGTGCGATGTAAGGTCGCTTTATATCAGATTACTGGATGAGCAAAGCGGTTGTAGGCATGATGCAGACAGGTGTAACTAGATGAAGGAGAAAGCATAGAAATAATCTATATGGGATCGCATATTGATACTGATAAGAATAGAAACATCGACGATAAAACCGTGCAAGGTTTCGGATATGAATGGGAGCTATTTACTCAGGATTCGGTGACGTATGCAGAGAAGAGTAGCCTGTTCGATGAATATTTCGCCATATTTCCATGGCATATATTGCCGGACAGCGGAGGTGTTGGCGCGGATATTGGCTGTGGGAGCGGACGTTGGGCTGCTTTTGTCGCAAAACGCGTGTCGACCCTGCATCTGATAGATGCTAGCTCGGCAGCGCTCGATGTTGCCCGCCGTAATCTGTCCGGTTTCGCCAATACCCATTTCCATTGCGCCAGCGTAAGCGAGATGCCGATCGCCGATGGTTCCCTTGATTTCGCGTATTCTCTTGGGGTATTACATCATGTGCCTAATACGAGGGGTGCCATAAAGAGCATAGCCGCGAAGTTAAAGCGCGGCGCGCCATTTTTACTTTATATCTATTACGCTTTTGACAATAGGCCGTCATGGTACAGAAGATTGTGGGCATTGAGCAATAGTGCGAGAGCATGCATCGCGCGCCTGCCGGGTCCGATGCGATACGGCATAAGCCAGTTCATCGCAGCGGCTGTGTATTGGCCGCTGGCAAGAGCCGCGAGGGTCATGGAGGGCATGAGATGTCTTCCCGCATCGTGGCCGCTGGCTTACTACCGTGACAGGTCTTTCTATATTATGCGTAATGATGCTCTTGACAGGTTTGGAACACGACTAGAGAAGCGTTATACACGTGTGCAGATAACAAAGATGCTTAAGGACGCTGGTTTTGCTGACATCAAGTTCTCAGAGCGTTCTCCGTATTGGTGCGCTGTAGGGATAAGAGCATAACAGCAGGATTTTAATGAATGGCTGATGGATAATTTATAGATATGTGCGGAATTTGCGGAATATTGGATATTAAGGGTCGGCCCCTGGATGTGGCCGCAGGTGCGCGCATGGTGGGGCTTTTGCATCATCGCGGTCCTGAGAGTTCCGGATACGTGACATATGGAGATGCAAGAGGTGCTGCCGATATGTCTGTATTTTTGGGGCACAGCCGACTTAAGATAATCGATCTGTCGGATGCTGCTCATCAGCCCATGACCGATGCCGATAATGATGTGGCCGTGGTCTTCAATGGCGAGATATATAACTTTGTGGAGCTGCGAAGCGACCTTGAAGCTCTTGGGCATAATTTTAAGTCCCGTTCTGACACGGAAGTGCTGCTTGCCATGTATAAGGAGTATGGAGAAGCAGCGATCCGCAAGCTGGACGGGATGTTCGCATTCGCGATATGGGATAAGCGCAGAAGGAAATTGATCCTCTCTCGCGACAGGAGCGGCAAGAAGCCGCTATATTATTATTCCAGGGGCGCAGTGACCGTCTTCGCTTCCGAGATAAAAGCGATCCTTGCTTGTCCATGGGTGGACGCTGAGATCGCGCATGATCAGATCCCCGCATATCTGCTTTACGGATATATACCCGCGTTGCGCACGATATATAGACACATATATCAGGTTCCGCCAGCGTCATTCATTACGATCGGCAAAGAGGGATTCAGCGGTCCTTTCAAATACTGGGAGCTCAAGTTCGGAAATAAGGGCCTGCATTCCGGCAAGAGGTTTGATGAAAGAAGTGCCATAAACAGGGTAAGGGAGCTGTTAGAGGAATCAGTCAAGAAGCGCCTGGTAAGCGATGTACCTTTGGGCGTGTTGTTGAGCGGAGGATTGGATTCCTCGATCATTACGGGGATCGCGTCGAAGATAGTGAGGGGGCCGGTCAGGACTTTCAGCGTCGGGTTCTCTGGTGCGCCCTCTTACGATGAGAGGAGCTATGCCTCTGTTGTCGCCAAGAGATTCGAGACCTTGCATACAGAATTTCTTGTCAATCCGGACGCAGCATCACTTATGGAAAAGCTTTTATGGCATCATGACCAGCCGTATGGGGATTCTTCCGCTATTCCAACATTCATTGTTTCCCAGATGGCGCGTATGCATGTGACAGTCGCCCTTGTGGGTGATGGCGCTGACGAGATATTCGCCGGATACGACAGGTTTCAGGCCGCGTTATTGGCGGATAGTATGCCTCGATTCATGGCTCCAATAGGGCTTGCCATAGCCAGGATCTTGCCAAGGACCAATAACTACCATGATCTTCGCACAAGGATGGAACGGTTCTTTAGAGGTCATGAAGCTCCTGTGGTAAGGCGTTATCTCGGCTGGAGCGCGCACTTTGACCCGTCTACGCTGCCGGATATATTGGGTGGCATGCTCAAAGCTGAATATGTTGATAATGCCATACAGAGCGGTTTTTATGAATATATGCCCGATAATCGTTCGCATACCCTGCTGCAGCAGCTCCTTTATCTGAACTTTTCCACATATCTTCACGATGATCTCCATGTGAAGATGGATCGCATGAGCATGGCGTGTTCGCTTGAGACTAGGTCCCCGATGCTTGATACAGCGCTCATGGAATTTGCCGCGACCTTGCCTGATTCCATGAAAATAAAGGGAGGTCAAAAGAAGTATATCCTGCGCAGGGCTTTCGAGGGTATGTTGCCGAACGCGGTCCTGGCAAGAAAAAAGCATGGTTTTGGCGTGCCGGTGGGGAACTGGTTCCGGTCGGATTTGGGGAATATATTCAAAGAACTCGTTCTTGCGCCCGGTTCGCGCTCGGAAGTCTATCTCAATAAAGCAGCAGTTAACCGCCTGTTCCAAGAACATATCGCTTGCAAGACAGATCACGGCCAGCGGCTTTGGAATTTGATGAATCTTGAGATGTGGCTGCGCATGAGAGAGAGGTCGTACTGGAAGGATCCTCCGCCGCCAGTCAGTACCATGCTATCGTCCTCAAGCGTATAAGACCACGCGTTTTTGCTGTTGCACCAAGCATCCTTTCTGGCTACTATGGCACAAACGGTCCGCTGTAGGCGCGGTTACGTGATTACAGGGGAAAAGAGGATCGACTTCTCAGGGTTTTAACAACTTTTTTATTTTCCAGATCGCGTACATGGTCACCCATAAGACTTTCGGTCTTTTCTTGAACAATCCTAATCTGTACACGACTTTGGAAACGAGGCGCCCAATAGGATTGGCTGAGGCAAGCGAAGAAAGCCATGCGTACCAGTCGTTGAGGGGGATATCGGGTTTTGGTGGATTTTCCGCTTCCACCTTCTTGGCCAACGGCGATCCTGGGAAAACTGTAAGAGGGAATATAACGGCATTAGCGTAAGGCACTTTCCATAGCCAGTGAAGTTTATTCTTAAGATCATCCTCGGTCTCGTAGTGGCAGTGGCTTATGAAATGGTAGGCCCGCTCTAGACTTAGATTGTTGAGCGTATCCAGGAACTGGTTGTTGGTCTCGTTCTTGAGTGGTCTCGAATAGACCCCTTTAAGGATGTCTTGGTTCAGGGATTGAAGACCCAGGACCGTGCGATAAAGCCCCGCTTCCTTGTACGTCTCGATGATTTTGCGGGGATGGAACTCGGGCCGTATATATCCCCATATCGGAACTCCCACCTCGTTCTTCCAGCGCTTAGAGAATTCTTCGACCCATTCTTTTTTCCATGGCATGACCTCATCGAGGAATCTTATAGGTTTTCCATTCTTTATGCTCTTGGCTTCTTTTATAACGCTATCCACGGAGCGGAAGCGTACTTTGGGCATGCTGTAGCCCCATTCTTTATACATTGCCCTGCCCTGTCCTGACAAGCAATAGGAGCATGTCATGGGGCATCCGCGGCTTGCCAGTATGACCTTGTTATCATATCCTAATGACTGGATTTTATTGTCGCTTATAAGCAGCTTTTTGCCTTTGAAGTATGGCAAGGGGAGATCATCAAGTTCGTCGGTTGTCAGAGGCGGGTAACATTGCGATGGTTTTTTGCCGCTGCAGATATCCTGTATGGCTTTTTCGCCTTCTCCGATGCAGACATAGCTTGCCCATTGCTTTGCCCTGTCGAGTTCCAGAGTAGGTCCCCATCCTCCCGCAATTACCGGGGTCTGGATCTTCTTGGCCAATATTTCTGCCTCGGCCATGGCGAAGGAGCGTGTTGATATGGCGACATAGTCAGGTTTTTCGTTATTGATCCAGGACGCTGTGATATCGAACTCTTCAGGAGTTACCGGGTCCACTCCGCTATTTGTGCCGACCATGATACCTGAATCGAAAATGTAATATAGCGGCAGTGAGCTGCGCTGGGTGGTCCTTTTTGATATGGTGTTTTTGATCGAGATGAAGGATGTTTCAGCTCCGCACGATTCGGCGACGGAACATAACTGGTAAACACCTTTGGCGCCGGGATCATAGAATGTCACGAATATTATTTTCATCTATCTTTTGTTCTCCGTTGTGTTGCAGCTGTCATGTGGCGTTATACCGGCCAGATTACCCGTAAGTCCGACGCGGTATTTCTGCGCGATATAAACCATAGCTCGCAAAGACCTGTCAGCCGGGGAGGTATATCAGCATATCTGGGCATAGAACATGACTTTAACTTCGAGCTCTGTCAGCTGTAATGCTATTATATAAAAAGTTATCGCTTGCTGAGTATAGATGATAATGCCATTCCATTGACAAAAACCGCTGGGCAATGTTTTTACAAAGAACATTGCATATCATGGCGACATAAATACAGCAAGACAAAGCGCTTGCGAGTACGCCATACACCCAGGAAAGCGGATCTGGGCCATATAATATCGGATACCGTAGAAAGGTCACGGACGGGATCAAGGATTATTTCTACTGTGCCGTGGATGCCAAAAGTAAATTCGCCCTAACCTTGAACTATAAGAGGCTCAGCAGCAGGAATATGCAGGATTTCTACAAGCGTTTCAAAAGTGTATATCCGCACAGGATAAGAGTGTGGCAGTCGGATAACGGATCTGAGCATTTAGGAGAGTTTGATGAACAGTTAAAGCGGGATAATCTGCCACACCTCTTCTCGTATCCGCGTTGTCCCAAGGTAAATACCTATGTTGAGCGTTATAACAGGACGATACAGGAGGAATTCATCGATAGCCATCTTGATGTCATCCACGATAAGGAGCTTTTCTGTAAAGCCCTGGCTGATTACGTTATTTTCTACAATACGCAGAGACCCCATCATTCCCTTGGAATGAAGACTCCGTTAGAGTTCCTGGTGTCCGAAATCAAAATGTCGCAAATGTGTGTGACTTATACAGCATATTGAACTCAGCTAATGTAATGGGTAAAATTCTTATTGATGATAAATATTCTTTTGCGCTCATTAATTTTTTAGAGATTGACTTTAACAGAAATGATAAATTATATTCAGATAACGCAAAATTAGAAATTATAAAGCCATTCTGGTTTGATTAAAAATATGGAAAACTTAAATCTGGACCAACTCTATTCAAATATGATTCAAGCTTGTCATGAAGGGAGAGATTATGAAAAATATAAAAAATTATTTGATAAAAAAATTTTAAATGAAAGACCATTTGACACAGAACTTTATCAAACATTAGAAATTATCACTTCAAAATACATTGATAGATCAACTAGAGTACTTGATTACGGTTGCGGTGGAGGAAAATTGTTATTTTTCTTATACTCCTTAGATTATAAAAATATTAAAGGTTGTGATATTGTAACCAATTATGGTGAACTAAAAGATGTTCAAATTGATAAAAACAATTTTATTTTCAACAAAATATTTAATGTAAATAATGCTTTTAGCTCATGTAAACAGTTCAATAAAAATGATGAAAATTTAACAGTTTATAAAGACAAATCTTTTGATCTTATTGTAAGTGAGCAGGTTTTAGAACATTGCCACAATCTTGACGGATATACAGATGAGTGCTTGAGATTGCTTGACGAAAATGGATCAGCCTACTTAACCTTTGGACAAAGACTGGGACCAGTTGAAAATCATATCAATACATGGTTGATTCATTGGTTTCCAAAATTTATCATGAATTATTGGTTAGACATATTTAGAAAAGAACGTGGTGGAAGTAAATATTATGATAAATTACTAAATTTAAAAACTGTTTTTTATTTTAAGAAACTATTTAATTCAAAATTTAAAAACGTAGATTGGTTAACACCTAGATATCTTGGAGAGACAAATATAAAATTTTATAAAAGAAGAAAAAAAATGAGACAAATATTCAATT
>JBHPMF010000148.1:0-3408 GCA_042563375.1 Elusimicrobiota bacterium | reverse complement strand
AAGCAAATGAGATGGACAGGGAATTCATGGTCTGTTACTGCTTTATACAGCCATGGGGGGCGCTGGGTGGACGCAGGATATGTATCCATAGATATTGACTCTTCTGATCATCCTCATGTTAGCTGGGCAGGAGCAGGTTATATCAATTGGACAGGGAATTCATGGAACAAAACCTATATTAACGCAGGCAGGTTTACTTCGATCGCTTTGGACCCTCAGGAATATCCTCATATAAGTTATTGGGATGTGATCAGCAAGGACCTTAAACATACGAAATGGACAGGCAGTTCATGGCAGACGGAAACAGTGGATTCAATAGGAGATGTCGGACAAGGCACTCACATTGCGATCGATCCTTCAGGCCATCCGCGCATAAGCTATTGGGATTCCAGTAATAATAACCTTAAATACGCGCAATGGACAGGCAGTTCCTGGAGCATTGAGATCGTTGATTCTCTTGGAGCTGAGGCTGAGGTTACATCTATGGCAATTGACAGCCGGGGCTATCCGCATATAAGTTATAGGGCTAATAATGACGGAGACCTTAGATACGCGAAGAGGACCCCGTTTCCCAATATGCCGACCAACTTTCGCGCTTCATCTCATACAACACACAGCATCACATGGTCCTGGGAAGACAATTCATCCAATGAAACCGGGTACGGGGTTATAACGCATGCCGGAGACAGCGTATCAGGAAATCTGGAAGCTGACTCTACTGCCTGGAATGAGACCGGTCTTTTGCCAAACACTGCCTACAGCCGCCGCGCACTCGTATTCAATGATCTTGGTGTTTCCACTTCCGCTGAAGTGACCAACTATACTCTGGCAGTGCCTCCCACAGGTTTTGCCGTAACAGATGTCTATACATCATCAATAGCGGTCTCATGGCAGGCAAACAGCAATCCAGAGCATACGCTATATGAAGTGTTTTACTCTTCAATACCCTCTCACCTTATTCTTTTCCCGCCAGAAGAGAGAAAAGCAGGGGGAGTCCTTAGGGCAGAAGGGGGGAACAACGGATCAGGTGATTTGCGTGCGGCTGTATCCGGCCTTTTGCCGGGTACTACTTGCTATCTCAGCATCAGAGCAGTCAACGAAGACGGCTTTGCCACAACCTTTAACATTTCTGTGGCAACCCGAACCAAAACTCTTCCTGCTGTGCCACCTGCCGCGGTGACAACTGTGAATGCGTTTCAAACAGGGATCCCCAATACTGTGCGCATAGTCTGGGACGTGCCGGATGGCAATGGGACAATTGGGACTCTGCTTCCTGTGACGCGATATTTAATCCAGCATACCACAAGCCTTGCTTCTGTGGTTTGGTCTACATCCAATGCTCAGACAAATATATCCATAGCAGGAGTGAGCATGACAGCGATAGATTCTGTAATGCATCTTGACGCAAATGAAGTTCATTACTTTAAGGTCTGGGCAGTGGATGAAGCGGGCAATCACAGCAAGGGATCGCCTGTGGCTGAGATTTTCAATTCTCCTTTAACATTTACAAGAGGAAAGGAGCGCTCATCCTATTTTAATTCCTCGATCGCCATTGATAAGAACAACAATCTTCATATTGTGTACCAGGACGACAGCGGGAGCTTGAACTATGTTAAACGCACAGGATTTTTATGGTCTGTGCCAAAAATTATTGACTCGTCTGCTATATGCGAGTTCTTTTACATAGCTATTGATGAATGGAACAATCCTCAGATAGCATACTACGATTCGACCAATGGAGATTTAAAGCACGCTGGATTTAATGGAGCAGAATGGTCAACAGCAACAGTGGATTCTGACGGCGATATAGGGCCTTATGTTTCCATTGCTATTGATCAGTCCGGGAACCAGCACATTTCTTATCAAGATGTCACCAATCAGGATCTTAAATACGCACAGCTTTATGATAATATCTGGACCACATCGACCATAGCAATGGATGGCGGATATTTCACCTCTATTGCTGTGGATGAGTCCGGCAAGCCTCACATATCCTACTATGATTCCAACAGTAATACCTTAAAATACGCAAAGCACGATATTGGCGGGTGGGACATTTCAGTTGTGGGCTCTGTAGGGGACGGGTGCGCGTTTACTTCCATTGTGCTGGATGAGCCGGGTAATCCGCACATTTCATGCTACAACCTTATCGATCTGGACCTTCAATATGCAAAGTTCGATGGCATGGATTGGTCTATTGCAACCGTGGATAGCGAAGGGAATGTCGGGGCAGGCTCTTCAATGGTTTTGGACGGATCGGGCAGGCCGCATATAACTTATGTACACAACGATCACTTAGATGGCCCTGATGTTAAATACGCAAAGTTCGACAATGAAAAATGGTCAAAGGTAACTGTAAATGGAGGCTTTTCCGCTTCAATATCATTGGATGCTTCAGGGAACCCTCATATCGCGTACAATGGAGAAGACAAGCGGCCCTATAGTGATAACTCCAAGGTCACAATAGCACATTGGATCGAAGATGGATTTCCTCCGGCAACAGAATCCTACGAGAAGGCTTATGTGCCGGCCCCGGTTGGATTCCTGGCAGAAGCGGTTCATTCCACTTCGATAACCTGGTCCTGGACTGATCATGCCAGTGATGAAATTGGCTTCAGGCTGTATGGCAATACTAACTACTCAGGAAAATACTCTGTCATCGCTGATAGCAACACGATAGGGCCAAATACCACATATTTCACAGAGACTGATCTGGAGCCTGGAACTACTTATTATCGCTATATAGCGGTGATGAATTCATGGAGCATAGCCCTATCAAATCATGCTTATGGATATATTGAACCCATGCTCACACCCATATCATCTTCCGGCCCTGAAGTTGACACATCAACTTCTGTTGCAATAACCCAGCCTGTTCTGTCAGCTGTGGTTTTGGGAGAGTCATCTATTGCCTGGACATGGTCTGACGCGGGTAATGTTGACGGGTATCGCGTGGTAAATTCTACTGATGGATTTGATCTTTCAGGCAGCCTTGCATTAGGCACTACAACCTGGATCGAATCCGGTTTAACCGCAGGAACAACCTATACCAGATATGTTGCGGCATTTAACGAAGCGGATTCCATTGACTCTGATGCAGTGTCAGTATATTTGCCACCTATTAATGCGCAGCATGATGATAAGCCGCCAGAAGGCCCGGTTTATGGCTGTGCCATGGTATGGCTTGATACGCCTAAGGAATGGCAAAGGTTGAAGGGAAACGCTGTGACCCTTATGGCTGGAGTACTGGCTAAGGATGTTAGCAGTGTGCTTTTCCAATACAGAACTCAAGGCGACGCTGTGTGGCATTCTATCTCATCAATAGACAAGGAGTCTCCGTTTTCAGTCTATTGGGACCTTTCAGATTTGGCAGATGGGGCATATGAATTAAGACCTTTGGCCTTTGAT
>JBHPMF010000147.1:0-3524 GCA_042563375.1 Elusimicrobiota bacterium | reverse complement strand
TTCACGCAGGCGGAAAACCAGAAGGCTTATTTGTGGAAGAAGGCAGGGTCCATAAGAACCCAAGCAGGCAGTCCAAAGTCTTTTATGTGAGGAAGGATGGTTCAACGCGATTTGACTGGATCAGGAATATCAAAGACCGCGACATTGCGCAGATGAAATCAGCTGTTTCAGGATTTCATGAGGGAAAAAGGAAAAGTCTTACTGCCAGGACAGCAATATGCAAGATAGCCAATGGCAGGATAAAACTCATTGTGAGTTTCCCCATCGTGGACTTGGATCACATGACAGAGTACATCAAGAATGTGGAGGGTTGTGTGGAGTGGGTCCATCTTGATGGAGGCGGGTCATCACAAATGATCTACAGTTATGATAAGGAATTCTGGATAGGGTTCGAGCGCAACAAGAATGTTCTTGGAGATGAGATCGATCCTGAAACAGATAAGAAACCTTTAAAATGCACGAAAAAACGAAAGAATTATCCGGCCCCTTGCTGGAGGCCTGTAACAGACATGCTGGTCGTTGTTCCTAGGGAGGATTGATTTTGTGAACACTATTAGGTCCTGCGTGAAGATATTCTTAGTGATCCCCATGGTTCTATGTGTTTCGCGCGCTTATTGCGTTGAAGGCAATCTTAGTCTCGTCCGCAATGCTCCTGCATTGGAATTGTCAAAATATTTCAAGCCTGTGAAAGAATACGGGATAACGATGACCAATGTCATAGAGTTCAGTTCGCATGTTTATACGTTAAAAACAGTCACAGCCCGCAAGTTGTTGAATAAAAGCAAAGCCTCTGTGCTGGAGATCTACAATGCGGTTCCTGAGGCTGTGGCAGCCATAAACGGGAGTTTCCATGCTCCTGGCGTGCCTGAGGAGATATTCGCTGAAGACGGCGAGGTGAGCAGGTATCGTGAAAGGCAGCATAAGGTTTTTTATGTGACCAAAGACGGAGAAATGAAGATCAAGTGGCTTAAGAGGCGCAAGGGCGTTGATGCGAGCGATGTGGTAACGCGAGCTGATATGGATGAGATGGAATCAGCTGTATCAGGTTTTCACACAGGCACAAAAAAAGACAGGACCGCCAGGACATCCTTGTGCTTTATGGCTGATGACACCATAAAACTCATTGTAAGTTATCCTATTGTGACCTTGGGTGTCGCCATGAAATATTTAAGAGATCACGAGAAATGTATAGATTGGGTCCAGCTTGACGGCGGGGGCTCCTCGCAGATGATCTATGACCATGATAAGCAATTCATGATGGGGCTTGAGAGGACGCATAACGACCCTAAAACTGATGAGCGCGTTGTTTGCATGAAAGAACGCACCATGTATCCAAAGTCCTGCTGGCGCCCCGTAACCGACGCCCTGGTAGTCATACCGAAGTAAAAGCATACAGCATACAGCACACAAAAAAAGATTCTTCCCTCTTGGTAGCCTCAGGCTTTAGCCTGTGTCTTAATTTAAGAACTACATTTTAAATGGAACACAGGCTAAAGCCTGAGGCTACCAGTGCCCATACTGAGACATAGTCGAAAACACGCACTTATATGGATTCGACTTCGCTCTTCACTTACGGAAGGTGCGGCTACCAGATTTTTCCCTCCCATCTTCCTATTTATCCCTTACCCCTTTTTACGTACTTGCATTTCCATAATATCTCTGTTAAATACTAAGTAAGAGGTGCTTTATGAAACTTAAAACGAGAACAGCTTTATTCCCGATGGCGCTCACAGTGATCGGTTTATATTTTTTCCTGCCTAATATCGCATGTGCAAGACAGCTTGGACCCACTCCCACGGATTTAGATGGCAGGCCCATGCCGTATAGCGCCCCAAGCGAAAAGACGGTTTTGCCTGTGACAGGGGATGTGTATACGCTAAAAGAGATCAATGGGATCTTTCTCGATTCAAATAAGCGCAAGGATTTCAAATACAAAGAAGAGCTCGAAAAATTCATGGATGCGCTTACTGATGTATGGAGCGTGAAACTCATAAAGAGATTCATGGACGCGGAACTCAGAATAAGCTTCAAGCCTTTTCTGTATGCGCAGGATAAAAGTATTTATGATCACATGAACAAGGTGGTATATCTTGATTTTAGATGGCCGGCTTATGAGGATGCTGACGTGACGGCAATACTGGCTTTTGCTGTGAATGATCTTACTCAGCCCGATATTACCGATGAATCTCCGTGCATTGCTTTTAAAACCGAGAAAGACAAGGATTTTCACCGAATTTATGAAGATTCCACCGGTCGTGATGCAGGCAGGCATACACAAGTCTATTTTAAGGACAAGGTTGTTCAATATATGTATGCGCGCGAGAAATTAAGGGACGAAAACCTGAAAATATTCACCTATGTCGATAAATTATTAGCGAAAATTTCAAAGGATGGATTTGCCGAAAAAGCCGCCCTAACAGACATCTACAAATGTGACTAGTGAAGAGTGTTGCGCGTTATTGTGCTATAGAGTTATAGTGCTCAAGAGGCTGCTCTTTGTTTTTGCAACGCAATAACACTAAAACGCTAGAACGCAATAACCGTTTGCTAGATCAATATTCCCGCGATAGTAGCAGTCATGAACGCAGCCAGTGATCCGCCGATAAGCGCCGCAATACCAAGCTTTGCCAAATCTTTCTTGCGCTCCGGAGCAATTCCCCCGATCCCTGCTATCTGGATCCCGATCGACAGGAAATTAGCGAATCCGCAAAGCGCGTATGTGGCGATGATAACAGACCTTGGCTCAAGCGCATCAGGATTAAGCCGCATGTATTGCGCGAAGTGCAGATACGCCACGAATTCATTTAATACTGTTTTCTCCCCCATGAATTGCCCGATAACAGCGCAGTCTTTCCATGGCACTCCCATTACCCAAGCCAAAGGAGAGAATATCCATCCGAGGATCTTCTCAAGAGACATACCTGAGAGGCCTATAAGATCGAACGCGCCTCCTATGATGCCATTGGCTAGAGCTAGCAAGCCCATGAACGCGATAAGCATCGTGCCCACATTAAGAGCCAGTTTCAAGCCTGTTGTGGCGCCATTGGCAGCTGCTTCAATGACATTTATGCTCGGGTCATTGTAGGTGATCTGCAGCATGCCTGCTGTTTTGGGTTTTCCTGTTTCAGGCAGTATTATTTTAGCTATCGCGATCGCAGCCGGAGCGCTCATCACGCTTGCGGCGAGCAAATGCCCCGCGATATCAGGAAAATAATCTTTAAGCATCCCGACATACGCTGCCATTACTCCGCCTGCCACTGTTGCCATGCCGCCTATCATGATGCATAGGAGTTCTGAATCCGTCATGTCTTTGACATAGGGCTTGATCAGAAGGGGAGCTTCAGTCTGCCCCACGAATATGTTCGCTGATGCGGAAAGCGTTTCAGCGCCCGACGTGCCCATTGTTTTATGCATGATCTTGGCGAACACCAGAACGATCCTTTGCATTATTCCGAGGTAGTACAGGATCGATATGAGCGATGCGAAGAAAATAATGGTTGTGAGCACCTGGAACGCGAAAAAGA
>JBHPMF010000146.1:0-3538 GCA_042563375.1 Elusimicrobiota bacterium | reverse complement strand
AGATAACTGCGAACCCTGCGGTTAATGAACCGCTGAGCTGCGTGGAAGCTCCTGTCCGCGTTGGTATGGCGAAAATACTGCGCCCATCCTCGCGCGGTTTCATTGATTTGAGACACAAACTCTGCCGGAAGTACCGGAGCCCGCATAGAGGTTTTACCGCGCAGGTTCTTTCTTAGCCACACTTCAGACCTGTGGACTGGAAAGTAGTACGCGTAGTAACGGCCCCTATAGCGCGGGCTTTCCCGCCGGCAGAAATGGAAGCCCAGAAAGTCAAACCCGGTCTTGCGGACATCAACCTGCTTGGTCTTTTCGGCGTTAACCGTCAAACCCAGAGATTCAATCTCCCTTTTGACCGGCGCATAGACCTCCCGGCTGTTCCTCTTGCACAACAGAAGCGCATCGTCAGCATACCGGACCCATCGCACGACTTCCGGTTTGAATTTTTGTTCAATGAAGTGGTCGATAGGGTCCAGATACAGGTTACTGAGCAAGGGAGAAACACTCCCGCCTTGCGGGGTGCCTCTGACTGACTGCCGGTGCGCGCCATTCTCAACGTAGCCGGCTTTGAGCCAGCCCCGTATGAGTTTAAGCACGCTCCCATCTTTGACCCGATCAGATACCCGTCCCATCAATTCCCTGTGGGGAATGGAGCCGAAGTAATCCGCCAGGTCAAGGTCAACCGCCTCCCAGTAACCCTTGCCAACAGCCTCCCGGATAACCACCGAAGCTTGCTTGGCCGAACGCTTGGGCCTAAACCCGTAGGAGCTATCGGCGAACTGGGCCTCAAAGATGGGTTCCAGAACAAGATGGACAGCAGTCTGGATTAATCTGCAACGAATTGCAGGAATTCCAAGCGGGCGGAATTTCCCGTTTATCTTCCTGATGTATTTCCTTCTGACCGGCAAGGGCTTATACCGCTTCTCCATCAGCACCTGCTGGGTTTCGCGGATAAATGCCACTTCCTTGCTGTGGTCTTTGGGGTCTTTCGTCAAGAGGTCCGAGATTTCCATCCCGTCTACGCCGCCCCTACCTCCATTGGCTCTGACGCGCTTCCATGCTTCCACCAATACGTCCCAATCACACACCTTGTCATGCAAGGTGTAGAACTTCCTTTTCCGTTCTTTGGCTGTCAGATATAGGGACATCCGCAGTCTCCGAACCCTTTCTTTATTGTGTTGGTAGCCCTCCCGGGCAATCACATTTGGTTTCATTTAAGAATAGGTCCTTTCCTGCTTCCTTCCCGTTAGCCAAAAGTAGAGCCCCTTCCCTCCACGGGCATTACCCCGCTTCATAGGTGTCGGGTCGGAGGAGGCGCGCCTCATGCGCTGGCCTCCGTCCGCCGCTCAATCCGGACGTGCGGATTTCCCGCATCCGGCTTTCGCAAAGATAGCCCCTCCGGGGCCCTGGCAAGGGATGGTATCAGTGAGATCAAATTCTCAAGACCCAACACACCATATAGCTTTGCCTCGGGTAATTCTTTCCAACCCCAGCATCGCCAGTGCTTGAACCGATGCGACCATATACGTCGCACGATCCACCGATCAAGTTGGTTAAAGAGTCTGCGCACATGGACATCATGATAGTACAATCCCCATCCTCGGATGACTGGATTGAGTTCGCGGATGATCCCTTCTGTCTTAAGAGGCACCTTTCGTTTGGTGGCCTGCCTGACCTTGTTTTTGAAACGTTGGAGGGACTTTTCCGTGGGGTACACGTAGAGAGCGCCTTGGCGCGCTCCGCTTTTGATTCGCACAGCCTCCAGCCGCATGGGCCGGTTGCCGCGCTTAACTTTGTAACCCAGGAAGTCAAACCCCCAGCGCACATGCACGATCCTGGTCTTTGCCGGATTCAACTTGACTCCAAGCTTCTCCAGGATCTTTTGAGCCGTCGCCAAGGCCGCCTGGGCCTCAGCGCGCGTCTTACACGTTACGACCCAATCGTCGGCATAGCGGGTCAGATGGTAACCTCTTTTCCTCATCTCCCGATCAAACGGAGTGAGAAGGATGTTGCTCAGGCAAGGGCTAACTACCGCGCCCTGGGGCGTACCCTGTGCCGTCGGGAACAGCCGCCCTTCTTTGTAGCAGCCAGCTTTAAGGATACTCTCAATAAGTTTGAGTATCCGGCCATCCGCTATTTTCCGGGCGACCAGGATCATCAGTTTCTCATGCTCTACGGTCCCAAAGAAGTTCTTCAAGTCCGCGTCCACGATCCACTCCGATCCCGTCTCGATCTCTTTACGCACCTTCCGAAGGGCATCCCGGGATGATCTTCTTTTACGGTACCCATAGTTGGCTTCATCCCATACCGGCTCAAAGATCGGTTCCAGCCGGTTGAGAAGCGCCTGCTGGCATACGCGGTCGTAGACCGCAGGAATGCCCAACGGACGAAGTTCCCCTGGTTTGCCTGGCTTGGGAATCATCACTTGCCGGACCGGTTGGGACTGATAAGCGTCCGTCCGAAGCTCTTCGTGAAGACACTTGAGATGCTGATCCAGATGGACTTCGAACTCCTTAAGGCTTATCCCGTCTGCCCCACCGGCTCCTCGGTTGGCTTTGACCTTATCCCAGGCCAATTACAGATTCTTTCTCTTGTAGACTTTGTCCACCAACGAGTGGACCTTCCTCGCTCCTGCCGGATTGATCCAGTCCGAGAGTCTCCTCGGTTGATGGCGTACGGGTTTTTCGCTAAAGGAACTGTTCCGCATCATCATCCTTACTTTTCTCCTTTTCCGTTTCTTCCGGCGATCTTTGCCAGCCGCCTTCCCCAGCCCACCCGGCTGCCGATGACTCGGTCCTGCGGTTTGTCACCGCAGTTAAGGTACTATTCGGCTGTCCGACTACTCGCGCGGCATCGCTTTCCACTTCGCTTGCGCTTATAGGATTGCTGACCCGGTTCTTGCCGGGACCGCAACGAGTTCTCCTGAGGTCACGTAAAAGTCTTTCATGCCGTGCTGTCCGCAAACACCCTGGTTCGAGGAGTGAACGAGATCGCCTTCGCCTCCATAGTGCAGGCTCGACCTGGTCTCCTCTTTGGCCGACCGGTTCATCACGGAGGTGGCCCCCCTTGATTACGGCCCGGCATTTCTCCTCATGCCTACCGGATTCCGCCTCACGGCGGACACCCTGCCCTCCCCAATTTCCTATTGGGGCCAGCGAGGCGTTACTCCCGCTTTTGGATATGACACCCCTCGTTAGGGCGCCAGAGGGACTTACACCCTCCTGACTTATACGCTGCTCAGCACACACTATGGGCTCAGCTGACTCCTCATGGAAACGTTCCTCGCGTTGCCCAACTTGGCTTGCCGGGCTCCCATGAGGTCTCTCCAGTTCCGGCAGGTAACTTTCCCCGCATGCCTTCCCCACCACTCCGGCTCCCCTCGCTACCTTCGACTGTTTCGTGATAGCAAGGCTGCGGCCTTCCCAGATCGAGACTCCGGTCGGCGGTTGTGCCACTGTAGAATATCGGAGCGTGTTCGGGTTCACTTTCTTTCAGCCTGCGGATTTGGGTAGCGGGGCCAAAGCCCTGCATTGTCGGGTCT
>JBHPMF010000145.1:0-3540 GCA_042563375.1 Elusimicrobiota bacterium | reverse complement strand
AGCAATGCTTCAGAGATCCTGGTTCCTTGTCTTGAAAGCGTCAGGATAGCAAATGAAACATCAGAGCCTGTGGATTCGGGATGCAGTATTATGTAAGAAAGCGCTTCCGCAGCTTCCGCGTGCTTTATCTTTTGAAGACTTTGTATGGCGATTATCCTTACATTCTGGTCCGTATCTGTTTTAGCGGCAATTATCAGAGCGTGCCTTACTATTTCAATCTCCGTGTACTCCCGCAGGGAGCGCGCAGTATTTGCGCGGAATTTGGGATCTTTGCTTGTTGCAAGGTTCTTAAGGTACTGCTCGACTTGCTCGTCCGCTGCCGCGGCATCATTCGCGTTGCCTGAGACTTCGGATTCGTATTCATCCATTGCCTGCTGTTCAGCCTGGTTATATGTAATGAACATTTCCGCAATAGAGCCGGGTGTTGCCGGGTCAGCGAATGGATCAGCTTCACTCTGCTCGATCTCCTCAAGGGAATCAGAGGCAACTTGTTTTAGCAAAGTTTCCCTGTCTGAATATTCTTTTCCTGAAGCAGGCTTAAGATCAGCCAGGTTTTTAAGGGCGTCTAAAGCTTCTTGTGTTCCAATGAATGATAATGTCCAGATAGCAGCTCTTGCATCCTGAAATTCAGCTTTTTGAGCAAGGCTCTGCAGAGTATCCACGGTTTCCTTATTTTCGAAATTGATCAGATTCGCCATGGCATGCATCCTGACATCCTGATCCAAGTCGGTTTTAGCGGCTTTAATAAGCGCTTTCCCGGCTCTGGCATTTCCATGATAGAGCCCGATATTTTTCACAGCTTCTATGCGCACAGCTGGTTTATCGCTTCTTCGCAGGCTGAAAAGGTGAGTTTTAAGAGGAGCGATCGCTCCGACACGAATAAGATCACTAAGAGTTTTTTGGGCTGCTTTTTTCTTTATTATCTGCCTCTCGCCGAGTTTTTGGCCCGGCATGGATTTTATGAGAGCCAGTTCCTTTATAAGTTCCAGACTCTTTTTATCTCCCATCCTTGATATCGTCTCGATCGCGGTTATAGTCTCCTTGGTGGAGTACGGATCTATGTTGGCGATGATCCCGATGCCGTCCTTGATGAAGGTGTGCAGAAAATTAAGCGCATCACTGTCACCTTTAAATCTGCTGAGCGCTTTGATCGCTGCTGTTTTTACCCTTATGCTTGGATCTGCTTTGGCTTTTCCGATGATGGCCTCTTTTGCTTTTGAACTGCCCGCGAACTCGCTTAATTCATTTATTGAGTTTATCCGTGTTTTTACGCTGTTGTGTTCCCAGTCAAGTTTTTCGATAAGCTGGTCGATCACTTTGTTGCTTTTCGCCAATATTGCTTGAGCAGTCTCAAGTTCCTGGCGGATGGCGCTTAGAAGAGAAGCGCGTCCCTTGAATTTTTCGTCTTTAGGGATCGTTTCTGATATCGCGCGTAAGAATTCAATCCCGGTCTCTATGTTTAACTGGGACACTGTTTGAATAGCAGCGATGGTTTCAGGCTCCCTGGTTTTATCATGCATGATCTCTTCGATCACGGAGATCAATATTGAAAGTACTACTCGCCTGTCCTGGTTGAATCTGTTCAAAGCCCGGATCGCTTTTGCGCGAACTTTGGGGTCAGTATCCTGCGTGACTGTTCTAAGCACGGCTTTCCATGCACGCTCATCATATTTATAAGTCATGTTCAGATCAGAGATCGCCTGAAGTCTTTCCTTGACTTCTCCGCGCTCCAGGGCTGCAAGCGCATCCTCGATTGTTTCATCATCTCCGGCATTATTATTCATCACCATTCCCAAAGCGCCAAAGCTGATCAATGTTAAAAGAGGGGAAATCCAAAATAGTGAGGAAGGGTCAGAATTTTGAATAGACGTTGTGAACGCACTAGCTGCTTGAGGCCATCCAAGGAAAGCCAACAGTGCCAGTGATGATACGAGCGCGATCGTTAGGATCTCTTTTCCCGCAGATTTAAGTTTTGAGGAAGCTTTTTTGATCTGTTTGGCTAGGTCAATGTCGATCTCATTGTTTATCCACTTGGATTCTTTATTTTTTCTGGCTTTGACCAGTGCCTCAACTCTTTCCAGGGATTCAAGCACGGGTTTAAATTTCCTGCGCGCTCTTTGGCCGTCTGATGAGGAAGACATGCTCGAAAACATCCCGAAGATCGGTGGCAGAAGCACAGCGCCGATGTAGCCAAAGCCTGAGTCCGCATCAACGTTTTTTCCCGGTTCTTTGGGCAGTAATTCTTTGAGACCCTCTGTGAAGATCGTTCTGTCGCGATGCAGAGCCGGGAGCATGGTGCGCAATTCGCCGAGTTTCCTGTTAGCTTTTCTCGCTGCTTCCTGGGCATCAGACTCAGCTGATCTTGCCCTGCTTCGGTATGGCGCGCTTTGGTCTTCGTATGCTGTATATGTTTCCTGCTCGCCTTTATGATTGGTCCTGTATCTTGTGACAGGCACTGACCTGTGGGACCTTGCAAGGCGATAGTTTCTGGCTGCTTCATCGTATTCCGAGATCATTTCACGAAGCTCAGTATCAACTTGCCTTGCCCTATCAGCGGCATCGGTAAGTTTTTCTTTTAGGAGTTTTCCAAGACTGTCATAACGGTCCCAGTGCTGCTTGTAATCCTCGCGCTCAGAGTAGAGCCTTCTGCTTACTCTGCGCCGCATGCCAGTGTTCTTGTTTTGATAAAGAGCGCGCTCTTCAGCGGTCTCAGAAGATTGGAAATTCTCAAGTTCTGCCTTGGCGCCTTTGAGTTCTTCTTTCATCTCACCGCCGAAGATCGAAGGCACAGCAGCATCGAATGTTTTGAGATTATTATTGAGTTCTTCCGTGATGGTTCTCTGGTCCCTTATCTCATTGGCCAGGCTTTTGAGTTTTAAAGCGAGTTTGCCGTCAAAATTCGTTTCAATAGCTTCTTGTTCAGCGTTATCAAGTCTTTCTTTCCATACTGCAGGCAGTTCGCCGCCTATACGTTTGCTGGGATCGGTTGCAAGTGAGTTTTTGGCAAGGTCAGCCAGGGTTATGATCAAAAGGTCATAAGCTATCAGGCGTTTGGCTTTCTTTACAGTGTCCTTGTTCCTGTTGTTGAGTTTCTTGCGTCCGCGGGACTCGGCTTCTTCGATGTGGTAGTTAAGATTTTCATATCTTTCGCGCGCACCTTCGCTTATGAGTTGAAGGTCTTTGATGTCGTTGTATTCTTTGGCTTCCTTGATCCTCGCGAGATCTTTGGCGCTTTGAGAATTCTTCCATTCATTGGTGCGGCGTGAGGAGTAAAAAGAGAATCCGCCTATTGTTGCGGCTGTTGCAGTGACTGCTCCTGCTGTGATCTTTACCCAGAGGGGGAGATTGACGATCGTGTCCCATATCTGGATATCCTGCAGGGGTTCAAATGTGGATGCTGCTGCAATTTCAGGTATCCCAAGGAAAGCGAATATCCCTGCTGTGGCAACAAGAGCTGCCATAAGGATCTTCTTGGTCTTACTGCTCGTACTCCCTCGCCCTATTTTCCCCGTGTCATCCCCGGATCGAGTCTGGGGCAGG
>JBHPMF010000144.1:0-3557 GCA_042563375.1 Elusimicrobiota bacterium | reverse complement strand
TCCTCCGGATCTCAAATTATGACTTTAATCCTTGGCTTTTTTGGGCTTACTACCACAATCACGTTAATTCCCAGACGCGTGTCCTGTGATTTAGAATAAAGCTCATGCTGCCAAACCCATCTTCAAATTATGAGGGGGTGTTTAAAGAGCTGTTTAAGCATCCCCGTGCCCTGAGCAAATACAAAAACGCTTTCCTGTCTCCCTATTGGGGAGATTGCTTACAAAGTCTTAGGCTTAAGGGATACGCCAGGGAAACCCTTATGCACTTTCTTCAGGATAATTTCCGTTTTTACAATTTCCTTAAGCACCACGAGGTCAGCCGCTTGAACGATATCACCTATGACCATTACAAGCATTTCATCTTAAGCGAGTGCCGTAAATTCAAACGGCAACACAACCGGATGATATCCCAGCGCCAGGTCCAAGGATTAAAGTTCCGTGTAAGAGGCTTTTTAGATTACGCATTTAAGAATGCCGGGCTTGCCTTTGAGCCCCTCAAGGCTCCTCCTCAAAGCAGGATTATTCCGGATAGACTCCTTGAGGATTACGGACAGTTTTGCCGGACACACAAGGGGCTTAAAGAGACAACAATCAGGAATTACCTCCGGCAACTGGTGCGCCTTGGGCGGCTCCTTGACAAAAGGAAAGCAACGCAGATTAAAGATGTAACTTTGGAGGATATGGATGCTGTTGTGTGGAAGGAGGCCGCCAGACTCAATCGCCGAAGCATCCGGAATCTTATCAGCATTGTGCGGTCTTTCTTTAAGTATCTTTTCTTTCAAGGGATGATCCCTGTTAATTTGGGGGATAGCCTGGTTTATCCGCGCACTTTTCAGGGCGAGACCCGTCCCAAATACATTCCCTGGACCGATGTGCAGAGAATCCTGGCCAGCGTAGAGCAAAAGACAGCCATTGGCAAAAGAGACTTTGCTGTCTTAGTTCTCATGGCTTCTTATGGTTTGCGCTGCCAGGAGGCGGCTGCTCTCAAACTGGAGGATATAGACTGGCAGGGCAAACGTTTGATTCTTCGGCAGCGCAAGGGGGGTCGCATGGCGGCTTTCCCTTTAACGCAGGAAGTGGAAATGGCGCTTAAAAACTATATTGAAGGCGGCAGGTCTGAAACCGGATACTCTGAAGTCTTTATGACCGCGCAAGCGCCCATCAAGTTTATGAGCAGCAGTGCGCTCTCCTACGTGGTCAAAAAGCACCTCCGTAAGTTCAGTCCAAATCTTCCCTCTTATGGAGGATACATCTTGCGTCATTCCTTTGCCAAAGCCCTATTGGACCGCGGCGCTGACCTGCCAACGATCAAAGACCTTTTAGGGCATCGACTCATCCAGACAACGCTTGTCTATACCCGCATTGCCACAGAGGAACTCCGCGAGGTCGCTGACAATTATGCCAGGTTTCTATGAATACCAGGATTCCTGTCTTCCATAGCTTTCTTAAAGAGGCCATTGTGTCCTACATGCAATTTAGGCAGAGCCTGGGCTACGTGGAACATAAGTCGGACTGGTATGTCTTGAGAGATTTTGATTACCATTTAACCTTTTATGACATCTATCAAATCTCACAGATTGATGAGGCCCTGATTGTTCAATGGATTCATGCCATAAGATCCAATGCTCCGAGAACAAAAAACAGCAAGCTCGCGGTTATACGCGGCCTGTTTCGTTATCTCGTGCGTATCGGCGCAGCCCAAGACAACCCGGCCCGCAATATTGCCTATCTCAAAGAAAAACGCCGCAATCCACATATCTACACCCTGGAAGAGCTGGGGCGCATACTTAAACAAGCGCGGCAATGGCAACACAGGCCTGCTAATCGTTTCAGCGCGGTTGTGATGGAAACCCTGATTTACCTGCTCTATGCGTGCGGGCTTCGCTTGGGCGAGGCTTTGAGGTTAAAGATCAAAGATATTGATTTTAACGAGAATATGCTCTCCTTATGGAAAACAAAATTTCACAAGGAAAGGATTGTTCCTTTCTCCGATGAGACGCGCTTAAGGCTCAAAAGATACCTCAAACTGCGCAATCAAAGGTATTCTGCCGGGCCCGAAGGCCATGTCTTTCGCCACAAGAGGGGGCGCTACAACGGCAAAACCATTGATACCAACTTTAAGACATTGCTTGCGGCCTGCGGCTTTCCAAATGCAAAAACAAGGAACGCCCCTCGCCTGCATGATTTGAGGCATTCAATGGCCACCCATAGGCTCTATAAGTGGTATCAGGAAGGTCGCAATATCTTAAACAAACTTCCGCTTCTCTCTCGATTCCTTGGACATTCAAAATTGAGCATACCAGGGTCTACCTCACAATCACAAGAACGCTCTTGCGGGAAGGAAACAAACGCTTCAGAGAACACGCCGAGACGATCCCGCAGGATTCTCTTGAGTTAGCCCTCAGGAAAAAACATGTCAGGCGCAGACCTTAAAGAAGCTCTCAGGGGCTTTCTGGGCTCATATCTGATAGAGCAAAGGCAGTTTAGCCCGCATACCCTTAAAAGCTACAGAGATACTTTTAAGCTATTGCTTCAATTCACAAGAAGGGAGAAGGGCGCATCAAAGTCGCTCAAGCTTTCTGATCTGGATGTCCCGCTAATACTAAACTTCCTGAAACATCTGGAAGATGATGAAGGGGGCAGGGGAAACTTAGCGTCAACGCGCAACTACAGGCTTGCTGCTATCCGTTCCTTCTTCAAATACCTTTCCTGGCAGTATCCGGGTCTTGAGCGCCAAGCCAAAAGGATTAGAGCCATCCCCACGAAGAAATCATCTGCTGCCAAGCTTGATTTTCTGACCAAAGAGGAGCTCAAGCTTGTTTTTGGCCAGATTGACACGCAAAAACCCGATGGATTTAGGGATTTGGCAATGTTTACCTATCTCTACAATACAGGGGCCAGAAGCCAGGAGGTGGCTGATACAAGGATCTCCTGGCTTGACTTTGCCAGCCAAACAGTCTTTATCACAGGCAAGGGCAATAAGGAAAGAGTGGTTCCCCTCTGGGCAACAACAATCAAAGCTATTGAGACCTATCTCAATCAATACAGGCGAAGGCCGAGGCTTCCAGGCCAGGATTTTCTCTTTATCAACCAGAGGGGAGGGGGGTTCACCCGCTTTGGCATAAGATGTATTGTCAAAAAATACCTTCAAAGAGCAGAAACCAGATATGCGAGCTTGCGCTCTAAAAAACTCTCCGCGCACAGCATGAGGCACACATGCGCCATGGACCTTCTGAAATCAGGCGTTGAGCTCAATGTTATTAAAGCTTGGCTTGGGCACAAGGATTTAAAAACAACCTTCAAATACCTTGAGGCTGATTCGAGTCAAAAGAAAGAAGCCTTGGCAAGGTTTGGACCACCAATTTATGTGACGAGTTCTCTGGAGCAAAAGACGCACAGCTCCACAGAGCAGATTTTAGACTGGCTGAAGGATTTATAGAGGGAAAAAGCCTTCAGGAAAAAACCAAAACAGAAGGTTTTGGCATGCTGATTTATGTGGCGAGCAGACGATTTATGTGGCGAGTGATTATAAACACGACTTTCTTCATACAACTATT
>JBHPMF010000143.1:0-3591 GCA_042563375.1 Elusimicrobiota bacterium | reverse complement strand
GTCAAGCCTGAAAAATGAGGGTGTGACCCCCTTGATCTTTTAGGTAGAATTATCCAAACATCAATAAGGAGTGAAAATGGACGAATACATGAAAGCCGCGATCGAAGAAGCCAAAAAAGGGCTTGAGGAAAACGGCATTCCCATTGGATCGGTCATCGTTCATAAGGGCAAGATCATCGGGCGCGGGCATAATAGGCGCGTGCAGAAAAAAAGCGCCATACTGCACGCGGAAATGGATGCTTTGGAGGATTCCGGAAGGCAAGCGGCATCCGTGTACAAAGAATGCGTTCTCTATACCACATTATCCCCATGCGCCATGTGCTCCGGGGCTATCCTTCTTTACGGGATACCGCGCATCATCATAGGTGAGGATAAAACATTCAGGGGAGAAGAAGAACTTCTGCGCGCAAGAGGCGTTAAAACAGAAGTCCTGCAAGACCGGGAATGCATCTCCCTCATGAGAGATTTCATAACCAGGCACCCTGACATCTGGAATGAGGATATAGGGGTTTGATCCGGGAGGCGCCTTAAATGAGACTGGAAACCAGGCGTTTGATCCTGCGGCCTTTTAAAAACAGCGACTGGAAAGATATCGTGCAGGGTATCGGCGATCCGGAAGTAGCCAAATTTCTTGCCGCGCCTCCATGCCCATATAAAAAGAAGGATGCGATCCAATGGATAAAAGCATGTAAAAAGGACTGGAAAAAGAAAAAGCGGAATAATTATTGGTTCGCCATAGAATTAAGATCTGAAAAAAAGATCATCGGCGCCACTGACATATTTCATGTGAATCATTTCGCGAAAATCGCTAAGACCGGCTCATGGATCGCGAAAAAGCATCAGAAAAAAGGCTATATCACTGAAGCCAAAGTCGCGATCTTTGATTTTGTTTTTAATAAGTTAAAATTCATCCGGATCGGCACTGAAGCATTTGATATCAACAAGGCATCCAATGCTATGATGAAAAGCCTGGGGCATAAATACGAAGGAACCGCCAGAAAAGCCATGAGAGCAAGATCAACCGGGAAATGGCATGATCTGCATAACTACGGACTGTTAAAAGAAGACTGGAAAAAAGCCAGGCCGAAGGTCATTAAAAAGTTAAAAAGATACAAGGGGTGAAATATCATGGATATTGAGACACTGACAAGATTCTTAATGTGGTGCACGATCATCAACGGAGCCTTATTGGTTTTTTGGAGCGCGATACTGATGCTGGCGCCTGACCTGGTGTATCGCACGCAAAGCAGATTCTTTCCCATTCCCCGCGAAACATTTAACGTGGCAATTTACTCATTCATCGGGTTGTTCAAGATGTTTTTTCTGTTTTTCAATGCTGTCCCCTACACAGCTTTGCTGATCATTGGATAAGGCACAGGCCCCTTCGATCACGCTGTTAATAAATTAATTTATATCGGGCGCCAGGCACGGGCTCCTCTTTGAACCCTGCCCAGCCTCATAACCTGTCTGCCGTAATGCCTCGAAAAGAACCACTCCGGCGGCAGTGGAGAGATTTAAGGAACGGACTTCTTTATTCATGGGGATCCTGTAGATATTATCGCTATAGCGCTGGTGGATGTCCGGCGCGAAACCCTTTGTTTCGCTTCCAAAAATAAGATAAGAATCAGGATCATAAGGAGCATCCCAATAAGACTTTTTCCCCTTGGTTGAGAAAAATAAAAGGGAAGGATCATCAGGCAATGTTACAAGGAATCTATCGAGATCATCATGGACTTTCAATCGGATCTTTGGCCAGTAATCCAGCCCTGCCCGACGGACTTCCTTAGCCTCGAGACTGAAGCCAAGCTTGCCCACCAAATGCAAAACCGCGCCTGTTGCAATGCAAGTGCGGCCGATATTACCTGTGTTCCAATGGATCTCGGGTTCAATAAGGACAATATTCAACTTATACGTCTCCTAGTCGAGTATCCTAAATTTCCCCCATGATGTCACGATTATCAAATCCCAAGCCTTCTTATATAAGGGAAATCACCGCTTTATTTTTCCCCTTGCCCAAGACGCGAAAATACAGCCAAAGCATAGAACCGCGAATACCGCGAAACCTGTTTTCGCGCTGAGCATGAAACCATGGATGTTCCCGGGGTTGAGCTGGGCCTGGCCCAGATGCACAGCCAGGATTATCATCATTATCCCCATTGAAAACATCATCCCTATCTGGCGCATCGTGCATCCCCGTGAAGAGCAGAGGCTGGTTGCGCCAGGCGCTGCCCGGCTCATTTTCCTGCGGTTACGTCTTATATGATCTCAAGCGTTTGGAAGAGTTTTCCGCGCACTTCTTCTGTGCGCACAACCCTGAAAGTAAGGTCCGGAGGAAGCAAAACCTCGTGCTGAGCCTTATCAATGTAAATTCCGCGCGTCTTATGGTTGCGCAAGATAATTCGGTAATATGCGACCCGCACATTCTTTCCAGGATTTTTTTCTCTTGCATCCTTGAGCTTGTTGTTCTTTAAGTCCATGACGCTTCCTGACCTAACCGAAGTGCTTGTGAAATCCTTCTTTAGAAAAACCTCGCCGTTTTTATGAGGCGCTCTGTCCACCAGTATCTCCCAGCGGTAGAGTATGAGATTCTTTGGGAGTAACGGGCTTTTTTTAAGCATTTTCCTGAGCTCGCGCGTTGTTGAGTCAATAAGTTCCGTGCTGATCGCCCAATCGTTACGGGCTGTGTCCCATATTGAGATGTCGAAATTCCGGGGATCGCGCAGGTAATTATTGATCGGGAAAGCATATCCATAAACGTAGCGCGCTAAAGCTTTTTTTTCGCGTCCGGCCAGATCATTGAGTCTTTCTTTGAAATATCGCAAGGCGCTCATGGGGTTCCATGGTATCGGCTGAGTAAAATAAAGTCCGTGAGCGTTTTCCTCCGGAATGATATTCCTAAAGCCGTATGAGGTGAATTCCCACCAACTCTTGTAATCGTGGAAACCTATCGGGGTCGCAGGCATCAGCGTGTAGGGTGTGTCATCCTCTTCGGGTCCCTGCGTGATCTTTGCGGGAGATCTCGCAGGCGCAATGTGCGATCCGGCGCCAACTCGTGTGTTGACCCGCTTTTCCTTTTTCTTACTTCCTGCATAATATTTGGTTGGTTTTAAGATGCCGTTGAGCGCCATAACAGCTATAAAGCTCCCCAGTAGAAATAAGAAAAAGCCCGGGGACACCACATACCCGGATTGCGCGGTGGCTGCTTCGCTTATGCCGGGGTAAAGAGGGCGGCAAGAAGGCCTGCCAGGGGGGCCAGGGCAAAAAGCATGGCTTTCTTGGCCCTAGAGGTTATTTTTTTCTTGGGAGCCGGGCCAATGTCCATGGCAGGAACTTTTCCTTTTTTACTGAAGCTATCCCTGTAAACGCCTCTAAATGGTAACGTACCGCGATAGTACGGGCGGATTGCAGCCTAGATTCCCTTTCCCCGGTAGTCGCAGGTCCTTTAGCCCATTCCCGCTAAGTTAATTTTTCTGTCATCCTGAACTTGATTCAGGATCTCCGCTCCCGGTCTTAAAGAAAAAGAAAGAAAAGTAAGAAAAACGCCTTAAAAAGCTTGTTCTTGCTATAATACATTGCATTTATAAAAACAAT
>JBHPMF010000142.1:0-3699 GCA_042563375.1 Elusimicrobiota bacterium | reverse complement strand
CTTTTTCTTAGCTGGGATCCCTTTGAGAAGACAAAGCAGGCTTTTAAAACGGGTCGCCTGAAAGCTCCTGAGTGGTGGAATGCTGACAAGGTACGTGATTTTGTCCCGCAGATACAAGAAGGATTTATCGGCGGCTTGTTCTGCCATGAAGACACGCAGATCACAAGTTCGCGCGCTGTTGAGGCTTTTAGAACAGGCGCTGAGAGAATGGGCGCTAAGTTTATTGAGAATACCGCTGTTGAAAAACTTATTGAGACAGGCGGTAAAGTCACAGGAGTGGAGCACAAGGGAGGAAAGATCGAGGCAGGCATGGTTGTGCTTTCTGCTGGAACGTGGTCAGGAACCGCTCTCGAGAAATCAGGGGTAAAATTACCGGTTTCGCCCTACAGGGGTCAATTGCTGATATTTGAAACTCCAAAGCGATATGTAAAAGTGCCGGTTTTATTGGGAAATTCAGAATACTATTTAATACCAAAGGTTCATGGTTATCTGTATGCCGGAACTACAATGGAACATAATGAATATGGTACAGAGCCAACTCAAGAAGTGATAGACAGGATCGCTGAGAATGTTACCAGGCTTTCCCCCGGAGTAGCTGATCTTCCTTATAGGGGAGCCTGGGCAGGTTTAAGGCCGGGAACAGAAGATGACATCCCAATAATGGGGCCTCATCCGGACAAAAAGGGTTTATGGATCGTAACAGGGCATTGCAGAAAAGGCATACTTTTATCTCCGTGGACCGCAAGAAACATGACTGATTGGATGCTTAAGAATAAAATGCCCGCCGGCTTCGAAGTGTTCTCACCAGCAAGATTCGTTAAATAACAAGCATTAAGAAGTTCTATTGCTCTGGTAGCCGTAGGTCCTTCAGCGAAGCACCCCTGCAGTCTCAGCAGACAAGCTTCAAGATTTACAAAGCAGCTCGCCCTCGCAGGGCAGTCTTAGCAGAGCAGTCCTGTAGTATGTTCTACAGGGTACTCCCGGAGGGGGGCTGTGGTATTCCCCACAGGGTAGTATTCCCCACAGGACAGCCTGCGTTCTTTCTAAAATGTAGTTCTGCTTCTGTGAATTAAGACTTTCCCTGATAAGGATTATCCGCTATTTCAATTAAATATAGAGCCGCAGGCAGATTCCTCGAGAAACTCGTCTCTATCATTCTTGGCCCCGGATAAAACGCTCCGTCCCAGCGTGACTTTGGCTCAAGCTCAAAAGTAAAAGCGAATAATGGCATTTCCCGCAATCCGCTTGATTGAAGCTCTTTGCTTTTTGCGTAAGCCCAATCTGTCGTGTCTCCGCTTGCAATGTAGAGATCGCTTGATTGCTGGGGCGTGTACCCTGTGTGGCCCGCAAGCACTTTGGCCATTGATCTATAAGCTTGCAGGTCATTGGAGTCGGCGATCGGTGAATATGTGTGGCCCCACGGGTAGAGTATGAGCTGGCTGAATGAGTGGTAACTTAAAAGTATGTTTATATTCGGATGAGCCAGCACAAAATCGCGAATAGCTTGCGTTTCCGGTTCGGAGAATGGAGAGGCTCCCGCGTATGTTTCGCTTGAGGGACTTCTTGATGCTCCTTTTCCTCCCCAGTTAGGTCCGCCGTAGTTTCTGTTCAGGTCGACTCCGTATGAGCCGTCGTGGTTGCGCCTTCTGTTTTTTCTCCACCATCTGTAGTCTCCTGTCTCGATATCGTATGCCTTGCCATCCGGGTTGACGATGAAGATGAAATAAATGTCCCTTGTATCAATGAATTTTTTGATATCGGATTTATTCGAGTTCAAGGCCATGTATTTAGCGAGCATTATCGGGATTTCCGTGCTTAAGTGTTCTCTGGCGTGATGATTCGCCATGAATACTATTCCGGGCTTATCACTGGCAGCATTGTTCCTGGCTGATGTGTTGAACCTTAAGGCATGGATCTCCTTGTTTCCCTTAACACTTCTTCCTATCGAAAACATGGATACGAATTTCGAGTATTGGCTGTCAGAGGCGATCTTTGACATCGCGTTTTTTGTCTCGTAATAGTTATGATACGGGGCATCTTCCCTTGGAAAGTCGAGCGGGAAATATTTTGACAGCTGCTCAACAGAAACAGTGCTTATAATGGTTATTGAGAGATTCATCTTGCGCAATCTCTCCAGAGCCGCATCATCAGCAGTACCTTCAACAACTTGCTTCTCAAGATCCACTACAGCGATGGCTACTCCTGCGTTTGCGATCCGGGTTCTTATTTCCCTGGCGCGTATGCTATCTGTTTCCTTTATTCTTATCGTTACCCAATAGCGGCCGCTTTTTTTGGGAAGAGGTTTGCTGCCCTCGGATATTCTCACCGGCTTATGAGGCTGCGAAGCTTTGGCTTCACCAAATGCCTCTCTGACTTTCACAAATGGATCTGATTTGAGCATGCTCGGCAATAGCGCCAATGCTAGCGCGGCTATGCTCAGGCCAATCAAAATATTACGGTATTTGTTATTAAGTATCTTTTTCATCTAGCCTCCTTCCTTATATACTGGCGGTAATCGTGGGGTAACTGCTCCAGGGATTATAGATTATCTTTTATGAATATAACGACAATTATATATTAGGGCTAAATTACAAGGGCTAAATGCTAAATGACCAACAAAGACAAGAAAAGCGCAGGATAAAGAAATCCTTCGTTATTTTTAGAATTTATAATTTGTCCCTTAGCCCTCAGAAATTCCCAGGAGGGAATTTCTGCTAGGCTTTTCCCTCTATCGGGAACTTGGCGCTTGGCGGTATAGGCTGAGTTACTTTTATCTCGCCGAACCGGCTTTCATATTTTTTTACGTTCTCTATCAGGGCCATAGCCAGTCTTTTGGTGTGCTGGGGATTGGATATCAGGCGTGCCTTGACTTTTGCCTTGTTCTGTCCGGGAGGCATGAACATGCAGTCAATTAAAAACTCTGTTTCGCTATGGGAAATAAGAGCGAAATTAACATATGTGCCCTGGCTGGTAGCATCGTCAATATCTATTTTAAGCTGGGTTTGAGGCGGCTGCTGCTTCGCCTGGTTTTGTGCTTCCTGTTCTTTCATTTTACGAACCTCCTTGATGTTACCTCCCCATGTAACATATTCGTGTTTTCCTTTTTTGAATTTTTTTATATCCATATATGCACCGCTTCGCTACACACCTATATTACCAATAAATAAATTAACGTAGCGTGTACTTTGCCCGGTAGTCGCACTTTTACAGCGGGATAGGGTGCGTTGCGTCTAGTTCTGGCTTGCCTTGACTGTCTTCTCATTCTTGTCTGTTATGATCCTGGGGAGCACAACCCCGCGCTGTGCCTGGTATTTTCCTTTACGCTGAGCATAAGACACTTTACAGGTTTCGTCCGCTTCGAGGAATATGAGCTGGGCTATGCCTTCGTTGGCGTAGACCTTGGCCGGAAGCGGAGTTGTATTGGATATCTCGATGGTCAGGTGTCCTTCCCATTCGGGTTCCAGCGGGGTGATGTTCACCACGATGCCGCAGCGGGCATATGTGCTTTTGCCGATGCAGATCGCCAGCGTTTTTCTCGGTATTCTGAAATATTCGACTGAGCGCGTAAGGCAGAATGAATTCGGAGGTATGATGCAAAAAGGTTCTTGTATAAAGTCGATCAGATTTTTCGGGTTGAAGTGCTTGGGATCGACTATCGTGGTATTAACATTGGTAAACACCTTGAATTCATCAGCTGTC
>JBHPMF010000141.1:0-3709 GCA_042563375.1 Elusimicrobiota bacterium | reverse complement strand
CGGAAACAGGAGTGGGAGGCCCCACGCCCGCTAATCCGAACAGTGTGAACTCTGGCCAGGCCGTATTCACCCATTACCTTAAAACCGCGGCCACTTACCACTATATACTGGCTCAGGAAGAAGTCACTTCAAATGGCTGGTCATCAGGCACATCTTCCACATTCACGGTTACCGCGAGTAATCCATCCACTGTGATCCTTGTCCTGCCTTCTGAACAGCAGATAAACGGAAAAGACACAGCTCCCATAGGACGAAGCGGCGCAACATATATCTCAACAGCGGGAGTCTGTTTCTCAGCCTCGGTCTATGCCACAGATGATAATTATAACCGCGTGACCAATGTCAATGGTTCATGGGTCAGTATCACGACAACTGATGATAATGATGTTAATCCCATTGATGTGGAGATCGTGAATGGTTCAGCCACAATAGCGAATATCTGTCCGCAAACAGCCAGGACCCCGACCAATGATGCCAGTCCTGATGCGATAAAAACGGATCACAGGATAACGATCGTGGATGATGCTGCAGCGCCGAATCTGGGCACAAGGAATTCATCCTTGTTCACATTAAACCCCGCGCTGGCTAACCGTTTGCAAGTGCTGGCTCCGGGTGAGAATTCAGATCCCGGAACGACTCCGGGCAGGAAAGATAACCCGATCCTTCAGCGCGCTGGACAGGCTTTCTTGGTGCGCGCGAGGATAACGGATGCTTTCTGGAACCTGGTTGAAAACGACTCAGCTGACATAAGGATCGAAACAACAGATCCAAATGATGACGAACCTGCTGTAAAAACAGTCAATGTGGCTGACACATTCAGTATTATGCTGTTCAGGTCCGCCACAGCGCAGGTAAGGATTTATGATGATGCCGGAGTCGGAGGACTCAAAGATAGTGATGATTACACATGGAGCCAAACCAAGCAGATAGATGTTGACGCCGGGAGCGAAGACAGAATAGTGCTTGTATTGCCCGGCGAGGAGCTTAATGAAGGAGCCACTTCTTTTGCCACAGTGGTCAATACTGTGGACGAGAGTCTTAATGAGCAGGTGGCAGGCGTGACATTCTCAGTGCGCGTATACTTGACAGACAAATACTTTAACGTAAAAACCGGGAAGCGCGACGGACATGAGATACGCGTGATCGCTCCCAATGATACGTTTGGTAATTCTCCGGGATATTCCGGAACGATCGATGCTACTTACGGGTACGCTAGTATTACAGGCATTGATCTGCGGCGCTCCACCACCATGCAGTATCTGCTCGCTGAATATGTGCCGGGTACTCTGCCGTCATACAATGCGTATCCTCCCGCAGGCGTTGATAAAACATACTTTGATGTCAAGTCCAACACGCCTCAAGGGGTCCAGGTGCTTATGCCTTGGGAAACAGAAGTATACGGCGGGGGAAGTTATCCGTCAGGAGGAAAAACAGTAACAGGAACTCCGTCTGTTGCGGGGGATGCTCAGCTTTTCGCAGGCGTATCATTCACTGTCAGGGCCAGGGTAGTTGACAGTTATTTTAATACTCCCACGAATGCGGACGCCGGATACAGCTGTCCGAATGAGCCGTGTCCTAATGTCAAAGCCATAACAAGTGATAAATATGACAGCGAACAGGTGGCGAGCAACTTCCAGTCAAATCTTACAAGAGAATTCTCATTGACCTTGTTGTCGCGGGCAACGGATCATACTGTATTCGCTAAGAATGAAGACGGGACATTCTCTCCCACGGCAAACGCGGCGAATACAACAGCAGAGTTCTTCGTGGAATCATCATCGCCTGTAAGACTTACGATCCTGGTATCAGGAGAAAGCCCTGTAGAGGGCAAGCCTGTGGATGTGGATGTGGATAATGTCACTGATATAGGTAATCCAGCGGGCAAGATAGGCACGCCCAATACTCTGACTATCCCGAATTCAACGAACGTGGTTGTCAATCTTGTGGACGCGTATTATAACAGGGTGCGCATAGGAACAATGCCAAAAGTTAAGATCTATACGGTAAAAGACGATGAAGACGACGCAGAGTCTACTGTTGCCGCGGCAACCCTGTTTGAAGGAGAAGCGTCCTTTCCAGTGACCCCGAGGATTTCAATGGAGGATTATACTATCGGGGTAGCTACTACAGTGGATTCCAATATGTCGATCTCATCCGCCACAAGCGCTGATTTGAATGTGCATCCGGGTGTGAAGCATCACTTACATTTTGACACTGATGTCGTATCTGAGTCATCAGGCACTGCCGGGCCGATCGGAGTATGGAGCCCGAGCGTGCAGGCGGGAGAGACTTTCAATGCGCGCCTCACAGCCCATGATGAATGGCATAACGTGCTCTCAACAGGAAGCAATATATACGAAGGCACAGTGACTTTTGAGGCGGAACCCTTTAATACTCCGCAGGATGCTGTTGTGGCCGGAGACCAGACATTCACCGTGAGCGATGAAGGCACGATATTCTTGGCCAGCGCTTTCAGGATCAGGAAGGCCGGCGCCAGCAGGTATCTTAAAGCCACGGACACGGAAGGCGCCAGCGCGTCAGTCAATTCATATCTGGATGGATTCTCGTATCTTCCGCAGATCAATGTCTCGGCAGGAGATCCTTCAGCCGTGCAGGTGACAGTGAATGAGAATGAGGGCACTGTTATCCCGTCAGGGTCCTCGGGCCATAGCGCTGATCCGGATGATCTGGAGGTACACGCAGGAAGCCAGGACAGCGTGCCGTCATCGCTTGGAAGAGCCATGATCACGGGTGAGATGTCAGACCAATTCAGCAACAAGGTTTCTTCAGCGGGTATAACCCTTTATATTGATGTGACCAATGTTACCGGGTCTTCAGGCGCGATCTTTTTTGAGGATCCGGAAGGCACGTTCATTGATGCCGGGATCTCAACGACTGTTGTGAGTGATTCCAATGGAGAGATCGGGGAAACCATCCCGATATGGTATTTTGTGTCCAACACTGCGGATGAGTCTGCCATGGTGTGGGTCGGAACATTCCCCGTGCCTGCTGATACTTCTGATTTCGAGTCCCTGGGCCAGAGTATCACAGGCAAGCTCACAACAGTGGGAGGCACTCCCAAAGAACTCTATTTTTCCGATGTCCCGTCCGGAGATGAGGCAACAGTCAATATTACCGCTGATTACACTGTTGCAAGGCGCGACGCGTTCGGCAATGCAACGAGTCTGGGCAATACATCCGTGAGCCTTACTCTTCCGCAGGCTGATCGTACCGTGCATGAGGATGAAGGATTCGTGCTCGCCACAACCGGCATTCCGACTGAGCCTCCGTATGTGTTTGGATTCAGGAACGAGGCTGATTTCAATTATGTGCAAAGCGCTGTTATATACAACTACTCCACAAGCCAGAATTTCAAGTACAAGGACAAGATGGCTTCGATCCCTTCAGGAGAAGACGGCAGAACAGGTACCTGGACGATCAACGCTAAAGCTTCAGGCCTTGTCGAGGCAGTGCACAACCTTACAATGAATCCTCTTTCAACAAGCCAGATCAAATTCGACACTCCGAAGAGGATACTCCTGGCCGGAATGGCAACGGACACGAACCTGCTGCCGCGCGTTCTTGAAGTGGAATTGCGCGACCAATTCGAGAATCCCAGGATCACGACCGTGCCGGTCGTGCTGAATTTGACCGTAGACAGGGAACAGTCCCCGACCTATGATTCTTATGATTTTTCATTATCATCTTC
>JBHPMF010000140.1:0-3719 GCA_042563375.1 Elusimicrobiota bacterium | reverse complement strand
TGATCGTTTCTACCTTTTCTTTTTTATTTTTTTCATTTATCCGTCATTGCGAGCCCCAAAGGGGCGCGGCAATCTCAAACTCACGGTCACTTAAGCGGCATACAAGCTGCCGCGCTACGAATACAAAACGGTGTTTCTTATAAAAGACCGAAACTACACTCAGCGCAGAACTTCCCCGTAAAGGAATTCCCGCGCTTGATATACCCAAATTTCACAATTATTTCTTGTTTAATTTTGCAGCTGCTTGCGATCTGACTTGTCACTCCAACTTCTAGTCTGTCATTCCCGCGAAGGCGGGGATCCATTTCCTCTTGATATAGAGTCCGGGAGCAGACTGGATTCCCGTTTTCACGGGAATGACAGACGCGGTCCGCACAACTGCACTTTATCCTGCTTTCCTACTTCTGAAGACAGTGAGATTAGTCACTAAATCAACAAAGTCTGAAAATCTTGTTTCCCCTGCTTCCCTTCTGCTCTTTTCCCTCGTCCCTTGAGGGAGAGGGCAAGCGAAGCGCGGGTGAGGGGCTTCCTTTTCCCCCTATTAATACGTATAAGTGATCCCGAACAGATAGTTCAGCGTATCGAAATTGTATTTATAAACTGACTCATACTTCATATTGGACTTACTCTTTCCATATGAAATGGTGAAATTCACTTTCATCTTTTCCTCAAGCGGGTACATAAAAGAACCTGTCGCAACATGAGTCTTGGTGTTAATTGTATTAGTCTTATATAGGCCCTCAGAGTCCTGAACCCTTCTCTTTTTATAATCCTGCAGTTCATACGTATAATTAAAAGATAAGCGCCTTGCCATTGCCTCATCCTCACCGAACATGAAGCTCGCTCCCGGGCTCACTCTCAGTTTATTGTAGTCATAATAATTCTGCGTGTATTCAAGCTTGCCGGCATCATAATTATGCTGATTCGAATCATTTATCGAGTATCCCAGGCCGAATGTCCCGGTCACCTTTGTCTTTCCCCCTCTCTTCAGAGGAAAAAGCGAGCCGGCTGATAATGTGTAAACCATGTCATCCCTTTTATCTGTCGCGTAAAGCCCGTTTGACTTGACTCTCATCTGATCAGGATGATGCCTCATGGTCACATTGATCCCGCCCTCAAGCACGATCGGGGTTTCTCTAATCTTTACAGGCCTGCTCCCCACGACTGACAAAGCATGATTATTGGAATCCAGGGTGTCTTTGCCCGCGTATTCCCGGCCCAGGCCGCTATCCACTCCTGCCGCGACTTGCGATTCAAGAGATTCGTAATTAATGAAATTTACCTGATAAAAATCATACATGAACCTTACCGAGAACGGGTCTTTATACGTGTATTCAGCTTCAATGCCGATCGCGGGCCTCTGATAATCAAAAAGACCCTCTCCCCACCTTTCATCGCGAGTCTCTTTGAGGAATTCCCAGGTATAACCGAGGCTTGTCTTATAAGCCCACTTCTCGCTCTTGGTATAGACCCCTTTTAAGCCCATCTTGTGATTGTTCTTCTCCTGGAAGAGAGTTCCGCCTCCAACAAGGTCTGTTACCTGCTTTACGCCCTGATATTTCATGCTATATATAGGAAGGAGCATAAATTTGTCGCTGTACTTGAGCGCCGGGGATGCAAGCACATGCAGGTTCCCTGATAGATTAGCTTCTGTGCCGGTAAAGAAATACTGGCCCCCAAGAAAGCTCACATTATAATTTGGGATCACATCTACAGCGTGAGACGTGAGACGTGAGACGTGAGACGTGAAAACCAACAATACAAGAAACGCAAAAATTCTTTTTAACATAAACGATCCCCTTATTTTTAATTTTCCCGCTTCTTTTTCCCTCGCCCCTTGAGGGAGAGGGCAAGCGAAGCGCGGGTGAGGGGTTTCCCCTGTGGACACAAAGAATCCCCTTCTCTCAATTATCGATTCATTAATCTGCATTAACTATCTATCGTTTCGGTTTTACTATGTCGAGGCCCTGGGTTCGAAGACGAGATATTACTCCCCGAAAAACGAACTTTATACGACCCGTTAAAATCTTATTCTTTCTTCCCCCTCTCCCTTGAGGGGAGAGGATGGGTGAGGGTGATAAAGAACACCCATATAACTACTGTTTATACGAAAGTATTCCGGACTGAATCAAAGTCTTCGGCTCAAACACCAGATCGATCTTCCTGTTGCCGAAAAGCGAAGATGTGATCACTTGCTCATAGTTCCATTCAAGAAGAGTCTTTAGATAATCTGTTCCGGAAGTAACATTCGCGAAATCATCATGCGTGGCAACATTGCCCTCGTCGGACACGATATACATATCATATTGGACCCATACATCATCATAAACGCTTTTTACCCTGGTGTGAAAAACTCCCTCGCTCACAGGATTCTCGGTCGTGGACGCCGGAGTGGCGCTGTTGTAGTATGTTTCAGTGATATTGCCCGCGTACGCCTGAATATTGCCCGCGCCTGAAGGTGTCCATGAATATATGTTCACATCATTATAGACCTCTGAACCATCATCGAATAAAGTTTCCCAGAAACTCCGCCCCACAGTACTCACAAATTCATTCGCGTCAGGATCAAGCCATAATGATATATCATCGCCGGCAGGCACATTATTGTTCACATCAACCAGGTGCCCTCCTGATGCGCTGAGCACAACCTTGTCAGTCGTGTTTGAATATGCCTTCTCATAACCTGTCTGGTAGTAATAAGGCGATGAGCCTGCTTTCCCTGACATATATTTCAAAGCATCTTTGAGGTTATTTGGCAGGACATCATTGAATGTTCCCTGATAATAGAAATAATCAAAACGGTCTTCCCTGTCATTCAAAGTCACAAGCTTGAATGCGCGGGGATTGGGCCTCATGATGTATTGCTCAAGCCGGACGCGGTTGCCGAACACATCGATCATGTTCTTGCCCAGCTGGTATTCGGCAAGCTTCATTTCCTCAGCAGCCGCTGCCATGACTTCCTCTTTTGTCATATCAAGGCCGACTTCGCGCTTTGCTTTCTGCTTGTCATCATCAGTGGCTCCGGCATCTTCCTGTCCGGGAACATGCGTTGTTCTCTCACCTAAACCCTCATGGGTAATATTAATGCTCTCATTGGGATTTAGGATCATCTCGTTCCCATGAGTATCAGACACAGCCAAAAGGCCGTCAGCCAGGCTCACGTCAGTTACTCCGGATTTAGCGACTATCACTTCGAATTCTGTTCCTCGGACAGCGCAAACAGCGGTCGGGGTGACAACCGAGAATCTTCTGCTGAACATTCTTTTCGCGAATGCCTTGATGCGCCCGAACGGGATCTTGAAGGAATATTCCTCCTGCTTTTTCATAAAGTCAACGATAAAAACCGTGCTTCCGCCGATCTCTATCTTTGATTCGTCAGGAGTGATGAGGACTGCCCTGCCGCGCGAAGACGTGCGGATCCTGTCTCCCTGGAAAAGCTTTATTCCAGAGGTGGCAGTGGTCCACCTGAAGAGCTGTTTGGCTCTCGCGATCTGTACTCTTGATTTTGTAACCTCAAGGACTGCGGCGTCATTTGACGCCCGGACAAGCACATTGCCCGCTAAAAGAATAGACGCAACACAAACAATAGCGAATTTCAAAATAGAATTCCCCTTTTTCCCCGACATATTGTCGATTATGTTTAAATACATGCCCCGATAGGCATAGCTCTCACTAAGTAAGATAACTCTTCTTCATTTACAAGTCAATGAGAGTTTAGT
>JBHPMF010000139.1:0-3721 GCA_042563375.1 Elusimicrobiota bacterium | reverse complement strand
GAGCTCCTCCGAAAGAAGCTATCTCAACATTGCTTCCCCTGCTAGCTAAACCTGACCTGATGAAACATATCCTCCCTGAATCTGATAACACTTTCACGGATATAAAGAACCTGAATAAAGAGCTTATTTCCCTTAAGGAAGGTAAATCAGATGTTAAAGGATCCAAAGTTCCTCTAAAGCTTGAAGTGACTGATGACCCCTCCGCAATGCTTGTCATGGGAGAAGAGCCTATTCCTACGTGCCAGAGTTGCAAGGAAGAAAAAACCAATACCAGGAATGGAGAGCTGATCAACCGTATAAGACTGGGACAACTCAAGCTTGCCAATATATACCAGGGAGACTCCCTTGTGGCAAGGACAGTGCTTGAAGCAGGATCAGATAAAAAGGGCAATCCAGCCCTGTTAGTTGAAAGACTCTATACTCTTCCGGGCAAAGAGTTGGATATCAGCCAGATAGAATCCATGCTTATATCATATGCCAGCCATGTTAAAGCAGACACGATTTATTGGGGAGACAAGAATAACTCCTGGCCTCTTAAAAACAGAAAAACACAAACAAAGCCCTATAAACTTCTGTCCCAGCAGAGGCTTAAGCTATATAGGGACAGCTTTGGTAAAGATGGAGGAGAAGCCCCTGCCATAGCGGTCCCTGTTTCTCCCTCGCCTTTTGATCCCCTCTCCCTGAAGGGAGAGGGCAAGCGCAGCGCGGGTGAGGGGGTTACCTCTAAATCTTCTAAAAAGAATCTCCTCTCCCTTATCGCTTTACCCGCCTTAGCCGGTATCCTCGCGTTCCTTGGAATCCCAGATATCGCGGCAGCGGCAACGCTCGGCGGATCCGGTGGCATTGCATGGCTTGTACTGGACCTTCTGGGTCCGGAGGCGCTTGCGCTCAGCGCGCTGCTATATGTCTGTTCATTCCTGTCAAAAAGGGGCAGGCATGCGGCGACTTATAGCTTGCATAAAGCGATTCGCAAGGGGGATCTCGAAGCCGTAAAACAAGCAATAAAAAACAAGGCCAAATTGGATGGCCGCTACGGTGATATACTCAAAGAGTTCCCAAGCGTGATAATCCCGCTTGTTGTGCTCTTCATGCTTGGAGTTCCCGCCATATTTTACATGGCTTCTATGTTCGGATATCTATTGGCCATCGGCAGTCTTGGTCATTGGGAAAAAATCGACTACAGACAGTGGACGCCGCTTACGTATGCTGTGAACAATGGAAATATCGAGATCTCAAAATTGCTTATCAACAGCGGAGCTGATGTCAATGCTGTTGACAAAAGCGGACAAACCGCTTTGGAGGTTGCCCGCGCAAATGGCAATGACCAGATGACAAAGCTTTTAGAAGACGCAGGAGCCAAAGAAGCGGGTAGCGGCCGCCAAGAAAAGATGCTTCGTTATTCAGCGAAACAGTCACGCAATAGCAGGGCAGAATTGCATTTAGCTTTGGATACTACGCCTGACCTGCGTGCGCGCTCGGAAAATGTATCGCCGGATAAAAAATTTCTGGGAGTTGTTTATGAGGACAGTTCAGCGAAAATCTTTGATATCAGGACCGGGCGCGACATGGGGATCCCCATGGGCCCTGATACAAAATACATCTTCTTTTTTCCTGACAGCAAGTTCATAGGGGTAAGCTACAAGAACAAACCGGCCAAGATCTTTGAGATCGCGACAGGAATGAGCATGGAGATACCCGCGGACCCCAATGTCAGATATGCCTGTTTTTCGTCTGACGGGGATTTCGTGGGAGCCAATTACAAGAACAATACCGCAAAAGTCTTTGATATCGCGACCGGGGCGGACATGGAGGTTCCATTTGGCTCTGATGTCAAGTTCATATTTTTTCCAATGCCCGGCCTCGTCGTAGCCATGTACCTTGATGGCTCAAGGAAAATCTTTGAACTCGAGACAGGCGAGGATTCAGAAAGTCTGGTAGATTCAATGCTCGAAAAAATAACATCCTTCTTTGGAGATAGACACGCAGATGATCCTCAAGATAGCCGCTATTATGCGGCGGATCCCAAGACAGCAGAACGGCTGAAAATAGTTTTTGAAAACTCTCCCCAGGGGAAGGATTTTTCAAGCGATTGGGCAAAGATCAACCAATCGAATCACATAAAAAAGATGGGGAGTCAATGGGAAATCCGTTTTCCCGGAGAAGAAGATCCTCATACCATCTATACATACGGTTTTCCCTATAAAGTGAAAAGCACTCAATATATCGATTTCGCCATATGGTATGGCGGGGATGATACTGTTTCTGACATGTATTCACCTGTTTTAAGGCGTATGCCGTATGCTGATTTCAGGGAATATGTGCTGGATGGCTTCATGGAATATTATGTTCGGGGGGGAAAGTCCCTGGTCATGCCCAAGCGCGCGCTCTCTCGCAGACGCGGAACAGAGCTGGACTTTGTGAAATTTGTGAAGGAGCAGGAGAACAGGGTCCAAATAGTATTTAGCGATGGCGCCAAAAGGATGGTTTCCCGCGATGAACTTTTTTATTGGAACGGTTTTATCAATAGGGATGAATTAGGGCTTTTAAAGCAATTCAGTGAAGCTGGAGGCAAGGGAGACTTGGTTTATTTTGACTCTGATAATTCAAAAGAATTCAATTTTTCCGGACTTTACATGGCTGTTAAAGAGTTTCCGGATCATTTTGCACAGACCGGAGGCTGGTTGTTCTTAAAAGATAAGGCTATGCTGGCTGAACTCAAGAAGCTATTGGCGCAAAAGACACCAATCCTTCTTACGGGTGAGGATCATGGTACGTATGCTGCGGTTGCCCCTGTTAGTCACAGGATGGTGAGTTATATGAGGAACCGGCTGGGATTCAAGCGGGGCGCACGGCCTTTTATGGTGATATGCCCTCACGCTGGCATATATACACTTAAGCATGAGATGGTGCACTGGCAGGATTTTTATCGCAAAGAATTTCAAAAGTTGCACAAAAACCTTGAAATGCTTATTTCCAAAGGTTTGATCTCCATAAATGAAGCAAAGGGCCTCTCTACCTTTATCATTGAACAACGAGCTTATGCCAGTCAGTTGGAGGCGATAGCATCTGATCTTAATAAAGGAAAAGCATATATTGCACGCAAGCGATCTGCATTTAGGGGATCTGAGAAAGTACCCTTTGATCAGTATTACAGATCGCAAAAGGACCGCTTTACAAGTGTGCTGAGCATGAGATATGCGCTAAAAGTACACAAATTGCTTACGCGGCTTAACAAAGATGATCCAGCAATTTATCGCGAGATCCTACAGCTCCTAAAGCAATACTCAGCGCCTTCACTGATCCTGGGGGTAGAAAAAATACTTTCATATCATTTCCGTAAATCACGCAAAATCGCGGCCAGATACAAAGTCAAGGTTTCTTCCTGGCTTCCCTGGGTCCTGGCTCCCGCAACGGTTTTCCTGGGCCTTGTCGGAATGCCCGGCATAAGCGAGGCGGCGACGCTTGCCGGCGAAGCGTCTTCCGGATTTCCACTCTCCCTTTCCCATCATCTTTCCACTCTTTCTCCTCATCACCTCATCGCCTCATCACCTCATCTTTCTTCAGCTCTGGGTCTTGGGATCACGGGTGTTTTGGGAAATGCAATATTGAAATCCAAGCCAACATATTCCAAAAAACATACGACAGAAGCCATAGAAGCCCTGGAGACTTTTGATCTGGCATTCGCCCATGCTCCGGACATTAAATTTTCAAAAAATAACAA
>JBHPMF010000013.1:0-50033 GCA_042563375.1 Elusimicrobiota bacterium | reverse complement strand
ACGATTTTACGCCTCGCCAGGGTCAAGCGTTTCTTGGCTGCCCTGGCTTTCAAGATTTCCTCCTTTTTGCCTTCATATACGTCATTTGGGCTTACATTCTCCAATGCCTCATGGGGTGTTATATTGTAGCGCTTCATTGATTCATCTATGGCTTTTCTGAGACTCTCGGGATCCATATAGACCAACAGGCACACCCCTTCTTTGATCCTCCTGTTGAATCGCTCGACCTTGCCCTGCGTCTGGGGATGATAGGGTTTACCAAAGATGTGTCTGATGCCATGGAATGACAGATAGCCTGCAAGCAGGGTGGATATGAATCCTGATCCGTTATCTGAGAGAAGGGTCGGCCTTTCATCTTTCGGCAAATCGCTGATCCCTGCGGCTTCGACCGCCGCCTCTACCGCTTCAGATATGGACCCTGCTGTCTCATCGGGCATCAGGGACCAGGCTATTATCTTTCTTGAGTAGTCATCTAGAATGGGGATTAGCTTGTAATAGCCCCAGCCCACCACAAAGAAGGTCGTGGCGTCTATCTGCCATATCTCATTGGGTCTTGTGGTTTTGCGATGCCACTCCGAGGCTGCCGGAAGCTCAGGCAGGGGCCTGGGAGCCACAAGGCCATGACTCTTTAAGACTGAATACACCTTGGATTCCGACACGCTGAAGGCTTCCTCGTCGGTAATCTTGACTGAAAGGAGCCTCGGGGAAAGCTCGGGATGATTCATGGCCACCTTAAGGATCGTCGCTAGTTCATCAGGTAACAGCTTGTTCCAAGAGCGCCTTGCCACAGGCTTTAGCTTGTCCAAGGCGTTGGGACCACCCTCTTCATAGAGTTTTCTCCAGTAGTAGTAGGTTGAGTCTGGAATACCCAGAGTTTTAAGCATCCTGCTCTTGCGCCTTGGTCCATTCTCAAGCTCCACGATGAGCCTTCTGCGCTCTTCTCCCGTCATGATGAAATACCAATGGCGTTCTAGCTTGTCAGACTTTTTTTAAGCAGACTGTTCTCAAGCGTCTGCTCAGCCAGGATGATCTTTAAGCGGTCGTTTTCCTGCCTGAGCTTGCCTACCTCGTCATCATTGGCTTGACGTTTAGTGTCACCTCTGAGCCTGGCTTTGCCGGCTTCCATAAAGTCCTTGAGCCAGACGTAGTAGATGTTTGGATGTATGCGCTCCTTGCGGCAGAGTTCAGTGGCGGCCGTCTCTCTTTTCATGCCTTCCAGGATCACGCGGATCTTTTCCTCCGCGGTGAATTTCCTGCGGTTATAGCGTCTTACCTTTTTGATGAAGTTAGCCGCTGTCTCCGTGGGATTGACTGCGGTTTGGGCTGCATTTTCCATGATTTTGTCCTCCTTGCTTATTTTAGCTTAGGAGGCTTAGCAACCCTCAGAATCTACACATTAAATTTTAGGCCATTTCTCCAATCGAGGCAAAAGATTTACACCCACGATTGTACGGGCAAGTAAAGGCTTATTTATCTCGTTGTTTCAGTGTTTTCCCCATCCTGCGGTAGGTTATGGCAAAGCCGAGTTTCTTGTAAAAAGCCATGACTTGGCTGTTAAATTCCCAGACATTGAGCTCGATCCGGGTTACGCCCCTGGACAGGGCCCATTGTTGGACTTTTTTGATGAGTGATTTACCAACGCCTGAACGCTGATATTTCTTATCCACTGCCATTGAATCAATCGTCACATAGCGGCGAGACCGCATAACAGCAACCGGAGGAGATTTCCGGAGGGCAGTAACAATAAAGACCTAATCGTTACCAAAAAACGAATGTCCCTTCTTGTATTTCCCGAGACTGACACATTCCCGTATAAAAGCCATAAATCTACAAAACAGGCATCCCAATTGGCGCAAATAGGGAAGTTTAAGGCTAGCGCGCAAGTCCGCATAGGCTCCAAATTCAAGTATTAGTCACCTGAAAATATCAATTTTCAGCATCTTCACCATCAATTTTAAGTCCCTTTCCGCCATCTATATTTTTCAAGTATTCGTCGCCTGCATATCAAAAATCAGTCGCTTTACTCTCTCCACGCAAAAGACCTATACTGTATCCATGTCCGAAACCCCAATTGCCAAAAACCCGCGATCCCGGATTACCTGTCCCCATTGCGCTTCGCGGGACGTGATTAAAAAGGGCCTGCGCCGACAAAAAATGCAAACTTCCCAGCTCTATCTGTGCCGCGATTGCAAGAAATATTTTTCCAGCAAGGGCCTGAAGGGTAAGACATATCCCGTAGGAACCATTCTGCAGGCAATCTCGCTTTATAATCTCGGTTATACATTGTCTCAAGTGTCCCAGCGTATCTTCTCAAAATACCATTGCCGCCCGAGCGTGCAGTTGATCCATAATTGGCTTAAAGAGTTTCGTGCGCTATGCAGTTACAGAAGGCTGAGGAAAGCTGGCATGCGCCTTTTTGGCCCCAGTGAGATCATTCATACCGCCACACTCTTTCATAAGCAGGTGTATCGCTACCGGTTCCACCGGGCAAAACTGGATCTTTTATTCAGCGAGGCTCCGAATACGCATGGCTGTCAGGCCAGCCGTCGATTTAAACAGGACGGCCACGATCGGTTATTGCCTCTTCAGGATTATCTCGTTCGCATGGCGCAAACCTGTCCCCGGGATATTTTCGTGAAAGAAGGTCCCAGGGCAAGCCAGCTTTGGGGAGGATTCGATCTGGAGCGGGTCAACATATTCAAGAAGACAAACTATGCCACAAGACTCGCCGAGCTTGCCCTCAAAGCATCCCCAAATAACAAAATGCGTCATGACACGCTGCAGAAATTCATGCTCACCAATGATTCAGTGACGGTAGCGGTGGAAATCCCGATATGGCTGACTCCGGAAGATGTTGAATATTATCGAAACCTTGGATTCAAGCTGCCTTTTACGCTAAAAGAATCCTTGAGCGGTCATATTGATTTTGTGCAGGTAAGAAACGGCTTCGCGCATATCCTTGATTACAAGCCGGATGCTGTGAAAGAAAGGCATGCCCATGAACAACTTACTTTCTACGCCCTGGCGTTAAGCCGCAGGGCAGGGCTAATGGTCAAGGATTTCCGGTGCGGCTGGTTTGACGAGAAGGACTATTATGAATTCTCGCCGCTGTCTATGGTTATGAAAACATCCGCCAACACAAAAGAAAATCTTGATAAAAAGTTCTCTCGTGGACAGATAATCAAAGCTGAAACCTGGCTCAAGCGATAGGCGGAGATGCGAATCAGCGCGAATAAACACGCGAATGAACGCGAATAAGTTTGCGCGAATGATAGAAGGATTTTTGTAGCGCGGGAGCTTGTTCCCTGCTTCCGCAAAGAGCAGAAGCGGCATACAAGCTACCGCGCTACGACGAAACAACAGATAACGGAGGTAAAAAAATGCCAAAAAGCACTGTTTTAGACAAACAAAAGACCAATGGAGAGTTAAGCACGGAAGATATATTCGAACTTAGGCAAAAATATATTCTTCCCTCCACAATAACGTATTATTCCAAGCCTTTGCAGATCGTTAAAGGCAGGGGGCAATATGTGTTTGACGAGAAAGGAAGAAAATACATAGATGGGTTCGCGGGGGTTGTGACCATATCGATCGGTCATTGCCATCCGCATTTTGTCAATAAACTCAAGGAACAGATCTCGGAACTTTATCATACAACCACGCTTTACATGCATCCGAGCCTTGTGCAGTACGCGAAAAGGCTTGTTGCAAAAGCGAAATCAGCCAATCCTGATCTGGAAGTATGCTTTTTTACCAATGCCGGATGTGAAGCCAATGAGCTCGCTGCGATCATTGCTAAAAACTATACAGGCCGCCATGAATTTCTGGCCTTGAGGCATTCTTTTCATGGAAGGACCATAATGGCCATGTCTTTGACCGGGCAGTCCGTATGGAGGCACTCTATGCCTTATGTTTTCGGAGTATATCATGTACCCGCGAATTACACTTACAGAAGGCCTGAAGGCACGACTCCGAGCCAGTATGCGCAGCTTTGCGTGCGCGAGATCGAAGAGACTATTAAATACTCGACTTCAGGCTCTATAGCAGCCTTTTTCGCAGAGCCTATTTCAGGATTCGGCGGAGTGATAGATCCTGAGCCGGAATATTTCCCGGAAGCTTATAAAGTCGTGAAAAAATACGGCGGCCTTTTCATATCAGATGAAGTGCAGACCGGTGTGGGCAGAACAGGAAAAAAATTCTTTGGGATCGAGCACTGGGGAGTAAGGCCTGATATCATCACCATGGCAAAGGGAATAGGCAATGGGTATCCATTGGGCGCTGTGATCACAACAAAGGCTGTGGCTCAAGCCATGAAAGGCAAGATCCATTTCAATACATTCGGAGGTTCGCCTGTTGCCATGGCAGCCGGAAGCGCTGTTCTTGATGTCATGGACAAGGAGAAGCTTGCTGACAACGCAGCGGTCGTGGGTGGTTATCTCAAGCAGAAGCTTATCAGCCTCATGAAAAAATCCCCCCTCATAGGCGACGTCCGCGGAAAGGGCTTGATGCTTGGAGTGGAACTCGTTAAGGATAAAAAAACCAAAGATCCGGCTAATCAGGAAGTATTAAAAGTGATGGACCTCGCAAGGGACAATGGAGTGCTGTTCGGGAAAGGCGGTATGGCAGGCAATGTTATCAGGATCAAACCGCCTCTGTGTGTCACAAAGAAAGACGCGGATACGATTGTTGAAGTGCTTGAGCTTTGCTTGAAGAAAACATAGAAAGGCGCTACTACACTGTCATTCCTGCGCACTTTCTCTCCATCTCAAGAAGAGGAAAGTACAGCCCCGTTCCTCAATTTGTTGGAAACGGGGCGGAAGCAGGAATCCAGATTCTCTATTCAGATAAAGTTTTTTGCTGTTGCAAATTGCAAGAGCAAAGATTTTGCCTCTTGAGAAATAAGGAAACCCCCCACCTTAGTCCTCCCCCTCAAGGGGGGAGGAAAATAAAGCTAAAGCTATTTTTTCCGCGGTGATGGGCATGGATTTTATCCTGACTCCCACAGCATCTTCCACAGCATTGACAATGATCGGAGCTGAAGGGATCATGGTGTGCTCTCCAACGCCTCTTGCGCCGAAAGGACCATCCGGCTGAGGACTCTCAATGATGATCGGGATGATCTCATCCGGAATATCCATTGATGTTGGGATCTTGTAATCCGTGAAATTAGCGTTTAAAAGCTTTCCTTTTTCATCAAAGCGCATATCCTCATAAAGTGCAGTTGCCAAGCCCTGCACCATGCCGCCGATGATCTGACCGTTAACAAGATCAGGATTTATGGCTTTGCCCACATCAACTGCCAGGGCTGCTTTTTTCACATCCACTTTTCCTGTTTCCTTGTCCACTTCAATTATTGAGCCTGCCGCGCCAACAGTATAGTGCACGTTCGGGTGGCCTCCCTGGCTTGTTTCAGGGTCGCTTAAGGCTGATGTGAATTCAGGCATGAAAATGCCGCTGCCATTTATTGGTCCTCCCCTGAAAGTCCCATTATCAGTCTGTATCCCGTCTATGACAAAGTCTTTCAAAGCGAGATTAAACGAGTCATCCTCTGTGCTTCTTACGCTTGAGTCCTTTAAATAAAGAGATTCTTTTTCAAGCCGCACAGCCCGATGCACAGTCTCAAATATCTTATCGCGTGCTTCAAGAGCCGCGTTTTTCACTGCATTGCCGCAGCCCCATGTGACATGAGACCCGACTGTCTGCCATTCATACGCGCTTCTGTCAGTGTCAGGGGTCTCAACGCGTATCTTGGTCACAGGCACTGAGAGAACTTCTGCTGCGATCTGCGCCATTGCCGTTAAATAGCCCTGTCCTATCTCCATTCCTGAGACTATGATATTGATGCTTCCATCTTCATTGAATTTCAGGAACGCGGCTGAAGACGCGTTGGGAGGCATGGCCGGAGCTTTCCAGAACAGAGAAAACCCTTTTCCAACTGCTTTTCCGGGTGATGACGGGTTTTCCTTTTTTCCCCATCCTATTTCTTTGGCAACCGCATCAATGGCCGCGTCAAGGTTGCAGGGGTTCATTTTCGCTCCGTAGGCAAGAGTATCGCCTTCTTTAATGGCGTTTTTCCTTCGGAACTCAACAGTATCCATGCCTATTTTTTTGGCAAGCCTTGTTATATGGGATTCCAAGCCAAAATGAAACTCGGAATATCCAAAGCCTCTGTACGGCCCGCCGGGAGGAAGGTTCGTGTAAACGCAAAGGGAATCTATCTTAACATTCTCGATCCTGTATGGTCCTGTTGCTGAAAGCCCCACAGCATTGACAACATTGGCTCCGTATTCAACATACGCTCCGGCATCCCATTTCAAATCATATTCTATGGCGGTTATTGTACCGTCCTTTTTAGCGCCCATTCTTATTTTCGCTACCACTCCCTGGCGTTGATATGTGTTGTAGAATTCCTGGTCGCGCCTCCACCTTACCTTCACAGGTTGTCCCTTTACCGCTGTGGCAAGTGCGGCTCCCAGTATCTCCATTGAAACGCCTGCTTTTCCGCCGAATCCACCTCCAACGTAGGGTGTTACAACCCTTACATCCTTATGCGATATGCCGAGGTGCGATAGAGCTTGAGCGAACCCGTTGCGCTGCGTATACGGAGATTGTGAAGCTGACCATAGGGTGAGTCTTCCTGAATGATCGTATAAGCCAACGATAACATGTGTTTCAATGGCGCAATGAGCGTAACGCGGGACAACATAAGTGTCCTCAATGATCGCGTCAGCTTCTTTAAATCCTTTTTCAATATCGCCTTTTCTTGTTTTTCTCCAATGCGCGATATTGGTATCCGCTTTCGGGAAAAACCATGGCACATGAGGATAAACTTTAAGCTCAGGATGCACAAGCCCGGAATCGCTTTTCGCAGCCTTAACAGGATCGAGTATGGGAGGCAGTTCCTCATAAGTCACTTTCACGAGGCGCGCGGCTTTTTTTGCGATCTTCGGGTTCCTTGCTACGACTGCCGCGACTTGTTCTCCCACGAACCTGACTTTATCAAGCGCGAATATATATCTGTCTTTCATATATAAACCGAATTTATACGGGAAATCCTTGCCGGTCACTACCTTTACTACGCCCGGGACTTGTTCGGCAGCTGTTATATCTATTTTTTTTATGCGCGCGTGAGCATATGGGCTTTCTACGATCTCGGCATGCAGGAGACTGGGGCCGAAATCCATATCATCCACAAAAATAGCTGTGCCCGTGATCTTATCAAGCCCGTCTATTCTTGTAACGGATTTGCCTACGAATTCGCAGTTCATAAGAGGATCTCTCGCTTTCTCAAAATTCTTGAAGGTAGCCCCCTCACCCCCGCCAAAGGCGGGGCCTCTCCCTCAAGGGAGAGGCAAAAAAGACAAGAAAGGTTTGCGATGAGTGTTATTTTAGGCATGATTTCTTTGCCTCCATGACCGCATCTATGATCGGCTTGTATCCTGTGCATCTGCAAAGATTACCGGAAAGCGCTTCTTTCACATCATCCTCATCCGGATCCTTGTTTTTGCCCAGAAGCTCGGTCGCTGAAAGCACCATTCCGGGAGCGCAGTATCCGCATTGGAATGAGTTGTTCTTGATAAATTCCTTTTGCAGGGGCGTTAGCTTGTCTTTTTGAAGACCCTCGACAGTGATGATACTGCTGCCATCAGTCTCAATAGCAAGCACAAGACAGCTTCGCACTGTTTTATTGTCAAGGATCACGGTGCATGACCCGCAATCCCCCCTGTCGCATCCCATCTTGGGACTTTTGACTCCGATCTTGTCGCGCAGAGCTTCAAGCAGAGTATCACTTGGTTCAACATCAATACTGTATGTTTGATCGTTCACTTTTAGATTTATCGTGGTTTTAATCATTGGCTACTCCGTTTTGCATGATGCGCTTTTTGGTAGTCGCACCCTTTATGGGTGCGTTTTTTCCCGTTCCGAACAACGTGTCGGAACGGAACGCACCCGTATCCTATGTGGAATAACATAGGACTGCTTCGCTGAAGGATGCGACTACCAGAGGGAAGGCGTCCGCTTTCATAAAAAACTTGTTCCGTATTTCGGGCCATTGCCAGTGAGCCTGGATAATGCGGCATTGATCCCCCTCTCGAGCATTATGGGCATCATATGGTTCCTGTACTCTTTGCTCGCACGTATGTCATCGATGGGAGAGATCTCCTCAAGTATGCGCGTTTTCGCTGTGCGCAATGTCTCGGGGTTGAATCCATTGTTGTTGAGCAGAGCTTCGGTCTTAAGAGCTTTTAGAGGTTTAGGCCCTACTGCTCCGCAGGAAACGCGAAATTTATTACCGGGCAGGATTATAACAGCTACGCTGGCTTGCGCAAGGTCCTCGCCTTTGTATCGTCCGAGTTTCACGTATGATGCGCCGCATTTCCCTGGATTTTTGATCGTTATGCCTTTTACGAGTTCGTTTTTCTTAAGGGATGTTTTTTTAGGGCCTATAAACCAGTCTTTGATCTTGATCTTTCTTGTTTTGCCTTGCGACACAGCGACTATCTCCACTTGGTCATAAACCAAAAGCACGGGTCCTGCGTCGCAACTGGGCACAGCCGCGCATATATTGCCTGTTAAGGTAGCGCGGTTTCTGATTCCCACAGAAGCCACTGTTTTTGCCATCTCGAATATTAGCGGATACCTTTTTTTAATTATCGCGGAGTCGAGCAGTTCCTCGAATGTGACATTAGCCCCTATAAAGACGCTGTTCTTTGAGGCTTTTATTTTTTTAAGTTCAGGTATGCCTTTGATGTCAATGAGCGTCTTGGGAGTAATCGCGTCTTCCTTGATCCAGTTTATAAGATCAGTCCCGCCTGCTAATATGCGCGCTTTATCCTTGTATTTTGCGCACAGCCTGCTTGCTTCCTTCAGGCTTTTGGGTTTGTGATAATCAAACTCAAGGGATATGGCCATTTTTAGTTTTAGCCCTTTGGCGGCATGAATGCCACGATCCTGCACATTGATGATTCAAGTTCTATTCCGCGCAATGGGAAGCATCCTATCCATGCCCGTGAGTTTGAAACCTTATCAATGTCACCGCCTAGATTCTCGGCATGCACTAGTTTTTTCGGGAAAAGCTTAAGATGCATGACCTGGTAGTATTCTTCATACGGGAACATCTCATCCCATTTTTTCCCGTGCTTCTCAAAAAGTTTGTCTTCTGCTTGTTCAAATAGCGCTGGATGCCAGTTGCGTATTATGGTGTTCATAGGGTGGTCCGCGCTTCCGCAATCCACTCCGATCCATTTGAGCTTCATTTTTACAGCCCATTTATGGAACTCAGGATTGGGCCCCGGATGTTTCACAAAATATCTGAGCTCATCAGAGCCTTTCTGGTCCCACCCATACTTATGATATCCGGTATTAATGATCAGGATATCGCCTTTTTTCACTTCCACTTTTTTTGTGATCATCTCAGGGGAATAAAGCTCATAATCACCAACTTCTTTCGAGATATCAACGATAGCGCCCGGTCCTATCCATTCTTTAAGAGGGACATTGCCTATGGAGCGGCCGCTTGCGTGAAAATGTATTTCCCCGTCCATATGAGTGCCCACATGGTTACTTGTTGTGATGATCTGTCCGTTCGCGCCTTGTCCCATGTGCGCGCCTGCCAGCCTCTTGAAATACTGTATTCCAAGAGGCATATAACTCGGCCAGGGCGGCGTATGTATGCTTAGGCGCTGTGTAAGATCATACACCTTGGCCTTATCCATAAATTTAATGAATTCGTTGAGTTTCATAAGAATCCTCCTGTATATTTCGGTTTCACCCCCACCCCACCTCCCCCATCAAGGGGGAGGAGAAAGAAGGGCGCTTCTGTCATTCCCGTGAAAACGGGAATCCAGTTCCACTGTTTTTATAGAGATCTTTTTTCAGAAAAAAGAATCTTTATCAATATAGCGGTTCTGGATCCCCGCATCCGCGAGGATGACAGAGCTATAGTGTTTTAACAAATCCTTCAAATGCTTTTACAAAGGGTTCGGTCGGGGCGCTCAATACTCCTGCGCCTATCTGGCCCACGCCGGCGTTCTTGTGCGCTACGCCTGTGTCGATAAAGGGCAGAATGTTCTTTTCAACTATCTTTATCACGTCGATCCCTGTGGGAGACCCCCTGAAATTCAAATATGGGATCTGAAAAGCATTGTTCTCGCCCGCTGTTATCTCATACATCTGCTTTGTGTAGGTGATCGCATCAGTGGTTGTTCCGCCCACGAACTGGACTATTGCGGGAGAAGCGCCTATGGCGAAACCGCCAACCCCGTTTGTCTCTGTTATGGAGCTGTCTCCTATATCAGGGTTTGCGTCATCTTTTGTGTATCCAGGGAAATACAGGGCATCAGGCACAGGAGCTGTTCCCGTGAACCATGTATCGCCTGTTCCTGCCAGTCTGACCCCAAAATCAGTTCCATTTCTTGCCATGACCGTCACTACACTGCTGAATTTTATGTTCATCGCAGCATCAAGCATTGCCTTGCACGCCGGCATGGAAAGATTCAGGAAAAAATGATCATTTCCATTTATGAATTCCAGGGCTTTTATCGCGCTGTCGCTGTTACCTGATGTTTTTATGATCGCAGGAGCGAGTATCCTGAAAAGAAGCGAGGTTGCAGCGCGGTTTCGATTATGCACCTCATCTCCCATGTGAAGAGCCTGGGCCATGATGTTCTTTAGATCTATTTTGCCTATGTGCTTGATCGCCTTATCAAGTGTAGGATAGAGGTATTTTTCCATCCATTTGAGCTTCTCTATCACTTCTTCGCTATAAGCTCCGTAGCGAAGGACTTTGCCCAATCCCTCGTTCATGGTGCAGTATGCGAGGTTTCCGTATTCCTCGTTTTTAATGATGAAAACAGGCATGGAGGGCGAAACTACTCCGGCCATGGGTCCTACCGTGGAGTGTTCGTGGCAGGGTGAGTATTTTATCCTGCCTGATGCTGCGAGCTTTTCCGCTTCTTTGTAATTTTTTGCCTGCCCCTCGTACATCAATGCTGCGCACACGCCTCCGCGCATGGGCCCGCACATCCGCTCCCAGGTGACAGGGGGTCCGGCATGAAGGATAAGGTCTTTTCTCATTGCGGGTATCACATCTATGGCTGCTGCCATGCCTATAAGATTGGGTTTTCCGTTTATTATCCTGCTTAAAGCTTTCTTGTTTGCTTTCTCTATGATGGATTTATGTTTGCTGATAGTCATAAAAGCATTCTCATCACTTATCAGGGGCGGCCGGAAATCAATGCTCACGGACTTTACATCCACCTTATCCAGGGTTTCTTTGAATGATTCAAGGCCGATGTTTACTACTTTGAGTTCGTTTGAAAAAAGATCCTTAACAGGCATTTGCGCCTCCTCTGATGATCGAGCCTGCGAATCTGCATGCCGCAGCGTTTGTGGGAAGCACTATCGCTCCTGATTGGCGCAGCTCCTTGATCACGCGGCTGCGTATTTGCGGGTCGTTCTCGGTGCCTGTAACAGATGCTATCACCGGGATTTTGCGCGCAGCTTTTTCAACTGCAGAGGCAATGTCTGCGCCCGGATTCAAGTTGGACCCGTATCCCAGAACCACATCTATCAGTATCGCTTTGGTATCTTTATCAGCGGCTTCCTCGATTATTCTCTTGTTTCGAAGCGAAAAATCTATCATTGGATGCGGTCTGCCGGCTGTGAATTCATCTTCACCAAGGTCGATTATGGCGTGGCCTATGCTTTTAAGGGAATTAACGAGTTTCCTTGATTTTCCAAGAGGAGCGTTTGAGTGGATCTCTTTAAGCGCGTTCCCAAGGATCACTTGAGCCTCAGCGCAGAAAGTGCCTCCGCTGTAGAGACCGCGAAGATATTTTCCTTTTAAACGGTAGCGCTTGAGCTTCACGCTTATTTCCTTCTTAAGGTCAGCGTCTCTTTGCGTTATATCGCTGTTAACGCGTTTTGGATCATCCTCATTGAACAAAGCCACGGCTTTAAGCGCGGCTTCCTCGAATGTCATTGCTTCATGTATGTTTTTCCCCTTTAAAGTTCCGTTCTTTGCTCCAAGAAAAACAGCAACAACCGGTTTCTTTGTCTTTCTTGTTTCAGAAAGTATTTTTCGTATAACAGTTTCATGTGGCGGCTTTGATGCAAGAACAAGTATCTTAGTGGAAGGATCTTTTGAAAGGGCTCGTATTGAGTCAATAAAAGTTATCCCGCCCACGTCCTTTTTCACGTCCCTTCCGCCTGTTCCTATGGCTTGGGATATTCCGGCGCCCTCATTTGAGATTATGGATGTTATTTCCTGTAATCCTGTTCCGGAAGCTGCGACTATACCGATATTGCCGCGGCTCACAGCATTGGAGAATGCCAGGGGCACGCTGTTTATTATGGCGGTTCCGCAGTCAGGCCCCATGACCAGAAGCCCTTTTTTGGTCGCGAACTTCTTAAGCTCGATTTCCTTTTCCATGGGGATATTGTCTGAGAAAAGCATGACATGGAGGCCTTTTTGAAGCGCTTTCATGGCCTGGCCTGAGGCGTATTTCCCGGCAACTGAGATCAGAGCCAGGTTGGCTCCGGGCAGGCAGTCAACAGCTGAATCTATGTTTGTTGGCTTATGGTCCTGAACGCTTGATTCCGTTTTTTTTCTGGATTTAGCCAGATTTTCCTGGGCTTTTTTTATGATCGAATCAAGTATTGAGGGTGATCCTGCTTTTACGCTTATTATCAGGTCAGCATCGCTTGTGCGGTCATATTGGGCCTGGTATAAGCCGGAGGCCGCAAGTATGGCTTTGTTCTCCCGCGTGGCCATTACAACAGCAGCATCCTGCACACCTTTTATCTGTGAAAGCTCCTTACCGATCCTCATCAGCGTCACAGAATCAAAATATTCACCCTTTTTTATAAGTCCTTTTATCGGCATATTGCTTCTCCGTGTTTTAAGGTCATGATAAATCCTGTGAGAAAATCAGCGCCTGATGTTTCGCCTATGCCGCAGTATCGCCCAAGCGCGCTTTTGATGTCTTCGTGTTTTGTCTTACGCATGGCGGATATTAAGTTTTTAAGTCGTTCGCATACCCTGCCCTGGGATGCCATTTTCAGGAAATTCTTCGTAAGAGGGTTTGTGACGCGTGAATTCTTGATGATCCGATCGATCACTGCCCCGATTTTTCCTGTTTCGGCTTTGTTAAGCAGGTTAAGTCCGACCAGGAGGCCTGCTGTAAAATCATCACCGCTTGGAGTGAGGCCAAAGCCCGCTCCTTCTATGGCGCAGAGTCCTTTGGCCATGTTACCTGAGAAAATATCCTTGATGCCGCCCGAGATCCTGGCGATAAGGTGTTTTTCAAAGATGCCTTTAAAATCCGCTTTTCTTTTCTTATCCATAAGGAATGTAAGGCTTTTCTTCGCGGACTGCTCGAGCAGAGACTTCCGGGTTGCCTCAAAGTGTCTGCGGGTATTCGCGAGGCCGGTTTTGTCAAAGGTGAAACTCGAATTATAGACGATGTTTTTTGTGTAGTTTACGCGGATGGCGCCTGTCGCGATCATTGAAGCGGAAACCTCGAGATCCTTGTCATGACCTTTAAGTTCTTCGAGTACGATGTTCTGCGGGCCGCATCCTGTATGTTTGGTGACAAGTACGACAAGGTTCCCGTTTTTATCAATGTAGTTTAGAGCGTTTTGGAATTCAGAGTGAAGTTTGTATGTGCCGCGCCTCACCCTGTCACCGACACTAATGAGCATATACCGCGTGTTTAAGTCTTTAGTTGGGTTTGTAAAAAACCATTCCGTAATTCTGCTTGAATTCTTCTTTTCTTACTATCTCCACCTTGCCGACAACGTCCATGCCTATTTTTGGGTTCTCGATGCTGATCTGGCCTGTTATTTTCAGACCGTTCTCAAGTTCCACTATGCCTAAGCCCAGCTTGGAGACATTAAAGTCAGCCGGAAGACTGTGAACAAAAGTGAATGTGACAAGCTTGCCTTTTTTGGGCAATGGCACAGGGTCGAATGCATTATGTTCAAGGTGGCGGCATTTCTTGCATACCATTCTGTACGGATAATGCAATTGTCCGCATTTCCGGCATTTATACGCGTATATTTCTCGCTGCATCTTATTTGCTCTCCCTTATGAAAGTCAGGCACACGACATTGTTGCCGAAACCGCCGAAATTGCATGTAAAACCGACTTTGGCGTTCTTGACCTGGCGTTTATCAGCTTCCCCTCTTAATTGGAGCACTATCTCATGGGCTTGACCCACTCCTGTGGCTCCCACGGGATGGCCTTTGGCTTTTAAGCCTCCTGAAGTGTTGATCGGAAGCTTGCCTCCGAGCTTTGTGTCTCCGCGTTCAGCAGCCAGGTGTCCCTCGCCTTTCTTGAAGAACCCCACTTCTTCGCTTTCCACGATCTCAAGGATCGTGAACGCGTCATGAAGTTCAGCCACATTGACATCCGATGGTTTAACGCCTGCCATTTTAAATGATTGCTCGGCAGCGCGGCGCACAGCAAGGAGATCAGTCGGGTTTTCCCTCTCATGCACAACATGAGTGTCAGTTGCCTGGCCTACTCCCGCGAGGCGTACCATGGGTTTTTTGATCTTTTTCATGACTTCAGCTGAAGCAAGTATCAGGCATGCTGATCCGTCAGATATCGGACAGCAGTCAAAAAACCTCAAAGGCTCGGACACATATGGATTATTGGTCATTGCGTCCGAGGAATCCATAATGCCCTTCATCGCGACTTTCTGTTGAATGTGCGCGAATGGATTAAGTTTCGCGTGATCATGATTCTTGATCGCGACCATAGCTAGATGTCTTGAGGTCACTCCGTATTTTTCCATGTAAAGCCGCGTGAACATGGCAGCCAAAGACGGCAGCGTTACTCCATAAATGTATTCCGCCAGAGGATGAGTGAGAGTCGCCACAAAATCCGTGGCATCAAGATTGTTCATCTCTCTCATGCGCTCAGCGCCTATCACCATTACCACGTCATGAAGGCCTGATGCTACTGCCATGTATCCCTGCTTTATCGCTGAAGCTCCTGATGCGGGTCCGTTCTCGATGGTTTCAGCGCCTGCCGGGGTAAGACTCAGAGAATCAACCACAGCGCTTGCAAGGCCGCTTTGATGATTCGCCCTGCAAGAGCCCATGTTAGCTACATACAGGTGATCGATGCTCTCAAGCCCGCTGTCTTTTAGGGCCATGATGCCTGAATAAGCCGCGATCTCGCTTAAAGGATATTCGAGTCTTGTGAAAGAGGAAATTCCAGCTCCTGCTACATATACTTCACGCATTATAATCTCCTTTTACCTTACAGCAACAAAATCAGTCGGATCGTATTCCGAGCGTCTGGCTGCTATGGGATCCACAGGCGGCCTTGGAGGGTCAGAAGGCGCCAGAATATCAGCAAGAGCCTTCTTTAAAACATCAGGAGGAACAGGACGTTTGCCGACTATCAAGCTGTCTTTCGCTCTTTCATAGAGTTCTTTGGTCAGGGCCCATGATGGCACGCCTCCTAGTTCATGCGCTATATCAAAGCGCTTTTCAAGCTTGTATTCGATCATCCATCGCCTGAAACCTATGGGAGACTCAGCCACTATTAAGACTTCTTTTTGCTTAAGGATGTCAAAATGGTATTCCATTTTCGCGGCGAATGAATGTGCTCCGATGCGCAAGCCCCGCCTCAGCGCAAGCGTGTGATAAGACAGTCCTACATCCGCGTTCATCCTCCTGCCGTTGACGATAGCCGCAAGCTCACCGTTGATCTGGGCTGCAAGCACGTATTCATCCTGCACCCTGTATTTGTAATAGCTTAAAAGCTCAGCGTAAACGCGCGCTGCCACTATATCGTAGAAATCCCTGGTCACATGTATCAATGGTTCAACGTGCGGCAAAAGAGAAGGGATCTCCTCTCTTGTGACTTGCCGTATCACCATGGTTTCTCCGCTTGCGACCGTCATGCATTTGGGTTCATACGGCGGCATGGGAGTCTCCACAGGACGAAGTATTTTTTCAAGTTCAACAGCCATAAGTCCTCCTAATTGGATTGAAATAAAACGATAATCCAGTAGTTTGTTTTGATCTTTTCCTGAAGAACCGGGAACCCAGGGTCGGGTCCCCTATTTCTGCGAGGAATACCCTATTTTGCCATTTTTGGCAGGGTAAATGAAGTGATCCAAGGGTGTTTTTTGGATTTAAAGCGCTCTTTGTTTTTTCCGGCAGCCGCAGGTCTTTAGCCTGCGTCTGAATGGGCGGAAGCAGTTATAACTTTATTGAAGTGCCTTCGGAGGCCATTTTGCACTCGAAACCATAGCCTTTTTCCTTAACCAGGAATTGCGAGTGTTTTTCAAGCTCTTCAAGCTGGGCGTCGGATCGGTCAGGGTCATGGTGGAATACATAGCAGGATTTCACTTTAGCCAGGGCTGCAAGTTCAAGGGTCTTGGTATAAGGCGAGTGGCCCCAGCCCTTTCTTTTGGGATACTCCTCTTCAGTATATTGACCGTCGTGGATCAGAATATCCGCGTTTGCGCTGAATTCGATCATTTTTTTATCAGGAGCCGCGATTATCTCATTGTCAGGCATATAAACAATGCTTTTGCCTTCTACCTCAAGCCTGTATCCTACTGTATTGCCCGGATGGAAAAGATATAAGGTCTTTACTGTAACACCCTCGATCTTATATGTGCTCTCCTGTATCGGGTTATATTGGATGGTAACAGGCAGATGCCTTAATCGGATCGGGAAATACACGCTTTCCATCTGTCCTGCCACGATCTTGTCCAGTTTTATGTCTGATTCCTCGCATCCGTATAGATTTATCTGGTCTCCTGCCTTGCAGTTCGGGAGGAAAAAAGGCAGTCCCTGGATATGGTCCCAGTGAAAATGGCTTATAAAAAGATTAAGGTCAGGATTATGAGCATTTTGAAGCAGGGTTTTCCCGAGTTCCCTGATTCCTGTGCCTCCGTCAAAAATAAAAACTTTATCAAGCATGCGCACTTCAACGCATGATGTATTGCCGCCGTATTTCACAGTGCTTGGTCCGGGGGTCGGGAATGATCCTCTTACTCCCCAAAAGCGAAGTTCTACCGCTCCGGACATAAATGACGCTATTTTTTTGCAAATGCTTTCTATGGGATCGATCTTGCTCAGGAAATCATCCGCTCCTGCGCTTAAGGCTTTAAGGCGGTCCTGCTCAAAAGGCTTAGCTGTCCATATGACAATTTTAATGTCTTTGAGCAACGGGTCCTTTTTTATCTCCCCGCACAGGGTAATTCCGTCAGAACCAGGCATCATAACATCGAGCACTACGAGTTTTGGTTTTTCCTTGCGCAGCATATCGGGAAGTACTCGTGAATCTGAAGGCACGAACGATTCAATTTTAATGCCTGAAGTCTCAAGCTCCAGGTTGCACTTGAGCATTTCCGCTAGATGCGGTTCATCATCAACTATAAGTATGTCCATAGTATTACCCGAATAGATTTTAACTGCTTTATTTTACGCATATTAGGGATTGGTTCTCTAGACTTATAATACATATTATTTCGCAAATCAATGCTTTGTTCCTTTTGTTTGTATGGCTGATGCTGAGACCTGTTCCTTGAATGGCAGGATGGAGCAAAGCGCTTTGTGGTTTGTCTTTGGATCGGATGTGGCCCATTTTGGTTCAAATATCTTGCAGCTGTCTTTTGCGTATCGGCATCTGGGATGAAAATGGCATCCTGAAGGAGGATTAAGAGCGCTTGGCACATCTCCGGCCAGGATCAATCTTCGTCGTTGCTTGATCTTTGGATCAGGAAACGGGCACGCTGAGAGCAGGGCTTCAGTATAGGGATGCTGTGGGTTTGAGAAAAGATCATGAGCTTGAGCCAGCTCCACGATCTTTCCGAGATACATCACAGCGATCCTTGTGGCAACATGCTTTATCACCGAGAGATCATGGGAAATGAATATATATGTGAGCTTGAATTCTTTTTGCAGGTCAGTAATGAGATTGAGTATTTGAGCCTGGATGGACACGTCAAGCGCGCTTACAGGCTCATCAAGGAGAATAAGTTTTGGTTTTAGGGCAAGAGCTCTTGCTATGCCTATCCTCTGTCTTTGTCCCCCGCTGAACTCATGAGGGTAGCGTTCGCCTTGTTTTGCGGAGAGTCCTACTTTTTTCAGAAGTTTTTCAGCTTCATGCCCAAGCTTTGACCGGCTTATGCCATTGTGCACGATCAAGGGTTCTGTTATGATATTTCGTACTTTCATCCTCGGGTTAAGGCTTGAGAACGGGTCTTGGAATACGATCTGTGCTTTGCGCCTGAAATCCTTTAATTTAGCGGCTTTAAACCGCGTAATGTCTTTTCCCTCAAAGAGGATATGGCCTTCAGTCGGCTTTTCAAGACCGAGTATAAGCTTTGCCAGAGTTGTTTTACCGCAGCCTGTTTCGCCCACAACTCCGAGGGTTTCCCCTTGCGCGATGTCAAGGTTGATCCCGTCTACGGCTTTAACCTCTCCGAGTATATCCCTGAAAATAAGTCCTTTTGTAATGGAGAAGTGTTTTGTGAGATCGATCAGGCTTATTAAGTTCATATGACGTAAAACGTAAGACGTGAGACGTGATATGTAAGAGAAGAGAAATCCGATTTGATTGACATTTTTATCTTCCCGCCCTTCTTGTTTCTGCGTAGAGCCAGCAAGAGACGATCTGTTTGTCGCATTTTATCAGCGGCGGCAGTTGTTCAAGACATATTTTACGGGCTGATTTGCAGCGCGGGCTGTATGGGCATCCGACTATCTCATCAGTGAGCACCGGGGGCTGGCCTTCAATGGGTACGAGCCTGTCGCTTTTTGATTGCAGTTTTGGTATTGAATTCAAAAGTCCCTGCGTGTAGGGGTGCTTCGGCTTATCGAAAATATCCTCGGCTGAACCTTTCTCGGCGATTTTTCCGGCGTACATGACGATTATTTCATCAGCTGTTTCCGCTACCACACCCATATTGTGCGTAATGAGGATCAATGCCATATGGTTTTTTTTCTGCATGTCAGAGATCAATTTTAGTATTTGGGCCTGGATCGTTACATCAAGGGCGGTAGTGGGTTCATCAGCGATAAGTACGCTTGGGTTCATCGCCATTGCCATGGCGATCATCACTCTTTGGCGCATTCCTCCTGAAAACTGATGCGGGTAGTCATTGAGCCTTTTTGCTGCGTTTGGGATTCCGACTTTTTCCAGAAGTTCAGCTGTTTTATGCAAACAGTTCCCTGATCCCATGCTTTTATGATAGCGGATGGCTTCCGCTATCTGTTCGCCGATATTGATCACAGGATTCAGGCTTGTCATGGGCTCCTGGAATATCATGGCAATCCTGGCGCCTCGGATCTGGCGAAGTTTGCGGCCGGAAAGCTTGAGCAGATCAACTGATTTTTGCGTATTCCTATCATGGAAAAGGATCTCGCCGCCAGTGACTTTTCCCGGAGGATCAGGGATAAGTCCGAGCATTGAAAGGGCGTGAACGCTTTTCCCGCATCCTGATTCGCCGACGATCCCAAGGGTTTGCGAGGGAAGAAGGTCGTATGAAATGCCGTTTACCGCGTGCACCACGCCTTCTTCGGTGGAAAAAATCGTTTTAAGATTGCGGACGGAGATTATGGGGAGCATAAAGAATGATGATGCGATGATGAGATGATGAGATGATGCGAAGGATGAGAATGATGATGCGATGATGAGATGATGAGATGATGAGAAGGATGATGCGATTCCCTAGTAGGGGATGCGTTTAATCCAGAGGCGATGATGCGATGAGGCGGGGGTACAAGTCTCTGCGCTACGATGGAATGCAGATAAATTTCAGAACGACAGAACTTCAAATTACTAAAGCAATATTGATATTCTTTTATATGGAGGTGGTGATCAGGGTTTCCGTATAGAGGACTCCGGGTATTGACCGGATATTTCCCACGACCACATTCGAGAGAGTGCTCAAATCTTCGGTTTCCATATCTAGAACCAAATCCCATCTTCCGAACACGGCTGACACGTGAGCCACGCCTTTGGTTCGCTTGATCTGCGATAAAGCCTGTTTTTCCTTGCCAGATGATAGTCTTACTAAAACCAGTCCTGTTACCATTCTAATCCTCCTGAGTTTCCACTGGATTGCCTTCTTTCAGCCATCCGGCATATCCATTTACCAATACGTACAATCTGCCTCCTGAGAAATTACGTCTTATCAATATTTTAGCTGCTTCATCAGCCAGGGGAGATGACGAGCTTTCTGTGTAAATAACAATGTGGGTGTATTTGGGAAGTTCTTTGTATCTATCATGTATCCTTACAAACGGCATACTGATGGCGCCTGGTATGTGCCCCTTGGCGTAATTCGGCTGTGGGCGCACATCAACGATGTAGGGATTCCATCCCTGCTCAAGGCTATTGTGAAGATCCGGGGCCAGCACGGCCTTGTAAGTATGCTGGTCGATCGTCTTGACTTTGCTTGTTTGGGGCGCAGTATACGGGCAGCCGCACAGTACTAAAGCGACTGAGACAAGGAGGCAAAGGTGTATTGACTTATACAATACTATCCTTTGTTCCTCCTTGTCTCATACTTAAATATCTTACGATATCTCCTTAGTTAAATATCTTCTGCAGGTTCTCAAAAGTCTCTTGTACCTGGTTGTAGGCCGGTGTTTTCATGTTCGAGAAGTTCTTGAATGTTTTTTCCATGGCCTTGACCGCGTAGATCCCAAGAGCTTTCGCTATATCAGCCATACCTTTGCCTTGCTCGTTCTTCGGAAGGCCGATATTCCTGGCATTGGCCTCAAGAGCTTTTTTCACTTCTTTGTTCGAAGCATTTGGATTTGCTGAAACATAAAGTGCTGCCACTCCTGCGACATGAGGGCATGCCATTGAGGTTCCTGAGAGTGAGTCATAGCCTCCTCCGATATAAGGAGCAAGAATTTGGTGTCCCGGAGCTATTAAGTCCACTTCAGGGCCTTTGCTCGAGAAGTAAGCGATCTTGTCGTTGATATCGCTTGCTGAAACCGCGATCACTTCGGGGTATGCTGCCGGATATCCGACTGCGCGTCCGTAATCATTTCCGGCCGCAGCCACGATAATCACGCCTTTGGCATGTGCTTTTTTAACAGCTATTCCAAGGGCTGTGTTTTTCGGTCCTCCAAGACTCATGTTTATGACATCCATGTCATTTGCCGCGCACCAGTCAATGCCGGCTATAACTATTGAGTAGCTTGTTGAGCCGCTTTTTCCAAAAACGCGCGCTTCGTATAATTGCGCTTTTGGAGCAACGCCGATGGTTCCCTCGTTATTGTCGATCGCCGCGATGATCCCGCTTACATGCGTGCCGTGTCCGAGCTCATCATTGTAGTTCGTCTCATCTCCCTCGCCGCTGAAATTCTTGCCTCCGTAGATGTTAGCCGCAATGTCAGGGTGCGTGAGTTCTCCGCCTGAATCTACAACGCAGACTTTGGCGCCTTCGCCTTTTGTCTTGTTCCATGCCTGCGGAGCCTTTACTCTGTCAATGCCCCACTGACGCTTCTGCGATGCCGGTTCTTCGGCAGGAGGATTTTCTTCCTCGAATGCCAAAAGATGCGCCGTGTCGTCGTTTACGATCTGATCGACTTCCGGATTGCTTGAAAGGCTTCCCTTTATTCCCTGCGGGAAGCTGGCAACCACCGCGTTGATCAGCTCTATTCTCATCAAAGGCGTACCGCCTGTTGTTCGAATAAGATTCTCTTTGTCCGTCCAGTTGAGACCGCTGTTGTCATTGAACAGAACAAACTTTTGTATTTTTACGTCCGGCAGGTTGTGTCTTTCTATTCCTACCTGAGCCATGGCGAATGACCCAAGACCTATCAGTACTACTGTTATCTGTAATATTCTTATCATCGTCCCTCCTTTTTTCGTAGCGTGGTTTTAAGCATGGCTGCCTAAAACTTAAGCTGCGCCCAACAAGATGATAGCAAAGAAGAAAGCTGTGTCAATACCCCACATGGAGAATGATGATGAGATGATGAGATGATGCGATGATGCGAAGGATGAGAATGATGATGAGATGATGAGATGATGCGATGATGAGATGATGAGATAGAGAGAAAGAAGTTGTCCCTACAGACGCACACATGAAGGGTGCGACTAGCGCAACGGGGGCAGATGTTAGATAGCTAACGCTTAATTGTCTACAATATCAATATGTTTAAAATATTAATAAGCGATCCATTGGATAAGGAAAGCTTGGCTGTTTTAAAAAACAATAAGCATTTCAGCGTGACCGAAGATCGCAAGCTTGATAATCTGGATAAATATGATGCGTGGCTTGTGCGTTCAGGCACTACTGTTACGGCGCAGCATCTGGCGAAAACAAAGAATCTGCGCTTAGTCGGCAGGGCCGGAACAGGTGTGGATAATATCGATATCAAGGAGGCCACAAAACGCGGGGTGCTTGTCATAAATGTGGCAGGAGCCAATGCCGTAGCAGTGGCAGAGCATGTATTCGCTCTGATGCTGGCCATGGTCAGAAAGCTCATTAAGGCTGACAAGCTTGTAAAAGCCGGAGGATGGAGAAGTTCTGAACTAAAGGGAAACGAGCTAAATGAGAAAAAACTCGGGATACTGGGTTTCGGCAAGGTCGGCAAAATAGTCGCGAAGATCGCAGCGTCTTTTAATATGAAGGTTCTAGCCTTTGATCCGTTCATAAACAAGGGCGATTTCTCCATGAAGAATGTTGAGGTATGCTCTTTGGAAGATGTGCTCAAATCATCCGATATTATAACGCTTCATGTGCCCCTGACTGAAAAAACAAGACATCTCATCAACTCTGAAAACCTTGCGTTATGCAAAAAGGGAGTGCTGATAATAAATACTTCAAGGGGCGAGATAATCAATGAAGCTGACCTGGCCAAAGCCATAAAGGAAGAGAAAGTCGCAGCGGCAGCAATGGATGTTTATGAAAATGAACCGCCTCTGAACAGTCCGTTATTGGGATTGGAAGATAGGGTTGTGCTTACTCCCCATATAGCCGCTTCAACCAAAGAAACTCAGAAACGCGTAAGTTCTGAAGTGGTCAAGAATATGATCGATTATTTTGAGCGCGGTATAGTGCGCGGCGGAGTCAATGTGCCTGCGGGATTCGAGGCTGATACAGTGAATAAGCTGGGGTCTTATCTGGCATTGGCTGAGCGTCTGGGTTCGTTTCTGGGACAGCTTGCCCCCGGGGCCTGGAGAGAACTTTCCTGCGCAGTCCATGAAAAATTTGAAGGCAAAGAGCAGAATATCCTGCTTAATGCCGCGGTAATGGGGCTTTTAAGATGCTCGATAGGCGACAAGGTGAACATGGTTAATGCATCGTTTATGGCCAAAGAATCTTCCCTTAACGCGAAATCAAGTCTTATTGAACAGCGCGATGAAGAGCATCCGCTTGAAGAAATAAACTTAAGCATTTCACTCAAAGACAGCCAAACCTATTCTGTGTCCGGAGGCGTGATCGCAGGCAAAGAAATGCTTATTGTGCGCATTGGAAAACTTTTTGTAGATGTCGTGCCTGAGGGAACGCTCCTTCTTCTCAATAATATCGATAAACCCGGCATGATAGGCAAAGTCGGAAGCCTGCTTGGAAAACACAAGATCAATATCGCTGATATGCGTGTTGGAAGGAAACATGTGAACGAAGAGGCGCTTATGGTTTTAACGGTTGACAGCTGCCCCATGCCTTCTGTTCTTAAGGAATTGAAGAAAATATCAGGGATCACCAATGCAGCGATGGTGAATCTATAGAGAAGGTGATAAAAGTGAAAAAAGTGACAAAGGTGGCAAAGGCAGAAGAGAGACTAGTCTGATTTCTTACTCCTGAAATCTGCTTCTCAAAGGAAAGGTTCCAGCAGTTCCTTCGGGTGGCCGATATCCACGGTCACGAGTTCTCCTACATATTGCTGCGCATGGGGTTTTTGAAGTCCAACCTTTGGCAAGCCTAAGGTAACGGTAAGTACTGCTTGTATATACACTCCAGTGTGGTGTCCGGTGTCAGAGTTCATTCCTGAGGGAACATCGAGCGCTATTATGGGTTTTTCGGCTTTCATCATTTTCTGTATTACCTTGTGAGATAATCCCATTGGTTTTGATTTCGCGCCTGTGCCCAAAAGCGCATCCACGATAACATCCGCTTTGTCTAAAGCCTGAGCGAGCTTTTCCGTGTCTTCTATCGGGTTGATCGCGGTGTTTTCTTCTTTTACTTTATCAAGTTGTGTTTGAAGCTCGATTTTTAATGGCTTGTCTCCGGGAGGCACAAAGTGAATGTCAATATTGACCCCCATTTTCTTTAATGTCCTGCCGCAGGCGATCCCGTCTCCGCCGTTATTTCCCCTGCCGCAGCATATAGCAACAAGCGCTTCAGAGGGTTTTTTGTTTAATTTTGTTTCAATGAATTTAAGAGTTTCTTGCGCGACTTTTGCGCCCGCGGTCTCCATAAGGGTGACCCCGCTTATCCCAAAATCCGTTTCAGAGCGTTTGTCTATTTCCTGCATCTTTGCAACTGTTACAGGTTTCATTTGATCCCTCCGGTTTTTTTGTTTCTTCTTTTTCCCTTTTGCCCCAGATATATGCGTCTGCGGTGGAATAGATCCATGTAAGCGCGAATCCCCATTTGAAAGTGGTGAGCATGGTTTTATTCTCGTTCATGATCTCGCGCATGAGCCTGAACTCGAATCCCGGCTTAATATGGAGTATTGCCTCTCCCATGCCCATGATCTTATTGTGCGCGTACCAGGCCATGAATATGCCGACTCCCATGATCGATGCTATCGCTACAGTAAGGAGTATTACCCCCTTTTTCTTCTGGCCGTTATAAATCTGTCCCGCACCCGGCCCGCAAAAAGCAGAAAGCAGAGTGGCTATGATATAGGGTTTAATAAGGATTACCTTGTTCGGTCATTACGAGACCCATTTCCACTGTTTTAATTAAGTACATGGGGCGCGGCAATCTCAAACCCAAATGCCACCATAAAACATGGCATTAATCATATTAGTCGAGCCTTATATGCACATTGATTATTAATAGGTTTTCTTGCTTTTGAGATTGCCACGGGCTTTGCCCTCGCAATGACAGAGGATTTTATTTTGGGACTTTTTTCCAATCTTCGTTAAAAGCCGCTACTCCCTTGTCAGTAAAGGGGTGTCTGAACATTTTCTTAAGCACTGCGAACGGCATTGTTGAAATATGAGCTCCGAGCTTGGCTGACCATACCACATGCATGGGGTGCCTGATGCTGGCAACGATCACCTCTGTCTTGTACTTGTAGTTCTCGTAGATGTCCATGACATCCGAGATAAGGGTCATCCCGTCTTCTCCCGCGTCATCGAGCCTTCCGATAAAAGGCGAGACATAAGCAGCTCCTGCTTTGGCCGCAAGCAATGCCTGGTTAGCGGAAAACACAAGCGTAACATTGACCGGTATTTTTTTGCCGCTTAAGATCTTTGTGGCTTTCATTCCTGCTTCGCACATGGGGATCTTGATCGCCACGTTTTTCCCCCATTTAACAAGATCCATGGCTTCTTTTAGCATTCCTTCCGTATCAGCAGATACCACTTCAAGGCTTACAGGCGTGGGATAAGCGAGCTTTAATATTTCCTTTGCGACTTTCTCAAAAGGTTTGCCTGTTTTAGCCGCGAGCGTGGGATTCGTTGTGACCCCGTCCAAATATCCCCACTCCTTTGCCGTCTTGATCTCATTGACATGCGCTGTATCAATAAAAAATTTCATTTTAAACCTCCGTTTGTTTTAAGCTAGTGTCTAATTATAAGCAAATTTTTGTTATCAGGGGTAAACTTGATGTCATCCTTTAATGGCGCTCTATTTTTGATTTAATCCTGGGTATTAGCGGTACTGGATATTGGATCAAGTCCGGGATGAATATAATACGTCTCCAGTAGGGGACGCATTATATTCATTTTTAATTTAATCCTATAGTTAATTGAATTCAAGGAGTGAAATATGACAAAAGACATGCCTGATAATCTGAAAAATTTTAAGCCGTATGTCCCTGCCAGTCAGAATATGCAGGAATTCTCAATGCGCGCGATCATTCTGGGCTCTGTGCTGGGCATTGTATTTGGAGCCGCGAATGTTTATCTTGGCATGAAAGTGGGCATGACGATCTGCGCTTCCATCCCGGCTGCTGTCATGAGCATGGCGATATTGCGCGGGGTGATGAAGGGCGGGACTATCCTTGAGAATAACATCGTGCAGACCATAGCTTCAGCCGGAGAGTCTTTGGCAGCGGGCGTGATATTTACGATCCCGGGATTTCTGGTAATGCGCTATCTTTTGCGCTGGGACGGGATCCCTGAGAGCCAGCTTCCAACGCTTCCTTCCATGACATTAGTGTTTATCATGACGCTCATCGGAGGCTTGCTTGGCACTCTTATGATGATACCTTTAAGGCGTTATCTGATAGTAAAGGAGCATGGTGAGCTCCCGTACCCTGAAGGCATGGCTTGCGCGCAAGTGCTTGAAGCAGGAGATACAGGCGGCACGCAGGCAAAACACGTGTTCTCAGGCCTTGGATTCGGAGCGCTTTACATGTTTTTAATGAAGGGCTTAAAACTTTGGAAGGATGAGGCGATGTGGGTTATCCCGAAATACGGAAAAGGCGCGATCGGCCTTGAGCCCACAGCAGCTTTGCTTGGAGTGGGTTTTATAATCGGCCCGAAGATCGCAGCTTATATGTTTGCCGGAGGAATGCTTGGATGGCTTGTGCTCATACCGATCTTCGGCATGGTAGGCGAGTTTGCCCCCGGTCTCATCATTGCTCCGGGGCAAATACCAATATCTGAAATGTCTTCAGGCGCTATTGCATCGAGCTATATCCGCTACATCGGAGCAGGGGGCGTGGCTTTGGGCGGGATCGTGAGCCTGATAAAAGCATTGCCTGTTATTATTTCTTCTTTTAAGCATGGATTAAAAGGTCTTATAGGAAGCATAAGAAAGAAAAAGAGCGAAGAGGAAATATTGAGGACTGATAGAGATATGCCGGCGTCATTTGTGTTTGGAGGTTCTTTAGTGCTTGCCTTAAGCATTGCCCTTGTGCTTTATGTTATAGCATCGGGTCTGGGTTGGTCCAAAGGACTTGGGTCTTTAAGCCTTATAGGAGGATGTGTATCCATCCTTTTCGCGTTTTTCTTTGTGACTGTTGCGGCAAGGGTTGTTGGGATCGTTGGGAGCTCTTCGAGTCCTGTGTCAGGCATGACGATCACGACTCTTTTGGCAGTATGTCTTGTTCTGGTGCTCTCAGGTCTTACTGAAGGCGCTAATCAGATCCCTGCCATGGTCATAGCCTTATCCGCAGGCGCCATGGTATGTATCGCAACATGCTCTTCAGGGGATATCTCTCAGGACCTGAAAACAGGATTCTTGGTGGGAGCTACTCCTTCAAAACAGCAGATCGCGGAAATAATAGCAGTCATAATTCCCTCTATCACGATAGTCGGAACGGTTTACCTGCTTTTGCTTCGCGGAGGAGGATTGAACACCCTGCCTGTTTATGAGGGTAAAGTCGATTTTATGAAGGACCCTATCGTCTCGATAAGCAAGGAAAAAAAGGAGATCGTGTTTGAGACAGCCAAATACGGCAATGTTCCGGCTGGCTTAAGCGTGATCAAGCTCAAAAATGGAAAAGTTTATGAAGGTAAGGTGACTTCACATGGGTCTGAATCCTTGTATTTCAGAAACGAAAAATTGGGATATGTACGCTTCGATACAAAGGAAATCGAGAATGTAAGAAACTATCAGGATCCAATGGGAGAATTGCGGGCTCCACAAGCCAATATAATGGCTATCCTCGTTAAGGGGATCATACAGAAGAAATTACCATGGGTGCTTATCTTCCTTGGCATTGTGATCGGGCTTGTGATCGAGCTTTTGGGGATCTCGTCTCTCCCATTCGCCATAGGGCTTTATCTTGGAATTGCCATGAATGTGCCCATAGTCATAGGAGGCACGATCTACGCTATATTATCAAGGATCATTCGGCCAAGCGCATGGAAGGATGCAGAGCACAGAGGTATATTATTCTCATCAGGTGTTATCGCAGGGGACGCATTAATGGGCATAGGGCTGGTTCTGCTGGCCATGTTCGGCATAAGCGAACATTTTGCTTTGAGGGTCATAGGTGGATCGCACGCTGAGGACCTGATCACTCTTGCGGCGTTTCTTGGGTTCACAGCTTTATTTGTTTATGTTGTTGCCAAAAAAGATAAAAAGCAGGCAGCGTGATGGTCCAGTTATGCTCACTACGGGAATGTAGGACGTAAGAATTAAATAGGAGTTGAGATATGGGTAAAAAAATAGCAATGGTTGGATGCGGAATGATGGCTCAGGCTCTTGGTTTCGATCTGGGCAGGTTCTCGCCGATCGACGAGATCGTGCTTTTGGATAATCACAAGGAGCGCCTGGAGAATACACGCAAAAATCTTAAAAAACTGTGGATCAGCGAAAGGATAAAGGGGCCAAAACTCGATACAGTTTTCCTGGATGCTGTTGAAGCTAAGAACAGGATGGACAGTATTTTCCGCGGGACTGAGCTCGTGGTGAGCGCTTGCCCTTATTATCTGAACTATTCCATAGCCGAGGCCGCTGTTGAAGCCGGAACAAATTATGTTGATCTGGGCGGTCATCTTGAGACATCCCTGAAGATCCAGGGACTTTCAAAGGCTGCGCGAAAGAAAAGGCTTGTGCTGATGCCTGATGTGGGTCTTGCTCCGGGCATAGGGAATGCGATCGCAGGATGGGGTTTTCAGAATCTTAACCATGTTGACAGCGTCAATATCTATTGCGGGGGTCTTCCGCGCAACAAAAATCTGCCATTGGGATACAGGATCGCTTATTCCCCGCAAGGTCTTTTGGGTATGTATTACGGTGATTCGGTTGTAATAAGGAGATCAAAAAGAATCTCGATCAAGACTCTTACCGAGTATGAGAAAATAAAATTCCCGGCATTAGGAGAACTTGAAGCCTGCATCGTCGGAGGAGCCACCCCGGCTTTATGGGATCTCCCGGGGAAAGTCAAGGAGTTTTCTTACAAGACGCTGCGTTATCCCGGCCATTTTGAGAAGTTCGCTTTCTTAAGAGACATCGGTCTTGCGAGCGAGCAGTCCGTGGCTGTTAACGGGGTCAATGTTATTCCAAGGAAATTACTTGCTGAAGTATTGGGAAAAGCTCTTTTAAAGCCGGATGAGAAAGACCTTGTTGCTTTTCAGACGATACTTGAAGGCAGAAAAAATGGCAAAAATAAAAAGGTAGTATTCACCTGCCTGGATTACGGGGATCCCAAGCGGGGATTTTCAGCTTTAGCGAAAATGACAGGATTCGCAGCAGGCTCTGTGTGTCAATTGATCCTTCAGAGGAAAGGGATCTTTCTCCAGCCATATGGCTATCTTACCCCTGAATGCAACATCGACGGCGATGTTTACTTAAAAGAGCTGGATAAGCGGAATATAAAGCTTAAAGTAACGGGAAAGTAAACAGCAAGTAGTTTTCTCTCCGGTAGCCTCAGGCTTTAGCCTGTGTTTTTCTGTTTTCTTTACGGGGCAGAGCGGACACAGGCTATCCTGTAGGGAAATACTACAGGACTGCTCCGCTGAAGACCTGAGGCTACCGGAGAGGGGCAAATTCTTCATCCATCATCCCTACAGCCCCAAGCCTTCAGCCCTTCTTTTTGTGGTTTTTAAGCCAATCCTTGATTTCCTTGGCGGATAAGCAGTTCAGGATATCCTTTTTCTCAAGCCAGGCGCGCCTTGCGACCGTAACAGCTACTTCCATGTAATCGAGCTGGCTGATCGAGTGAGCGTCTGTGGAAAGGGCGATCTTAACCCCGAGCTCCTTGGCTCGTTTGGCGTATTGCCAGATCAGGTCCTGCCTTTCAGGCTGGCCATTGATCTCCAGAGCTGTATTTGTTTGCGCGCAGAGCTTAAGAATGCTTTCAATATTGATCTGATATCCTTCCCTGTTGGGCATCTTTCTTCCTGTGAGATGAGCGATCATGTCCACATGACCGGATTCAATGGCGCGCTCGATCCTGCTTGTCATCTCAGGCTGGCTCATCTTAAATCCGCTGTGGACCGCTCCTATCACGCAGTCGATCTCAGTGAGTTCCTTATCCGAATAGTCAAGGCTGCCGTCTTTGTGAATTTCAACTTCCATGCCCCGCAGCGCTTCAATATCAGCGTATTTTTTATTCAGCTTGCGGATTTTTATTATTGATTCAGCGAGGTCGTCTCTTGATACGCCATTAGCCACTTTCAAGCCTTCAGAATGATCTCCGATAAGCACCCATTCCCAGCTCTTTTTTATCGCTGCTCCTATCATCTCTTCTATCGTGTTTGAGCCGTCGGAGTGAACTGTGTGATTGTGGGTATCTCCTCTTATATCCTTTAAAGTAACAAGTTTCGGCAGGCAATGTTTTTTTGCAGCTTCGATCTCTCCCGTGCTTTCCCTTAATTCAGGCGGTATCCATTCAAGCCCCAGCGCCTTGTACGCTTCTTTCTCCGTTTTCCCCGCTATCTTTCTGCTTTTCTTCTTTTTCTTGCCGGCATCTGACATCTTACATCCGGTATCTATCTTGAATAGTCCGTATTCGTTTATTGTGTATCCGAGTTTTAAGGCATGTTCGCGCAATGCGATATTATGCTGTTTTGAGCCTGTAAAATACATCAGAGCCGCGCCCAATGATTCTTTTGGAACGACTCTTAGGTCGCATTGAATACCGCGCTTAAGCTGTACGCTGGCTTTTGTCTGCCCTGCCGCGAGAATACGCTCAACACAGCTGAGCTTGGTGAAATCTTTTATTACCTTTCCGCCGTTATTGGAAACGCAAAGTATATCAAGGTCTCCTACCGTCTCTTTCCCGCGCCGCAAAGATCCGGCAATCTCGACCTTGCTTACGTTTTTGATCTTCTTTACCTGTTCAAGCAGAGCGCGTGAGATTATTTTGGCCTGCCATATGTCGATCCTATGTGCCTGTGTTTGTGCCAGATCGACTCCCCTTATTATGTTTTCTTCGAGCTTATGGCCGAATCCATCGAGCGCGCTCAGTTTTCCGCTTACAGCTGCGCTGCGCAGAGCCTTAGGAGAGTCGATCTTGAGCTTATTGAAGACGATCGCGACTCTTTTGGGTCCAAGACCTCCTATCTCAAGCATCTCGAGCACACCTTTGGGGTATTTGGCTTTCAATGTTTCCAGTTCCCGCATTGTGCCTGTGGATATTATTTCTCTGATATGTGTCTGGATCCCGGGGCCTATACCCGGGATCTGCTTGAGCTCGCCGGGCGTCATGTCAGCGATATTGTGTGTTATGCCCGCAAGCGTTTGGAGAGCTCTTTCATATGCGCGGATCCTGAATGGATTTCCATTATCAAGCTCAAGAAGCTTGGTCATCAATGCCAGGATATTGGTTATTTCTGTATTGGTCATAGAGCGTGCAACGCTCTATAATATAAGAAAAAGAAGACTTAAACAGGTGAGTATAAAAAACGAGAAGAACAACAGTGTTGCGGCAGAGACCACTAAGAGTACGGGTGAAGCAGTCAGCGTCAGGAGTTCCAGAAAACCCAGGTTCTCCAAATGCTTCTTTAATATGAAGAACAGCAGGATAACACTTGCCAGAGGGAACAGTCCCTTGAGAAATATCAGAAAATCAATGATCCAGGCTTCATAGAGGAAACCGCTCAATCCCAGAAAGAGCAGAAATACCGGAGCAACCGCCAGGTAGGGGGTCTGGGCTTTAAGGCTCAGATAGAAGAAGTCAGTAAAATCCGTGTTACCATGATCCCGGATCTTGAGCATTTTTACAATGGACCATATGGACACAGCGAACGCGCTTGTGATCGCGAACAGGATCAGGGTCTCAATGCCGAAATAAAGAGCGGCATTTTTAAAAGAGATCGAGGAACTGTTGGTTGCTATAAAAACGCTGCGATATATCAGGCGGTTTATGGCGATGAGTACAAAAAGGATCGCAGGAGGACTTTTCCATGGGATCGCAAGGTATGGCATCAGTGCATGGATCCCGGCCACAGATAAAAGAGACCCGGAGAATTAACATCGAGCCTTTCCACGAATCTGCTTACTGAGCCTCTTTGTTCAAAGAGAGCGGAGAAGATATCTTCTTTTATATTAGTATCTGAAATGATCTTGGGTTCTCCGTGGATCCCTCCCTTCTTTTTTGCGATCTCTATGGCGCCGTCATATCCATTCGTGCTGTCCACGAGCTTGGCATAATAAGCCTGTTCTCCGATATATATCCTGCCGTCTGCGAGCTCTCTCACTCTCTTTGCGGGCAATCCTCTTCCCATGGCAACAGCAGCCACGAACTGCTCATATGCTGTATCAATGATGGTCTGAAGGAGCTGCCTTTCTTCTTCTTTCATGGCTCTTGTCGGGCTGCCGATATCTTTGAATTTTCCTGATTTAACGATATTAAACTTGATGCCGAAGCGTTTTAAAAGAGATTCGAAGTCGCCTGTCTGGAATATCACGCCGATCGATCCGGTTATCGTTCCTGAGCTGCTTACTATCGAATCACAGGCGCTTGCCACATAATATCCGCCGCTTGCGGCAACATCCGCTAAAAGCGCGATGATCGGTTTCTTATATTTGGCTTTAAGCTTTGTGATATGAGCGACTATCTCCTGGCAGCTCGCTACCGTGCCTCCCGGGGAATTTATCTCCAGTATCACGGCTTTTACGTCTTTTCTCTTTATGAGCTTTTCCAGGTTTTTCTTGGTGCGGTCAACCATAGTATCGCCGAAAATCGTTGATGATTGGCCTCTTGATATCACGCCGTCAAGACGAACTATCGCGATGCTCTCTTTTTGAAGCATGGGGATAAAGGATTTTCCCTTGTTGCCGCCTGAAAGCTGAGGTATTGATACTTGTTTGAATAGTATTGCGGCCAGGCCCGCGACAAGGCACAGCAGATACAGCGCTCCGATGTATGTACTTTTTCTTATCAGGGGTTTGGGCTTTGGCTGAGCCGGGGGCCCATCTTCAGGTGCAGGTTTATTATTTTCGAATTGATCAAATTGCATAGTACTCTATTTTACTCAAAAACAACAGAAACCTACTCTTTTTCAGGCGCCTGATCGCTATTGCTGTTTTTATCCTTATCATCTTCCGGCGCTGCATCGCTCTTGTCTGTCTTATCAGCGTCTTCAGGAGGGGGTACCTTATCTTCTTCGCTCTTTTCTTGCGCGTGCAGTTTATCAAGGAGAAAAGCCTTGATCTCCCTGGCTTTTTTGCGTATTTCATCATAGGGCAGATGCCATTCACCCGCTATGTCTTTTAAGAGCTTGCCCTCCATCCTCTTTTTAGCCAGAAATTCGAGTTTTTGCTTAGCTTCCTCTGCTATGATCAGGAGCGTTATAAGTTCCCTTTTGTAAAATCCGCGCCTTAAATATCTGGTGAACTCTCTTGCGGCATTCGAACTTGAGATCGAGATAATCTGAAAAAAATCAGTTGGCTTTGATCCAAGATAATCGTTTACCATGATCTCGGCGAATGGATCGATCACGGGTTTTCCGGTGGATGTGGAATCCTCCTTATCATAGCCAAGACCCCCGGGGCCCGTGCCCATTTGAAATTCAAATTGAGCATGCAAAGCAAAAGGCATAAAAAGACAGATGCATAAGATCAATTTTGAATTTAAGGTTTTCTTCATTGGGTTCTGTAATTAAGAATTATCTTTATTCCTCTTCTTTAGCGACCATTTTTTCCAGATCAGCCTTGGTGCGCATCGGAACAAACATTACGGGAAGGAGCTCCCTGATGTCCAGTATCGGCGGATTCGGAGGGTTTGGCTTTTTCTCGTAAAGTATCAGCTTTTGGCGGTTATCATTTCCTACCGGCGCGATAAGTTTACCCGGGGCGTTTAATTGCGCCATAAGAGACTTTGGTATATCGCTTACGCATGCTGTTATTATTATGCGGTCATAAGGCGCGTTTTCCATCCATCCCTCATTGCCATCGCCGATCTTCAGTTCAGCATTTGAGATCTTTAAACGCTTAAGATTAATTCTGGCCATTTCAGCGAGTTCAGGGATCAGCTCCACTGAGAGCACTTCTTTGGCGAGCTTTGAGAGTATCGCTGTCTGGTATCCTGATCCGGTGCCTACCTCAAGGACCAGCTCATTGCCCTGCAGGTCGAGCTTTTCTGTCATGTAGGCCACTATATAAGGCTGCGAGATCGTCTGGCCGTATCCTATAGGAAGCGGTCGGTCAGCATATGCCAGTTCTTTTGGGATTTGAGGCGGCAATATAAGGTGTCTTGGGATTTCCTGGAACGCGTTGAGTACCCGCTCATCAGCTATTCCTCGGCCCATGATCTGCTTGGTTATGGCTTGTGAGCGTATCTTGTCCCAGTTTTCTTCCGGGATTTCTTTTCTTTTTGGCATGTTTATACTTCGATCATCAGCGTGACAGGGCCGTCATTGGCAAGATCGATCTGCATATGAGCTCCGAACTCGCCCGACTGCACATTTTCAATACCGCTTGATTTAAGTTCCGCGATGAATCCTTCATAAAGCTTGTTCGCAACATCGGGTTTTGCCGCTGTTGTAAAGTCCGGCCGCCTTCCTTTGGACGTGTCGCCGTAGAGCGTGAACTGACTTACAACCAGACAATCCCCTTTTATATCCAAAACGGACAGATCGAATTTCCCGTCCTGATTGGAGAATATCCTTAGATTAGCTATTTTTGAAGCAAGTTTTGTTACATGCTCTGCGGAGTCGTCATGCGTGACTCCTAATAAAATAAGCAGGCCCCTGTTGATTATCGGGTGTTTTGAGCTGTTCTCTATTCTTATCTCAGCCTTACTGACTCTTTGTATCAATGCGCGCACTTTATAATTGTACTTAAGTAATTAGGATAAGGCTTAATCCCTTTTTGTAAAATTAGCGCATTATGGAGAACATCCTCGTTTGCGTGGCATGGCCGTATGCCAACAATTCTCTGCATCTGGGCCATATTGTAGGGTCTTTTCTTCCGGCAGATATTTTTGCCCGCTATCACAGGATGACGGGCAATAAGGTCCTCATGGTATCCGGTTCGGATGAGCACGGTACGCCTGTGACCATCGCAGCGGATAAAGCAGGGAAAAGCCCCAAGGAGATAATAGACCACTATCATAATGAGCAGGTTGACAACATCAACAGGCTGGGTATCCAATTCGATCTATATACCAGAACAAGCAGCCCTAATCATGTGAAAGTAGCGCAGGAGATGTTTCTGGCGTTAAATAAGAATGGGTATGTGATCGAACGGGAGGTCCAAGCTCTTTATTGCCCGAAGTGCGCTCGTTTTCTGCCTGATCGATACGTGGAAGGGGCGTGCCATTTCTGCGGCGCGAACGGGGCCAGGGGCGATCAGTGTGACGCATGCGGCAAGCTCACAGATGCCTTGGAGCTCAAGGAGCCGTATTGCGGGATATGCAAGGCAGTTCCGCAGATCCGTAATACAAAGCTCCATTATTTCAAGCTTGATAAGCTTTCATCGAGCATCGAAGAGTATCTTAAGGATAAGCAGTTTTGGAAGTCCAATGTCTTGAATTTCACGAAGAATTGGATAAAAGAGGGCCTTAGAGAAAGGCCTATAACAAGGGATCTGAATTGGGGTGTCCCTGTGCCGATGGATGGGTGTGATGGAAAATGTATCTATGTTTGGTTTGAGGCTGTCATGGGGTATTTCTCCGCTTCAAAAGAATGGGCGCAATTGAGGCATAAAGAAGATGAATGGAAAGAGTTCTGGCAGAATCCAAAGGCCAAGAGTTTTTATTTTATAGGCAAGGATAATATTCCTTTCCATACCATACTCTGGCCGGCATCCCTGATAGGAGTGGGAGGGCTCAATCTTCCTTATAATGTGCCGGCTAATGAGCATTTGACGTTCAACGGAGAGAAATTCTCAAAGAGCAAAGGCATAGGGATAAATGTTCCTGACTGCCTGGCTGAATTCGATCCCGATACTATCAGATATTATCTTACGGCTATCATGCCGGAGAGCGCGGACACTGATTTTTCATGGGATGATTTTGTCAGACGCAACAACACCGAGCTTGTCGGAGTGTTCGGTAATCTGGCTCAGAGGGTGATGTCATTCGCCAAGTCAAAATACGGGAAGGTTGTAAAAAAAGAACTTTCAGGCGAGAATCTGGGTCTAATTAAGAAAGCTGATGAAACAGCAAAGAAGATGTCAGAGCATATTGAAGCATGCGAATTCAGAGCCGCGTTAAGAGAGCTTTTTGCGCTCGCCCATGAGGGCAATCAATGGTGGGACAAGAGCGCCCCATGGAAAGTTTTTAAGGAAGATAAGGGAAAAGCCGCTGAAATAGTTTCAGCGGGGTTAAGGCTTTCAAAAGCGCTTTCCGTTCTATGCGCGCCTTATCTGCCTTTTACAAGCCAGAGATTATGGGAAGGCCTTGGAGGAAAAGGTTCAGTGCATGAGATCGGCTGGTTTGACGGAACAAAAGATTTTGAGAAAGAGATCCCCCTTGAAAAACTTCCGCAGTTGTTCTCCAAAATAGAGAGAGAGGAAAAATAAGAAGGATAAAAAAATCAGGAACTGCCTTTTTTGCAGTTCCTGATTTAAATTAACTTATTGTTCGGCTTAAAGCTTCTTTGCCAGCCAGAGTCCGACCAGTGCTCCGATAGCGAGTCCGCCGAGCATAACGATAGCAGCCGGTGAAATGAGTCCGGCGAGCAATGCTCCCGCGACTGCGCCTAAAGCAAGTCCCCATGAAGCTTTTCCCGGAGGAAGGGTCACGCGGCCCGGTTCCTCATCGCTGAAGAGTTCAGGGCGATATATGTTATCGAACGCGGGGCATCCGACTTCTTTTGCTTCCGCTTTTATGGCGGCTGGTTTTACATTGCTTGCATCAACAGGAAGGACTTCCGCTGAAGCAGGGGTTGCGCTTGTTTCTCCAAAATAAGGTTTTGGCTGTGAGAGCAGCGTATCCGACTGGTTGTTTGCCAGAAGCGGCGCTGCAAACAGCGCTAACATCGAAATAGCGATAAAGTTCTTTTTCATCTATATCCTCCTTATGATTTAAAAGTTTTCTCTAAAGTCTCGGAGATGCCTTTTAACAGCATGAATGGTATCATGAAAAGTCCTGCTATGAGACCTCCGAAAAATCCTTTTGCTGCGCTCTTGATCCTGCCCCAAGGTCCATTCGGCGCGTTTTCCACGCACTCTTTCGCATATGCCGCACCTAGGTACAACGGCAGAGCTATGGGCATGGCGATAGTTTTTAGAAACGTCGTAAAAGCGGAATCACTCTTGCCGTAATATTTTTCATCTTCATTGGCATCCTCGCAGAAGGCGCCGGTGCATCTTGGTTTATCAGGCGGAGCTTCGCTTTCATCAAAATCTTTTTCATGGACGTATCTGTATTTGGCATCGGGAGAGGCTTGTTCATTGTTTATATCTACGCTGTAAGGGCCTGCTGCGTTGTTTTTTGCTCCGTCATATAATCGCATGAGCATGGCTGAATCATTGTCAGCGCTCGTTGCAGTGATCTGAGTGAAGCCCTGGGACCCAAGGGAGAGGGCCAATAATGCAACAATAAGTTTACGCATCATATGTATAACCGTATTATCGGACTAAATCATGCCTCTGAAATAGGACTAAAGGGAAAATGTTTGCAGGACCAGAGTCCTATAGTAAGAAAGGGCTGAATTATATCCTATGGGGCATGCCACCGGACTGCCCTTCGGGACTGTCTGCTGAGACTGCAGGACTGCTTCGTTGAGGGCTAAATGCTAAATAAAGAAGAAAAGAAAACCAGGTATTAAGAATCTGCTTTTTAGCATTTATAATTTAGCACTTAGCATTAAGTGTTAGTTTTTTGGGCACTTTATGTCTTTGAATATCCTGATAAACGGGCCGTCTTCAGCTATACAGCTTACTTCCAGTTTCCCTCTGCCAGAATGATAACTGCACATTGAGGAATAGATAATACAGCCCAGATCAGGTTCCCGGTCAAACCATCTTTCAAAACGATATGAACACGGCGGGAAGAACATCCGCGTGATCGCGCCGCGGCTGGTTGATACTTTAACAAGCACTTCCATGCGCTCTTGTTTATTTATGCAGGCGTTCTCATCTTTTATGGTTACGTCAACGGATAAGAGCTTTGTTTTATCCTGCTCTTCATTGTTTGGTTCGGCTGCATTGGGCAACATTTCAAATGACTTAGATTTCCGGAAATTTTTAACAGCGTCTTCCCGGCCGGATTTGTCTTCAAATATCTGCTCGATCAGCCGGCATGATTCCTTTGTTTTACCCTCATTGCCCGAGGCGTTAGCGCCCGAAGGGGCAAGAGCGAGTAGTATTGTCAGGATCAGTATCGCGTGTATTTTTTGCACCGGTATTCTTCCTTCTTTCCCCTCATCGCCTCATCGCATCATCTCTTCATCATTCTTTCGGGCACGGGAATGTGTCGAATGCGGTGCGGTACGAGCCGTCATTGGAACGGCAGGATACTTCCATGGTAGAGCTGCTGTAACCGCTCGGGCACATGGACGATGATATGGAGCAATCCAGATTCGGCTCACTGAACCATCTCCTGAAGTAGTATCCGCAGCTTGGGTAAAACCATTTGGAATAAGACCCGTGATTTGTGTGTATGCTTACCTGTATGTTCATGCTGTAGTACCCGTCAGCGCATGCGTATTTGTTGAGGATGGAGAGGTTCAGGTAATTAATGTAAGTCGGCGCCGGCTTGTTTTTGGGCGCTGCCTTGACTTTGAGTTGTATGGAATCAGCCTTCTTCTGATAATCCTTGTTTGCGCCTATGGCCTCAAATATACGATTAAGCTTGTAATTGATTATTTTTAACTGGATGCTATTGGCGCCGCTCTGATCGGCATAAAGCAAACTGCCTGAGGCAATAAAAATAACGATCAATGTGACTATAAAATTTGATTTCATGTCAGCACCATCCTTTTTGTCCCGATTTCAGTCTCTGTCAGTATATCTTAGAAGTTTTAGAGAGGAAACTTTGCTTAAAAATTGGTAAATTTCACTGTAATGGTCACAGATATAATGAAACACAAAAAAGTCGTTGAGCAGGAAGGCTTGTCTTTCGATGATGTCCTGCTCATACCCAGGAGATCTTCTCTTGCCACAAGAAAAGACGCGCGAACCAATACTCAGATTACCAAGACGATCAATATCGCCATACCCATTGTTTCTTCCAATATGGACACGGTGACAGAATCCAGGATGGCGATCGCCATGGCAAGGCTTGGAGGTCTTGGAATCGTGCACAGGTTCATGTCTATTGAGGATGAAGTCAGCGAGGTGAGCAAGGTTAAGCGCACGCAATCCATCATTATTGAGGAACCTCACACGATCGGCGTGAATGAAACCGTGACGGCAGCGCAAAAAACAATGAAGGAATGGGGCATAAGCGGGCTTTTGGTCGTTGGCAGCCGCAAGGGCTTGTCCGGAATCATCACAAGCAAGGATACTTTGTTTATTGAGAATCCATCCGAGGCAAAGGTTTCGGAGGTGATGACGCCAAGGGACAGGCTGGTTACTGCTCCTCGTGATATAGGGATCGAGGCTGCGCGAAAGATTTTGGAAAAACACAGAATAGAAAAGCTTCCGCTTACTGATTCCAACGGCAAGCTCTGCGGTCTTATAACAAGCAAGGATATTATCGCCAAAAAAGTCCTGTATCCGCACGCAAGCAAGGATTCAAGGGGAAGACTGCTTGTGGGAGGAGCGATCGGCGTAAAGGATGATTATCTGGAGCGGGCCCAGGCTCTGGTCGAGGCTGGATGCGATGTTCTTGTGCTTGATGTCGCGCATGGCCATTCGGATCAGGTTATAGCGGCGATCAAGAAAATAAAAGGAAAATTTGATTCTGATATCCAGCTTATCGCAGGTAATGTGGCCACTTATGAGGGAGCGCGGGAATTGGCCCAGGCAGGAGCTGACAGCCTCAAAGTCGGCATTGGCCCCGGTTCCATATGCACGACAAGGGTTGTAACAGGCTGCGGGGTTCCTCAGGTAACAGCATTGATCGAATCCGGCCGCATAACCCAGGAGTTTGGAGTTCCGGTTATAAGCGATGGCGGCATAAGAACCTCGGGCGACCTCACAAAAGCTTTAGCAGCAGGAGCATCCGCTGTGATGATGGGGTCAATGCTGGCAGGCACAGAAGAAAGCCCGGGAACAACGATCATCAGGAACGGCGTCAGATATAGGATCTGCCGGGGCATGGCTTCTCTGGGCGCGGCTTTCGGCAGAGCCCAAAGAACCGGGCAGGAAGACCTTGAAGACGCGCACGAGATCGTTGCTGAAGGAGTTGAAGCGCTTGTCCCGTATCGCGGGAAATGCGAAGAGGTGATCTGGCAGTTGATAGGCGGTCTTAAATCAGGCATGAGTTATTGCGGCGCGAAAAATCTGAAGGAGCTGCAAGAGGTTGCCAGGTTTATCAAGATATCAAGAGCCGCTTATTTTGAAAGCCTTCCTCATGATGTGGATAGAATATAATGAGGACGTAAGAAGTAAGAATGAAGAAGTTAGAAGTAGGAAAAGAAGAAAGAAGAAATGAGAAGTAAGAAATAAACAGTGATGATTCGACTACGCTCACCACGGGAAAGTGAAAAGCAGGAGGAAAAATCAAGAAGAAGTGAAAATTCAGAAAAGGGTAAAAAACCTTTCGTCGTAAAATTTAGTTCCAGCCTGATATTATTCCCCTTTATCTTATGCATGGCGGTTTCGTGCGTACCGCATAAGGCTGTTAAGCAGAAGCGGATCCCGAATGTCTGGTCCGTTGAGATTTTTGATGACGGCAAGGATATCGATGCCGCGAAGGTCGATTCGGCGAGCCTGAGCATGAGATCGAATTGCGCTTTTGACAAAGCCGGCGGTTTTCATATTGTCTATATAATACGTTCAGTATTGCGTTACGCGGTATACGCTGATGATAAATGGGCGCTTGAGGACATTCCCGTGAGCTTGAGCGCAAAGGACAGTTTTTTGAAATTCGCGCTTGATGCCGATGACGCTCCCCATGTCCTCTACAGGAGTCTGCACGGGCTGCAATACGTGCATCGCACCGGCAATGGTTGGAAGGTCGGCCTTATAACCGACGAGATAGACAAACACGCGAGATGGTCGCTTGAGGTATCTGTCTCAGGAGAAGTTTTTATACTTCTTGAAGACAGGGTAGGAAGGCTTGTGGTATGGAACAAAGAGAGTGACGGGACTTGGGAGAAGGACAGTCTGGAAGCAGTCGGCGAGATCCCGGTTGAAAAAGCATTATGTCTTAATTACAAGATCGATAATCGCGGCGACAAAAGTGTTATTTTCTCAAGAAAGGGCAGATTATGGGAGTGGGAGATCGAATCATCAAATACCAGGAAAAAGCTGTTTTTCAACGTGAATGACGCGCAAATTGAAGCGTGCAGGCTTGTGTATGATAATATCAATCAGGCGCATATCCTTTTGGGCGCATGGAACCATGATGCAAGCGGTAAGTTCTACGAACTTTATTATTCCGGAAGGGCTAGGAGTAAGTCGCGGTTCAGCTTGCTGACAAAGTCAGCGAATATCGACCACTATGATCTTGATGCTTCCATTGCGCTGGATGTGGACCAATTCGGCAAACCCCATATAATTTATTATGACAAGGCAAGCGAAAAACTGAGTTATGTGCATTATCAGGATTCCGCGTGGTTTACCAGCAGCGTGTATAGCAAGTCAACAATGGAAGAAACAGGCAATATGCCTGTAAGGTGTTCCATGGCCCTGAGCCCAAACGGCAATCCATGGATCCTGTACAATGATTCATACGGAATAATGAAATTGGCAAGACTGCAATAATAAAGAAGGCGAAAAAAGTGAAAAAAGTGATAAACGTGAAAAAGGTAAACAAAGGATTTCCTTTTTTAGCCTTCCTGGCGCTCTTCGCATTCTTGGCGTCCTTGGCCTTCTCCGGCGATCTTGAGGTGATCGGTATATATCACATTCCAAAGGATGCTTATCCTCTTGCCAAGGAATTGGGGTTTAATGCTGTGCATGTGTACAATGACCCGAGATATTCCAAAAAAGAGATCATTGAACAGATTGATTATGCCGAGTCTCTTGGTTTGAAAGTCTTGTTTGAATTCAAGACCGGGGATTTTGATATCAGGGAGATAATAGGTACCATTGAGAGTTATAAACACTTAACCGGTATAACTTACTGGTATCTGGCGGATGAGCCTGATTTAAAGGGCATCAGGCCTGACATGATCTCGGCATTGAGCAAGTTGGTAAAAAACACTGATCCAAAGAGCAGGGATACTTTTATAGTCGTGTCTCCGTTAAGGCTCAAGGACAGAAGCTTGCATAAAACAGGGATCCACACGAGAGCATACAGTTATTATAAGAACAGCGCTGATATCATAGGCGTCAATAAATACACCACACCGAGGAAATTAAGAGACTACCTTTCGAGTTCTGTTTTTCCCCATTGCAAGGGCGCCAGATGGTGGGCCATTACATCGCTTCGGCAAACTCCCAGAAATCTGAAAAAAAGCGTTGATATGTTTTTGAAAGGCGAACCAAAAGGACTGCTTTATTATGCGTATGCGGATTCTGAGTGGCAGTTCAATTTAAAAGACAAAAAGGATATACAGGATGCCCTGAAAGAAATAAATTTTAAATTACGCGGGATCGACCCCGTATTCGTGCGGGACACGAAGAAGGAATCCGTTCCGGATGACCTGGGGCAGCAATTGAAAATGCCGCCCGGCATAAAGAAAACTCCCGCGAAAGACGGCAAGGCTGAGTTTAAGATAGGGGACAGCAGCGGGATCGGAATGAATCAAAGGCGCTTTGGAGGCGAGCCCCAGGCTTTGATGATGCCTGCGCATTTGAAAACAAAATCGTCCGCGCCTGTCAAATCCACTTCGACTTTCAGGGCAACATCCTGGCAGAATATGCCCGGATTTCGCCGGCCTCCTCAGGCGTCGACCTCCACGCAAACTCAAGATACTGTTGTTGATCAGTAAGCGGCTGTGACAGGCCCGTTGCTTTATCGGGCGTTTTAGAGGGACAATCCCTTTTGGACTCTAAACAGGATAAAAACAAGATACAGGGCTAAGAGGGTGATGCCGGTTAAGCGCGACGTGCGCTCAGTAGCAGCGACAGTTCCGAAAAATACCAGCGAGAATACGCTTAACACCAAAAAATCAAGTACGTTTAATCCGCTTGACTGCAGAGATCGGCCCGCAGCCAGTATGGTGCCTCCAAGGACAAAGAATATATTCGAGATATTGCTTCCGATCAAATTCCCTACCGCGATCTCCTGTTCCCCTCTTTTCGCGGCGATAACACTTGCTACTACGTCGGGAATAGATGTGCCTATGGCGACTATTGTCAGCCCGATGAGAGCTTCAGACAGGTTCAGGGCTTTTGCGATGCCAAGCGCTGCCCTTAGGACCATTTCGCCCCCTAGGTACAGCACTGTTATGCCGAGCAGGAAAATACCAAAGCTTTTTAAGCCTGTGCCTATTGCAGCATCATCAGCGTCAAGGTTGCGGCTTCTGCGCTTTAATGACCATAGGTACACGCCCAGAGCTGCCGCGAATAGAATAAGGCTCCAGTATGGCAGTTCCCGGTCGGGGCTGATAAGGAATAAGGCTGAAACGAGGATGGGCGCCAGGCAAAAGAAACCAAGGTCCATCGCGAAAACGCGGCGTTTGATCGCCACGGTCGATACCAGCGCGATCAAGCCGAAGCCAATGCATAAATTCGTGAGATTGCTTCCTGCCACATTGGATAATGCCAGTCCGGTGTGCCCGCGAAACGCGGCAAGTGTGTTCACTACGAATTCAGGAGCGCTTGTGCCAAGGGCCACAAGTGTAAGCCCGACAAATGATTTTGAGAGCTTGAATCTTAAGCCTATGGCGCAGGCGCCTTTGATGAGCCATTCCGCGCCGTAATACAGGGCCGCGAATCCGATTATGAGCAGTATAAGGGTGAAGATCATCAGTTAAACAAAGATCTCACTTGGTAATCTCATCTATTATGGCGGAAAGCTTTTTCCCCAGTTCTTTTGGCGTGAGCTTGTGTGAAGCCGTAAGGGTCCCTTGCGCAAAATCATCTCTGCCTCCGGCGCTTCCGCCGAGTTCTTTGGTAAGAGCTTTTGCGATCTTCGCTGAGCTGAGTTTTCCGTGGCAGTCTTTTGAGATCCCGACCGCAAACAAGTATCTGTCATTTGACTGCGCTATTTGAAGACAGATGCCTTTTCCTGATCTGCGCTCCTGGTCATTTAAGGAGCGCAGGGTTTCCATCTGAGCGCCTTCAAGCACCTGGATCTTATATTGGAATTTTTTTACAGGAGTCTTGCCTTCAAGCGATTCTTTTATCTTTGCCTGGGTTTTGCCGGGAGATTCTGCTTTGCCTTTTTTTGCAGTGTCTGCTGTCTGGGTGATCTGCTTGGCTTTGTTCAACACATCATTTGGATTTACCTTAAGAGCCTTGGCGATCTCGCTCATCCGGCTTTCCAATTCATCATATAGTTCTTTTACCCGTACGCCGGCAACCGCTTCAATGCGTCTTACTCCGGCTGAAGATGAAGATTGCGAAATGATCTTGACCGCGCCTATTTCGCCTGTGGTATTCACATGTGTCCCGCCGCATACTTCAAGAGATTCCCCGAAACCCACCACATAAACATTTTCCTCGTATTTCTCGCCGAACAAAGCCATTGCTCCCATGCGCTTTGCCTCATCTATCTTGGCGGTTCGCCTTTCGCGCGCCACATTGGCAAGTATTTGTGAATTTATGAGATGCTCTATCGTGGTGATGTCGGACTGCGTCAGAGCCTTATTGTAAGTAAAATCCAGGCGAAGCTTGTGTTCATTTACTTCGCTTCCTGCTTGTTTTACGTTTTGGCCAAAGTGTTTTCGCAGAGCCCAATGCAGAAGATGGGTGGCGCTATGATGGCAAGCGGTCTTGAATCTGACCCCGGCGTCGATGGTCGCCAGCACCTCATCGCCTTCCTTGATTTTTCCGGAAATAACCTCGCCTTCATGGATGATGATCCCCGGAATAGGGCTTGAAGCCGCGCTTATTTGAATTCCCGCGTTCTTATGCGTTAATGTGCCTTTATCTCCTGCTTGCCCGCCTCCTTGAGGATAGAAAGGACTTTTATCCAACACAACCGCGACTGCTTCTCCTGCTTTTGCCTCATTTATCATCTTCCCGTTATCATCGGCCATGCATAATACTTTTGATTTTGAGTTTGTGCTCTCGTAACCAATGAATTGCGTGGAACCTTGTGTTTTTGCCTGTATCGCCTTAATATCAAATGAAATTCCGGCTTTTTCATAGCCTTTCCAGGTTTTTTTGGATATCTCCCTGGCTGCTTCCTGCGCTTTTTCAAATTCCTTGCGGTTTACCCTGAAATCCCCCTCTTCTTTTAATGCTTCCTCTATGAGCTCAACCGGAAAACCATATGTATCATAGAGTTTAAAAGCGAATGAACCTGAGAACTCCTTTTTCTTGCTGCACTTGAGCCTGTTTATTTCTTCATTGAGCATGAATGAGCCGTCTTCAAGAGTGCCCGCGAAATTCTCTTCTTCGGCTTCTATGATCTTTTTGGCGGAATCAAGGTTCTCAAAATATTCCCGGTAATGATCACCGAATATCTCCTTAACAGGTTCGCCAAGCATCGAGATTATGGGTTCCTTAAATTTTAGCCTCCTGGCTTCTCTTGCGCCGCGCCGTATTAGACGCCTTAATATGTATCCTCTGCCTACATTCTCAGGGACAACCCCGCAGGCAGCTATCATCCATGCGGACCTTGCATGCTCAGCAATGATGCGAATAGGTTTTTTCGTGTCTTTATATTGCAGCTTCAAGATATTCTCAAGCGCATTCACTATCGGGCTGAATACTCCTGTTTTATACGGGTCCTTATTCTCCAGTATGGACACAAGGCGTTCAAAGCCTAAGCCCGTGTCGATATTCTTTCTTGGCAGGGTCTTGAGCTTTCCGTTCTCCTGTCTGTCAAACTGGGTGAACACAAGATTCCAGAATTCGATCCAGCGTTCGCATTTATCGCACCCGGGAAGGCAATTATGATTCGACTTATCAGAGCCAAGGTCGTAATAGATCTCGGAACACGGGCCGCATGGACCTGTGGGCCCCATAGACCAGAAATTATCTTCTTCGCCAAGGCGCACTATCCTGTTTTCGGGAACGATCTTTTTCCAGATCGCATGAGCCTCATCATCGTCTTTATAGATCGAGATCCATAAGTTTTCCTTTTTGAGCCCCAGTACATCAGCCGCGTATTCCCAGGCCCAGGCGATCACCTCTTCCTTGAAGTAATCCCCGAAAGAGAAATTCCCCAGCATCTCAAAAAGGGTGTAGTGGCGCATGGTTGCGCCTACATTATCAATATCCGTTGTTCTCATGCATAGCTGGCAGCTGGCAGCTCTTTTAACGTCTTTGCGAAGTCCCAGGAAATAGTCTTTAAAGGGCACCATTCCCGCTGAATTAAAAAGCATTGTGGGATCAGCCGGAACGAGAGGCGCTGAAGGAAATAGTTTATGGTCCTTTTTAGCGAAAAAATCCAAAAAACCTGAACGCAATTTACCAATGTCCATATACGCATTATAGAGAAAAATTGCCAAGACGGGCTTGCCCCCTTGCAAAATATAGATTTTACTGGTACGTATGCGGTAGATGTGTTCATAGGACTGACTTGAGGAAGGAGGATTATCATGAAACATAAATACATTTACTCGCTGATGATCAGCGTGCTCTTAATTAATCCCGTCTTGCGCGCTGCTGAGCGGATCGAAGATGACGCGACAACGGTCGTCGGCAGCAATTTCGGGCAATGCGGAGAAAACGTATCAGGAAAGATAGATTTTGGCTATGGCAAAACAGTGCAGGCGCACAGGCATCCCAATGGGTGCGGATGGGTGGCTGATACCGCGCAGGTGAGTCCTGAGGTTGAATTGGAAAGAAGCGCTGCTATTTTGGATCAGGCAAAAGTCAAGGGTAACGTCAGGATACTGGGGCGCGCTGTTGTGCGCGAATCAGCGTGGATACAGGGCGGCGGCGCAGCAAGCCTTGAAGGCAATGAGGATTTCGGGGTTGTCATAAGGGATTTTGCGCAGGTGAGCGGCAACGCTGAAGTACAGGGAAACGTCATGATCGAGAAACGCGCGCAAGTCTACGGCAGCGCGAAAGTTTTTTCAATGGATGAGAAAACCGGAGTCGTGCTGACTGACTATGCCCAGGCGGGTGACGAAGCGAGTGTTTCTGAGCAGGCTTTTCTGTCCGGCAATGCAAGAATAAAGGGCAAGTCAAGGGTTTATGGCCATGCAAATATTTCAGGACACGCGATCATAGACGGCGAAAAAGTTGAAATTTACGGGAATGCCCAGGTGAGAGGCAAGGTATTTGTCACAGACAAGGCGAAGATACTTGATTTTGCGTTTGTGGACGGTCCCGGGCCTGAAGATAAAGAGGCTGATGGAACCAGGATAATGATGTCAGCGAAACTTTCGGATTTTGCGCATGTCCACGGGGACGCCGAGATCAGTGAAAACGCATGGATACATGGAAGCGCGGAAGTGTTCGGGCATTCAACGATCTATGGAAATGCCCAAGTCTATGGGCACGCGCAAGTGTATACAGTCGGGCTGACCAAGCCTTACGCGAGAGTATTCGGAGATGCCAAAGTGTTTGATGACGCGAAAGTTTATGATCATGCTGGAGTGGCAGGAAAAGCCAAGATACACGGCAAATCTCAGATCTATGAGAATGCGTTTGTCCATGGGAAAGCCAGTGTTTTTGGAAGGGCTCAAGTATATGGCAACGCCCAAGTGTATGGCCGCGTTAAGGTGATGCTAAAGGCCAAAGTGCATAAGTGCACCAGGCTTGATGGTTTTCAGGGGATCACAGCGACCCATGCCGCGCCTTGTTCACAGAATGATACAACAGATCCTAACGAAGAACACAGTCCCCCCAATATGCCCTAAGGCAATACTGTTATCACAAGCAGGTTATCTTCTATCTTCTCGATCGTCAGCTTGAATTTTCGCTTAAGCGCAAGCGCCACATCTTCTGAGTTTAGATGACCGCGGTAAGCAATTGAAATCTCAAGAGTAGCGGAGCGCTCTTCAAATGCCCGAAGGTAAATATCATCGATTCCCGGCATGGAAGCAAGGGTCTTTTTTATGTTCTCAAGCGTATTGAAATCAGCCAAACCCTCGATCGTCAGGGTGATCGAAGTGTCGGAAAGCAAGCGTTTGGGCAGGGTACGGGAGATCTTTCTTCCAAGTTCTTCCCCTGCGGTTTGCAAAGACTTGGCAGCTGCTGCCTCATCAGTCGCGTCAATGCCTGAACCATTAGCTGTTGCTGTTTCCAATAATTCCCCTGTTTGGACCCTTACGGCCTTGATAGAGACCGTGGATCTGTAGGATTTAAGCCCTCCCAGGTCTTCGTTCGAGATCTCTATGGGAGAAGTCAGGGCTTCTCCATAGATCAATATTTCCGCGTTGAGTTTTGCGCCAAGTTCAGCTATGACAGAGCTGTCTTCCTCCAGGTTGTTGAGTTTCTCATAGGCTTTAGCTGCGCGTACAGCTTCAGGGTCTATTACCTTGAATCCCATGCCGAATAGAGCCTGGATTATAGGCTCAGCAGAATAACTGCTTATCGCATCGCCTTCATCCTCGGTTTTAACCGGCATGGTCTCATTGATCAGAACAGCCACTCTTGGATAGCTTATTGGAGAGTGTTTTAATGCTTCCATGTTTTTTAAGTCTTCTTCGATCTTCTGGAACATTACCCTTGCCAGGATCCTTGTCTTATAGAAGCCATCCTGCTTTTTCTCATCAAGCATCTCATAGCCTGAAATGTATCCCTTGGTGTTGGCCATGATGTTGTGATCGATCGTGATTGCTTTTTCAACGCGGGTTTTAGCTGATATATAAACCCCGACTACTTTTTCCAATGCTTCTTTCTGAGCTTCCACAATAGCGCATTTCCTGGCTTCCTTGTCCTTATTCTCAATTATGGGACACGATCCTTCAGCCTCAACCACTTCTCCTCCGCGGATCTTCCCTTTTGAAAGCCGCCCTGTGGTTGAGCAAGACGCGAGAAAGACAGACAGAATAATAAGCTGACAAGTTGTTAAGTTAATAAGTCTCATTCAGTCTCCTTTATTGTCTTATGCCGTCTATCTTCTGACATCTATCATCTGCTTTATTTGGATCCCGGATCGAGTCCGGGATGATATTAAATACATGTCCGGCCCTTCGACTTCGCTCAGGACGATTCCTTCTTGATGTGGTGAGCGGAGTCGAACCATAGGGCATGCATTTAATTCATTTAAACTTGATCCCCATCATCTCTTGAAGGCGCTTCTTGTCGAGTTGGAGTGTTACAACGCAGCCGTCATCATTGGTCCATTCGCTTTTCTTGATTTCCGCTCCCTTGATAACAGCGTCGATCCTGGTTTGAAGCATGGAATCCGTTTCAATCGCCTTTTCAACCGTGATCCCCCCTTCCAGCTGGAGTCCTTTTATCATGGACAGCATCTCGTATTGCGCCGCAACGATCGCGGCATTCCTTGAAGTGGCTTTGCGCTGCGTGGCGTTCGTCAGGCTTGTGTCAGCCGCGCCGATCCCGATCGCCTCGATATATTTCTTTCTTACGGATTCCTGGTCTATGGTTTTTGCTATATCACCCTTCTTTGTTACTTTTGTGGTTGTCGCTGCGCAGCCAGTCAAGAAAACGGACATAATTATCAGACTGAATATCTTCATCTTTTCTCCTTTTGCAGATTATCTTTGAACCTTTCTGCTTTTTTAGTTTATTGCGCCTTATTCCTTTAGTTTGCATAAATCACCCGAAGAAGGCATGATGCCTTTTTTAAGCACTGCTATTGAGCCGTCATCTCCGAAAAATGTTTCTATTCTCGCTTCACCCACTTTTTCTTCCGTCCTTCCGATAACTCTTCCCGAAGACGGGTCCTTAATTTCCTTTCCAAGTTTAAACATGGCGAGTTTGAGA
>JBHPMF010000137.1:0-3732 GCA_042563375.1 Elusimicrobiota bacterium | reverse complement strand
GACATTATTTAACGAGGGGCGGTTAGCGAAGGCGCCAATATCGTCATTGTTACAAGAGAGCAATGAATTGATCAGCATTCTTACGGCAATCGGCAAAAAGGCAAACTTAAGAAAACAATAAAGGTAGGAAAAAATGACAATAAACGCGAAACTTAAAAAGATTTTTAAATTCATATTTATTTCATCATTCATCATTCATCATTCATCATTCATCAGCCCTCTTTATGCGGGTGGTTTGCGTGTCATGACCGGTGATGTTTATCTAAGCAACTTACAGATAGGTAATACATATTCTTTAACAGAACTCACAGGGGTGCCTTTTCAGGTACAGAGCAATTTTACTGAGCCCATGGAGATACTTATTGGTCCTGAAAAGCCCGGGATGCGCGAGGGATTAAGAGCAGGGTATGAGCGCATTCCCGCGAGCTCGTGGCTGACGATCGAGCCGAGTAAGTTTGAGCTTGCTCCCGGACAACAGGGGCTAGCAGATGTGATGATCACGATACCCGATGACGCGGAACTTAGAGGAAGAAAATTCCAGGGCCATCTTTGGACGCGTTCAAATCCGGATCCTTCTCTGGGAATGGGCGTGGTTGTCGGGGTCAAGACGCGCATACTTTTTGATGTGTCGATCGATACTTTTACCAAAAAGCAGAAACAGGAGATGCGCCAGCTTAAAAAAGCCCTGAATTATATGTTCATGCCCGGTGAGATAAATGTGAAGAAGGGGAAAGTCGGGAAATGGAGATTAAAGAAGAGAGCCAAAAAAATGTTCAAGATCATCAATCCAAATGACGAAGAACTAAGATTTACAGTTAATATATTGAACGAGTCAGAAGCGCGCCTTAAAAACTATTCCATTTCCAGCATGGTTTATGGTGACCCGTCTTGGGCTTCTATAGCTGAAGATAAAAAGGATAAAGATGGGTATGTTGCAGTTGAGGGAAACAGCATATTCCTGATACCGATCAAATTTGATCTGCCCAAAACCATTAAAAAGGAAAAAGGGGTTTATTTCATATTGCAGGCAACCCTGCAAGGATACTCTGTCCCTGTTACAAGTTACGGCAAGATAGTCATCAATCTTAAGTAATCTACCTCTATATAGAGGTCCCTGACCCCTACCCTGCAATTCCAGCCCAAATACGCAATATAATGCAGTAATTAGCTTCATCTGGATCCCCGGTAGCCTCAGGCTTTAGCCTGTGTTCCTTAATAAGTGGAGTTCTTAATACAAGACACAGGCTAAAGCCTGAGGCTACCGGGGGGAGGGAGGGGATAGACCCTGGTTTGCGCCATTATTCAATCTTCGCCCTAAAACCTGGGAATGGTGGATCTCAATGCTTTATTTAGAGCGGTCAGGTTTTAGGACAATAATTAGCATCTTTCTTTAAGGTTGAGGCTAATTATGCCCTATGACCTGTAAATAAGGTGGTTTTATTCTCAATTTTCAAAGGTAGGCGAGGGAGGTATCTAGTCTTCGCCCTGTGGCATGAAATAAGGAAGTTGCTAGATGCTTCATTTTTAACATGGTAGGCAAATCTTCGCCCTATAAGCTGAAATAAGGATACCTTATGCTTAATTTTAAGTGGTCAGCTTATAGGACAGAAGATTGAACGAAGACGAGATACTATCTCGTCTTCGTTCAATCTTCGTTTTCCATTCGCCTTATATTCAAGCAATTCCCGGTTTTTACCTTATGCTATAAGTGTCAGCTAATATAAGGCAACAAAGCAGCGCTGAGCTGATAAGGGGGTGATGAAGATGAAAAAAATAGCAATAATCATGTGCGCATTTTTTGCGCTTGGGACCGTACTAGCCTGGGCAGGAGACGGAGACGGAGACTCAGAAGACATTCAGATCAATGTATCCTATAGTTGGGCGATCAAACTGAATGTAACTGGTCCTGCAGGAGACAACACGTATGACTTCGGATCAGTGGACCTGGGTAATGACTCAGTGTCAATGAACTACCTCTCAGTGGCCAACCTCTCAGACGGCTCATTTGTGGATTACCAGTTATCAGCCAAGATCGACACACCATGGTCAATCTCAACTGATGCTACCACAGACAGTGAGGTTAACGTAGTCATGCTTAAAGGGTTGTTCTGCGGTGATGGTTCTGCTGTAACTCAACCTCATCCTGCTTCATTTGACAATGGCAGTATTACCCGCAACCTGATATCAACTGATGCTGGTGAAGCCTGGTCGGATGGACCTGAGACGTATGAGGACAAAGTCACATCATGCGCTGGCAGCGTTTCAGACGGAAACCACCTGGCAGCCGGCACAACTGTAGCATTGTGGCTGAGGATCCAGATGCCGTATTACACCACAGAGAGCGTGAATCTCGGTTCAGGCAGAAACCTGAACTTAGTTGTTACAGCAGTGACTTCAGTAAGCGAGACTGAGTAATAGGGGCCCCCTTGCTTTTTGGTCGGGGCCCCTGGATACCCGGGGTGCGTCTTAAAAAACGCATAAGGGTTGAAATCTAGGGGAGATAACGAAGACTGGAAAGAAACAAGGGGGAGGAAAGCTGAAGGCTTTAGATGGCTTAAGTCCTGACATGGAGTAGCTCGGACGCGAAGCGCTCATGAACAGGAGGGTCACCTCAGAAGCAGAAGGCGATAAAGGCGATAAAGGCCAAAGAGGCCATAAACGTCTTAGAGCCGGAAGCGCTGAGGGCAGCAATCCTGCTACGGCAGGGGGCCCGCGGGTTCCAAGGCACATGCCGCATAAGCGGCACGTGGGGATCGAGTATAAGCCTTAAAGCAGCATAGTTAAGACAGCGTGGTATACAAGCGGTAGGCACAAGAACTTATAGAGGAGCTGTCAGCATAATAAGCAGACAGCGTAATTTAGAGAACTTGAGCAAGCGTGAGGTGTGTCCGGGGTGGACCACCAACGCAAACCAGCTTGAATGCCAAGGATAAATAAGGTTTAAAAAGTTCCCAAACACAAAGCTCATCTAAAAACAAGGCTAATGACGCGGCTAAGGTTAATCCTTTGACTACGCCTAGGACAGGTAAGGTGATCAGGGTTGGGTTGAAGATAACCTGAAAGCGTGTCATTAAATTAGCAGGGTAAACCGGTAGTCATATGCTGGTAGCCGCAGGCTTTAGCCTGTGTCTGCTCTATTTCTGTCGGAATAGCTTGAATCCGCCTGATCAGCGGAAAGCCAAGCATGCCTTGCTACTATTGAGGACTGGTGCACTGATGCATAGTGATCCAGTTCCAAGATAGCCGCGGAGAAAGTACCTATCTTAAAGCCTATCTATAAGAGGCGAATAATTCGTCGTAACTAAAACTACCTGGTGACCGGTGCGACTAAAGCAGCCAGGGTGAATGCATTGAAACGGCTTATTACTATTGCCTCTCTTTTAAAGTAGATAACTACTTAAAAGTCTTAAAAATGTACGCTAAATAGCGATTGTTTGTCATAGGGCAAGTCCTGTGAGTGATCATAGGGCTCCAAGGCCGCGATCCCTTTGTGGGGGATGAACCCGCGGGCCCGACATGATAGACAATATTAGAAACGCATTTAAGGTGATTAAAGTGGAATGGAAGGGGTGCGCCCTTGTTTCCATGTTTAATCAGGCTTTATCTTCAATTGCGTTTTTCCTTGTTAATAAACCCAAGAATTTTGTTTTAATTATAAGCGATTGTGCCCGTTGTTTGCGGGAAACTGCAAGGTGCCTATGCGCTTGGAACCCGCGGGCTCTTCTATCCGCA
>JBHPMF010000136.1:0-3770 GCA_042563375.1 Elusimicrobiota bacterium | reverse complement strand
AGAGCGCAATCCGGGGAGCACTTTCTTTATATTAATGCGGAAAGTGCGTAGCCCCTTGGGTCAAAACGGAAGAAGATTCCTCGATTTTTCAGAATTGAAAAAGCTCTGTGACAACCCCTTCTATTAAATAAAAGGACGCATTGTCTGACCTCTCGGCAGTGTCATAAGCCTTGACCGCAATGATGTTGTTATTAAGATAAGGCACAAAAGACCCGAACTTTGTGCGATCTGCCCGGATAACGCCCACCCTGCTGAATATGTTTACCTCTTTACCTCTGATCTTGCTCAATCATATTCTGTTTGAAAATGTATAGCGTATCGTCTCGGTCAGATTGCCAATTGTCAGAGCGCAGCATATGTACATTTCCATGTTTAACTATGTTGCCATTTCTCGTGTCCATGATGAAATACCAATCACTTCTATTGTGGATGGCTATATCATAAGTGCCGGCAGGCCCCGGCCGCGGCCACGCTTGATCAATTGTTGCTTCTGCGGGCCCGTGTAGCAGCATTATCAAGTTCAGCGCTAGGCTTACCATGCTCAGCATGATTGCCATTTTTAGAGATGCATGTTTCATTTTATCGATCCTCCTTATTTTGGCTGTTGTCCCATCGGGTCAATATGACAAAAGTACATCTACGAACGAAAGGTTGCAGCATTTTAATCCTGACCGGGGCATTTTTTCTTTGGAGCGCATCCAATATTGCATTTTGCGCCTGCCTCAAGCAGCATGCTGACGATCCCTGGGTAGCCGTTTTCATCAGCGTACATGAGGGCTGTTTTACCCCAGTTGTCGCGCACATTAAGATGCGCGCGCTTTGCTATCAGCATCTCAATGATCGTACCGCATGGCGCCATCGCTGCAGTTATCAGAGCGGTCTTCCCTTCTTCGTCCCGCGCGTTAATTTTTGCGCCATTGACTATCAGCTTGCGCGCAGCATCAACGGAACACATATCTGCTGCGTACGACAGGGGTGTCCTGCCGCGCTCATCCTGTGTGTTCATATCAGCGCCTTTGATAATCAGCTTGCGTACGGTACTTATTGAGTTCTTTGCCGCTGCGTACGACAGGGGTGTCCTGCCGCGTCCATCTCTTATGTTCACATTGGCGCCCGCATCGATCAATATATCCGCACTGTCAGCGTTATCGTTGGTTATTGCCAGCAATAGCGCGCTTTTTGTTTCGGGGGCCTCGTTCACATCAGCGCCTCGGGCTATCAGTTTGCGAACAGTGTCGGCGGAGAATTTTTTTGCAGCGAACATCAAAATTGTCCATCCGGAAAGCGTTTTTGCGTTCACATCGTCGCCCGCATCGATGAGAACCTCCATGATCTCTTCATGATCTTCCTTGTTGCCGTAGTGCGCTGCCAACTGCAGGGCACCTGTGCATTCGTTTACATCAAGCCCCGCGAAAATAAATCTCTTGACAATTCTGGCACTGCCATCGTATGCCGCGCTTTTAAATTGGGAACACTTGAATCTGTCGTCGAGTCCTTCGTCGATCAGGATTTCGGCGACAGCCTCGTGCCCATGGTTTATCGCAATTCTCAGGGCCGTGCCATTTTGGCCAGTGATAAGCCGATCGGCACCGTTTGATATAAGGATCTTGACGATGTCCGGATTACTCTGCAACGCCGCATACATTAACGCTGTATTTTTTCCCTCCATGCCGTATGCATTTTGGACTTCGGCCATGCTGTTGACATCAACGCCACACCGTATGAGCCTTTTCACTTCTTGCGCATCATTGTCTCTCGCCGCCAAGCATAATTTATAGCCAGATTCTCTTTCGTGCGGACAGACAGCTGGGGCGGCGTGGTCTGTATAATTGGCGACGAAAACAGCATTGACCCTGCTGACTTCTTGCTCCCAGGGCCCCATGGTCCATGCTGGTGCCGCGGCAATGGCCGCCATAGTAAAAATTATCACTAGTGTTTTCATGATTTTTGCCTCGCTCATCTGTGTCCTCCCCGATTGTCATTTTGTGTGAGTGATTTAAGGACCTGCATTTGGCGCGCTGGGACTCCCTCATTGATCTTGTCAATGGCATATTCGATTTTTTGCGCCATTGCCTGTTGCCTGGCATGCGCGGCTTCCGGGAAATCATTTTCCAGAAAACTTATAGCTTGCTTGGTGGCGCACTCAACAGCCATCCCAAGCATTTTTTTGTTGCATGTATTGGCAATGGTGCGATTAAGGGCAACGACTATGTCATTGAGCTCCTTTTTGAATCGACCGTGATCATCGATCAGGCTGTTAACAATCTCTATTGAGAATTCCCGTTCTTGCCCTTCCCGGGTATTGATAAATTCACCGAGCGCTTCCCAGGCGGTTATTGCTTGAGCTTGAGCAACCTCTGAGCCCAATATCGCAATACCATCGATAGCCCGTGTCCTTTCCTGGATGGCGATCCGGCACGCACGTTCTCTCATCCCGGGCGGCGCGGACCTCGCATAATTAGTGCAGTCATAGTAATTGGATGATTTTTGAGCGTCTTTTATCCTGGCCACAATAAGTTCTGTGTGCGGAGCGAGCGTTTCATGGAATGCATTTCCCAGAGCGCGAACGAGGACAGCAAATTGTCCTTGATCCCAGGAAGACCCGTTCACGCCTGCATATATTGCGCATACGAGTGAACATGCTAGCAAGCAACTTCTTTTGTTCATTATTTATTTCTCCTTTTCACTATTTATTCTTTCTGTTGTTGGGCTACACTTATAATTTAGCGCTGATTTCTGCTGGGCTCTAGAGGCTTTAGGGTAATATTTATGTGTTTTGGGCCCATATAGTTTTCCACTTCGGCCCACGATCTTGCAGGTGCTATAATGTGAAAATTAAGGACTTGGAGGATCACTATGCCTACGCTATTCTCAGAGACACTGGTTAGATTACGAAAAGAAGCTGGATTCAAGACAGCCTACCAGTTCTATCACAACAACGGCGGAAAAGATGTGTTCAAGATCGCATATCGGAATTATTTAAAGATCGAGTGTGGTGTAAACCTTCCGCATCTGCAGAGATTAAGGCTTTTTATCACCCTGCTGCGTATTCCGGGTGGGTCTGGCAATGCCAACGATCTGGTTACTGCCTGGCTCCGGACCTATCTTTGCGAAAAGGATTTTCGGGTCCTGGTCCGCCCGCTTATTTCGGGCAGGACCAGTGATCGCGAACCATTGCCCATGCAGGAGACGGTGAAAAGGGTGTTAGCCGACAAGATCCATTACATAACCCCAGAACAAATGGAGGTATTTATGGGGTCCCTGGAAAATTATTGGTGCCATACTGTTCTTCAGTATGATAGAAGACCCTGGAAAGCACATGATCTGGCAAAAGAACTTCAAATGAAACCTGCTGCGATCAAAAAGGCCCTTAAAAAGCTGGTGAAAACCAGGACGGTCAAAGAAGTACGCAAAGGTGTTTTTAAGGGAGTTTTGGCTGGAAAGATCCTGCAGTTCCCTTCGCATATTGCTCCCAGCGAAGGGGTAGCCTTGGTGGAAAAGCAAAAAAAATATGTGGAAGCCATAAGCAAGCGAAGCATGCCTGTTTTCATACAAACCCGCGTATTAAGGGCGGATAGACTGGCTTTTAGGAACTTCTTACCCTATCTTTCAAACAACATTACCGCAGCCAATGCTTATGCGATCAGTGAGAAAACGGATGATTCCGCCTTTTATTATGTTGAAGGAAGGGTCACCCAGCTATTCCCGTTTTAGTCTGAGCTAGATACGGCTGTGTTTTATTGCTTTTCCCATTCTCCCAAGTTCGAATA
>JBHPMF010000138.1:0-3722 GCA_042563375.1 Elusimicrobiota bacterium | reverse complement strand
CTAACGGAGCAGTGTTCGCAGTTGAAACCGGCTCACCAAAAGTCGATATGTCATCGTTTTCAAAGGATGGCGCAAAAGCAGCTGATGCAGCAGTAAAACCAGCCAAAATCGGCGCTGAAATCGGCGAAAACACAGATGATGAGAAAGGCTCAGGCCTTGGATGGCTGCTGTCAGCTGCACTTGCTGTAGGCGGCATAGCTCTTCTCGCATCATTCGTACCTTCAGCAGCATTCATGGGACCACTGGGCATTGTTGCTGTTCTGGGAATCGCCTACGCATTAGGCAGACTCGAGTTTTAAGTAATCCATTTAAAGCTGAATCCAGCCCGGCTGGGATCCAGTACCGCGCTGCTCTGTCATCCCAGCGAAGGCTGGGATCCGGTACCGCTTTAATAGAGATCTGTTTCAGCGTGGATAAGGCTGTAGCATGCATCTAGCGCATAAGCGCATGCTGCGATAAGGAATACGTATAGGAGGCACAGCAATGCAAGATAAAAGCCATATAGTACTCAAGACAATTCTGATTGCAATAGCATTACTGCAGGTATTCCCTGCAACACTGAAGTCCGAGGAACTCTGTACCGCCACCACTGAACCCTCTGTATTTAAGGAATTCCTGGGCATCAAGCCCAAATTCGACTATTCAGTTGCCATGGAAATGGGCAGTACCTACCATCAGACTAAGCCGGAAGCCCAGCGCCTTGCATTACAAGCCAGAAAACGCGGCTACACCAATGTAAAAACGCAGATCAGACAGAGTGGAAATATTTACTTTCAGGTATGTGTTTCATTCGCTGAAGATCTGCCCATCCGGGCAGAAACCGGACGGCTTATGCGAAAGAATTCAAACATCGACCTTAACGGATCCAATGCATATTTCCTGGCAGAACTTTTACTTGACAAAACATTAAAGAAAAGCGGCCGCCAATATTACGGATATGAGCTTGCAAAGAATCCCCAGGAATCAATACATTCTGCGCTGAATATCTTGAGAGCAGAAGATTATCCGGTATCAGCATATATGACGCAGTTGACCCCCCATAGACGCACCCTAGATAAGACAAAAATCGCAATGTGGATAGCTTCCAATCCGCGTGCCTTCTGGCTTATAAGCCGCGAAGGCTGGAAGCCGGCGCCTGAATCACAAGTATCTCTTGCCTTACAACGCTTGAATGAGTCTGCGATCATGCCTTTGATCATGGAAGAACATGTATACGTGCCTCCAAGGATGTATTCACAATTGGTCCAGATGGCAAGAAAAGAAAATATGCTTGTGACAGATGAAATCGCGATCCCTGAAAGCGAACGATCCAAGATCGCTGTCACTGACTTCGACTCATTGACAGAGGAGATCTCAAGCCTCGAAGCCCTGGCGATCAGCGAATTCCTGCGTTCCGCGCTCGTGGAAACACAAACTTTCCGCGTGATAAACCGGCAGGATATGAACAAACTTTTAACGGAAATGCGCGTGCAGCAGAGCGGCTACACCTCAAGCAGTGACGCAGCCCAGGTGGGGCAAGTATTAAACGCGCAAAAAGTGATCGTTGGCTCAATATCCGTTCTCGGCGAAGTTTTCTACATCAATGTCAACATGGTCAATGTAGAGACCCACGAGATCGAATTCGCCAAAAGCGCCACCGCGTATTCGATAGATGACCTGCAATCCGCCATGAACGATCTCGCGGTCGAGATCGCGAAATCTGTTCTGCAAAAGGAGGAAAGATCCCGATGAAAAGCTCACTGATCACAATATTAATCTTGTCTGCACTTCTGGCATCTGCGGCATTTGCCGGCAAGTTAAGCGCGGAAACCTTATGCAGTAACAATACAGCGGAAAGCGTATTCAATGAATTTCTCAATACTGAACCGTCGCGAAGCGAATACTACGGTCTTTATGAAAACAATATGGGAGAACCCAACGCTAAGGCAGAAGCACAGCGATTAACCATCATCGCGAGGAAAATGGGGTATACGAATGTAAACGGCTGGACCAATAAGAGTCGGAGTGAATATATAGAACACACTTCTACTCCATTTTTGCGCTACTATTACACTGTTTGCGTATCATTCGATGAGAACATACCGCTTACAGAAGCTAACGCGCCTGGCATGGCTGCCGTAAAGAAAGCTTCGATCCCGGAGAACGAGCGATCCAGGATCGCGGTCACTGATTTTGATTCATTGACCGAACAGGTCTCCAAACTCGAGGTTGTTGCCATAAGCGGATTTTTACGCTCAGCGCTCGTTGAGACTAACATTTTCCGGGTCATAAACCGCCAGGATATGAACAAGCTTTTATCTGAGATGCGCATCCAGCAGAGCGGATACGCTTCCAGCGCAGGCGCAGCGCAAGCGGGAAAGGTCCTGAATGCGCAAAAAGTGATAGTAGGTTCAGTGTCCACACTCGGCGAAGTCTACTATATCAACATTAATATGGTCAATGTCGAGACCCATGAGATCAAATTCGCCAAAAGCATTGCCGCGCATTCAGTCGATGACCTGCAATCCGCCATGAACAAGCTCGCGGTAGAGATCGCGAAATCAGTTTTAAATAAGGAAGGAGGAAAGCAATAATGATCAATAAGACACTGATGATCGCTCTAAGCATAAGTCTCATCTCAAATCCATTGCTGTCCGGGGATATGGATAACCACAACCTCATGGGCAACCAATTTGAGGGCGTAGAACTCTCCAAAAGGGAGATCAAGGGAATAACCCCGATAAATATCAACGGACTAAGCTCATCAAAGATCATGGAACATATATCAGAGCTGAATCTAGGCACAAAAACTGCGGAAATCACTCCCAAAAAGCAAAAGATCGCGATCGATCCTGACTTTAAGGATCATGTTGGCAAAGGCGCGCTGATCGGCGCTATACCTGGAGTAATAATCAGTCTTGGACTCACAAAAATGGGTCATACAATAGTCAATTCTTTTGCGGGTGGACTTCCGTTCCGCTATGCGCTTTTAAAGGGCTCCCCGATTACTGTGCCTGTATTTTTAGGCTGCATAGCCATAGGCGCCGGCATCGGCTACACGGTCTGGAAGGTAAAAGACTGACACGATTTCTCACTTAGATCTTCCCGGGGCACACACCAACTCCATGGTTACCCCGGGAAGTGAAGTTTTCAAATGCTCCCTCTGTTTTCTCCTCCCCCCTGGCGGGGGAGGTTAGGTGGGGGGGATAAAGAACTTCCACTCAGCCATAAGCCATTAGCCATAAACTATCGGTGGCGCGAATAGCGCCCTACCCTACACCTCCGCCAACTTATAAACCGCAGCATGCGCCATCACAAGCCCCGAGTGCTTTGTCTTCCCCGTAGTAGTATAAGCGTGCAAATGCGATGCAGCGCTCAAGAAATGGTGGCTGAAGCCTGTTATCTTGTCCAGATCAATGACCTCAGTATGCTGCCGTATAGCCATTCTTTTACCCTGCTTTTTTATCATTGCAGTCATGTATTGATTGGGCTTTTCAGCCATGGCTTTGTCTTCAAAATTACTCGAAGGAAAGGCTACTATCTTTTCGGCCAACGGACTTACATATTTTGCGCCTTTGATGCATTTGGCCAGATTGTGCTCACATAACACAGCAAGCGCGGTTTTAATGTCCTTTACCGCTATTCCAAGTGCCTTTGAGAGTTCCTGCGCACTAAACAACCTGCTCGCATCAGTCAACAACACAAAACACCAATAGTTGGCCGGGGTTTTAATTATGACCTTA
>JBHPMF010000135.1:0-3913 GCA_042563375.1 Elusimicrobiota bacterium | reverse complement strand
GGGTTCGGATTTAGTTGAAAAGAACGTTTCATGTGAAGAGATCAGGCGCCGTCATTCGACCGGTGATTAAAATACTTACTACAATTTGATGGATATGCCTGATCATAATAAAAACATGGGGCCGGACAGGGTTATTGCCGGATTTGCCTGGTATAGCGAGGAACAATGGCGAAAACTCAGGGAAGTCGCGGCGGATAAAGATAACTTGCATGACACGTATCAGGAGTGGGAGGTTAACGTCCGAGAGAAACTGCGGGATCTGGAAAAGCGAGGAGTCATTGCCTGTAAAGTTGATGTTGAGATTGACGAATTGGTTCTCTGGTGCCGGCAGAAAAAATTAAAAGTTGATGGCAGCGCCCGGTCGAGGTTCATCGCGCATAAAATGGTTCTTTGTGATAAGACAGGCAAAGAAGACCGGCATAACTCAGGATAATACTCGCATCAAGTATATTTGACCGTGCCGGGTTGGCACGGTCACAAAAAAATCAGTAAGAGGTACGGCAATCAAGTATAAAGATTATTACGCGATACTGGGGACAAAGAAGGGCGCTTGCGCTGATGAGATAAAGAAGGCTTATCTGGCGAAACAGCATCATCCGGACTTGCATCTGGGCAAGGACCAAACCCAAGCAGTGGAAAAGTTCAAAGAGATCAATGAGGCTTATGAGGTGCTTTCCGACCCCAAAAAGAAGGATAAATACGATCATATCGGACAGGACTGGGGATCGGGCCGGGGCGCTGCCCCTTCTCCGGGCGCAGGGGGCGCGCGATACGAATCCTGGACAGCGGAGCAGGGTGATTCCTTCGCGGGATTCAGTGATTTTTTTGAGACGCTTTTTGGGAATGTTGGCGGACAGGGTTTTAAGGGGAGTGAGGCGTTCCGGGGAAGCCCCGGGAAGGGGCAGGATGTGGAAGCGGAGCTGCCGCTTTCACTGGAGGACTCGCTTCGGGGCGGGGATAAACGGATCTCCATTCTCGCGCCCGTTCTTTGCTCCGTCTGCCGGGGATCAGGCCGGCAGGGAAATCGCTTTTGCCCGGCCTGTGCGGGCGTGGGAGAAACCAAGCAGGAAAGATCCATTACCGTGCATCTGCCCAAGCACATTCTCGATGGTATGCGGCTGCGCTTGCGCGGCCAGGGCAGCCCTTCTTCCCGAGGCGCGCAACCGGGCGACCTGTTCCTTAAAATAAGATTGCTTGCTCATTCCGCTTACAGAGTTCTTGGCAGTGACCTGGAGACCACTGTGACTGCTATGCCCTGGGAGGCTTTTCTGGGAGGGGAGATCATAGTTCCCACGTTGGAGGGGCCGCTGCGTATCCGCATACCGGCCGGGACGCATACCGGCCGCCGCTTGCGGATAGCGGGTAAGGGCTTGAACAAGGATGGCGGTTCCAGGGGAGATCTCTATGCGGTGGTGCAAATAGATATTCCGGATAAGACCAATGACCGGATGCAGCGGGCATATCAAGAAATGCGGGAGGCCGGCACATGAAACCTGACCCTAAAGACCTATTCCGGTTTGATGAGAGGCTCAGGGAACACTTAGAGATGCTGGCAGCGATCGCGGAAATCGAATCCGCGTTCCTTGAACAGTGCGTATGGCATGGGGCTCTTCGCCTGGAAGACCTGCCTGAAGACCGCGCCCAATTCACCCCTTCGCAGCTTGCCCGCCTCAGACGCCTTCAAAGAATCTGCCGCAGTCTCGACATCGATGTTTTCGCCGGCTGTATCATTCTGGATCTTCTTGATCGCATGGACGGGCTTGAGCATGACCTGGAACGCTTGCGCGCGATCACGCAAGATGAAACACCCGCAAAATAGGGGTCACTTGATACAGGCTGCCAAAGGACAGTTCGCAAGTTGTTGGCCCAAAATCAGTACGCGGGGTCACGTCTTTACATTTAACTTTTCAGTCGCAAGAGATTAGGATTCAATCTGTCCAAAAGCTAAATGTAAAGACGTGACCCCGAGGATTCAGCATTCAATCCATGTACCGGAAACTCAAAGCCACTTTTCTCGCCAGCTCCCGGTCTTCCTTGGAGGGGTTATTGCCGTGGAGGGCTACATCTGCTGTGACCGAGCACCTGTTGATATCTGGTATGAAGCGGAATATAAGGGTTTGTTCATTTTTGTTCAGTAGCATATAGTCTACGCTTGAAAATCGATATTGTCTGGCGCCATCAGCAAGCGTCTCGTAAGACATGTTTTCAAAGTTATCAGCTTTAAACACAGCTAGCTCTCCCTCATGTTTGCCATGAACAACTTTTTCCCTGTGCCACTTGGAGGGGGGAGCGAGGCTTAGGCGCTTTTCGTATTTTTCCGCGTCTCTGGAATGGATGTAGCATGCATTGTCATTCTCATGCACAGTGACTTCAAATTTCGCATCCCAAATAGTTCCGTATGATCCGTCATGCCCAACCTGCTTGCCATCAATAAAAGCGAAGTAATACACTATTTCACTCTCATGTCCGGTAGCTCTCATTTGCCAAGGTGCCTGGTCTCGACTTTCTACTTTTGAGACCGAAAAGTCGAACATCGAGACCAGGTACGGTCAAGTAAATGAATATTTGACCCCTTTTTCATGAATATGCACGTGAAGTCGGCTTGACTTAAAACGTATCCGGGCCTTACAATCACTCAACAATATGCCCCTTGCTTTTTTCACATTTCGGGGGTAAAACTAAGCATGGGGGTACAAATAAAATGAAGAAAATACTATTCAGTTTATCGGTATTCTTGATGTTTTTATCCTCTAGTGCCTTGGCGGAGAAATCGAACTATCATCCTGGCGATAAAAAGAACTGTCCTCCTCGATTCCATCCGTATCTTGATGCAACTGGTGAGTTTGCTTTCCCTCCTATAGATATCCGAGCTGCAAAAAAAGCTGCTGAAGCCCTTGAAAGGGCAAAGGCGTCTATTTTTGAGATGGGCAATGTTGTTTCATACCGGGATATCGGTAACAGGCGGGGCAACAATGAATATCTGCAAAAGTGCAAAAGTTCGTATGAAAACCTTTTTGATGACAACACGTTGAAGATCGATATATTTTACGGCTATATGGATCACATGGAGTCTTATGAGCCGGATGAAGATTATGCTAAGCATGCCAGATTTGGCGTAGTTGATCAGTTTCATCGCGAAGCGCTCGCCAAAAGATTGCTGTTTCCCTGTCCTTCCAGAGAATTCTTTGCATGCGGTTTTAGAAGAGCGTCAAGTCCGCTGGAAGACGCTGACAAGCTCACCAAGAGAATAAGAGGGCCTGACGGGGCATATAAATATGTAGAGATCACTATAATGAATGCCGCGTTTAGCCCAAGTGATAAGGCTAATAATCCCTATTTCATCAGATCCTTATTAGGATTAGTAAAGTGCAGCAAGCAGCAGCGCGCAAAGTCAGCTGAGATCGCTGAAGCTTTTTTAGAAAGCCTTGAAACGGCGGACGTAGTCCTTTACACGGCTCATTCCAGGAGCGGACGGGGGCTGGCATTTTATCCCATTCCCGCCAAAACAAATGAGCCCGCGAGCTGGAGAATCACCGGAGGCGACATTGATACGTATCTTGATAAAAGAAAGATGTTTAAAACCCTGCGCTCCGGATCCCCGAAGCTTTTTGGGCTTTATTCCTGTTCAACAAAAGAGAACTACGGAATGGATATCTTCGATAAAACGCACGGGGGGACAGGCTTGATCCTTACCAATGATAAAAGTGATTTCCGGGACAGCACTAAGAATATTTATATCACTTTGAATTCTATACTGGGATTGCAGTGCGGACTTGGCACGCAAAAGGCGATGAATTCCAACTTAACGATGCCGGATACCGGTTACCGCATATATGGTTTTGGCGGATTCGGATTTGATGGTCTGGAATAAAAAAGCGCTGTATCCTGATACCCTGAACGGCGTTGGGGTCAC
>JBHPMF010000134.1:0-3985 GCA_042563375.1 Elusimicrobiota bacterium | reverse complement strand
AATAACTTCTGCTATTTTTCCTTATCCACTTGCTATTATCTTCTTATCCTCATCTTCCTTGAGGGGAAATGAACCAATTTAAGATTATTCAACAAACCAACGATGAAAAAATATACTCATGTCTGTCTTTTTCCGATCTTGCCCCCGCCAGTCTTCTGGCCCTAACTAGCGATCCGGCCTTCTGGTTGGTTTTTCGACCTGAGAATCCATCTTTTGATCAATTGGCCCTCTGCCGGGACATGATGCCCGAACAATTTTTCGCCCAGCTGGGTTTTATCGCATCAGCAAATGACTTGGCCGCAAAGAATAGGCTGGAGCTAGGCCCTCATGCCCATCACATTAGAAAAATTGAAGCGCCCATCGAACTCATTCGGACAGATTTTGAACACACCTTCATTGAACGATGGAAGAGTTATCTCGGTGACGGGCTCACAAAATTGTTTAGGGACGCGCTTGAACATGCCATGAAAAACGCTGTATATAGAGCCGCTTATTTGATTGATAATGAAAATGTTGCGAGCTTATTCACTTACAAAGACAAGGATTGCGCAGGCAGAGAAGTAATGCAAATCGGGTGGATCGGGATCAGGGAAAGCCTGCATAAAGAGGCTCGGTTGTCCGTGCACAGAAAACTTCTGGAAGATATTAAGGGATTGAATGCGGATATATATCAAGCGGGTATCCACCTTTTCAATGTACGATCACAAAAATTCTTTTTAAAGCTGGGATTTAAGCCCGCATGCATACATTTAAAACTGAAATCGTAATTCACCTCTGGAGAATGATAACCTGTACTAAGTCCAACTTGACCAGAAAATAAATGCCTAAATCTTTCAATGAGCTCAACATAAAAGAAAGCGCCATCCTCGTCACAAGCAGATTTGGAGAAAGGGCCATATTAGAAGAATGTCTCAGACTTAGCGTCCGCATGATCCCCAAGGGTCTGGCCGGTTTTGTCCCCATAAAGATCAAGTCAGAAGTTGGAAGTTCGAAGTTGGAAGTTGAGGCAGCGAAAAACGAGCAGGAGGATGCGGTTGCCGATCTCCAACCTCAAACTTCTAACCTCAAACTTGCGGTTTTAATAGATGACGACCCCCTGGTTCACATGGTCTGGAACATGGCTGCACAGGAGAAAGGCGTGGATCTTAAGGCATTCAAGGAGCCCAAGGATTTTATGAAGCTCCTTGAAAAAGACGGCCCTGATCGTTCAATTCCTATTTACCTTGATTCGGAGTTGGGAGAAGGAATAAAGGGGGAAGACGTAGCAAAAGAATTACATGACAAGGGCTTTACTAATCTCTATCTTGAAACCGGACACTCTCCAGAATCATTCGCGCACGCTACTTGGATCAAGCAAGTCGTAGGCAAAGAGCCTCCCTGGAAATAATCCCATAAAGTTGCTCAGAAATTTCATGCTCGGCCCTACGGCCCCAAAAATTGCCCCTTGACAAATCATGTTCTGCATATTATACTGTTCATTAACAATGAACACTGCTAATATAGTGAACACAGACACCCTAGTTAAAGCATGCCTAGAGAGGCTTAGGCAGGCATTAGGTCCGAACCTAGCTGTCCGCCCAGACCGGCATGTGGTGCATGGCTATGACTTTGACCTCCACATTGGCACAAAACCCACTTTGCGACTAGCTGTAGAAGTAAAGAGATGTATTACAACACGGAACCAGGCGCAACATATTATCCTCCAAACAAAAGGCCTAACCGGCAGCAGAGCCGATGTCACGATTTTTGCCCCCTGGATCCCAGAGCATGTAGCTGTGGAATTTCGGCAGGCAGGGGTGTTTTTTATTGACGCGCAAGGAAATGCTTTTATCCGAAAGCCGCCCCACATCATGATAGATATACGGGGTAAGAAGCTGGACCGTCCCCTGAAAGCCGAACCTGGCCGTCTTATTGAGCCCTGCGGGCTTAAAGTGGTCCATTATCTACTGACCCACCCCAAAGCAATAAACGATCCTTTTCGCGCTATAGCCAAAGGAGCAGGGACTGCTCTTGGGACTATACACATCATCATGAAGGAACTTCGGGCTGGGCAATGGCTTTTGCCTGCAGCTCGCGACAAGCGGCGATTTGGCGATCTTAAGGGGCTTATCGAGCTCTTTGTGCGAGGATACGCGCTTAAGCTACGACCAGCGTGCCTGCTAGGGCGCTATAGGCACAAAACACAGAAACCTAAAGACATCCTGGATGGATTTGCTAAATGCCTGGCTGGCGCTGAAGGACGCTGGGCCGTGACCGGGGGAATGGCAGGCCGGGAACTGACCCATTATCTGGAACCGGATAATGTCATTTTATTTGTCGATGACCAGGCAAGGGCGAAGCTGGAACAGGAACCCATGCTACGCGATGATGCGGGCGGCAATGTCACCCTGCTGCGTCTCTTCGATACAACCGCTATCGCGGATAAACCCAAGGGGGCATGGCCCCTAGTGACTCCACTTTTGATTTATGCAGAACTTCTGGAAACCGGAGGAGCGCGCGAGATCGAGACAGCTAAAATGATCTACAAACGTTTCATAGAACCTGGGATCGCTCATGGATAGCGAACTCAAAAAAGTCGTTCGAGGCGTTCTTAAAATCGCCGAAGGCCTGAAGATCGATATCGTCCTGGTCGGAGCATTGATGGCTGAGCTTACACCCGAAATAGAGTCGGATTATCCGCGTTTTCGCAGGACCAATGATGCTGACTTTGGCGTATATGTGCGCAACTGGCCCACCTACCAAAAGCTCCGTAATGAACTGCTTGAGTGCAAATTCACTCCTGATCGCAGCATCGAGCATCGGCTGCATCGTGGAACAGCAATGGTGGATCTCATTCCTTATGGGACTCAAATCGCACCGGACGGAAAACTGGCCTGGCCGAAGTCTGAATTCGAGATGACGGTGGTGGGCTTCGATGAGGTTTGTGCTGCGGCATGCAGGGTCACGGTAGGGGATGGTCTCTCTGTTCCGGTGATTACGGTTCCGGGCTTCGTTCTGTTAAAGATCATTGCCTATTTGGAGCGTAAAGCCCAAAGGAACGAGAAACATAAGGACGATGTCAGGGATATCGAGTACTGGCTGCGAAATTATGCCAGCGGCACCATGGACGGACGGCGTTATGATTTGGCTAAAGAATTTGGGCTCGCGCATGAGGATTATGAGACCGCAGGGGCCGTTCTACTTGGTATAGAAGTCAGGGCGCTGGCATCTGCGGCTGCTGCGCAGTATTTGGACCGGTTCCTAATGAAATCTGATGATCCGGATTTGCCCTTCCTAGATATTATGGCCGCAAGTTTCCTGGAAGAGACAGCAGAAAAGAAGCGCAAGGAGGGTTTAGCCCTACTGGCTGCTTTCAAGAAGGGCTACCATCATCAGCGCTGAGTCCTGTAGGTTAACCGTTAGCTTAGGTTACAATCTACGCGGCCTGAATTAAAATAGTAAATATCCCATGCATCAAATCTATTCTGTCGGGCATTCAAACCACACCTTTGATAAGCTCATCAGCTTGTTAAAGGAGCAAAACATCCAAGTATTGGTAGATGTGCGATCCAGCCCGTATTCAAAATACTCGCCGCATTTTAATTATGAGCAGGTGAAGGGCAAGATGCCATCTTATGGGATTGAATATCACTTCAAAGGCAAGAGTCTGGGGGGAATGCCGCAAGATGAACAGATATACGATGAAGATGGGAGGGTCCTGTATTATAAACTGGCAGGAAAAGAAGACTTTTTGGCTGACATCGAGTGGCTTCGGAAATTAGCACAGGATAACCGTGTCGCGATAATGTGCAGTGAAGAAAATCCCGCAAGCTGCCATAGGCGATTACTGCTGGGACGCGTATTGCGCAAACATGATATCCAGCTATCACATATCAGGGGTAATGGAGATGTGCAGACAGAGCATGAAATATGCGCCCAAGATTCAAAATGTCGATGCAAACAGTAGCCCTCCCTCTTTGGAGAAGGCGAAGTTTCTGAATGGAAA